>JBIKUX010000068.1:0-4191 GCA_044347345.1 Bdellovibrionota bacterium | reverse complement strand
TGAACGCTATATACAGATAGAAAGATCTAGTCAAGGACTGATCAAATACCTAGACTGCATAGAAGAAACTTGTCCAGGTCTACCACATAAGAAAACCTGTAGAGTAACGTGAAAACCCCGCTGTAGCCATGACCCATAACAGGCAGATCCTACTATGACTACTCAAACCAAATACCCCGCTGTATGGATTGCGCTAGGTGCCCTAGTCTGTTTCGCGCTAGGCGCAGTCATTGGATTTTGGCTTGAGATCCTGCTTACTCCAGAACTACCCAACGGTTTTTATAGCTGTAAGGACTGCGGTGCGGACTGGAAAACACTGTGGAGACAGGGCTGGTTTAGGTGAGAAATGAGTGGGAATGATGAGAATATGTGAGAAAACTTTGGGAATATGTGAGAAAGTATTTGAGCATAGCCTGTCGTCAGACCAGGTTCAAATCCTGCCAAAACTGTAGAAAACCGTTGGAAATTTGCCGCGAAATCTGATCAAATCTGGCCAAAATCACTTGATTTGACCCCATTTTTCGTATACAATAAGTAATATAGACACACAGTTTTACATGCCCCCTTAGCTCATGCTTGGTTAGAGCAGCGGACTCATAATCCGTTGGTGCGCGGTTCGACTCCGTGAGGGGGCACCAAAATGCCCGTATGGTGAAATAGGTAGACACAAGGGACTTAAAATCCCTCGCCCATAGGGCGTGCTGGTTCAAGTCCGGCTACGGGCACCAAGGTTACACTGTATATACACTATAACACTACAGTATATACAACTCATAACAGTATAGATTACATATACTATAACTCATAACACTACAAATACTATAATATATAACTCATAACAGTCAAAGTTATATGATCTAGCACGAGGGAGTGCCGGTGTGGCAAAAGAGCCACAATTTGACAGTGGGAGCTCATTTTGCTATACTAATGACATGTTAAGCAAAACGGAGCAACTAGTGCAAAAGACTACACGTAAACGGCGTTCAGATCGTACGCACATTGTCTATATGCTTGTAGTAAACGGACTCCGCTACATTGGAGTCACTGCTAAGACTGAGACTACTGTATTGAAGTCAGTTCGTGCTCGTGCCGCTAAACACTTCTACAGGGCAAAGACTGAGACTAAGGACTGGGCTCTGTGTAGAGCATTAAGAGATCTTGCATGCAAGGAAGATATAGAGATTCGTGTTGTAGAATTGCTACGGGGCAAGGCTATAGCACACAAGAGGGAAGTAGAGATTAGGCGTGAGTTACGGCCCGAGTTGAACACTGATGTGAGGGGCGACTAATGCTATGTTTTCGCTGTATGAACTCTGTAAGCATGTGGTCAACTCGGTGTCAGTATTGTACAACAGAGTATGGCATTTTGACACTATGGTTCGTTAACATTGTGGCATGGATAATAACCATATGCTTGTTCGGGTTATTGATTTATGCTACAATAGCCTTACAGTAAACAACAAGGAGCAGACATGCGTTACCCAGAATGGATGGCTGAGCAGGACATTATGGAGTTTGAATACGACATGAATCGCTTTGTGGACAGTTTTGAGCCTGGCAGTGTAGAGGCTTTGAACGCAGAGTGCCAGATTGTGGCGTATGAGCAACGACTAGCAGAGATGGAAGAGTATGTTGTTATGATACAACAAAGACCCTTAGGTTGACTGGGAATTAGGTATTTGCTATACTGTCTACACACTAAACAAAAGGAGCAACAAATGAGCAAAGACACCCTTAACACTGTAGAGCTTGCTGTTTCTGTTATGCACGATGTCGCCCGTAAGGCCGCACAAGACGCCTTTGCTAAGTATGGGGACAGGGATTGTTGCGGGTTCGCTCGCATCACTGTCTACGAGAAAGGTAGCACTAAGATGGGCAAGGCTCTGCTTAAGGCAGGGTTCCGCAAGGCATATGGCGGTGGGCTTGAGATGAGTGCAAGTCGTTATACTAACTGCCAAAGCCTTAACATCGCTGAGGCGGCTGCCGAGGCCGCGGCCAAGTTCCTCACAGAGCATCTGGGCGTTAAGGCCTACGCTAACAGCAGAATGGACTGAGGGAGGGGGCGAAAGCCCTTTCACTTGACTGGGTTATTGATATTTGCTATAATGTGCTTACACTGAAACACTAAGGAGCGACATATGTGGACACAACATGATAGTTATCGCAGCCGCAGATACACCTGCGAACTCATAAGCCTTGTAGAGGACGGCATGATCGACAAGGACACCTTAATTAGGGACTTGTTGGGCTACCTGAGTGAGAGTGAAGTAGCGGATTTTGCTCGCCGTAATGACTATATTACCTGGCTTGATAACGATGAGGATGAAGATGGTCAGCCCGATGAGGCACAAGAGTGGCACGACTTTGATCCAGACTGCTAAGGAGTAGACTATGTTGACTGTAATCGCTTACAAGAAGGACGCTAGGACTCGAGTAGGAGAGCGCATGGTCTTCAAAGAGGACTTTGACACCAATGACTTGGAGGGCTTAGACAGCACCATGCGATACACTTTCGCCAGCAAGAAGGGTTATCGTTATGAGATACACAAGACTATGGTAAAGCGACGGAACTTGATGACGGGTGCGGAGTATGAGGAGCGATTTGACACTCACTTTGCCGCTAGTCCTAGTTCAGAAGCATACTGGAGCATGTAAAGACCCTACGCTTGACTCAGGTATTGATAGTTGCTATAATGTGAACACACTGAAACACTAAGGAGCGATAGATGAGAGATGTAATTATCGGTATACAAGAGGACATTGAGCGGGGTCTGCTCACTTTCCAGCAGATTGCTAACAAGCACAGAGTGCCTCTGGACTGGGTAGACATTGCCTGCGGTGAACTCATGGAGAACTATCAAGATCAGATCAACGACAATTGGTACGACGAGCAGCTCGAACTCAACGACGAATAGGAGCATACGATGCCTAACTGGGTTTCAAATCACTTGACTTTGAAGCATAAAGATCCACGCAAAATTGATCTTGCTGTATTAGCCTTCAATGACGGTAAGTTCTGTGAGACTTTTGTGCCCTTGCCCAATGGTGAGTGGAACTATGACTTCTGTGTCTCTAACTGGGGCACGAAATGGGAGGTAGAAGGTGAAGTTGGTAGAGCGGATCGTAATACCGCTGTTTTCATGTTTGATAGTGCTTGGGCTCCTCCCGTTGCTGTATATGAGGCGCTTTGTGCGGCGGGTTATGAAGTAGAGGCTTTCTATGATGAGCCCGGTATGGCTTTCTGTGGCAAGGTTACAGGCAACGAGGATGAGTTTGATGATGATTATAGAGAATATGCTAATGCCGACATAGATGAGATTAGGACTATCGTAGGAGCAGAACTAGATGACTTTTATGCTATCACCGATCGTATGGCAGAGTGGGACTCATATAGAGATGAACCCACAGATGACGACGATTTGATTGATGAACTAGAGCGGATCCGTAACATCGGTCCCCATACTGACTAAGGAGCAGAGTATGAATAAAGTATTAGAGTGGACTGTGGCGCATATACTACAGAAGGGCAGAGTGCCGGATGTTGCTAATCTGCCACAGTGGGGACCTAAGAAACCCAAAGGTTGACAGGGTTATTGATATTTGCTATACTGTATACACACTAAACAAAAGGAGCGACATAAATGTTAACCACTACCGAAGTTCGTAAAATCATCCGCAAGCATACAACTGGTGCAGATATTTGGACAGACAAGCCCGTGCCCCATAGGTCCTATACAGGCTCTCTGCGTCGTGTCAAATGCTACTTTGACAACAACGGAGTCCTGCTTCGCGCCCTACAAAAGGCAGCAGGCAAAGACAATGTCACAGTAACACGGGGCAATCCCTACAATAGGTTTGACAGAGGTCCTGGCATTGTTGTAAAATGCCTACTAGGTTGACAAGGGCACCGAAAGGTGCTATACTACACAGACACTAGCAAACAAGGAGCACTAGATGGGAATGTGGACTACAGAGAATCAGGACACGATGAAGATTGTTCTCAAGGCGTTCAACGATGCCAGTCTCAACAACTATGGCAATCACTCCTATGCCGCAGGCTATCTTGAGAGCACTGTGGTTGAGATGTTGAGGTATACGCCCAAGCGATATCAAAAGGGCTTGATCAATGACTTCATCCGTGCTACACAGCGGCAGGAAGAGCAGGCTCTTAAGAAACAGCGTGAGCAGGTC
>JBIKUX010000040.1:0-15640 GCA_044347345.1 Bdellovibrionota bacterium | reverse complement strand
ACTTCGTGTTCACCGACGGGAAATCCTCTTATCATTGGGTTTTGGAAGAATCTGAGAGTTCTAAGCTGTCTTGCACTTTCTCTTACGGTAAATTCATCGTAGAGAGCGCCTACCTTAAATCTTAACTCTCTTGCGATAACTTCCTTACGAGTATTTATTTTAGCTTTATTTATGATTTCATAGGCAGAACCTAGATTATCACCATCAAACACATCTAATAGAACAATGTCGATAGAACGAATTTTGCGCCCTTGCAATTCTGGTTGCGATGCTGGAGTAACTAATTCAGATGATACGGGAGTGGTTCTTACCTGAGCAAAGACATCTGCGGTTGGAAGATAAAATAATAATCCCGATAAGATTAACTTTAGTGATGATGATTGAAGCCGCATATTATCTAAGGCTCTTAAACGTAGCACATTTAGGAAATGATGCTTAGTTGGTTTAAGGTAATTTTGGTGGTTCACTTAGGTAATTTGGGTATGCTTTTTTTTTTTGGATTATTTATTTTAACGAACGGGTTCACCTAAACAGTATACTGTTCTAATTGTCTTAACATATAACTTATAACCTTACCTAACTTTTACACTTCGTGAGAATATCATTGTGAAAGTTCGCAAATAATAATGATAATGTAGTCTTTGAGTTAGAATCATAACAAGAGGCAGATAATTTAGGGAGGGGGTTATGGGAGTAGCTCAAAGTAGCGCGGCAAAAGCGTTATTTTTAGGTGAAGTTGAAGTAGGTGGTGTTTTCCCGTTTCCTTGGATTCCCGAAGATGAGCATGAAACACTTGCTCTTGTGGTTCAGTCGGTTAAATCATTCATGACTGACTATAGTAGTGAGTTTCGTGATTTTGATTTAAGAGGTGCACAGCCTGATGAGTTTATACTAGCCTTAAAAGAGCTTGGTTTATTCGGATTAATTATTCCCCAAGAATCCGGTGGCCTTGGCATGTCTTCTGTAAGTTACGCTCGAGCCTTGGCAGAGATATCAAAATTTGATGGTTCAACTGCATTAACTGTTGGTGCACATAGTTCTATAGGGATGAAGGGTCTTTTATTGTTTGGAAGTCCTGCACAAAAGACTCGGTATCTGCCGGCGTTAGCAACTGGTGAAAAAATAGCTGCATTTTGCCTTACTGAGCCCTCTTCTGGTTCAGATGCTGCTTCAATACGAACTAAAGTAACTCGCTCTGAAAATGGTGGTTATATTTTAAATGGTGAAAAAATTTGGATAACTAATGGCGCCTTCGCCGATTTTTTTACGGTGTTTGCACGACATGATGAGAAGGAAGGTGGTGATGGTAGTGAGCCAAAGTTAAGCGCTTTTATCGTTGAAAGAGAATGGGGCGGAGTGGTCTCCGGATCAAAAGAGGATAAAATGGGGATAAGGGCATCGGCTACTACTTCAGTCACTTTTAATAATACACAGCTACCGGCGGATGCTTTACTAGGAGTTGAGGGAGAGGGATTTAGAATTGCCATGTCAATATTAAACAGCGGTAGGACTGGTCTCGGAGGTGGTTGTGTTGGTGCAATGCGAAGGGCGATTTCAAATGCAACTAAATACGCATCTGATCGATCCCAATTCGGGAAAAAATTGATAGAGTTTCCGATAATACGGGATAAACTAGCAGATATGACAATGCGGTGTTTCGCTACAGAAAGTGTTGTGCAAGTTGTAGGGCACGCTATTGATTCTGGATCTAGCGACTATTCGGTAGAGGCCGCGATTAGCAAAGTTTACGCTAGCGAATCTTTATGGAGCGTCGCAAATGAGGCATTGCAGATTGCTGGTGGATCGGGATTTATGCGTGACTATCCGTATGAGATTATTGTACGAGATAGTCGTATAAATCTTATATTTGAGGGAACAAATGAGATTCTCAGGCTTTACATAGCACTCGCTGGTTTAAGAGGAGTAGGAGATTATTTAAAGGAGCTCATTACTGGAATATCTCGATTTGCAAGCGAACCAATTCGCGGTTTCGAAATATTAAGGGAATATGCAGCTAAAAAAATAGGAAGCGTGCTTCCAGCTGAAGAGCGTATTCTTGTGCATATAGACCCCCGATTGCACCAAGAAGGCAAGGTTATAGTGAGTTTTGCGGCTCGTTTAGGTTCTGCGGCTGAGCGTACTGTTCGTAAGTATCGTGGCTCCATTGTCCATGAACAATTAACATTAGCACGACTTGCAGATGCGTCTATACACCTATTTGTTTCTCTTTCAGTGCTTAGTCGTATTACCGCGTTACTGCAAAAAAAAGGCTCTTCATCAGCATCAGAGACAGAGCTTTTAATAAGGATGGCCAGAGCGTTTGTGCAGGGGGCAAAAAGAAAGGTAGCGGCTTCATTGCGACAATTGGTTCGCAACGAAGATGACCACAAGGAAGTAATTGCTCGGTCAGTTATAGAGCGCAAAGGAGAGCTTTGGGATATATTAGATGATTCTATTAAAAAGTAAGGTAATTTTTGGATTATTTAGTGGCTTGTAGCAATTTTCTTCATTTAGGCGACTTTATTAAAGGTAGTGGTGTGTTCATGGTTATTTATTAATACGAAATACCACTAAATACTGCTGAAAAAGTTTTTTATGGTAGATGAAGATACACAGTCAATAAAAAAAGCATTCTCTCCGTATCAGGCTAACGGACTTGTAGAACTATCTACTGAAGATGAGTACCGTATTCCTAAAGGGGTAATTATTGCTGGGAATGCTGTTCCTAAAAATTCTTTACGGGGTACAAGCAAGTCTCAAGCTGGGAAGTGGTCTCGTGGTATGAGTAGGGACTCAGCTCAGTATACGAATATTGAAATAAAACCAGCTAATAAAATTGAAACTGAAACTATTTTTCGTGTACCTGTTTTTAATAAAGAAGATACCGATCAACTGCCTGTAGAGAACTATAGTAGCTTTGGTGATTTCCCTGCACTTCCTCACCACGTATTAACCGATCTTTATTGGTTTTCAGTTAGTGAACGGGTTCCTCCGGCTCGAGTTGAGGATATTAAAAGAGCTTTAAAGGAGTCATTAAACATTCCAGACTATTTGCCTATTTTTATTTTTACCGATTCCTCTGGTAATGCGTGGAGTAAGAATAGTGCGGGACAGGTTCTTGTAGAGGGGCATCTTTCTATTTCTTCTAATGATTCAGCGGTATCTCATGTTGGTTTTAGCTTCAATGCTACCATAAGAAGACTACATATAGATGGCGTAGAGGTGCGTCATTATGAAGTACCAAAATATCTTGAAGGACTTAAGGGAGGTCTTGTTAAGTCCATTTCATTCGATGAAGTATTTATTCGAGCTGAGTCCCGTGCTCAAGTTGTATTCTTTTGTGGTGAATTTATAAAACATAAGACTGACAATACTGCGAGTGACAGTAACACCCATCATTTGATTGTTACTCAAAACTATCTCTCTCCGCACCAGTTTCATGTGTATTTGGGAAACAGTGCAGAGATGAATCCTCTGGCTCTTGATTTGCGCCCACCTCTTCTTACTAATATGGGAGTGCTTTTATCCGGGCTGAGCCGGCAAGGTAGCAAGCATGTGGTTTTTATTCCATATCGTAATTATGAATCTGTAGCTTCTCTCTTTCCGAGCGTGGATGGTATACCTCTGCATCGGACGATGAATATACGTCAGGGTGCTGTCGTATCGCATATTGACAGTATCGCCTGTTAACAATTGTCTGTTAACAATTAAATAATTTGAGCTTATTGTGAATCTCTAGCACAAAGTTAAAGCATCGTAGAGATGTAGAGAGTTGATTACTTTGATTGATTTAATTAAAAATTAAATTGTTGGTATTGCTAATTTTAAAGGCTTGAGGTTTTTTGAGAGTGTAGGGTGTAATGATTATAAGACTCTAGCATGTTTTTGGTGGTAGTTTTAGACTCATGTCATAGAGTTGGTAAGTAAATAACTAAAAGTCTTATATTATTAATTTCAATTAGCAAAGTTCAGTTACATTCGAGGGTTAGTCGGTGAATAAGTCAGAATTAATAGAACGTCTTTCATCACGGGGACAGATTCCTGCTCCTCAAGCTGAAGAGCTTATACAATTAATACTTGACAAATTTAAGGATACTCTAGCTGGAGGAGGCAGAATAGAGATTCGCGGATTTGGGAGTTTTGTAGTCAAAGATTACATGGGGTATGAGGGTCGAAATCCAAAGACTGGAGAAAAAATCCCTGTATCTCCCAAGAAGTTACCATTTTTTAAGCTAGGCAAAGAATTAAAAGATCGAATCGACCCAGCAGATTAATTTCAGTTACTTGAATATCTATATCTAATTGTAGGAAAGGCAAAATTATGAGTATTGATTACTTATTTGAGCTAGAGCGAATTATTAGTTCAGGTCAAGAAGTATATGCTTGTCCTGGAGCGCAAGAAAAAAGATGGGTAATTTCTCGTTCTTTTGATGATGTAAAAAAGCAAGCTCAGCGAGTATCATCTAGTCGTAAACAAACTGTTGATATAGTTAGGTTGATTGCATACGTAGATGTTATGCCAGGAGAAATGTATTTAGTGCCGATAGGTATTGAAGCTCCTGGTGCTAGGGGCGAGCCAAATATCCGGTGGTCTACAGTTGAATCCAAGGAAGCTGCTGAGATGATGCGAGATGTTCGTGAAGGCCCCTCACCTTTCTTTGGGATGCAGATTTATGAACAAATAGGCTCTTAGTTCTAAAATGGCGGTGAGTAGCGCACTTTCGACAGTATTCGACAGTATTATGATTATGTTTTTGGATAGGCATGAGTAGTAAAAAAGTAGTAGTAGATGCGGTTCTTCACAGGCGTTACGAGGAAGTTGTTTGTGGTGAGATTTCTCCAAAATCATCAGTAAGTATTTCAAATGGGAATGATAAAACTAGAGGTTTTGTTGCAACTCAGCACTTGGTTTCTCATCCTTTCCGCCCTGATAACTGGGATGAGCGCCATTCTGGAATCGACATAATAAGAACAACAGACGGCGAAGTGCTTAAACTGTTAAGCGATGGGATGCAATCAACACCTAAACCAGGATGGGTTATAATGTTACTTGATGGTAATCATGAACAAGGTTTTAAATGGACCTTATATGGTATACCTGCTAAAGCTAGTCAGTCTAAAGAAAATTACCAAATTAGTTGCTGAACTGGTTGTTCGCTAAAGGGCTGACCAATTTTATATCCAAACTGTTGAACAAGGGGTTGTGGTATGGATATGTCGGCTACGTAGAGCCTTCCTGTCCAGTTCGGAGCTAAAATATTACCAGTTAAAGGCAGTCCTAGTGCCAGTGTGGTGGCTGAACAAAGCGCGTCACCGCTCGTGGTTCCATCTAGTGGGTTCACTCCATAAGAGATACCTATACTATGAACAGCCACTGGGCTGTCATTGATAACGGAAGAAACTTGTAACGGAAAAGTATATTCTAAAGGCACACCTATAAGTATCGCTTGCCACAAAGGGTTAAGGTTAAATCCATCTGAAAAAACATTAGGAGGATTGGTAGCGTTTTTTGCATTTAGAATTATTTCTAAGGGTACCAGGGGTGCAATCTCTGTTAGAAATTCTGGAATTTCAGAATTGTTTTCTAAAATAGTGACAGAAACGTCGCATCCTCCGTGATGAAGATGGCGGAGAGTAGCTGCAACGATAGCACCTTCAATACTTGGAGCTATGATACCGTGAACTGTAGCATTGCGAGAAGTTAAACCTAAACCGCTTCTAACCACCATAGCTTCACAAAACGCTGCTTGGGCTATTATGTGAGAATCGGTTATCAGGCAGTCTTGCCGTAAAATGGTTCGAATTGCTTTGTAATGGTTGGGAGTAACACACGGCACTACTTCTTCGCCACCTTTGGTAGTAACAGCTAGGTTTTTACCTTCTAGATAGCTTGATGAAGATGAGTCTTGGTTCTTAGTCATTATACCTAAGATGTTATTTAAAAATGAATGGGAGCATTTCGAATCTAAGCATCACTGAAAGGCGTCGTATAAATAGATTGTAGGAATTTACTGTAACGTTATTATTCCGCGGATTGTGTATGTCAGTTTCAGCCCCATCCATCGATCCACGAACTGCCTCAGTTTTGATCGTTGAAGATAGTAGTCATTACTCACTTGTACTTGAGCGATTATTATCGCGAGGACTTGGATATAAAAATATTACAACATTTTCTAATACGCTTGATGCTTACACAATGATTAAGGTCAACCCTGATCGCTTTTCGATACTTTTTATAGATTATCACTTTCCTTCAGGTGATAACGGCGCTGAGTTAATTGCTAAGCTCCGTGATGAAGGATTACTTGAGGGTAAAATAGCATTAGTCATTACATCTGACCCTTCTCTCGAAAATGCTAAAGCAGCTACGGCAGCTGGAGCATTAGGATTGGTAGCTAAACCGTTTGATGCTCATCAACTTAAAGTTCAATTGGAAAAGGCTCAGCGTGCTTGTTTTGCTGACAGTCAGGAATACTTTTAACTCTTAATCTTTCAAACACTGGATGTGACAAATTAGTGATTAATCCGGTATAAGTACCTAAAGGAAGAAACTTTAGGTATTAAAAATGGAAGCAAGAGAAGATTCAGTTAAAGGGAGCTTGGCACTTACATCACGTTCTCCCGTACTCGGCTTGGTTGGAGCAACTGGCCTTGTAGGTAGCGAACTTATCTCTGCACTTGATTCTTCATCCTTACCGCTTAGAGCTCTTCGCCTGTATGCATCAAAAGATTCTGTGGGTGAGGTATATCGATTTCGGAGCGATGAGCTCGAAGTAACAGAATTTTCTTTAGTTGAGCTTGATGACGTAGATGTTTTAGTGTGGGCTTCTTCTGGTGCTCCTCCACCTAATCTTGAGCAGGAAGTTATTGATCGCGGTAAGCTTCTTATAAATCTTGGCAGTTGCATAAAGGGTAATTTATTCTTTCCCGATAGAACTAGTGTGAGTCACAAAGGCACTATAACTGTACCATCTACTACATCTATAATCCTTAGGCCGCTTATAAGGGCTTTTCAGTCGATTAAACCGGTTAAACGTGTGATTGTAACAACTTTTGAGGGTGCTGCTGGTGCGGGTAAAGATGGGTTAGATGAGCTTTGGTCGCAGGGGCTGGCGATTTACAATCAAAAGCCGATAGAAGTAGAGCGATTTGCTACCCAAATAGCCTTTAATTGCATACCACAAATTCATCTTCTTGGTGAAGACGGCGATACTCTTGAGGAACAGCGAGTAATGCAGGAGCTTGAGCAGGGTGGAGTTCTTGCATCAGTACCTGTAAATGTGACTTCCGTAAGGGTTCCAGTATTCCATGGTCATGGACTTAGTGTAACGTTTGTAGCTAGTGACAAGGACAATACTTGTCAAATTAGTAATAAAGAGTTTAAGGAAGGTTTTGAGCGCGCTATTGCCTCTAGCTCTAGTAACATTCTATATGAATTAGGAGGTCTCCCGACTCATCTTTCGGTAGTCGGTACCCATGAAATTCATGTGGCTAGGGTAAGAGTAACTAAGGATGCTATTTCACTTTGGGCTGTCGCTGATGGTCTTTATGTGGGGGCGATTGATCCCGTTATTGAAATAATTCAGAGAGCCTTTCCACTATAATTAGTGTATAAAAACATTTGGGTGTATTACTATTGCCACTTCTACCACTTCCTCTATTACAACTGTTGCCTTAGTTATTGAATATAACGGGAGTGGCTTCCATGGTTGGCAAAAGCAACCAGGCTTACGTACGGTACAAAGTGTATTACACGAAGCTTTAGAGACTATAACTCGGGGAAATATTCAGTGTATACATGCTGCTGGTCGCACTGACGCTGGAGTGCATGCGTTAGGTCAGGTAATAAGTTTTAATATAGAGCATACTCCAGACCTTGAGCGGTTAAGTTATTCCCTAAGTAGTTTGCTAAAGGGGGAGGTAGCTGTGGTGAGAGCCGCAATTATGCCTAACTTTTTTCATCCAAGAAAAGGAGTTAAACGAAAGAAGTATCTATATAGAATAGTAAATCGCAGAACCCCTTTAACTCATGATTATGGTCGTGCTTGGCATGTTGTTGCTCCGCTACCACTAGTGCACCTTCAGCAAGAGCTTGAATCATTAATTGGCGAACATGATTTTACAAGTTTTCGAGCTGCTGGTTGTCAGGCTCGATCTTCGGTAAAGATTATTGACGGGATAAGTGTCAGTAATCATGGCGACGAGCTTCAAATACTTATAGAAGGTTCAGGATTTCTTAAACATATGGTGCGTATTATTGTTGGTACGGCAGTAGCACGCGTCAAGGGTTGGCCAAAGCTAGCACCAATGTTTGATATTTTAATGTCAAGACGAAGAACAGCCGCAGGCCCGACTGCCCCTGCTCATGGACTAACTTTAGCCGAAGTTAATTACTATAACTGGCCGGCGATCCAAGAATGGAAAGCCAGCCATAGGTAGTACCACTCTGTTCTTAAACTCTGTGTTCTTAAACTCTGTGTTCTTAATATTACAGTCTTGCTTAGCTCTCAGTTTTAATTATTTCGAGAAGAATTCAACTACAGCCTGAATATTACAAGATACAGGTATTTCGTGGCTTTCAGGCTCTCTGATTCTCTTTGCTGTTAATTTTTCAGCATCAGTTTCAACGTATGTTGGTCTTACGGTACGGCTCAAAGCCTCTTTTATGATTAATAGAGCTTTGGACTTTTCCCGAATTGCTATTGTATCGGTTAAAGAGACTAACTGACTCGGTATATTTACTTTACGACCATTAACCTCAATATGACCATGCGACACTAACTGACGTGCGGCATATATTGTTGGTGCAAACCCTGCTCTGTAGACCATATTATCCAGTCTACTCTCAAGAAGCTGTAGTAACTGCTCCCCCGTACTGCCTTTTGAACTTCGAGCAATTAAAAAGTATTTTCTGAGCTGACGCTCACTTACATTATATTGAAATTTGAGACGTTGCTTTTCTAAAAGCTGTTGTCCAAAGTCTGACCGACTACGCCGGCGAGCCCCATGCTGACCAGGTGGCGCGGGACGTTTCTCCATCACAATAGCTGCCTTGGGTGTGAGCGGTACTCCTAGTGAACGCGATTTTTTTGCTCGGGGGCCTCTGTAACTCATATCTCTTTGTAAAAAATTTTAAGTAGAAAACTATGTACTAATTTCCGCACCTAGGAGAGTACGAACCTTTTCATCTGAAGTAAAGCTCTTGGAGCTAAACAATACTTATATAATTTCAGATTACTGTGATTAAGCCATAAAAATTTAAATCGCTTGGATAGTTAATGTTGGTTTACTAAAGATTTAAGGACTTCTGTATAAGCCCGAGACGATAACCTCGTGCCATTTTCTGTACTCCTCCAACGTTTATGAAACCAAACCCATTGTGAGGGAAATAGACGAATTATCTCCTCTAAATGGGCATGATAAGCTGTAAGTACTGAGGTTACGGACTCAAGGTTAGTTATCTCTCGAAAGTAAATCCGATACCGGGTCATTCCGATGCGAACCATGAAAATTGAAACGAATCTTGTTTTTAATCTTAGTCCTAGCTCTGTGAGCGTTGAGGGGGTTCTTGCGTATCTTCCAAAAAACGGTACCGATATACTCTTTACTATCGTGTCTTGGTCAATAAGTGCGCCGACGATACCTCCAGTTTTTAAGGTTTTATGAATAGTTCGCACTCCTTGTCTGTCAGCTCGCCAAATCATCGAAACGCCGTACTTTTGTCGAATTTCCTCTAAAACGGGTTGTATATGACGATTCCTTGCTTCTCTTCCTACGACGCAAAGAGGAATACCTCTTGCTACCATATAGGCAGCGAGTAAATCCCAATTACCTACATGGCCAGTAAGAGCAACTACACCATCGCTACTATCTGCCACCTGTTTAATAGCTGCCCAATCGGGACATTCTATCAAGTGTTCGTGCGCAGAAATAAGCGGTAATAAATTTATAGTTTCAAAAGTTGAGCACCCTACTGATGCAAATACTTGAGCTGTTTTTAGGAGTGATGACGTTCCAAGAAATGCTCTTTGTTGCAATCTACAAAGGTGATGATCTCGAGTGGGAAAGAGCCCCCAAATTAGTCCACAACCGTATCCTAAGTTAGCTCTAACATTTACTGGAAGTAATGACGCAAGTGACACGATGGTGCGACTAACTTCACTCAAGGTCATTTAAAATTCCTCCTCTCTATTTTCTTTGGGAAGACTCTCAACTATCAAACTATCGAGAATAGGTTTCACTAGAAGCAACCCAGCAAAAATTGTATTACTTCCTTTTGTGACCACAAGAGGTTCATTATCTTGTTGATTATCTCTAGATAAAACAGAACTTAGCATCTCTGTTTCATCTATTGTTTGGAATTTTTTTTCCATTATGCCCGATACATAAGCTTCTCCTTGCAGAAAACGAGATCGTACTAAAGTCGCCCGATCTACTAATCCAATAACTGTTTTGGCATTCACTACCGGAAACACTTCTTGAAAGGATCTTCGGGCTACTCTAAGAGCGTGAGATATGGTCATTCCGTGAGTTAACACGTCAACTAAATCTGCTGGTCGCATTACATCGGCAACAGACATGCCTTGCGAGGCTCGTGTTATAGAAGAACGAAGGAGTATTTGAAAACTGATAAAAAAAAGAATGCCTCCGGCTACAATAAGCGGGGAGTTACCTAATATTATCCCCACAATGCTGAGCGAAGCACTAAACCATTGCCCGAATCTAGCTATCCCCTCTGTCGCTACGAATTCCGGAAAAGGCTCTTTTTTGTGTTCAGCTTCAGAGAGAAGGTAGTCTTTTACCAAAAGTCCGGCCTCATAAGGTGGTACAGGAACTATGCAGTTTCCTATTACAGCCAGTAGGGCATATTCTAGATAGGTAAGTGGCTGATTTAACCACGTAGCTACAGGAACTGACATACGGATCAGAATAAGACTAAACAAAATAGCAACAGGAAGAAAAAGAGCTCCAGCAATCTGGCCAATCCTTGTAGTTATACTGGTAGTGCCATTTGGCGAGATTCCCAAATCGTTAGTTGGTACAATACCGAAACACAGAGTAGTAAGAACTATGCGGGCATCCGTTGATTCTTTTTTAAAAAATTTTGATAAAATACTGCCACTCGCCACAAATCCGATGCATAAGAGTGACAAAGCGGCAAAAATCATTAGAACAATGTAGCCACTTTCAATAGTATTTGCTCCCCATTGCCATCCGCTTAAAAGCGCTATTAGGGGAGTTGAGTGGTGGATTCGGATAGTTGTGCTTTTTGTTTGATATTCAATAAGCACTCCTTTCGTTAGTCCAGTATTCATAGGGATGATGTCCAAATTAGCCTTACTTTAAGTACGAGGCTTTACAGTTATTTATTCACTATAGTACACCCAAGCAAGTGTTTCATCATAAGGTATCACCTGAATTAAGTGCCTCTGGATTAAGTGCCTCTGCATGATAAGTAAACCATGACTTTTCGGATACTCCACGTATTAGATAATCTTCAAACCGGGGGAACCGAATTGATGTTGGCACGGCTCATTACCAACTTACCAAAAACAGTTTTAACAACTAGCACTGTTGTAGTGCAAATAGGTAGGGGCGGGCGCACCAAAGATAAGTTAATCAGTCAAGGGTTGCCAGTCATTGATTTAGGTTTGGATCTTGCCGTTATACATCCGAACCGCGTTCCATCTATTTTACTCATTAAGCAACTTCCTTATGCTATTTTTTCCTTAAGAACTCTTATCAAGCAGTATCGCCCCGCATTAATACATGGGTGGAGTTACTTGGCGAACATAATGGCAACTATGAGCTCGTATACTTTAGCCATCCGTAATCCGGTATTATGGAGTATTTTTCAAACACTTCCCTCCTATGGTGTAGAAAAAGCTTCTCTTGTATCTATTTCTCGATTTTTATCTAAATCTCCTGCGGCCATTATTTATAACTCTCAGATTGCTCGGGAACAGCATGAAAGATTCGGGCTTTCATCAAAGCGATCTGTTACTATTCCCAACGGCATTGATCTTTTACATTTTCAGCCGCAACCTCAGATGCGGCATAGTTTGCGGGCTGATCTGGGAATAAGTGATGACACCTTTGTCATAGCGTTATTTGCTCGTTATCATCCGATGAAGGATCACGCTTTTTTTTGTCGAGCCGCATCAGTATTAGTCGGCAAAGTAAAAAAAGTTCGATTTTTAATGGCAGGTCGAGCAATCGATAGGACTAATAGAGAGCTTTTGCAGTTACTAGTTTCTTGTGGTATTGACCAACACACTACACTGCTAGGCGAAAGAGAGGATATGCCTGCGCTAATAAATTGCGTAGATATTGTCACAGTTTCATCTAAGTGGGGTGAATCATTCTCCAACGTGGTAGCTGAGGCTATGGCTTGTGAGATACCGGTAATTGCTACTGACTTGGGAGATATCCGAAGCCTTACAGGTAAGGTGGGGGTAATTGTGCGCTCGGGAGATGTAGATTCACTAGTAGCAGGTTGGCTTCAAATATATTCGCTTCTGAAGGCAGATAGGATTGAGCGGTGTAGACAGGGTCGTAAGAGAATAGAAGAAAGCTATGATATAACTGACGTAGTAGAAAGTTATACTTCTCTTTACGGTGATATAATAATAAAGCCTTAAGTAAATCATGACAGAAAAAATAGCTGTAATTGGTCTAGGTTATGTAGGGTTGCCGTTAGCATTGGCTTTAGCAGAGAAATTTCCGGGTACTATCGGCTTTGACATCGACCATCACAAGATTGCTTCCATTATCGCTGGCATTGACCCAACTGGAGAGGGCTTTGATGACTGCTTACTTAATACTTCTCTTGAGGTTACTTCTAGCCCTGAACGGCTTGAGAATGTAACGTTTTTTATAGTTGGAGTACCAACTCCCGTTGACTCGCGAAATCAACCTAACCTCGCACCAATTGTTGGTGCATGCAATGTAGTTGGGCCTTACCTCAAGCATAACGACGTAGTTGTATTTGAATCTACCGTTTATCCCGGTCTAACCGAGGAGGTTTGTGGGCCTCTTTTGTCTCAACTTAGTGGCCTTACACCCAGTATTGATTTTTTTCTAGGATATTCACCAGAGCGTATAAATCCAGGTGACGTAAAGCATACGGTACAAAACATAGTAAAAATTGTAGCAGGAGATACAAAAGACACTTTGGCTCGAGTAGCTTCAGTGTATGAGCAAATTGTAAAAGCCGGCATTTATTGTGCTCCATCTATTAAGGTAGCTGAGGCTGCAAAGGTTATAGAAAATACTCAGCGTGACTTAAACATTGCGCTAATGAATGAGCTTGCGATTGTTTTTGACCGACTTGGTATCAGCACTAGGGAAGTCATAGAAGCTGCCAAAACTAAGTGGAATTTTTTACCTTTTACTCCCGGTCTTGTCGGAGGGCATTGTATCGGAGTAGACCCTTATTATCTGACCGCTAAGGCTCTTGAGTTGGGTTATCATCCACAAGTTATCTTGGCGGGTCGTCGAATTAACGATGACATGGGCATATTTATCGCACAGCGAGTGGTAAAATTACTGGGAAAGAGTGGTTTAGACTTTAAAAAAGCTCGTATTGGAGTTTTGGGGATAACTTTCAAAGAAAATGTTAGAGATGCAAGAAATAGTCGTGTTCCTGACCTAATTAAAGAGCTAGAGGAATACGGTACAAGTGTGTTGGTGCATGATCCAATCGCCAGTTCTGAGCAGTGTTACTCAGAGTATGGAGTAAATTTAGTTCAGCGAGAAGAGCTACAAAACCTAGACTGCTTGGTGGTGGCGGTATGTCACAAACCTTTTTTAGCCATGCCTAACTCCGAGCTTAAGCACATGGTTAAGGAGGGTGGGGTCATTGTAGATGTTAAATCGTGTCTTGACCCATCGGCTGTAAGGCAAGATTTTGTTTATTGGAGCTTGTAAAAGAAATGTCTCTAAATTTAGCGTATTTTAGTCCACATTTGTCTCAGAGGCGATGTTTTTTGGTGACGGGAGCTGCTGGTTTTATAGGTTCGCACTTATTAGAAGTGCTATTAAAGTGCGGTCAAAAGGTTATAGCTGTTGATAATTTTTCGACAGGTCGCAGAGATAATATCGAAGAGGTAAAAGAGAGTGTAGGTGCTAAAGCTTGGGAGCATTGTACCTTTGTTGAGGGCAGTGTTTGTGACTTTGAATTGATGAATGAAGTTTGTCAGGGAGTGGACGTAGTTTTGCATCAAGCTGCGCTTGGCTCGGTGCCTCGGTCGATAGAGCAACCGGTTCAAGCAAATGAAGCTAATGTTTCTGGGTTTGTTACCTTATTAACAGCCGCTAAAAACCAAGGAGTAACACGTTTTGTTTATGCCTCATCTAGTTCGGTGTATGGAGACGATCACCACGACATGAAATCTGAAGATAATTTGGGGCGACTTCTCTCTCCTTATGCGGTCACTAAGCGAGTAAATGAGTTATATGCTGGGGTGTTTTCCTCATTGTTTCCAATAGTAACAATAGGGCTTAGATACTTTAATGTTTTTGGACCTCGACAAGATCCTAACGGTGCTTATGCCGCGGTTATTCCAAGATGGATAAAAAAGCTTAAAAGTGGTGAGCAGTGCGAAATTTTTGGTGACGGTACTACTAGTAGGGACTTTACTTTTGTTGACAACGTTTTATTTGCTAATATCCTAGCAAGTAAAGTTAGTGTTGAATTATTTGGTGAGTCTGTTACATCTAGTGTGGTAATAAATATCGCATGTGAAAAATGCACAAGTCTTAATTCTCTATATCAGATGATTAAAGCTAGTGTGATCAGATGGAATGAAGAAAGGGGTTTGCTTTTGCATAATTCCTCGTTAAACGAGCCTAATTACCGCTCTTTTAGAGTAGGTGATATTAAGCACTCGCTTGCTGACACAAGTAGAGCCCATGATGTTTTAGGGTTTGTACCAGTGGTAAGCGTTGAAGACGGCATAGCAAGGACGGTGAACTGGTACTTGGATAACAAGAGGTTTTAGCTTTAAATTACATGTTAAATTTTTGTAATCAGTCGTTAAAATAACGGGGCGTTAAAATAACGAGGTACTAAAATAATTCAGTAATTATTTGCGCGTATCAGTTACAGTAGTAAATTGTACTAGCGAATCATATTAATAAGTTATTGTAAATATTAATAATTTTTTCTATGCCTAAGAGTTCTTATCTAGGTACCTTGGGTTAAACATTTAGATAGAAAATAAATTAATTTAAGTAAAATTGGTGCTTAATTTTAGCTCTGTACCTGAACTTAATCAAAGTGATAGGCAAAATCCTAATAGTATTCTAAGCAGCAATTGCCTAACTCCTCTTCTTCTAAAAGCTCCTTCTCTTCTAGACCCTATACTTTCACGAAATTTGATCGAACAGATTGAAACAATTTTTAACCATTCAAAGCAGAATAGTCAAAATCTTGAAGATTTTTTAAGTGACAATTTAACTACTAATGGAGTGAACAAGTGGTCACAAGTGATTACTGCCTTTGTTTCATTGATACAAGCTTGTCATTCTGGTCAAAGAAGAAGAGACGGAGGTAGCTATTTTGATGGTCACCTTGTCCCTGTCGCTACTATAGCGGTTGAAGTAGTAAAAGAGCTTCTAAACAATTATCACTTAGATC
>JBIKUX010000039.1:0-15671 GCA_044347345.1 Bdellovibrionota bacterium | reverse complement strand
CAACATCGTATTTAGAAAATCAATTAGTAGCTCCTTATACGATTCAGAACCAAAAAGACGCTTAAAGCCAAAATCAGTAAAGGGATTAACGTACTTATCTCTTAACGGTTCCATTGCCTAATTCTCAAAAGTAACGCACTCTTTACCTTACTGACTACAATCACAAAAGTCTTTACCCCAAAAGCCCCCCTCTCCCAAAATGACTGTATTCTCAAGATCTCACTAAGTCATTTGGCCGAATGCACCACTCTAGTTCCCTAAGATTAAATTTGGCTATAACTTTCCAATAAATTGCTGAATTAACACATTCCTGAGGCTCGCGTATTATCATCGCAAGATAATTTGGTTCAATAAAATTATCATTTACTCCATAACCAACGAGAACTTGACCTATAGCCAAGTTGTCAAGCCCATCTCTAATCAGTTCGGGAGTCAATGTAATCACTGGTACTCGTTCGGAGCTATAAATAACTTCTCTTCTGTAGCCTTCAAAAAAATCTCTATCTGATCTAGGATTTTCAGGATTAAATGGGTAATTAAGATAGATTCCCCCCCCCTTGCCTAAGAGTTGGCTGGTTATCAAAACTTTGTGCTGTCATAGCTTTACTCTCAAAAAAAAATTACGGTAATAGCAAGAGTATGCTGACTACTTGTACGAATGATACTTATAGAACCTAAGAGCTTAGGTTAGGGTAGTGTCAGGTTTTTTGACCTTTTTTTCTGATTGGGCACAAAAATTGATAAGGTCGCTAGTATTTGCAGCAAGTCTAAGTCACTTCGTAACATCGCCTTTAAAAAAATGACCGCTTAGGCACGTCGGAATAGAACCTAACCAATCTTCGCTTAGAGATGTTTCAGCC
This sequence comes from Bdellovibrionota bacterium, assembly GCA_044347345.1. Classification (GTDB taxonomy): domain Bacteria; phylum Bdellovibrionota_C; class UBA2361; order UBA2361; family JBIKUX01; genus JBIKUX01. The sequence goes on along the minus strand of JBIKUX010000039.1, from coordinate 14,811 downwards.
AGAGCCCTTTAACAACGTTTCGCACAGAGCTAATCTTGTAGGAAGGCGGAGGTGCTTTTTGATAAATTCTTATACCACATAAAAACGTTATGAAGCCGCGTTATGGTTTAACTTCTTTACTATTAAAGCAGAGATAGACAGATGATGGTGGATGGGGTAAGCCAGAAAAAAATAACGGAAATAAAAAGACCTTTACAAACGACCTTTACAAACCTTGATTAGCTTCTAAAAACAATCGTCTTCAATGTCAAAAAAATGTCGCACTATATGCAATCGTGAGGCTTTTTTGTTCTAGGCCAAAGTCGTTCTCACCTCAAAAAATTTCGTCTCTAGTTCAACTGACAAAATATCGGGTATCGTCTCGCAATTTACATTAAATTCAGTATAGCTTCTGACATCAGCGCCTCACCTCGGCTCTTTGTATGTAAGTGGGTAGGGCAACCTCCTCAGAGCATGGGCACTAAAGCTCTATCGGTGGCTTTATCAGTGCGCCTTTTATAGCAATAAGAGCAGCGCCATAAGCCCCTTCCTCTTTTATTTCTCGGTGTACCAAAGGTACTCCAAATTCTTCAGCAACCACATCTGAAAGTATCTTCCATCTCTTAGTGCCATTTCCTGAAGCAACGACTCTTGTTCTTCCGAATAAGAGCTCACTTGGCATCGCTTGCTTTAACTCGCGAATGATTCCTTTTGAGATAGAATAGAGAACCTCTCCCAAAGAAAAATTCTCAAAGCGTACATTACTGAACCGACCATAAGATTCTTCATCAACCCTGTCACCTGCAAAAAATGGTGCACACAAAAGAGAACGGGCAGTTGGCTCAAGAGAGGTTGCAAGCAAATCAATCTTTGTGGCCACCGAGTCTAAGTCGAAACCTGTCACTCCAATCTGCTCCATCCACATAGCCAAAGTGGTAACAGGCCACATTAGCGCCTTTCCACCGCAAAGTAACGCTCGTAAGGCCAGAATGTGCTCACCCACAAACGGTCTAACTTCAATGGCACTTGGCCAATAATTACTAGCCACAGTAAGGCGACGCAGGGGAATAGATAACTGTCCGCTTGTACCAAGTGTTAACACCATCTCAGTGTCGCAATCCTGAAGAACCCCATATACACTCGCCTGATTATCTCCACAAGCAACAGTAACCAGAGCTGATGAACCTATACCAAACCGAGTACTAGTAGCGAGAGATACTTGCCCAACTACAGTACCAGTTGGAACAACTGTCGGGAGGATGTCAAAAGGAATGCCAGCTTTTAACACCTTTTTTTCATCCCAAATGTAGTCATCAGCACAAAACAATCCCCAACTGGCCGCATTACTAGGGTCGATTACAGTAGACGCGGATTTTCCGGTTAGTTGGCTCACCACGAAGTCTTGTATCGTTCCTGAGCGGTCGTAGAGCTCAAAAATGTCAGGTTGAAAAGATGCAAGCCAAGCAAGTGTTGCACAACCCCACCCGGTAAATATACGCTCGGTACCAACTCGCTCTCGTAATGTCGTAATCCACCCATCAGCCTGGCACCTAAGGTCTTGCCAATTATAGAGTGGCGAAACGCAATCAGGCGATGTCCCATTCCATAATACGACGCCGTGCATTTGGCCTGTTACACCTATCAAGGATACCTTCTCACGCAACTCGCTAGGTAAGTCGCGAATCAGCTTCGAAACAATTGTCAGAACAACAGTGGCATCTATCTCACTGCGCATTGACACCTCCGGGCGGCACAGCACCGCTGGAGCAACGTTAGCTGAGATAGTAGCAAGCTGCTCCTTACTACTACGGTCTACTACCGTCACCGCCGCAGAAGTTGTACCAATATCAATACCAAGAACAAGACTCATACCCTTTCCTTTCCACCAGCAGTCAGCTTATTAGGGTAACTTAATTCTCTGTTAGAAGACGGTCGATACTTGCCTAACCTTGGCGAACACAGTTAGTTTTTTAAGTGAGACAAAGTTAACATTTTTGTCACTAACGTAGTAGTGCTATATTAGGCTGCTAAATGCATAATACAAACTCGTAAGGTAAAGGAGATAGCTTTTGACGAGATATTCGACCCCACTCTTCCTTTTAAAGCAAGGTAACTCTGCTTGCTTGTAAGCAACCAATACTCTTATTGTCTTTTCTTGAGTTCATGCTCTGAAATTGCTCCCATACCTCGAGCGCTTAGTTGCAGCAAGTGCACCTCACACATTGCCGGCTCTACAACATGCTTCAAGAGATTTACTACCGGCGACAAGCCCGGTAATAAATCCCGCAGTAAAGGCATTCCCTGCCCCTATAGTATCGACAACTGAGGCCACCTCAGTCTGAACAACGGTTAAGTATTCACCAGCCGATGAGAAAGCTTCAACTCCATCCTCACCAAGAGTTACTAAAATAGTATTAAGCTGGGGATACTTGGCAAATAAATCAGCGCTAAACTGCCCTGTTGTGACGACCGCTTCACCGCCTACAAGTTTAGAGACCGGTTCAACCTCAGAGCTATTCAGTTTCAATACTTGAGCATGCCTTAAGCCAACAGTGCAATATTTATTGGGTTTTCTCACTCAATACAGTGACCTAAAGAGGCAATTTCAAGCAAAGATGCTATACTTTTTCAGCTGCACTACTGACTATTTATCACCACTATTTACATTTATCTCAATTATAGTTTGGCTAAATGTAACGAATTTAGGGTATGACTCACACTCTTTTGTTAGGCTTTTACTGCTTAATAAGGCGAGCAAAACCAACCTAAAAATGCTCTCATCTAGCCCGACAAAATACATGCATCTGTATACGTGCATCTGTAAATGCGAAAAATGGTATTCTAATAAGTGCTCGCCTTTTAAGTGAGAGCGAAGGCAGAATAAAAGTACAGAGTAACCTTTGTATAATAAACTTTACCGTGCAGAAATGCGCTGTTAAAAAATGGCCGACTAAAGGACGGTATTACTGCAAGAAGGTATTAAACTCAAAGCGCAATCTATTTTATGACAGGGAATTTTGGATTAGTTTAGAGAATTAACAAATTTTTTAATACAAAACGTCTGTTATTAAAAGGCAAAAAGCCCTCTTCTGCTCTTTTAATGGTTGCATAGGGGGCAAGATACCGTATTTATCTGCCTCAAGTATCTGTTAGTTACAATACTAAATTTCAAACTATTCAGCGGCAACTAGAAAAATACGAGCACATTTTTTTTTAAAAAAAAGAGTTAGCAATCCTATTCTTGAAAAAACAATTCCTTGATTACCAGGCTCGACCTCTTTTACTTCTTTAAAAATCAAAAGAGTTTATCTGAAGTAAAGTAGCATTTAGTGGGCAAAAAACCCACGTTTACCTAAAAAGTTAAGTAATTTCTACCAGCAAATATACTGCTGATAGAGGTTTTATGACTACTACACAACATACCTACGACTCTGTTATTAAAAATCAACCGGAATGGCCAAATTTAAATATCCCAACCTATATAAGGGATTTTCGCTCCCCCTATATTAGTAAAAGGTACGAAAACCCTTTTCACTTCAGCGATATACCAGAGGGCTACTCTGTATTTGCCTATGATATAGTAGGATCTAGGAAGCTGAATTTTACAGATTATAATCAAATAGGTGCATGGCCTGTTGGGAAATTTAAAGAACAGTATCCAAATTGCCCTCTGATTTACTCTCATCAAGGAGATGGTGGCATAATTGCTATTCCAAGAGAGAACGAGGAATTTTTTTTAAATAGCATAAAACAATGTCCTTACACTGTCAAAGTTAGAAAATTAAATCCTGGAGGCATCCAAATCGGAACTGCTGAGTACAGGGGGGTGGAGAGCACGTTCTTGATTGGTCTTTCATTACCAGAGCAACTATATAACATGAAGCTTAGTGGCTCCAGAGGCGGAGGTCGTAATCAACTACCACACCAAACAAACATCGATGAGCAAAACATCGTTCAGTACAGCCCCCCTATAAACATTGAACAAGATTTAGCCTGCATTTTTTTTCAATTAAATAATATCTCCTCTACCGAGGAAATTAAACAGCTGCTAGAAATCATCGACACGGTTTTTAATAAGTACCCATATCAAATTCACGCGTTAACTGTAGAAGGTAACATAGTGAAGATAACGGCGTCTTCTTTTGAACCTTGGAGTAGAGATGGTGTAAGGGACGCCTTAAAAGTAGACGTAAAGGGTTCTGATAAAATAGAAGTTAACGCATTTTACCCTTATGCAGGTCAGACTCTAACTATAGCTACCTATCCGGACGGCTCACAACAAATTATGCCAGCAGACCCCAACGGCTCCAACCGCAATGCTTATCTCGAGGCAGCCGCTCGAGCCAATTAGAAAGAAGCACCTACACCGAATTAAGCATAATTTCTACTTGGCCACCTCTCTCTAAATGGCTCTTTTGCCATTGTTCAATCGCATCAAAAGCTGAATGATCCATGAATTGTGGATAAAGATGCACCTTAACATTACTTCCTGCCGGTATAGACGAAAAAGTGGATGCTAGCTGTGGAACAACCAAAAAACTGACTATTCCTCCAATTTTGAGACTCCAGTTATTATTGCCTTCATCAATAAGAGAAATCTTAGCTGTAAGAGCTCGCTTAATTAACAGTGTAAAGGCAGTTACTAGACCAATTGCTACTCCACCCAATAAATTCCAAAAAACAACTCCCACAACAGTTATAATATATACAGGAAGCTCGCGGTGCTTACTCAGTTCTTTAATATGATGCAGGTTAACAAGACTAACTCCCACTTGCACAAGCAATCCTGCCAGAGCAGGTAACGGTATTAGTTCAATAGCTTCTTTAGCTACTAAGATGAGCACTACAACCCATACGCCATGTAACACCGCCGACCACTGAGTACGCGCACCTGCCGATATATTTGCAGTGCTCCTTACTACCACACCAGTAAGAGGCAGCCCTCCTATAACACCGCTAAGTAAGTTACCCACTCCCTGCCCTACAAGCTCTCTGTCTAAATTAGCACGTTTACCCGTATGTAATTTATCTGTAGCTACAGCGCAGAGGAGCGATTCAACACTGGCTACGGCTGTAACAGTAATTGCAGCTATTATTATTGGACCAAACATATCCCATGAAATACTTGGCTTTATAAATTCTAAGGCTATGCTCTGTGGAAGAGATACCTTTTTTACATCAAGCCAAAAAAAGTTTGCAATTATACTAGCTATAGCTACAGCTCCTAATTGAGCTGGCAGTTTTTGAACAATGCGAGGAAGAAATCGCCAACAAAACAAGAGAAGAAAAGTAAACGTTCCGAGAAAAACTGCGTGACCTTTAAATTGCATAACCTGTTGAGGAAGTGATATTAAATTCTGCAAAGCTGAGCTTTGAGACACCCCACCCAATACAACGTGTAGCTGTGAAGAGGCGATAATGATTCCTATTCCAGCTAACATGCCATGAACAACAGCTGGAGATATTGCCAGACAAAACTTCCCTAACCGTAATTGACCGAAAACAATTTGAAGTAAGCCAGCAATTGCAGTCACTAAACAGGTGGTTTCCCAGCCAAAGCGATGCACTAAATCATAAACTATTACAGTAAGACCAGCTGCCGGCCCAGAAACTTGCAGAGGCGCACCTCCTAAAGCTCCGATTACAATACCTCCAACAGCGCATCCAATCAGCCCTGGAACAACTGACGGAGCACCTGAGGCAAGAGCTATACCTAACGCTAGAGGGAGTGCCACTAAAAATACGACTAACGAGGCTCCTACGTCGTGCCAACATGGCAACAAATTTGAAACACTAAAATTACGCTTGGTATTACCGCTATAAGGAGACTGGTTCATTCAATTTGCTCTAAATACCATTTAACTAGTTAACTCCAAGAGCACTTAAGCCCGACTGTATCACAGAGCTTCCATGGCCCTCTGCCAACACTACTCCATCTGCACCCACAAAGATAATATGGGGCAAATTACCCCCGCGATAAGCCATATAGGTTTCATCAAACAAACCATTGCCAGAAAAAGCATGGGTAAGCGCATCAAGTTTTTGATAAGTAACCCGCTCTTGTACTCGCTGATACCTATCTGCTGGGTCAATACTGATAGCTACAAAATTAAGTGCTTTTTTTATTGGATCACCACTACCTTTAAACTCTCTCGCTATTTTATTTATCTCCAGAATAACCGGCTTAGAATATGAACACCACTCTGCCCAAAAAATAATCACACGCGGAGCACCGGAAAATTCCTCTAAAGTGCGCAAAAATCCGTCCTGTAAAGAGGTAAATCGAGTGTTGGGAATCCGCTGACCTACCAAAGAAGGGCGATCGAAGTCATTGCTATTAAATAAGGAGCATGCCAGTAGTGAGCTACCCGTAAAAGTTACGCTACAAATTAGCTTAGTAAGCTTTAGCATTGAGGACAGGGAAAATCGTTCTATAGTGCACTTGTACGCTTTCATCAGTTTCATTCCTATATCTATCAGCAATTATCCGCATGATATTTTCATCCTTTGAACCACCTAAATTATCCAATGCGGCAATCCTTACCTTAGGCTCTTTATGATTGAGAAGAGGTACTAGCTCCTGAATACCTATCAAATCTGCTCTTTCATTTAGTAACAGTAGAGATAAAGATTGAGAGCCGTAGTTAAGCAAAACGCGCAACAATCCTCTTTCGCGCTCCCGTATAGTTTCTTTGGCATAAAAACGCAGGTCGCCGTCTAAAACCAGATCAGCCAGTTCTATAGCGGCAAAAAAACGGGAGTACAAATATCGCTCATGCCACAATTTTGCCTGTCTGATCCAATTTAAAGATCTCTTGAGAAGAGGACTTAAATTTGGTCTGGAAGTGACAAGGTCAAAAGCCAGCTGAGAAACTTTAGGGGAGTTATTTAAGAGCACCATGCTCCACAGAAGTCTATCTACATTTTTTTTGGAATCTACATCAAGAACACTAAGAATGTTTTGACTTTTTTCATCAGATATAGTTTGTAAATCATCCTCAGTATTTTCACCTTTAATAGTTCTAACGAGTAGAGATGCTACAGGAATGGTGAGTTTGCTTGTGGCTTGCGTTAAGATATCTATGGCAGGTTTTATAGCAGGACGCCTTGCTCCCTCTTTTTCTGCGATTGCTCCTGCCATTAGGGCGATCATGGCAGTGTCGTTACGACTAACCAAATAATCAAGAACGATAAACATCTCCCGTTGCGGTACACTACGGACGAGAACATCTGCTTTTTTAGCAACTATAGCGGCAGTATCTGGATGAATGAGCAGCAGGCTTACCCCGTCTAAATTCTTTAGGTCTGGCCTATTAAGTGCAGCTCCAATAATCTCCTGCGATACGGGTAAATAAGTACCTTTGGGTAGATCATCAACCACTAGAGCCGCCAATAGATTCAAAACTATACGCGGAGACTCAACAAATCCATCGTAGAGAGCCTTAAGTCGAGTGGGTACATCAATAAAAGGGTTCACACTTTGAATAAGGCTAAGAGGCATACTGTGCATATTTGCATTTGGCGCAGCATAAGATGAGCTAGATTTATTCTGACCACTGCTTTTAAGTAAAAGTAATTCTGTTAAAAATACTTCAATGCTATTGGAGCATTTTTCTATTTTTCCAAGCTGTTTAATAGCACTTAATAAGCTAGCTGACTTCTCTTCACTTTGTATCCCTTGAGCCAATAAAACAAAAGATAATGGGTCACGAAGCTCTATTAAAGTAGCTAAGCTAATCTTCTGCTCAGCACTTTTGTGTCCTTCAACAAGAGAAACAACCGCTCTTCTCAGACCGTCAGAAGATAGTTGACTTAAAGAGTCTGCATATTGTTCTTGAAAAGAATCTGGTTTTTTGTTCCACCAAAATAAAAACCCCACAAAAATACCGAATATCAATAGAACAGAAAATCCCAAACTCGCTAATTTTAGGTTAAATCTTTTGTTATCTAACTCAGTAGCTGGCAAGCTTCGGCGCCCTTTAGAACCAACTTTAGCCACATTTTCCTTAACTCTTGCAGGAGGAGTCTCCCTAACATCTGGCATATTGTCAGTGGCAGTACTGGGCAAATTTGCGCGCGAGGTAACTATAAGGGAAGAGCTACCCTTAAGTAGCTCCTTTTTTGCTTCCATAATATCTGCTAGTAATTCGGCAGCAGAACCGTACCGCTCTAACGGTTGAAATTGAGTTGCTCGCCTTACTACAGAGCCAATCCAAGAGGGAATAGACTTATGACTGGCCAGCCCCTCATAAAAATCTTCATACAATTTGGTCGAGACTGAGCCTGATACTGAATCAGTTTTGGGAAGTCTGCCGGTAAAAAACAAAGCCAGCAACACACCAAGAGAATAAACATCAGAATGAGCAGTAGGTAGTTTTCCGTGCCTTACTTCTGGAGCAATAAAGCTATCTATACCTCTATCAAAAGCTAAGCCTAAGACTTGATTAGTAATCGGTGCGCAAACTCCCAGTATGCCAAGAAGACAAAGTGTGCCGTCGCTACTTGCCCAAAAAGATCCTGGTGTAACATTACCTAAGCAAACTTTATTCTCGTGAAGAGTTGCAATGAGATTAGCACACAATACAAAGCGACGCTCAGCTTCACGATACTCATAACTTCGCAAAGTAAGAGCCTCACCAAAAATTGGTTTAAGCGCTACATAAGGTATACCCTCTCTATCGATTCCGCCATCAACAGGTGCAACCGACGGAAGACCTACAGATACAATTTTACTAAGACTAGTAAAAATAGCCTCAATATTACTATCAGAAAAAGTATTACTATCAGAAAAAGCGCCAGCGTTATTTATTGGAATAGTTTGATAACTACGCCAAACAAGCACTGAATGAGTATAACCAGTAAAAAATCCTCTACAGCACTCAGTAGTAGTTGTAGTTGATACTACTGATTCTTTACTAAAATCTTCCTTTAGTAGTGCTAAACCTCGCTTAAAATTAAACCGATTGGAGTTAAATGGTGTAGTCATAAATTAGCAGCAGACTCAAAAAAACCTGTGCATCGTAATTGCTTAATTACGATTTTGAAAATATCGCTCGACATATACAAGGTTTTTGATTCTCCCGATAATTATACAAATCAAAGTTTTTCTCTGAGTAGGTATAAACTTTTATCAACTTTCGAGAAAAAATTTTGATAAAAATTCAAATCATCAATCATGATTGATGAAACAGGACCCCCGAAATTATTTAGGATGCGCTTCTGAAATGTAACTCTTACCTTTACCCCCTTACCAAATGGCGTAACATTCACCGACGATTCTACCACTTCTAAAGCGGGCCACTGCTCCTGAGAATTAGGCTCACCCCAAAACCCATAAGGCCCAAAACCAAACCCTGCGCCAAAGTTTATGCCTTCCCGTACAGAACCGTCTCTTCGTGAAGAAATACTCACTTCTTTTACTGCTGTTAGTAACCCAAGGCTCGGTTCAGCATTCTTAACTACGTATCCGTCATCCTGCAAAACATCAAATACAGCTTTTTGCACCTGCGTGGCTTGAACATTCTCATATAATCTAGTTTGCATCTCCCTCATTTGGAGCGCACTTCTCGGAATAATTGGTGTCGGGGGCGTACACGCCAATACACAGAGTGTTAAGGAGAGGCTTATTAAGAAATCTACCCGCAAAAACATACTTACAAATTAAAATTTAGAGGAATGATAAGAGTAGTCAGAAACTCTGCCGTCTTTGCCAAATTTAATGATAACCGTAAGGGTTTTCTGAGTGCTAGCAACAGCCGCTGTATTTTTATCGTAAGACCCCATCCCCAGGCCAAGCAGTAGTCCTGAACCTGGAGACCCACCTCCACCACCGAGTCCAGCAAAACCGCCTGAACTTCGTGAATAACTGGTAACACTCGCTATTTTATCGTATACCCAAGCCTCAACACCTTCTCGGTCACGATTAACGATATTTGGCGAGCCCAGAGCTGCTGCTACTTCAGCTTGAGTCATCCCTTTATGAAGATCTCGCTGAACGATACCTAGCGTAAACTCCTGCTCAGCCTGAGAATGAACCTCATCTAAATTTGTTCGCGCATTTACACACGATACACCACCTACTACCATTAATATTTGGGGCAATATAGCAAAAAAGCGCGTAATCATAAATTTTTAACCGCTGATACTTTTAGCAATTATTCTTAATTAAGAACCTTTCTTAAAATAGGTTAGCAAATCTAAAAGCAAAAGCCCTATTTATCTTGAATAAAAAATCTTTTTAAACCACAAGTCTAGTAACTTAATTGGATCTGGGCTCCAATCCTATGACCATCGCGTAATTCTTCATAGGGAAACTCTCGAGAATCAGTGCGACTTGGTGTAAACGAATATTGAAGAGTTAATTCAAGATTAGAGGCAAACTCCCATTCACTGCCTAAGTCCCACTCATCCACAGATACATGCGGAGCGTTGATGGCAAATTTTCTTCCCCCATCATAAGTCTGCCACCTAATAAACGGCAAAAATCGACCAATACTCGTTGGGATATGATAGTTTAATAAAACATATCCGCCACGAACAAATTCACTGGTAATTATGCCCTTATATGGATCAAGCCTTGGGCCTTGCCCCACATTCCATTCAGCTTCAAAACCAAAGGGATCGGGATGCATAATGAGCGATAACGCTATTCTCTTATCCACAACTCCCTCCTCAGATATATCAGGGATAAGAACTGTTTGATTATCCAGTGAATAGGAGTTAACAGTTGGTAAGTACCTGCCAAAATATCCGGCAATATTGGACTCGATATATTGACCAGATTCTAAACGAAATGGGTACGCTAAACGTGCTACTGAGTGTAGTTCGTTGTTGCGGTCGTCTCGATTTAACCCCTGTCCAGTGTACAAACCAAACGAAAAAACCCCATAATCTCCACTCCCCTTAAAATGCTCTTGAGTGAGAAGCTTAAAGCGTCGCTGGGCCTCTTTAGGTGTAAAAAAGAAAAACACTCCGTTATCACGCTCACCCTCGGCGCCGCTATTAATTGCCTCAGCTCGCTCAAACGGAGCTCTTCTACTACTAGATTGGAGATTAGAAAAACCGTAGGGAATTATAGTCTGACCAAAGCGCAGACGTAATGTTTCATCCGAATCTAAAATATAGTCTCCGTATAAATCTCTAAGTTGAACAGAAAAGTCCCCATCAGAGGGTTTTGAGCTTAAATCTGGTTGCAGATAGATGAACAACCTGTCAGTAGCGTAGCCACTAAGAACTAGGCGACTTCGGCGTAAAAAAAATGTTTGGTCTTCTCGAACAGACCTGTCTGACGGATGAAACCACTCTCCATCTTTACTATCCATTAACCAATTTCCTCGCAATTGTGAATATCCTCTAACAGAAAAACGCTCATACCAGGCCATTTTTTGCGAGCTTTGCGGTTTACCTGAAGCTTTTTTATCAATGGTTTCCTCGTCAACCTTGTGTGATCGTTTGTTCGAGGATGGAGCGACTTTTTTGAAATATCCAATGGAGCTCCGATTAGACCCTGGAGCAACAAACACCTGTCCTGAAGAGTCATCAACAAAAAGCTCCAGAACTTCCGCCTTGGAACTAGATACATTTGAAAAAAATATCAAAAATGACAATATTAAGAATCTAGTCACTGCAAACGCTAATTTTTAAAATTTTTATTATCTACTTTAGCTGTACACACTCTACACCAAGAGACTAAAAAAATTAATAAACAGACCCAAATAATTACGCAGATCGGTAAAATAAAACGATGCGTGGCAAGAGGAAAAATGAGAAGTCTAATTATCAAAGTAAAATATGCTACAAGCCCCACTAATATTGGCCGAAAAAGAACAAATTTTTTGGCTGTTTTATTTGTAAGCCTATCATTCAAGTAATTAAATAAACGCCCTCTAGGAAGAAATTTTCTATTGGTAGAAAGACTTAACCAGGTAAAACCACACAACATCAATCCTAAAACTCCAATAGATGCTCTAAAATCTAATATTAGAGCGACAAAGGCATTTTTAATCAAATAGATATACTCAAATAATGTTACAGATGCTACATACGCTGTTTTTGGATATATAAGATACTCTACAAAAGTATGATGAAAGAGCACTTTAAAATTATACCCTCCACCCATCCAGTTAACGACGGGCATACCAACAAGTATAAAAACTGCAGCAAACATATGACTAATTATAAGTCTCATCCTTTTACTAGAAGAAGGGTCTTCGCAAAATGCGAGTATACCGTTACAAATAATTAGTCCTGAAACGGTTACGGCAACATCAGACCTAAGTAGCACAGCTAACACACCGCAAATAAAAATCTGTAACAGAGATCTTCGATTTAAAATTGCAAAAACAACTAATACTGAAAAAAACATTATCAATGGATCTGGGAGCCTAAACGAAGCGGCATTATGGTAACCGGATAAGATAGATACGAGTAAAGATAACAAGACACTTGAGTTGAGCCCAACCGATTGATTAAAGAACAAGACAATTAGGGCAAAAGTGAGTATGACACTTAATAAAGATAAAACTGCCATAGCAAAAAGTGGTTCAAAGCCAAAATATTGGTAACATAATTTGAGAAGAGCTATATACAGAATTTTTGTAGTATAAAAAGGAAGCTGTTGATTAAAAGCCTCTGGATTATGTGCCATTGTCCTTCTATACGAACTAACCTGAGTAAGTTCATCAAATAATAATGGTGATACTTCTGACTTTATTGAAGAAAAGGTTTCTAAGTGGAGATTTTTTGGAGATAACTTTTTAGTATTATAAACTACTGCGGTATAAGCTATTGCATCCCACTCCGCGGCATGATTAACAAAGCGAGGCCATAAAAAAAAGTATAAACAGAAAGTCAGAATAGCAAAGCATATTATAAAGTTACGCATATTAGATGTTATTGGACACAAACTTTAATAGCGAACAGAGCCTTAATAAACGCTTAAAATCAACTAAAACTTATGCAATCTTATCAAACTTATGATGTAGTCGTAATTGGTGGAGGAACAAGTGGGAGCTCAGTTGTCATTCAACTAATACGGGCGGCAGCAAAAGAAGCCTTCAAATTAAAAATTTGTATTATTGAGCCTCGCGAGCTTCTGTGTGCTGGCATAGCTTATAGCACAACCAAGCCTTATCATTTACTTAACGTACCCGCCGTCTCAATGGGGATTGAGGAAGCAGACCCTAGTGCTTTTTATCGTTGGATCGGTGAGCAAAATTTGCCGTTTTCACCTGATGATTTTGTGCCTAGATTCTTATATCAGCGCTTCGTCATGGATACTCTTAACAGTGTCATCACACAACACAGTGACTTAATTTCCTTTAGCTCACTGACTGACTCCGTTAATTCAGTGGACAAATATGATTCCTCTTTTTATCTAATAGCTACAGAAACAGGATTTCGCTACCTCTCTAAAACAATCGTAATAGCGGTAGGAAACTCCCCTAAAGGAACTGAACATAAATTTGATAAAAAGGAACCAGATACTGGTAAGTTAGTGAATCCGTGGAATAGTGATAGAATCTCTAGTCTAGCTCGCACGAGCTCACACATTGCCATCATTGGAACAGGCCTCACAGCAGTAGATACTGTACTTAGTTTTGAGTCAGAGGGTTTTACAGGACAATATACGCTTATCTCGCGTAAGGGTCTGTTACCTCATAAACATGCTCACCAACATGCAAATCAGGCATCTTCGAGTGAGTTACCGTTTTCTCAATTACCTTATTCTATACCGAAAAAATTAATTAATGAGCTGACTTCGAAGCAATCGCTTCGAACCAAACTAAAACTTCTTCGAAGAGAAATAAGGGGTAAGGAATGGCGTGTAGTGTTAGATGAATTAAGAGGCTATATTCCTATAATTTGGCAATCTCTATCATTACCGGAACGAACACTTTTTTTGAGTAAGCTACGTGCTTATTGGGAGGTGCATCGCCACCGAATTCCACCTTCAAGCCATCAGACTATAACAAACTTGCAGATTCAAGGCCGACTAAAAATTTTGCGTAAGGCTATAAAAGATTGTGATTTAGTGGAGAATTCACAAGGGATTTGGATCAATGTAGCAAATACATCAAGACATCTTGGCCCATTCTCAGCCTGCATTGATTGTCGAGGCCTCTGGAGTAATCTTCACACTTGCGATAGTCCTGTACTTCGCTCCATGGCAGAGCAAGGGTTACTATTTTTTGACTCACTAGGGCTGGGGATTTTATCCGATAATTTGGGACTTTTAACTAATCAATCAGGTCAAACAATCCCTAAAATTTATACTTTAGGAGCTCTTTGTCGGGGAGCTATTTTTGAGAGTACCTCTGTTAGAACAATAAGATCTCAAGCTGCTACAGTTTCTCAAAGCATATTGAGACAATTGCAGTGTGATAATGTCGAGCCCAACAATCATTGTAAATCTGTACAGAATGAGGAAGTGCGCGGAAGTGATTTTAATTCTCGGTTAACACTATGAAGTTTATTTTTTTGAAACGACTTGATACGACTGCGTTCTCTTCTCGCTAGTTTAGCAATTCGTATTAATTCATCAGCTAGTACCGTAAGTTGTCGACTTAGTTTTTTTATGACTTTACCTGCATCTTGAGCGACTGTAGCAGTAGATACTGAAATACAACTGTTAGAGCGTTGGCAAGAATAGTAAGCCTCAGGACTCTGAGATAATGTGGATAGTAGACTCCTCACAGTTCGAGTAGCGATATCAGCTCCCTTAAATTTTTGTCCAGAAGAAATGAACAAAAACATTCTTTTCAGTTTAAATATATGTTCTTCTAACTCTCTTAGATTGGTATCTATACGAATTTTGCGGGCAACTTCATCTTT
>JBIKUX010000038.1:0-15713 GCA_044347345.1 Bdellovibrionota bacterium | reverse complement strand
CTTACTGAAACAATTAGTACTGCTACTAATCCAAGTATACGTAATATCCTTATTCCTCCGTATACACTTCTATTATTCTTACCAAGAGTTATTCGCCGCACTGCCACTGTACATCCTACCGCATGAAAAAGCGTTATGACTTAAAGTTTTTTAAAAGATAAAACTTGAAGTCCGCTAATTACTTAATACGGTAAGATCGGATCAAAATTTGAAGAGCTGCATATCTAGCAGCTTACTTTTTAGAAAAATTCAACTGTAGGAGAACTTACAAAAACTATTTTATAATTTTTCTCTTTGCAGCCAAGGAAAAAGTAATTAACTGTTTAGCACGAATACTTTTACTTCCAGCCTGTGCTGGAGTTGGAGCAAAGTGCCAGCGCGATACTGCACGAATAGCTTCTTGCTCAAAAAAACCCTCGGGTGAGGCTGAAATTACATTTACATCTTCAACCAATCCAGATGGACTCACTATCACTTCTAGAGTAACAGCTCCCTGAACACCCTTACGTCTAGCATCTGGTGGATAATTTGGAGCTACCCTCTTAACAGGTATAAGTTTAATTCCTTGCTGTTCGTCAACAACAGATCGTAAACTTCCCTCACTGCTTATGTTACCTGTTGATTCTGTACCTGTTAAACCTGTTCCTGCCGCTACTGTTTCCGCTTGAGCTCCTCCTGCAGCCACTATTTTATCTTTGACAGTTCCAAGAGCTTCCGGAGCGATGGTGGTGGGCTTCAGATTTTTAGATTTAATTTTTGATATTTTGGGACTAGGAACAATTTTTGAGCCAACTTGCAACTCAGCTTTAGTAGCAGAGCGTTCTGCTTTTTTAGATTTTTTACCATTATCTATTAGTTTTGATTCTTGAGATATTTTAGCGTTTTTTTCTGAATCTTTAGCATCTGTACTGCCAATATTTAGACTAGTAGAAACATTACCGGCTGAACCGAAGTCTAATTTATTTTTTTCAGCACCAGAAATAGCCCCAATGCTACTTTGGGGAATCAATGATACTTCAACAAAACCCTGAGCAAATTCAGCACTGGAAGAAGCTGATTGAGGAAGAGAGACAGAGCTACTAATAGCAAAAAGAGTTGCTCCAATGATGCCATGCATACTCAGAGACCAAACAAAACTTGTAGATAGCAAACTATCAGATAAAAATGATGGTAACCGCATCCATCTCAATGGCACTTGCACCTGTCTTAATCGTAACTGTCTCGCAGCCCACCGGGAGGGAATCTTAACTAAGTTCAGAATACTACCTTTCATCAGCGGATACTCAAAATTTTCCGGCTATACCTTACCACAGTAAGCTATACCAAGCAACGACAAAGCATACAAAGCTAATTATATTAATTTCAAGGTAACATTCGGCTAGGACTGCAAAAAGCTTAGCAAATAAATTGCTGGCAGCAAAAAAATCAAAAAATATCAAGTAGTCGCTGAATAAATCTCTTAGCTAGATCCTAAAAAAAAGGATAAGGCAGGTCAGAATGCATAGCACGAAGTTTATCAGCGTTCGATAATAATTCGAAAGTAGCATCCCAAGTTCCTAAGAGAAATTGCTGTCTAGCAGATTCTGGTAAGTAAACCGGAAAAGACTCTATCTGCTCACTAACATCATTATTTTTTACGTAATTTAGACCTACGGTCATTGCTTCCAAGTCCAGGATGATATGAAGCGGAAGTTCTGCATCATCTTTAACGACTTTCTGTATTTTATTAATCACCTCAGCACTTGCAGTTAAACAGGGCATACCAACGGATATACCATTACTAAAAAAAATCTCGCTAAATGATTCTCCTATAATCCCTCTAATCCCCCATCTGTATATCGCTTGAGCCGCGTGTTCTCGCGATGAACCACATCCAAAATTTTGATTTACAATTAAAATTCTAGCCGCTCTAAAACGAGGAACATCAAAAGGATGAAGCGCACCACTTGACTTTAACTGCTCTCTATCATCAACAAACACTACTTTACCTAAATCATCAAAGGTCAGGGTCTTTAAAAATCGGGCAGGAATTATTCTATCAGTATCAATGCTATTTCCTTCAAGAGGAACACCTTTCCCCTCAATTTTGCTTATTCTCGAATCAAATTTACTGCCGTCGGTCATAATAATTGTATCCTCTATAAGTTTTTGACCTCTCTTAGTTATATCGAAAATAATCGTCGCGGGTCTGCAACTGCTCCCTCAACAGCAGCTGCTAGAACTGACGCAGGAGACATAATAAGAGTCCGACCAACTGGAGAACCCTGCCGCCCTTTAAAATTACGATTAGAGGATGACGCGCACACCTGCCTACCTTCAAGTTTGTCGGGATTCATGGCAAGACACATAGAACAACCAGCCTCACGAACCTCAAAACCCGCATCTGACAAAATCTGAGCAACCCCACTTGATTCGAGTTGTCGCTTAATCTCGGCAGAGCCTGGAACTGCGAGCGCTTTTACCCGAGAATTAACTCGTTTTCCACTCTCTTTCAAAAGCTTAGCTACAAGTTCAAAATCAGAAAATCTACCATTCGTACACGACCCCAAAAAAGCTACATCGACCGGGTACCCCTCTATAGTTTGGCCTGGTCTGAGATCCATATAAGTCAGCGCTTCTTCATATCCTCTGCGCTCGTCTGCTGGTGCTTGGGCTGGGTCGGGAATTCTTTCATCAATTGCTAGAGACTGATCAAGCGATATACCCCAAGTTACCATAGGAGAAATGTCACTCGCCTGTACAACAATTTCATCATCGAATTTAGCTGATTTATCAGAACAAACAGACTGCCAATAATTGAGCGCTCGTTCCCAAGCTGCACCCTTCGGAGCAAACCGTCGCCCTTCTAAATAACTGTAAGTAGTATCATCGGGATTTATGTAACCACACCGAGCTCCTCCCTCAACAGCCATATTACAAATAGTCATTCTCTCATCCATCGACATTGCCTCAATTAGGCTACCGGCATACTCGTGAGCATAACCAACAC
The DNA here is from genome assembly GCA_044347345.1 of Bdellovibrionota bacterium. Taxonomy (GTDB): domain Bacteria; phylum Bdellovibrionota_C; class UBA2361; order UBA2361; family JBIKUX01; genus JBIKUX01. Next base: position 12,724 of record JBIKUX010000038.1, on the reverse strand, counting down.
CTCCTTTTGCACCAGTGCGCTGGATAATTTTTAAAATAACGTCCTTAGCGTATACACCTCTATTTAACTCGCCCTCTATGCGAATTCGTCGTACTTTTAGCTTCGATATGGTTAAACTTTGACTAGCTAAAACATCTCTGACTTGCGATGTTCCAATACCGAAAGCTATCGCACCAAAAGCTCCGTGAGTTGATGTATGAGAGTCACCACAACATATAGTCATGCCAGGCTGAGTGAGTCCATACTGAGGCCCGATTACATGAACTATACCATTTTCACCACGTTCTGGTGAAAAATAAGTGATTCCATGCTTCCTGATATTGCTCTCTAAAGTAGCGGCCATATCCTCAGCTAAAACGTCAAGAAATGGTCTTTGCTGAGATAATGTTGGAACAATATGATCAACAGTGGCAAAAGTCCGCTCTGGACAAAAAACAGTCAATTTTCGTTCATCCAACATCGAAAAAGCCTGTGGCGTAGTTACCTCATGAATAAGATGTAGCCCCATAAAAAGTTGATATCGATTAGGGCCAAGCTCTTTAACTACATGGCGATCGAAAACCTTCTGATACAAAGTTGTACTCATGATGAACTTCCCAATTAAAACTGGTAGCAAGAAAGGGCAGTAACACAATCGGGAATTCTAACACAATAAATAAATGAGGATACAGCCTTTTACCGAATAAACTAGACTACAACGCCTTTCATAATATTCAATCATGACATGAACTATTAAGGCATGAAATGTTTGCTATACTCTTCGACTCTTTATACGGTGCCCCTCAAGAGGAATCTCAACTACAAATCGAACTCCAGAAGGTATATTATCAAATATTCTGATTCTACCCTGATGGTCGGCAACAATTGAATTTACGATAGCCAACCCTAATCCAGTACCTCCCTTTTTATTCGTAAAATATGGATCAAATACTCTTCCTTTTTGATCGTCTGGTATGCCTGGTCCGTTATCTATGACCTCCAATACCACACGACGGCGTTTTCTATCGCATTTCGTATTAACAGCAATTCTAGGTTGAAAATGATTATCAGGAGAAACGAAGTACCGCAGCGCATCAACGGAATTATCTATAAGATTAATGAGTAAACGACGAATCTGTTCGGGATCAAAGTAAAATGGTTGAAGGCGCGTATCGGTAATACCTTGAAAAAAAATCTTCGGAACATCCGTAGCATAAGATTCAAGAATATCAGCTACAATCTCATTTAAGTCGGCAAGCCTAAATTCAGCTGTTGGCATTCGAGCAAATTTAGAAAACTCGTTTGCAAGTCGTTCAATTGAGCCAACATTTTCGACTATAGTTTCAGCACTTTCTCGAAGAGACCGATAAGAATCATCAGTTGGCAAAAGCTTATGAATTCGTTGTGCTGATAACTGAAGAGGTGTGAGCGGATTTTTAATCTCGTGGGCAATTCTTCTGGCAACTTCTCGCCATGCAGCCATTTGCTGAGCTTGATTTAATTCAGTCACATCATCAAATAAAATTACTGCACCTATGAGAGCTTTATCCGCGCCGTACATTGGTCCGGCTGTCATTACAATCTCTAATTCTCGACCCTGACGCGATAATTTTAAATCTTGCACCAACAACTCTGGACTTCCACCTTCCGCATCATCTAAAATTGCATCAATACTACCTCGCCATTCTGTAGGCAAAAGATCCTTTAACTTAGCATCAACTAAATCTAAATCAACATCAACTCCAAACAATAATCGTGCAGCTGGGTTCATTAAGGTTATCTGTTGTTCTTTATTGATACTTACTACTCCGATAGTTAAATGCCGAAGAGTAACCTCAATTAATAATCTTCGCTGCTCAGCCTGAGCTCGTGACTCCTGAAGATCAGCTACCATAGTGTTAAACGAACGAACCAGATAACTTAATTCATCGTCACCTTTAGCATTTATGCGAATAGAATAATCTCCGCGAGCAACCTTTGAAGTAGCAGATACTAAAGACTCTATTGGGCCTACTATTTGCCTCGCAAGATAAAATGCTACCCAAATTGCACTAAAAAGAATCATTCCTGTCACCATCGTAAAAGTGAGCAAATAACCGGAGCGAATAGGTGCACGAAACAAACGAATCTGTTCATAGTCACGAAAGGCATCACTTATGTGGCGAAAAGCTTTTGAAATTTTCTCTGAAAACAATGATATTCCAATTAATACCCCGGGTTTACCGGCTATTTTGACCGGAAGAAAAATTGCGATACTTTCCTCCTCTTTTTCTCCGTTAGAGGACAAAATAACTCGCTCTCCGCGCAGTACCCTTGTAATAACCTCAGGTTCAATTTGATTTATTCTCCTACGAGCATAATCATCCCTTTGAGGAGCATGAGAAATAATCAGACTATCTTTTGAACCCGCATCTATTGCAATTACAGCCATTCGGGCTAAACGTCGCTCAGATGAAAGTATTTCGCTGAGTTCACCTAAAGAAGTGTTAGATATTTTTGTTGCAATAGATTCAAGATGCCTGATAGCACTATCCTCTACAGAAGCAAAATGTTCTCGAGCTACACTCAGTGCAGCTAGTCGTGTTTCTCGAGCTTCTCCTGCAAGCCAACCCTCCATAGCACTCGAAAACAATCTGTTGGCAAATAAAAAAAGAAGCGCTGTTGGCACTAAAACTAGTCCCACCAGAAGGCAAACTAACTTAACCCTAAGCTTGGCACCCAATATGTTATTCCGCCAATCAAAGAGTAGATGAACTACATTACGACCTACTAAAAAAACTAATAAACAAAGAAAAACTAGATTAAGATTAACAAAGAGTAGGATCGCTACATTTTGCGTCAATCCCTCATACTCAAGATTTGGAAAAGTTGCTGACCTTATTACCCATAAAACTAGTGCAAAAGCGAATAGTGAAGTACTGATTACAGTAATTTGAATCCAGTATCGTTTTTTAGGGATACTTTTTGTTATACTTAATAAAGATTGATTTTCTTCTTGAGTCACAATTACTACTTCTCTGCTAAATCTTGCCAACGACTAAGCGCAAACCTCTCCCAATTAGTGCTCATGCCAGGACTATCAATAAGTCCAAGTGTAATTATCTCAGCAAATCGTGTAAGGATAGTGCGATCTCCGTCGCAATAAGCACTAGCTTTAGCCTTTAGATATAGTCCTTTTCTCTTTAAAAACTGAAAATCATCATCTACAAGTTCGCGAGAGTGTATTGGTAAAGTAGTAAAAGCTACTTTAGTGGCAGATTGAAGAGAGCTTAGCACAGGATAAGATGAGGAGAGTGTTACTTTGTTTGGTGGTAACTGGTCAAACAGCCTGTCGCTCTCTATAAGCACTCGCCCCGATATTGGCTCAAAACTTACTGTTCTAATTTCAACTTTTTCACTTCTACATCTATCTCGCCAATCTTCGTTTGCGCCGCAAATTTGATATCTGAAACGAACCCGAATACCTATGCCACTTTTAAGACACTCATATAACTCTGATGGAATACTATCGGTTGGTACCGATAGCTTTATTCCGTCATCTTGCCAAAGAGCCGAAATTGAGGGTGCTAAAAAAAGGAGCAATTTTATCAAAAAAACACCCACAAAACCTCTTATTCTTTATCGTAAAATTTGTTAGGTACAACTATTCCTCGTTAGTAGTACTGCTTGATAGAGGAATAGCCAAGCCTATATGTTCATAACCAAGAGGTGTAACGGTACGCCCCCTTCTAGTGCGAGCAAGAAACCCCTCCTGAAGCATAAAAGGTTCATAAACGTCTTCTAATGTTTCACGCTCTTCACCTAAAGCGGCTGCGATCGTTTCAATACCAACAGGACCACCATTAAACTTCTCAATGATAACTCTCAAAAAATCTCGATCCATTCGGTCAAGTCCGCGCTCATCAATCTCTAGCCGAGACAAAGCCTCTTGCGCTGCTACTCTTGTAATAACTGAGCATCCTCTGCATTGAACAAAATCACGCACTCTTTTTAAGAGACGATTTGCTATTCTTGGGGTTCCTCGTGACCTAGCACCAATTTCTTTTGCGGCATCACTAACTAGTTCTATTCGCAAAATCTCCGCTGCTCGATGAAGAATCATCGCCAGCTCATCTACAGAATAAAATTGAAGACGCAGTGCAAGACCAAATCGGTCTCTTAGCGGAGAAGTAAGGAGACCAGAACGAGTAGTAGCTCCAACAAGGGTAAAAGGGGGTAAGGTAACTCTAATCGACCGTGCTGCTGGACCTTGACCAATTAGAATATCAAGTTGGAAATCTTCCATTGCAGGGTATAAAACTTCTTCCACTACTCTGGGAAGTCGGTGAATTTCATCGATAAAAAGAATATCATTTTTTTGTAACCCGGATAAAATCGCGGCTAAATCACCAGGCTTTTCAATAACAGGCCCAGAGGTGCACTTTACTCCCACACTAAGTTCTGTAGCAATTATTCTGGCTAATGAAGTCTTCCCGAGACCAGGGGGTCCATGTAAAAGAAGATGGTCTAAAGCATCTCCTCGCTGAAGCGTCGCCGTGCACGCTATTTTAAGGGCTTCTTTTACGGACTCTTGTCCAATATAACTCTTAAAATCTGCCGGGCGTAGTGAAATTGGCCCTTCATCTTCATCGTTATTTGTAGAGTTACTCGTTATAATTAGACGGTCGTAAGACGCTCCTCCTGCTTCTAACTCATCGAACTGCTCATCGAACTGCTCATCGTACTGTGTATCTGGCTCAACCGCGCCTTTTCTCAACCATATTTCAGAATCATCGTCTATTCCAGAATCTTTTTTTCGAACCATGCATTATCTACCCCAGATTTCAAACATGTTTAAGGGCTACTCGTATAAGGTCTGACGCGTCAACACCATCTTCTGCTCCAATCTCCTTTTTTGCTCGTTGTAGGGCAAGGCGTGCTTGATTTTCTGAAAACCCTAAAGACTGCAAAGCAAGTGCCGCATCTTCTATTGCGGATGAGCGTAAAACCTTAGAAGAAGAATCAAGCTGAACATCCCGATCTACAAGCTCACCAACACGCTCTTTTAATTCCACAACCAATCTTTCAGCGGTACGTCTTCCAACTCCCTTCACTCTTTGAAGAGTAGATACCTCACCAGCCCCAATTGCTCTGAGCAATTCTAACGCTCCTACACCTGAAACAAGACCGAGAGCACTTTTTGCACCAACTCCCGGCACTAAAACAAGCATAGAAAATACCTTCCTCTCAGCACGATCAACAAATCCATATAAACGCAAACTGTCTTGGCGAAGTTCAGTGAAAACAGTCACAGTCAAGGGTTCGCCAACTCTTGCACTTCTGAGACACTCTGTACTGCAGATTAATTCATACCCGACACCATTAACATCGAGGGTTAGTTGTGGCGCAAATATATCAATCACAGTTCCAGTCAAACGGCCAATCATTAAATAAATCCCTACAAAATTTACTATTCCTAAAGCTACTACACCTCACAATAAAAATAGTCTCGCTAAAATTGGTAAATTTTTGGTGACAATATTATATCTACAAAAAAAATTTAGTCGCACCCCTCACACTAAATTGATAATTTAGTAAACTTAAAAAGTCTGATCTTACGCTTATCTAAGAACTGTAAAAGAAGTTATAACACTCATAGCCAAAATAAAAAATTTGGAGTGTACTGACGTAGTTAAAGCTCAACTTAGTTTTTTATTAATCTATGTTTAAGTATATTTGTTTAATTATGATATCGTATAGCACCTTATGTGGGTGTACTACCTCAATTACGGCTCGGTATCGTGATCTGGAGCGAGCTGAAGGCTTACTAAGTAAAGGGCAGTTTGGTGAGGCTATCTCCATTTACCAAAATCATATAAATTACCGCCTCAATCTAGATCAGCGTGCTTCATGGGAAAATCCTTATTTTTATCTGCTACTTATAGGGGATATAGAACTCAACCGCAGGTCACCAGATGCCGCATATGTAAATTACAAACAGGCCCTTTCACATGGAGTAGATAAAAATCTTATCTCTGACCGAATAAGAAGCCTATCTCATTGGTACGAGGAGCAGGGAAATATTGAAAAAAGTATTGAGTTATTGAAGTTACACCGAGAGTTAGATCCACTACTTTTTGATGCTATTCTTGACCGTCTTGCACGCAAGTTAACAGAAAAAGAGGAGGTTTTGCCCAGCTAGCTAACAAAAAAATTAGTTATGAAAAACTTAACCTCAACATGAATTACGGCTTATTTCGTCCCTCATTATTTACAGTGGTGAAACAAGTTCGCACAACGTTAGTAGCGTGGCTGAAGAAATTAATTTATTACCGCAGATCTTTAAAGGATACATCATCAATTGTCTGGTATTTCTTTATTGCACTACTGTTATGTATTACTTTAGTTGCGTTTATTTTTACTGATGTAAATCAACAAGTTGTTACGTATATAGCTCAAGGCCGAGAAGAACAAAACTCTACGATACTTAGTGCTTCAACAAGAATTACTGAAGATACCTTACACGCATTGGGAGCCTCTGAAGGGAGACCTCTACGGAGATTACTAGCTAACAGAGACTACATTGAAGTAGCAAATCTACCCAAAGAACCTGGTGAGTTTTCTGTCGATACCACAGGTCAAAAAATAGTCATTATTTTTTTGCGTCCCTTTATTAATGCAATCGGAGAAACGATTAGTAGTGACCTTGTAACTCTCAATTTGACTACCACTTCAATAGTATCAAAATCTCGAGGGTCTATAACAAGCTTCTATCTTGAACCGAGTTTATTAGCACCATTTGGTAGCGGAACTGTTAGAGCTGGTACTTATCGGTCACTCAACGAAATTCCCAAGATTGTCCAGAGGGCTGTCCTTACCATAGAAGACCGAAGGTTTTATCGTCACTGGGGTATAGACCCACTGGGTATTACCAGAGCAATGCTACGCAATATGCGAGCAGGAAAGTGGTTAGAAGGAGGCAGTACAATAACTCAGCAGTTGGCCAAAAATGTTCTTCTTACTCCACGCAAAACCCTAAAAAGAAAATTTATCGAGTGGTTTGCTGCGATAAGTCTTGAATACCACCTAACTAAAGATCAGATACTTGAGCGTTATCTTAATGAAGTTTATTTCACACAAGAGTCTGGTATAGCCGTGCACGGCATAGCTAGCGCATCACAAGCATTTTTTGGAAAAGATGTGCGAGATATATCAATAGCAGAAGCTGCGTTACTTGCAGGTCTGATTCAAGCTCCATCTGCTTACTCACCATCACGACACGAAGATAGAGCAACAACTAGAAGAAACACCGTTCTCACTAAAATGAAGGAACTTGGTGAAATTACAGATGAGGAATATACACAGGCTCAATCTAGTCCAATCGTTCTAAATCGCACTAAAATACACCGTCTTCACATTCCGCATTTTAAAAGAATCCTTGAAGAGCACTTGGCCAGTAAACATTCAGTAGAGGCGGATCCGAGTGTGCCAAATACCATCTATACCGGTATAAATTTTGAATTACAACTTTGCGCTGAGAATGCAGTCGAAGCTACTTTACAAGACCTTGAAAAAAAATCCCCACGCCTCAGAGGAAAACCTGTTGAGCAATCTCTAGTAGCCATAGAGCCTTTTAGTGGCGTTATTAAAGCTTGGGTAGGAGGGCGTTCATTTTCAAAAAATCAGTTCGACCATGTAACCCAAGCTAAACGACCAATAGGCTCTACCATCAAGCCTTTTCTGTACATTACAGCAATGGAGCCAAAACTTAATTCTTATAAGGTAGCCACTGCTATAAGCATACTTTCTGACGTTCCTACCGGAATAACTCTTTTTGACAATGCAAAATGGTTACCAAAAAACTTTGATCGTAAATACCGAGGAGATGTTACTTTAAGATATGCCCTTGAGAAATCACTTAATATACCGGCTGTTTATGTGGCGCAACGAATAGGCATACCAGCTTTAGCCAATACTCTCTCGTTATTTTCAATTGCCGAATCTATTCCAAAAGTTCCTGCCTTAGCTTTAGGAGCCGTTGAAACATCACTTTTAAAACTGGTTTCAGGCTATAGCACCATAGCAAATGGGGGAGTTAGAGTAGATCCACGTCTATTCTTTTCTGTGCTTAATCAGAAAAAATCTCTTGAAGTAAGCACTACGGCTTCAGAAAAACCGGTAGTTAGTGAAGGTGTTGCTTATCTTATGACTGATATTTTACGAGGTGTAGTGGACCGAGGAACGGCAAACATCGTTCGTAAACTTAACTATACCGGCCCGGCCGCCGGAAAAACTGGAACATCTAATGATGCTCGTGACGCTTGGTTTATTGGCTTCACACCAGAATTAGCAACAGGAGTGTGGACTGGTTTTGATGACAATCACGTGTTAGGTATTACGGGTGGAGAAGCATCTGCACCTACATGGGCAAGATTTATGAAATGCGCCGAGCCTTTCTTATCTGGGTTAGATTTTTTACCTCCGCCTTCAGTTATTTCGCTAAATATTGACACGCGGTGCTATGGCCTTGCTACCAAATCAACTCCACCTGACAAAGTTATCTCTGAAATATTTGTCAAAGGCTCTCAACCTAAAGAGCCCTGTCGAGAATTAGAGGAAGCACCATCAACACAACAAGTACGGCCGCCGGCATCAGATTTAAAAAATGATAAAGAGATAGAGAGAGTACCCTCTCCAGAACAAACACCAGACTTTAAAGATAATCAGCCAGGTTTTTGGGAGAGAATTTTCGGTTAAGGACTAAATTAAAATTACTAGTATATGACTCCCTTGCACTCACTAATATGCCTAGGTACCTTAAGGAGAGTAAATACGCATTATACAGCTAACCACGACTTAAAATTTTTTAAGGAAAGTAAAGGTTAGTAATAAGTTTGTAAGTAAAGGTATCCTTTATGATAATTCGGTCTCTTCCCATATTATTCGGTGCAGTTAGCTCAATTTTAATAGGAGCAGCTTATTTTCCGGGAAGTGTTTCTGCTCAAGCTCAAAGTAGCGCCACATTAAATTCGTCTGAAGGTAATTCCTCCGGAGATAATCAAAATAGTCCTGAAAAAGAGGCTATTACATCAGCTTCAAATTTATCGACTGCCTTTAAAAGGGTCGCCCGAATTATTACTCCCTCTGTTGTTAATATAAGTACCTTTGAAAAACAAAAACCTACGTTAAACGGTCCTTCTCAACAGTTACCATCAGATCCATTTTTCGAACAATTTAAAGAATTTTTTGGTGAGGATTTATTTGAACGCTTCCGCCGTGGTCCACAAGGATCTCCTCAACAAGGTTTAGGCACCGGAGTAATTTTTGATACTCAAGGGCATGTGCTAACTAATAACCACGTAATAGGTCAAGCTGACGGTGTTCAAGTTCAATTTAATAACAACCCAAAAAGATATCCTGCTAAAATAGTTGGAACTGATCCACGGAGTGACTTAGCAGTTATAAAAGTTGATGCACCTGCTAATCTTTTTATCCCGGCAAAACTTGGGGATTCAGATACTCTCGATATCGGCGAATGGGTAGTTGCTGCCGGAAATCCCTTCGGATTGGATAATTCAATCACAGCCGGTATTGTTAGCGCTAAAAGTCGCTCTCTCATGAATCCCAGCCAATATGAGGATTTTATTCAAACAGATGCTGCCATTAACCCAGGAAATAGTGGCGGTCCATTAGTAAACCTTCATGGCGAAGTGGTTGGTATTAATACAGCCATATTTTCCCGAAGTGGCGGCTACATGGGCATTGGTTTCGCTATTCCGAGCAATATGGCTCGATTAGTAGTTAAGAGTTTAATAGAAAACGGTCGGGTAGTACGAGGCTGGTTAGGTGTCTCTATTCAAGATTTAAATGAAGATTTAGCCCGCTCATTTAAATATCAAGGAACTGAGGGTGCCCTTGTTGGTCAAGTTCAGAAAGGGGGACCAGCTGAAGCGTTTGGCATAAAGAGTGGGGATATTATCCTGTCAGTAAACGGTCGTGCCGTAGCAAATATAAACCAATTAAAAAACATCGTTGCTACGATTGCTCCTAAATCTTCTGTTCCGGTAGAGCTAGTTAGAGAGGGCAAAAAGCGCACTATTTCTGTAACAATTGGAGAACTACCATCTCAACCGGAAGAATCTTTTCGCTCAGTAACAGGCGAGAGTGAAGATGCAAGCTCTGCTGTACAATCTAAAATAGGAGTAACTTTTGAAAGTTTGACACCCGAACTATCTGAAAGACTTCGCTCTGAGAAAAAAGCCGGAGCGGTCATAACAAATGTAAACCCTGGCTCTCTTGGAGCTCAAGCCAGTCTCAGACCTCGGGACATTATTGTTAATATTAACGGCACTAACATCACATCAGCAAAACAAGTGCAGGAGCTTTTAACTGATGAAGCCCTTAAACAGGGTGTTCGCCTTGTGGTTGAAACTCAGGGAATGGAGCGCTTTGTGATTATTAAAGCAGATTAAAGAAAGTTAAATCTGCCCAATCTTAGATTGGTTTGATTAATTAACTAGGGTAGGCTTGCTTAGGTAGCGTGTACCATGAATAAAACAAAAACAGTGGGTTTTATACCGACTATGGGAGCCTTACATGCCGGTCATGTATCGCTAATTCACAGAGCACAACAGGAAAATGACAAAACAGTTGTTTCTATCTTTGTAAATCCTACTCAATTTGATAAGCCGGACGATTTTGAAAAGTATCCTCGTTCTATTAATGATGATCTTACCTTACTTAGCACTCTTAACGTTGATGAGGTTCTTACCCCTTCAGTAAGTGAAATGTATCCAGACGGAGGGGCTTATACAGTTGTTGAAAACCAACTCAGCTCGCAGATGTGTGGTGCTTTTAGGCCAGGGCACTTTAGTGGCATGCTTACAATAGTACTTAAACTTCTTATTAAGGTGCGGCCTACTCGGGCATACTTCGGAAAAAAAGATTATCAACAACTTGAACTTGTTCGTGGCTTGGTCAAAGCTTTTTTTTTGGAAACCGAGATAGTAGGCTGCCCTATCAAACGAGAACCATCTCAATTGGCTTACAGCTCTAGAAATAATCGGCTATCCCCTATCCAACGAGAAACAGCCATTGCTTGTGCATTAGCACTGAAAAATGCTCCGTCCTCGGTAGAAGCCGCCGAGCAGATTAGTGCCCTAGGTGCGCGAGTTGATTACGTTGAAGAATGGCGTGGGCGGCGCTTAGCTGCTTTTAGGCTGGGTGAAGGTGCTAACGAAGTAAGACTTATAGATAATGTTCCGTTGGAGAATCCTGCTAGTCATGAGATTACTCAACTCAACAGTGACAAAACTTTTGCATAACCCTCTATGGCTTCCGAACGTACGTTAGTTGTAGATATTGGCAATACTGAGATTACTGCTGGCATAACCTCGGAAGATGGAGTTTCATTTTCACCACGCTTCCGGTTAAATAATAATTCTGGCACAACTGCCGATGAACTAGGTCTAAGCCTAAGATTAATGTTAAAGGAGCATAATGTCGAGATTAGTAGCATTACCGGCGTTGCTACAGCGTCTGTAGTTCCCTCTACTCTACAAAGCTTTCAAGAAGCGAGTCGTAAATACTTAAATCATGATCCATTTGTTCTTACGGCCGCTACGGCTTACGGCATTTCGATAAACTATAAAAATCCAAATGAGGTTGGTGCCGATAGGTTAGCCAACACTCTTGCGGCGCAAGATATGTTCCCTGGGGAAAACTGTATAGTTGTTGATTTTGGTACAGCTATTACTTTTGATGTAATTCGCGCAGATGCTACTTATCTTGGTGGTATTATTCTTCCAGGCCCTCGGCTAGCAATGGAATCCTTGTTTCAGCGCACAGCTAAACTCCCAGCCGTTGCGATTGTGCGCCCACCATCAATAGTCGGTGATTCTACCGTTGAGGGTATTCAATCTGGTTTATATTTTGGCACAATCCACGCTGTAAGTGGTTGTATTAAACAGATTTCAACTGAAATATTTACAACCCATGAAACTGTTTTAACTATTGGCACTGGTGGCTTTAGTGCTCTATTTGAAAGAGAGGGCTTATTTCATAAAACTAAACCTGACCTTGTTTTACATGGCATCATAACAGCTTACAAAAAGCATAAGCTTCAAACATAAGACTAGTAGTGTTACAGTCTCCTTAAAGCCTCATAGATAGACAAAGCGCACATCCTATACCCTTAAAAATACACAGAGCAGCCTTCGAGAAAGGAAGGTGGGCTTTGAAGAGTTGCTTTTTAAAGGCTACCGACCATCTTGGCTAATCCTAAGGAGTAGGCTTATGTGTTTTATATACTAGGAGTTATATCACAAATTATCTCAAGGAAGAGATTACAGAAGAGTAAATAATTGGAAAGCTCGAGTAGTGCCCGTTCAGTAGGTTTCTACAATAGGTAGCAGCGCAATCTAGTGGTGAGATTTTTAACCAATCAAAGATCGCAAGTAATATAGGAGTTTTAGACCAGGCGGTAAAAACCTATGTTCAGATTCTCGAAGATGCTCTGCTTAGCCTACCCCTCCCTCTTTATCATTATTCTATTCAAAAGGCTCAGCTCCAATATTTACCTTTTTGATACTGGCATAACTCGCGCTTCCTTAATCGTTGAGGTAAATCTTAACGCTCTTTGATAAAATATACAGCTGTAATTTTCTCTCTAACCACGTCGTAATTCATAAATGTAAGAGCCACTCTATCTAGACCTCAGCCAAAAGCCAAAAGCCAAAAGCCAAAAGCCAAAAGCCAAAAGCCAAAA
>JBIKUX010000009.1:0-91507 GCA_044347345.1 Bdellovibrionota bacterium | reverse complement strand
CCGCCAGCAGCCGCTTCCTGGAGAATCCTCACTATCTGATCCTCCGTAAATCGCTTTCTCATCTCGTCCTCCTGTTAAAGAGGACTATACATCATCACGTAGCTATTACAGGGGGGCAGGGCAGTGACTGATAAAGAGACTGCCGGTGCTAGGGGTGGCCTTTTAAGTGCTTGTAGTAATATTGGTAGCATTATGGGCAGTCTTGTAACTGGCTTATTCCTTTTTACTACCATAGGTACTAGAGAAATATTTAGTACAACTGGGTTAGTAATTTTATTAGCTGGATTCATTGGTGCTGGAAGTCGGGGATCACTTGCTACAAATACACGTTTTATTTTGTTCTCAGTTACAATAATTGTATTACTTCTTCTTTGGTTTGTACTGAAACAAATTTCCATTTTAGAGGCTAAGCGGGGAAATTTTGTAGTAGACACCGCTTATATTCACGGCAAAGTAGTATCAGGATTTCTTGGGTCTCGTCAGGTGAGAATGTTGATGACTGACCCTTATGGAGTTCAAGTAGCAGTTGACCCTAAAGAGCCTGATGATGTCATAATTGATTATATTCGTTCATACCGCGCCGGTTTGGAATTAGTTCCCCAAATAAAAAAAATACTTATCCTTGGTGCGGGCGGTTTTACTCTAGCTAGGGACTTAAATAATAAACAGAATGGCAACGCGTCTATTTTGGCTGTTGAGCGTGATCCTCAAATTACCGCTTTATCCGAGCTTTATTTTGCCTTTAAGCCTGACAACAAAATTCAAGTCATTCATGATGATGCACGAGTGGCTATTAACAGATTATCTCTAACCCATCCAAAGACATTTGATTTAATTGCCATCGACGTTTTTGGAACCTCTGGGATTCCTCCCTTTACCATGGTTACCCTAGAGAGCTTTAGGTCAATTCTGAGCCTTTTGTCTCCAGACGGTATGGTGATTATGAATGTTGTGGGATGTTTATCTTCTAGGTGTGCTCACTTAAATCCCCTTCTCACTGGTGTGGCAAAAACCTTTCCCTCCTCTTACTTAGTTCAGTTAAGTCCAAGTGATAAAATTAGTAATATTATGGTTGCAGGATTTGCGACAAAAAAAAGCACTCATTACGATCAAAGTGTTGCCGAAGCATTTGGTTTATCTAAAGCTCTAGTGGTATCGTCAGTGGTAGATTCACTTTCTGGCAACGCTTCAGCCTACAGCGATAACTTTGCACCTGTTGAATGGGCTGTAAGTGAAATGCTACTCAAGTAGATGACAGTAAAACTAAAGGTACTAAAAAAGTTAGCTAGTAGATAAAAAGTTACCTTCTACGGGAGTATTGGGTTGTTCTCTTATTTTAGCGCTGTTTTTTGGTAACTTTCTCAGCTTATCTAGGTAGTATTGGCTCAAAGTGTCTTAGGATTATACTTAAAGGAAATGAGTTTTAATAATTTTGCTTAAAATTATCGGTTGGCTATTAAGGATAGCAAAAAATGAACGATTTCTCTGACTACGAAAATATGGATAATTGTGACCGTTACGATTGTGTTCGCTCTGAACAGGAGCAGCTCAGACATGAAAAACTCTTAAAGTTAAGAAGCGTCGGCTTTGATTTTCCTAACAATGTATCTGTAACACTAACTGCTGTAGAGCTTAGAGGTTTAGGAACTCACAGTGAAAACGAAAAAGAGCTCTCTAATAGTCTTGTTGGCAAGATATTTACTCTTGCGGGTCGATTTGTATCAATCCGACAAATGGGCAAAGCTTCGTTTGCTCACATTTTTGATGCTACGGGCCGATTTCAAATATACATCAGAAAAGACGAAATAGGCACTCAATTATACGAACATTTCATATCTCTTGACCTTGGTGATATCGTTGAAGTTACGGGGAGCGTATTTATTACTAAAACAGGAGAGCCTACTATAGCAGTGTCTTCTTTTCGTCTTCTCGTAAAAGGTCTTGTGCCACTTCCGGAAAAATGGCACGGACTTTCTGATACTGAAGCACGTTTTCGGCAACGATATGTTGATTTAATTGCCAATCCGGACGTAAGAAGTATTTTTCGTACGCGGGCAAAAATTATCTCCTTAGTAAGAAATTTTTTCGATGACAATAATTTTCTTGAAGTAGAAACACCAACTTTATCCCATGTAGCTGGTGGAGCTACGGCGCGCCCTTTTGCTACGCATCACAATGCGCTTGGAAATGATATGTTTCTCAGAATTGCTCTGGAGCTACCTTTAAAAAAACTGGTGGTTGGTGGTCTTGAGCGAGTTTATGAACTTGGTCGCGTTTTTAGAAATGAAGGTCTTTCTCGTCGCCATAATCCAGAATTTACCATGCTTGAGTTTTATCAGGCTTATGCAACCTTTGTTGATGCGATGCAGCTTACCGAAAAGCTGCTAATTTTTCTTTTGGACAAAGTGCATAACGGTGCGCGGTCTATTATTTTTCAGGGGGAAACCATATCTTTAGAGGCTCCATTTGCGGTTGTGTCGATGAGAGATTCTCTCAGAAGCATTGGAGGTCTTGGCAATGATGTCAATCTTGACGATGTTTTTTCTCTTAAACGTGCAGCCTTAGAAAAACAGATTTCACTACCGGATGGTGAAGATGATTGGGGTCGAGTGGTTGAAGCATTATGGGAAGCTTTAGTTGAGCCTAAATTGCGCTCTCCTACATTTATAACTCATCACCCGGTATCTATTTCTCCACTAGCTAGAGTCTCAGATACCGACAATAGAGTTACTGACCGTTTCGAATTAATTATTGCTGGTATGGAGATAGCAAATGGCTTTTCCGAATTGAATGATCCAATTGACCAACGAAATAGGTTTAATGATCAAGCGATTCGCAAAGCAAATGGAGACCTTGAATCACCTGATATAGATGAAGATTACCTCAGGGCTCTTGAGTATGGGCTACCACCAACGGCAGGAGAAGGAATCGGTATAGACAGACTAGTAATGCTTTTAACCGATCAGTCATCTATTAGAGAGGTTCTTTTGTTTCCGCAACTTCGAAAAGTTGGAGCTTCAGAGTGAAAGCAAGAGGTTTAGCTTGGCGTATCGCTATGCGGTACCTATGGAGTGGTAGAAAGGATGCAGCAATAACAATTATAACGGTAATTGCTATTCTAGGTGTAACTGTAGGTGTAATAACTTTGAATGTTGTCATGGCAGTCATGACTGGCTTTGAAGTAACTTTAAGAGAGAAAATTCTCGGAGCTGATGCTCATATTGTTGTTAGACAGGTTGGGGGAGACATATCAGATTGGCGTTCTGTTTTGGAACGTATTAAAGACGCTGACCAACAAATTAGCAGCGTATCTCCTTATACAAGCAGTCAGGCATTAATTCGCTCGGATAATCACTCCTCGGGTGTGCTTGTGCGCGGTATCGCCAAAGAATCTGCGACAGCTGACCAACTTGGTAGATATTTAAAAGATGATTCCCAGCTAGATAAGCTATATAGAGAGGATAATCTTTATTCCGACTCTAAAGACAATGAATCAAATTTACCTGGGATCATAATAGGAAGGGAACTAGCTAGATCACTTGGGGTATTTGTAGGTTCGCGAGTATCTCTTCTTTCGTCTCAAGTAACGTCATCACCGTTTGGGCTTATGCCACGATATAGAAGATTTAAGGTTGTTGGAATCTATCAATCTGGTCTTGTTGAGTACGAAAGTGGCCTTGTCTATGTAGCGTTGCAGGTGGCTCAACAGTTTTTTCGTATTGGTGAGGCAAGTAATGGATTCTCTATTTCGGGTGCAGAAATCCGATTAGACGCTATAGATAAGGCTCCTGCTATAGCTAGTATGATTTTAAATCAGCTTGGTTCTTCTTACGTAGCCCAGCCTTGGACAGAGACAAATAGGGCTTTTTTTGAGGCTCTTCGTCTCGAAAAAAGAGTTTATTTCACAGTTCTTCTTTTAATAGTAGTCATGGCGAGCTTTTCCATTGTTAGTTCTTTAGTGATGATTGTTGTCGAAAAGCGTAGGGACATTGGTATTCTTAGAACCCTCGGTATTTCCGCAAGTGATGTTGGCTGGATATTTAGAATTCAAGGAGCGGTTATTGGAGGAGTAGGAGTAGGTATTGGAACGCTTGGAGGCATAATTTTTGCGTTAGCTTTACAAAAATATGGTTTTCCCATTGATGAACGAATTTTTCAAATGGCTACTCTGCCAATTCATTTGGACCCGTCTAATGTCTTTCTTGTGGCCATTTCAGCGTTTGGCATCTGTGCAATTGCGACATACTACCCTGCAAGTAAGGCAAGTCGGGTTGAGCCCATTGAAGTTATTAGATACGACTAATTAACAATTTATTTTTTACAGTCGCGTTTAAATCGCTTATCCTCTCTCTTGTTAATGGTAAAAATGCCGTGTGCTTTAAATAGGAAAAATTAGCGTGAGTGCTGGTATTCGTGTAGCTGTAAAAAACTTAACTAAAGAATACCTTGATGCTGAAAAGACTTTAAGGGTAATTAAGGAACTTTCATTTGAATTTGTTTCAGCTACCACAACAGCCATAGTAGGTGCGTCTGGAGTAGGTAAAAGCACTCTACTACATCTATTAGGGGGCTTAGATTCTCCGACGCAGGGTGAAGTTTGGATAGGGGAAACATCTTTGTCGTCCCTATCTTCTGAGGAGCTTGCAAAATTTAGAGGTCAGAATATCGGCTTTGTTTTTCAGTTTCACCACCTTTTGCCAGACTTCACTGCGCTTGAAAATGTTGCTATGCCGCTTCTTATTCAAAATTTTAGCCAAAGTGAGGCGATTAAAAGATCAAAGGCAGTGTTAGCTAAATTTGGGTTATCTAGTCGATGTTCACATCTACCATCTGCACTATCTGGTGGTGAGCAACAAAGAGTAGCTATAGCTAGAGCTGTAGTTGCGCAACCTCCTCTCATAGTTGCTGATGAGCCTACCGGGAATCTCGATAGAGATAGTGCAAAAAAAGTGGAAGATATATTGCTCGCTCTTCCAGAAGACTACGGTTGTACGGTAATAATTGTAACTCACAGTGGAGCTCTTGCGGCACGAGCTTCTGTTACTGTGGAGATGACCCCGGAAGGTGGCCTTGAGCAAAAAATATCTAGTGCAGAAGCTTAAATTTCACGAGGAAGGCATGAAAATAAATAAAGCAATTTCAGCGCAAACTTTTATTGGTAAAGCCTTACTTAATTATAAGCAAAGTTATGATAGGAAAGGGAAACTCCAACTAGTTAAGCTTGTTGCTGCTACCTTATTGGGTTCATTTATGGTCGCCCCTGTAATCGCTCAGCCGGAAGAGATGAATGGGAATAACTTAAATTTAGATAAAAAAAATCTTATTCGTGTTGTTGATGTTGAAATAGTAGGAAACAACAGAATAGATGGAAGTGCCATTAAACTTCAACTTAAGAGTAGTTCTGGTTTTGTAACATCTGAGCAGATATCTAATGATGTAAAAACAGTTTATCAGACTGGTTTTTTTGATCAGGTATCAGTAAGTCGGCGCCCAACATCCTCAGGTGTTGTATTAGTTTACACGGTTGTTGAAAAGCCTGCTGTTCGTAAAGTATTCGTTAAAGGTAATAAAGCTGTAAGTGATACAGACCTTGCTGATATATTTCGCTTTGATACTTCGCGTTTTCTAGATAAAAGGCGGTTAGTTGCTCTCGAGAAAAGTGGCGAAACTTACTATCAAGGTCGAGGATTCTATGATGCTGATGTTTCCTTTACAGTTCTTCCTGTAGGTAATAATCAAGTGGATGTGACGTTCACCATTTCTGAGGGGCAAAAATATAGTATTGATCAGATTGAGTTTCGTGGGCTCCAAGAGATTGATGCGAATGAGCTTCGAGATACTATCGAAACAAAAAGGTATAAGTGGTGGAATTCTTGGCTTTTTGGTACTGGTCGGGTCAATGAAGCTTTACTTGAGTCTGACCGCTCTAGAATTCGTCAGTACCTATTTGATAACGGATATATTGACGGCACTGTAAGTGAGCCTTCAATTGAGAAATCTGGAGACGGAGAGCTTAGAGTTTACTTTGTGGTATCTGAAGGTAAGCAATACCGCGTAGGAGCGATTGGTGTTTCTGGGGATTTGATAGAAAAAAGTGCTGAAAAAACCTTAAAAGGTATCAGCCTTGAAGGAGGAGATATTTTTAACGCCTCAGCAGTAAGGCAAGATGCTTTTTCGATTACCGATAAGTTTGGTGACATTGGATATGCTTACGCAAACGTAGTTCCTAATACCCTCATTGATCGAGATAGGCGACTTGTAAAAGTTGAATATGAAGTAAGCAAAGGCAAGAAGGTAAAAGTTAGGAGGGTAAAAATCCAAGGAAATACTAAAACATACGATAATGTGATCAGGCGTGAGGTGAGACTCAGAGAGCAAGATGAGTACTCGAGTAAAAAAGTTCGGCGAAGTGAGGAAGTTCTCCGTCGTCTTGGATTTTTTGAAGAGGTATCGGTAGCGAATGAGCCTACTCAAAAAGAAGATGAGATTGATTTGCTGGTAAACGTGCGAGAGGCTTCTACAGGCTCGTTTAGCTTTGGGGCTGGCTATTCGAGTTTTGACGGCGCTCTTTTTAATGCTAGGGTTTCAGAAAATAATTTATTTGGTTCAGGACGGCGCGTTGACCTTAATGCTGATCTGGGAGCATTCAGAAATGATATTATCTTATCATTTAATGATCCGAGAATTGCTGACTCGTTTGTACGAGGTGGAATCAACGCTGTACATAGTCGCAGAAATTTTTTTGACTTTGATCGCCAACAAAGTGGAGGTGGTTTAGTATTAGGATATCCCTTAGAACAAATTTTTGGTGCGTCGTTTCAGGATGTTCAGTCAACCCTTCAATATGATTTATACAGAAATGAAATATTGAATGTTAATCCTGAGAATGCAGCTCCTCTCGTTGTAGCCTCGCAGGGCGTAACTACTTCTTCTGCGTTTACTCCGGGCTTAGTTAGAAATAAGATAGATAATCCTCTTAATCCTGAAAATGGTTCACGTCAGGATATATCTGTTGAACTTGCTGGTGCTGGTGGTGATCAGAAATATTATTTGGCTGAAGCAAGTCAGCAGTGGTATGAACCTTTGGCTGATACGTCACTTGGACGTTTTGTGTTTTCTTGGAGAACTAGAGTAGGGTACGGGGATACTTTCAATAACGAGGTATTTCCTCTTTTTAGGCGTTTTTTTCCTGGTGGTATAAATTCTGTGCGTGGTTTTCGTAACCGATCCATGGGTCCAAAAGATGAGCAAGGGAATGAATTTGGAGGAAGTAGTCAATTTATAAACAACTTGGAGATGATTTTTCCGCTTATAAATTCTGCTGGGCTAAAGGGTGTAGTGTTTTATGATATTGGAAATGCGTTTGATGATGGTCAGGGTATAGAATTTAGTGAGCTCAGAGAGGCTTATGGAGCAGGAGTAAGATGGTCCTCTCCGCTCGGCCCAATTAGATTAGAATTTGGATTTCCTGTGGACCGCCAGCGTGGTGAGAGAGCGTTTCAAACGCAATTTTCATTCGGTGCACCGCTATAATAAAAGAATTGGAGACTAAGGCTGTGATAGACAAATCAAGAGCATTACCCAAAGTAAGCGAGTGGCTTTTTGGTAGATTTATAGTTAGTGTACTTTTAATACTTGTTAGTATTATTGGTTCTACAGGCATTGTAGAACCGACTAGTGTTAACGGACTTATGAGTGTCGCTCAGGCAGAGAGTGAGCCTAATGTTGGCATAGTAGACATACAGAGAGTAATTGATCGGTCACAAATAGGACAAGATGCTAAACAGAAGGTAGAGGCTATAGCTAAGAAGGAACAAGTAAAGCTTCAGCAATTAAAAGAAGAGTATTCTAGAACACAAGCTGAAGTGGAAAAACAGGAAGCTGTACTTTCTGGAAAAGCCTTAGAGGAAAAAGTATTGTCGTTAAAAAAGCGTGAGCGTGAGATTGCTCGTACAATTACAGATAGGCGCGATGAACTAGTGAGGCAAAATCGTGCGGAAGTTGCTCAGGTAGTTCGTCAAGTAGACAAGGTAGCACAGGCTTTTGGTAAGCAGCATGGCTACATAGTTGTTCTTGAAGCTGATCCCGCTGTAGTTCTACATTATTCAAAGAAGTTAGATATAACTGAAAAAATCATTCAGGCACTTGATGCTGACAGCTTGTAGTATAAATATACGGATTAAATATTCAGGCTGTTAAGCTTTAGCTGCGGTAGGGGAACTCATGAGCCATTCTGAAAGTGATATTAATAACAAAAAATATTTTAGCGGTGAAGTTGTGTATGATGCGGTTCAGGTTCTTGGACTTCTGCCTCATCGCTACCCTTTTTTAATGGTTGATAAGGTTATCGAAGTGCAAGATAACACCCGAATACTAGCTGTTAAAGCAGTTACTCACAATGAGCCATTTTTTCCGGGACATTTTCCCGGTCGTCCTGTAATGCCGGGAGTTATGATACTTGAGGCTATGGCTCAAACAGCTGCCATTTTAGCAAAGGTGTCCAGTGATGGACTCATTGAAGGTAAATATATGTATTTAGTGGGTGCTACGGATGTTAAATGGAAGCGCACCATAGTGCCGGGAGATACTTTATTTATAGAGATGAGATCAGAAAAAAAACGACGACCACTGTGGATTATGACCGGTACGGTTACTGTAGATGGGAAGCTTGCTGCCTCTGCTCGGGTAAGTGCTATGGAGGCCGATTAAATTTTGTTATTTCAATATAGTATAAACAGATAATGATTTGAGTGCTTGTATCATGACCAAAGACCCAACAACTGTGGTTCACCCTACAGCGCTAATAAGTGACGGAGCAGTTGTGGGTGTGGGTACTAGTATTGGTGCATATTCCATTATAGGTGGAAATGTAGTGATAGGTACAAATAATAAAATTGGATCTCATGTAGTTATTGATGGTAGAACTACCATAGGGGATGACAATATTATATATCAATTTTCTTCTTTAGGAGCGGCTCCTCAGGATCTTAAATACGCAGGAGAAGACAGCTCCGTAGTCATAGGAAACCGTAATACAATAAGGGAATATGTTACCATCCAACGTGGTACAGCTAAGGGGGGTATGACCACAATTGTTGGTGACAACAACTTGTTTATGGTATCTGCACATGTTGCTCACGATGTGCGGATTGGCAGTCATAATGTAGTAGCGAATAGTGCCGCCATTGCTGGTCATGTGGAAGTGGGAGACCGTGTAACAATTGGGGGCTTAGTGGGTATTCATCAATTTGTAAGGATAGGGGATCTAGCAATTCTTAGTGGTGGTTCCATGGTAGCTCAAGATGTACCGCCATTTTGTATGGTGCAAGGCGATAGAGCTCGGCTTATTGGACTTAACTCGGTAGGATTGGAGCGAGCTCTGATGTCTAAGGAGGCAGTTCGTTTACTTCGTAAGCTGTTTCGTGAATTGTTTGGAAGGCGCAGTTGTGGCATCACAACCGATAGACTTGAGAATATGGTAGCCGAACTAGCAGAACTTGATGCGGTGTTGAGTGAGCCAGCCAACAGGTTAATTCAGTTTGTTAAATGCTCTACTCGAGGCATTTGTAGCATTCGTAGAGGTAGGGTACCAGAGTTACAACCGTGAATGGGATAATTTCTCCGGCTGATAACAAGACCCTAGGGTTAATTGCCGGTAATGGTAATTTTCCTTTAGCGTTTATTGAAGAGGCTAAGCGGCAAGGCTTTAAGGTTGTAGTAGCTGCTCATATTGGTGAAACTGATCCAAGCATTAGTACTATGGCTGCTAGTATCGTCTGGGTTTATCTTGGACAAGTTGATAAAATTGTTAAGTTTTTTCGAAGTAATGGAGTCAAGACCGCCGCATTTTTGGGTGGTATTAAGAGAGTGGGAGTGGTTGATGCTATCCCTTTACTTAATCGTTTTTGGAGTGAAAAAAAAAGACCTCTTGCTCTTGATTGGCGGGCTCTTAGGATCATTAAACGTATCAAATCACTTCATGATGATTCTTTACTCAGAGGCGTAGCAAGTGAGTTTGAAGATGCAGGTATTAAGATTATTTCTGCGTCTCTGGTGCTTCAAAAATGGTTAATTCCGAGTGGTTTGTTGGTTAGCTATAGTCCAATTTCAGTCTCCGACCGTAATGACCTCTTAATTGGTTGGGATGCTGCAGAAGCACTCGGGCTTCTTGATATTGGGCAAACGGTGGTCGTTTCTCGTGGGGTGGTTATCGCTTTAGAGGCAGTGGAGGGAACAGATTCAGCTATTAAGAGAGCAGGTTTATTATCGAGCGGTGCTGGTGGAGTAGTGGTTAAATTATCTAAACCCCAACAGGATCTACGTCTTGATTTGCCCTCGATAGGAGTAGCTACGCTCAATATGATGTCGGCCGCTAAATTAAATACCCTTCTTGTCCGAGCGAATACCACTTTAATTTTTGAACCTCATCAGGTAGTTCAAGCTGCTCAGTCTTTTGGGATAAATATATTAGCGGTGGAGAGTCGCGAAGACCTCCAACGCCTTTGCTAGTTTCATGATTAATCCATTAATTAAAATTTTTATTTATTTAACCTAGTAGACTTAGAGCTATGCTTGGTTGTTGGTTAGCTTGTGCAAGGACGGCAGAGCCAGCTTGTTGCAGGATACCTAGTCTGGTTAGCTCAGCAGCATCTGCAGCAACGTCAGCATCTCTAATGCGGCTTTCAGCAGAGGCAAAGTTTTCCCTAGATACCGATAAGTTATTTATTGCTACTCTTAGTCGAGATTCAGCGGCACCAAGTGTTCCCCGTGTTGCGGCAAGTGATGTAATTGCCGAATTAATAGCGTCAAGAGAGGCTCTTGCTGCCGATTGGCCTAGCTCAATTGAAGTCCCAGTAATAGAATAAGTAAGGACTGAAGTACCGGGTCCCGCTAAACCTAATGCTGCTAGAGTTCCTTGAACATTTTTAATCTGAATTTGAGCTGTTGAGGCTGCGTCAAATCCCACTTGGAGAGTGAAATCACCTGAACCTGAGAGGAGTCTAACACCGTTAAACGTAGTAGTTACCGCTATACGCTCGATTTCTGAGGCAAGTGCTACGAATTCATTTTGAAGAGCGGAACGCTGAACAACAGAAAATACGCCGTTAGCCGACTGTTCAGATAATTCAGCGAGACGAGATAGGGTTGATCCTATTTCTGATAAAGCACCATCGGCTATAGCTACAGTTGATATCCCATCATTTGCATTCCGAATTGCTACTGTAGCTACTCGTTGCTGGGCTCTTAAAGAATCTGCGATAGCGAGACCAGCTGCATCATCAGCAGCGCGGTTGATGCGTTGTCCTGAACTTAGTCGCTCATAAACTCCTTCAAGAGCAAGAGTTGAGATTCCTAATTTACGCTGCGCCTGAATGGACGCAATGTTATTTCCAATTGTAAGAGCCATGATGTTTCCTCCTTGAAACAGTTAGTTTAAACTCATACGTTTTTAAAAGTATGGTGGTGACATATTAGATAACGGATCTATTACTCGCGAGCTTTAACTTTTTTTGTTTAATTTCAATATGTTACAGGCAAAATTTGCCGGTAGGAATTTTTTGCCACTGTTACTGTTACCACTGTTATTTATTCTTACTATGTAAGTTAAGGAAAGATTTATAAAAATGGCTTGAATATAGTAGTAATAGCTACTTTAACTTTAGTTTTTTAATTGATTTATTCGCGGTTTACACCTGCACTATAGGCTATAACTGCCTATTTACTGTTAGGAGGCTTTTCTCGTATCAAATTTACTTTTTGAAGTTTGTCTTTTGCACGACTTAGCAATCAGCATTATTAGCTGACAGTATTCTAAGCAGGCAGCATTAGTTAGGGTAATAATCTGCTTTGTTAACTGTTGTATTAGTTTTTGCGGGGCAGTGACCTAGGGGTAGTGACCTACAGGTTAGAAAGATGGATGTCTACTAAAAAAATTCGAACACCACATCCCCAGGTATGTAAAAACTGATTCCTAAAAATTTGAGCCGAGGAGGACTTGAACCTCCGACCCACTGGTTAAAAGCCAGTTGCTCTACCGACTGAGCTATCGGCCCACAAATTTTTACGTTTCAGTAAGACATTCGTATTTGACAAACACCTCAGTTGGTAGAGCAACTAAAAACATCTACAGTGCTCTACCGACTGAGCTATCGGCCCACAAATTTTTACGTTTCAGTTAGACATTCGTATTTGACAAACACCTCAGTTGGTAGAGCAACTAAAAACATCTACAGTGCTCTACCGACTGAGCTATCGGCCCACAAATTTTTACGTTTCAGTCAAACATTCGTTTTTGACAAACACCTCAGTTGGTAGAGCAACTAAAAACATCCACAGTGCTCTACCGACTGAGCTATCGGCCCACAAATTTCTACGTTTCAGTCAAACATTCGTTTTTGACAAACACCTCAGTTGGTAGAGCAACTAAAAACATCCACAGTGCTCTACCGACTGAGCTATCGGCCCACAAATTTTTACGTTTCAGTCAAACATTCGTATTTGACAAACACCTCAGTTGGTAGAGCAACTAAAAACATCCACAGTGCTCTACCGACTGAGCTATCGGCCTAATCTACTTTTCCACGGTTAAAGCCAACGGGCAGAAGTCTAACAGAGCCAACAAATTGAAGTCAATGCAACGCCCGTGAAAGGGACTATCTTGTAGAATAAAAATATTGCCGTTCCCAACGGTTAAAAAGAATTTTTATTTGGGTCATTAATGAAAAAATAAAACGGTCAGCTTTAAATTCCTATAGTGCATAGCTTCCAACAGCTAAAGTTTGAGCATTTCACCCGACTCAATCTACTACCATGCCATTTGTTAACTTTTTATTGGTTAATTATTTAATCTCCTCGATAGTCCAGTTAACCTTAATCGTATTATTAGTCTTGCTCGCTGTAAAATAAGCCCTAATACTAATTTGTGCTTCAGAACCATAAATTTTAGTGATGCTAGAAGTAAAAGTAAAAAATACTCCAAGGGAAGCCTGACCACTACTATCATCTACTACTACTACTACTATGTACTCAATGTCCGGAGCAAAAGTTAAATCTTCGATATTTTCGTCAGAGATTCCAGAGCATAAGAAATGATATTGAAGCGGCTTGTTTTGGATAAGATTCTTAAAGTCATTATAACTATCTGGTAAAGACTGTCTGATCTGAACAAAAAGTTCGTTTAACGGTTCATACAATAGATTTTTACCAGTGATACCTTGATCACTTAAAAGCCTAATGAATTTCATATTCAAGGGGTCAGAAGGAGAAATGTCAGAGTTTTTTTTCAACAAATTAATACCTTAAAAATTATCGATAGGTTTATTTAAATTAAACACGAGCTAGATGTATAAATATGCAATTTCTGAAACTAAAAAATAAAAATCTTTAAGCTTGTTATTTGTAAGCTAGTAAATGTAAAGAGAATACCAATGTTAAAGCCTATAAATCTTGATGTTAACTCTTCTCTTGGTGCTTCGCACTTTCATCTTGAGGAACTTATTGAACACTTACCACTATACCAAAATGCGAGTGCTGTTCATGGCGGTGGGCAGCGAGCGAAAACTATACTTGAAAACTCAAGAAATGCGATTGCACGAGCAGTGGATGCGCCCAAGGACTCTACTATTATTTTTACATCAGGCGCTACAGAGAGTAACGCGATAGTTTTCTTATCTCTACTAAGTGGTATCACGGAAAGAGACATAACGGAAAGAGACATAACGGAGACGAATTCATCACAAAACATAGTAGTCAGCGCTGTTGAACATGCTTCTGTATTAGCTCACTTGGATAGTTGCAGGTTGAAAGGTTACGAAATTAGAGTAGCTCATCCAAGTAAATCTAAATCCGGTGACCTTTGCCCAGAATCAGTTACTGACTTGGTTGATAGTCGAACTAAGCTTGTATCCATAATGAGCGTCAACAACGAAACCGGTATTATTCATCCAATTACTGAGATAGTAAACAGTGTGAAACTGAAAAACCCTAGAGCTATTTTTCATACCGATGCCGTGCAGGCATTTGGTAAAATTCCGTGGTCTTTTAGGGAAAGCGGCGCTGATATTGCTACTCTATCTGGCCATAAGATTGGTTCTCTTGCGGGAGTAGGGGTTCTAATTATTAAAAAGGGAATTGATGTAAAACCATTATTTAAGGGAGGATTCCAAGAGGGAGGCAAGAGAGCCGGTACTGAAAATATTACGGCGATATTGTCTTTCGGGTTAATCGCCCCTAAGGTAGCAAAGGCTACTCAAATTGATGGATACAAACAGATTATGTGGGAGCTACGTGCCAGTTTAATTGAAGGAATTTCCTCTTCTGGCTGTATCTTTGAAGAGTCTGTTTCGTCTGATGTGCCCTTAGTTCCAAATACAGTCAGTATAAGATTTGCTGGGGTTAGAGCAGATGACCTAGTTATTGCTTGTGACCTTCAAGGCATTTGGATCTCTGGTGGAGCTGCTTGTAGCTCGGGAAAGCCAAGCCCATCTACTGTGCTTCTTGCTTTGGGTCACACAGAAGAATTTGCCCGTGAAACTGTTCGTATCTCTTTTGCTAGCACATATTCTCAAGATATGTTGAACCTAGCCGGTAAAAAAATAGGAGATTTAGCCTCTCGTATGCAGCATAAGTAAATAAGCTATGAGGCAATCGTTTGAGTGTAATTTTTATAAAAAAATAGATGTGCTACATAAGTAATAGTATTACTAAAAATTAATTATGTGAGCTAAATGAATTCAGCAACACAAGTTGTAGTAGCTATGTCTGGCGGCGTTGATTCGTCAGTAGCGGCAATACTTATTAGTCGTAGTGGAATACCCGCCATCGGAGTATCAATGCAGGTGTGGGATTATCGTAATGGCGGCGGTTGTTCGAGCCGAGCCACATGTTGCGCACCTTCGGATTTTATGGATGCGCGCAATGCCGCTTCTCAGGCCGGCATTCCGTATTATGTCGTAGATTTTGAAGAATCATTTCAAAAAGAAGTAATTTCAAAATTTGTTGATTCGTATGCCGCTGGAGAGACCCCAAATCCTTGTATAGATTGCAATAACCGCGTGAAATTTAAAGAGCTTAGGAAGCGCGCGGCTGCGATGGGTTGCTCACACGTTGCCACGGGTCATTACGCAAGAATTGAAGCCTCACACGAGGGTTATAAGTTACTGCGTGGCGTAGATAGGTCTAAAGACCAATCATATTTTCTCTATGCTATGAATCAACATGAGCTCGCTTCAACATTATTTCCTGTTGGTCACCTGACAAAAGCAGAGGTAAGGGGTATAGCTCGTGAAGCTGGCCTAAGTACAGCAGAAAAGGCAGAGAGTCAAGATATTTGCTTTGTTTCCGGTTCGGTGCAAGATTTTGTAGCAAAACGAATAGCTCAAGGAAGGTCTGGTTTAATAAGAAGGGTTAGTGGTGAAATTATTGGCACTCACGAGGGTATTCATCGTTTTACTGTTGGACAGCGCAGGGGTTTATCCATCGGGGGAGGTCATGGTAGCCCCCTTTACGTCCTGGCGATAGATTCTGAAACAGCTACGGTTTATGTCGGTGAAAAAATAGAGCTAAACCGTCAGGATTTTTTGGTAAAACAAGTATCTTGGGTGAGAAGTATAACCACTCCTACAGATGTGTTAGTTCAGGTTCGTCATCGGCATAAGGCAGTTCCAGCGCGGATATCACAGGAAGATAAGGCGACTTTAAGGGTTGCATTTTTAAGCGAGCTTGCTGTTGTTGCCCCAGGTCAAGCAGCAGTATTTTATGACCTTGCAGATGAAGAACTTTTGGGAGGTGGAAGAATAAGTAATCCAAGAGCTGTAAGTAGAAGTAATTATTATCAAGCGGAATCAGTAGTTAACAGTTAGTTAAACGTAAATAAATTTTTTTATATTATCTCCCCATTAAAGCTCTGTTTCTATGTTACCCTCAAAGCGTCTTTCTCACACTCAAGGCCAACACAATTGCGGTAATGAGACCTCTACGAAATCAATTGCTGGCTCACAAATACGATTACAAAGACAAGCTGAGCAGGATAGTGGTGCTAATTATTCTGAGGGGATAAGTCATCTTGAAGATAGAATAGGATATGTATTTAAAGATAAATTACTTTTAAAGCGAGCATTAACTCATGCTTCGCTTGAAAAGAATAGTTTTACAAGTAAAAACAGTGGTAACTACGAAAGATTAGAATTTCTTGGTGACGCAGTGATTGACCTTGGAGTAGCTTATCTTCTCACAGAAGCTTATCCTTCTGCCTCTGAAGGAGAATTGACGAAATTGCGTGCTGCTTTAGTGAGTTCACCTGCCTTAGCTGAAGTTGGCCGCAGCATAGAGCTTAGTCACCATATTCTTGTAGGAAAAAGTCAATTAGAAGAGGGAGGCTCTTTTAGAGAGGCTCTTGTGGCCGATGTTTTTGAAGCAATCTTAGGAGCTATTTTTGTAGAAGCTGGCTTTGATATAGCTTTACAAGTAATTCGTAAGCTTTTTGCCACACGGCTAGTATCTGTTTCTCCAAGAGATCCTAAAACTGAGCTACAAGAGCAACTTCATTTATTAAAACGTGGTGCACCTGAGTACTTTTTAGAGGAAACGAAAGGTTCAGGTCATAAGCCTTTATTTGTTTCGTTGGTAAAAATTGATGGTCAGGAGTACGGAAGAGGGGAAGGCTCCTCAAAAAAAAGTTCTCAGCAGGAAGCAGCTGAAAAAGCTTTAGCCCGTTTATTTGATGAAGAACAGAGATTGCAAAAGAAAAGTACAATAAAGAATAACACGAGAGTTAAAAAGACGACCAAGGTAAAGGAGCAAAAATGAAGACTGTAGCTATAGTTGGTCGAGCGAATGTAGGAAAGTCTACACTCTTTAATGCTTTGGTACATAGAAGATCCGCTATTGTTGAGAATGAACCGGGTGTAACCAGAGATAGAGTTTTTGGTACTGTGCGTCGCGGAGGAGAGCCTTTTGCTGTTGTAGATACCGGCGGTATTAGTGACGAAATTGATGGTGAACTAGATTGGAAAATAAGAGAACAAGTCGATCTTGCCGTAATTGATTCTGATTTACTAATTGTAGTTCTTGACTGTATGCACGGTATTCATCCTTTAGATGAGGAGGTTATAGAGCTTGTGCGTCGCGCTCAAAAACCGGCTTTATTTGTTGTAAATAAGGGGGAGAGAGCTGGTAGTAATATCGCTGCTAACGAGTTCTATGCGTTAGGCATAAAGGATCTTTTAATTATAAGCGCTTCGCACAGGCAAGGATTACGAGAATTAGTGCGGCTTATTCGTCGTAGGCTGGGTATAAAAAACGAAGAGGATTTTCTAGCTATAGAGGAGGAGGAATCTTACGATAATAATGACGAGAGTAAGCTACCTGAAACCTCAGAAAACCAAGCCCAAGATTCTTCTGATAGTCAATCTTTAGCATCTTTAGATAAGATTACAGTAGCTCTTGTAGGCCGTCCGAATGTTGGTAAATCAAGTTTGATTAATAGGATTGTTGGAGCAAATCGCGTTGTTGTTTCTTCACAAGCGGGTACTACCAGAGACTCTATTCATATAGATTTAATCCGAGATGGCCAAAATTATACCCTTATAGACACTGCTGGACTCCGAAAAAAAGCGCGCGTAGCAGATGGTACAGTAGAAAGATTTAGTACATTACGCACTACTTGTGCCGTTGCACAGGCAGATGTTGTAATAGTTGTACTAGATGCTACAGAAGGTATGCCTTCAGAGCAAGAAGCTAAAATTGCGCGACTTATCCATGACCGAGGCAAGGGGCTAATTTTAGTTGTTAATAAATGGGATGCTATCGAAAAAGATCATAGAACTGTTCAGGCCTTTACTGAAAGTATATTTAAAGTAATGCCATTTGCCAGATACGCTCCGGTTCTTTTTGTTTCAGCTTTGCAGGGTCGGCGATGCCCGTCACTTTTACAGGTAAGTAAGGAGGTAGCTATAACAAGACATGAGCGGATGCAAACGTCAGTGGTTCATCGTATTTTTGACCGAGCTCTAATTGAACGCCCTCCTCCTATTTACCGAGGCACTCCCATTAAGCTATTTTATGCCACTCAAGTTGACAGTGCGCCACCAACGTTTGTCCTATTTGTTAATGCTATTGCCCGCTTAAAACCTTCTTATGAAAGATATTTAGAAAAAATTATTCGCAAACATAAACCTTTTAGGGGGTCAAGCATTAAAATAATACTCAGAAAACGTAATCAAAAAACAACCACTGAGCCTTTGGTAGCAAGAGTTTAATCTGTAAGCTTATAGCTGCACTTTTTTATTGTCATAAATTTTCCGTAAGGTAGTACCCATGACTCATGAGCGTATTATAGTACTCGATTTTGGGTCGCAATATACTCAACTTATAGCTCGTCGGCTAAGGGAATGTGGTGTTTATTCAGAGATTCATCCGTGTACCGAGCGTTGTTTGGATAGCGAGTCTCTTTATGGAGTCAAAGGGATAATTCTATCAGGAGGTCCTTCAAGTGTAATTGGTGACGATGCTCCGCCATTTGATGAGCGTTGGTTTAATGTTTCGGTGCCAATTCTTGGAGTATGCTATGGTATGCAGTTGATGGGAAAGTACTATGGCGGCAGACTTGCTCAAGGTAAGACTCGCGAGTACGGCAGTGCTTTACTCACAGTTACAAGAAATAAGGGAATTTTTGGTTGGATAGAAAAACCCAACACTGAAGTTCCCGTATGGATGAGTCACGGCGATCACGTGGTTGCATTATCAGAAGAATTTGAGGTGCTTGCTTCAAGCCGAGATCTCCCGATAGCGGCTTTTGGTGATGATTTCCGTAAACGATATGGCATACAGTTTCATCCTGAGGTAGCTCATACGCCTCAAGGAAAACAGTTTTTGACTGAATTTCTTTTCTCAATTTGTGGATGCTCCGGAGATTGGGATGCAGCCCATTTTATTGAGGAATCTGTGCAAAAAATACGTTCCTTGGTTCCTGAGGGGAGCGAGGTAGTTTGCGGATTAAGTGGCGGTGTCGATTCAACAGTAGCCGCAGTTTTAGTGCACCGAGCTATTGGCAAGCGTTTGCACTGTCTCGTTGTAGATAACGGAGTAATGCGGCGAGATGAAGCAACGCAGGTGGTAGAGGCTCTTGGTACAAATGGCCTTGGATTACAAGTACATCACATTGATGCTAGTGAGACTTTTCTTAAAGAATTAAGAGGAGTAAAAGATCCGGAGAGTAAACGGAAGATTATTGGTAGGATATTTATTGAGGTTTTTGAGGCTCAAGCTAAACGTTTTACTTCAGTTACTCATCTTGTCCAAGGTACTTTATATCCTGACGTAATTGAAAGTGTTTCAGTAAAAGGCCCATCTGCCACAATCAAGACTCATCATAATGTCGGAGGGCTTCCTGAGAGGATGCATTTATCCCTCATTGAACCGTTGAGAGAGCTTTTTAAAGATGAGGTACGAGCGTTTGGTGAAGTTTTGGGAATACCGGAGTCTCTCTTGTGGCGACAGCCATTTCCAGGACCTGGTTTAGCTGTACGAATAGTGGGGGAAATCACAGATGAGCGGATTGACAAGGTAAGGGCGGCTGATGCGATTGTTCAAGAAGAAATGGAAAAAGCAGGTCTTCTAAAATCAGTGTGGCAAAATTTTGCTGTGCTCCTTCCGGTTCGCAGTGTGGGGGTTATGGGTGATGCCCGAACCTATGATGAAGCTATTGCCTTGAGGATGGTTGATTCCAGCGATGGCATGACCGCTGATTGGTTTTATCCTCCCGAAAAAGTTTTACGCATTATCAGTACTCGAATCACCAATGAAGTTAGGGGAGTTAATAGAGTGGTGCTAGACGTTTCAAGCAAGCCACCTGCGACTATTGAGTGGGAGTAGAAATAAAAATTTAACTTTTATCAGAAGGAATTATTAAGTTTATAATTTTGATGATTATTGCCTACAGTTCACCAAATTTGGGTTCGGCAATAGTGACCTGTTGAGATAATTCGTTTGAAAAGTATCGAAACATATCAAATGCATCTTTCTTTGAAATTCCAGATAATAAAGCAAGCTCAGGTATCATTTGATTAGAGCCATATATTTGAAAGCTCCATAACCCAAAAGGAATATCTATGAGCCGCTGCTTGATTTCTACAAGATTGTGAGCTCTAACTACGAGAGAACTAGTCCGTCGCCGAATAATCCCCATTGTGCTGTTAAGTCGCAAACCATCGATGCGAAACTCAATTTTCCGTCGATACAATGTCCAAAAAGTTATTGCTCCAATAGTGACAGCAACTGAGGCAATTGCACCACCAAGTGCTATTTTTAAAAGGAGTGGCGAAGAGTCTGAAGTAATCCATGTGTAGAAAAAAAGTGCCCATAGTGTAAAACTAAGTACGAGATATGGGAAAACTTGTTGAACAATATATGCGTTCTGTATCTTATAGTGTTTTAACAGGTCAATTGAATCAAACCAATTAAGTCTGTGTATCGCGGTAAGTCTGCTGTAACGCGGCATAGGTAGAGGGCTTGAAGGCATAACGCAAATTGATCGCAAATGTTAAACGTTTAAATACCATGACTCCTAATACTAGAGATAAAAAGGCAGAAAAGGTAGTTAGCACTCAGTTAAATTCTTCATTAGCTAGAACTACTGGCAAGCGTCCAATTGTTCCATTAAGGTGGGGTGAAAAAGTAGATGTACTGGAATATTTTCCAGTACAGCCAATTTTTGCTATCCAAAAAACCTTCCTAGTTGGCATTTTCGTGGTTGTATCTTGGGTCTTTGCTATAAAAGGGCCAGTAAATTTTTCAGTTTGGTATACTCAACGTATAGCTTTGGCTGTAGCTAGTATTACAACGGGAGTTTATTGTTTGCTTCTCTTGTATTGGGAACTTTATAGACGCAGAATGACATGTTTTATCGAAGATTTTCGGATTTTTACCGCTAGAGGAGTATTTGCAAGGACTGTATCAACAGGTTATGTAAATCCGTATTGGGATTGTAAGATAGACCAGCGGTTTCTAGATTGGTTATTTAACGTTTGGTACTTTAAAAATTATGCTGATTTTGCCAAAGGTAAACATCTTTATTCAATTCCTGCGCTTTCTCGTAAAGATGCTTGGGATTGTCTAGCTTTCTTTAATCGGGAAGCTGATCGTCATTTAGGTCTTCAAGAATCTGCAATTCAAAAAATGGAGTTACTAGCTAATAAATCTCTTCGAGCTGCTGAAGAAGCTCTAGTTGATGAAAAAGACCATTCTTAGTAATGGGACGGATGAATCGATGGACAAGTAGATCGAGTAGAGTATCCACCCTGTAGCTTTTTTATGTCGTTAGTTACTGAGAATTACAGTTCTCAGTAACTAACGACATAAAAAAGACTGCTACGAAGTTAGCTTTCCCCATACTTCATAAAGATCTTCAATTATTTTTTTCTGATTGAGCACTTTTTCATATCGTGATTTTAACTCCTCTGCGTTAGCTGCTACCTCTGGATCGTTTAAAGATAATTCATATTGAATTAGTAAGCTCTCCGCTTTAGTTATTTTACGTTCGATTGTCGCAGCTTCTCGCTCTGTGGCTCGTAAATTATTTGGTTTATGAACTTTGAGGACGCTTGTATTATTTGCTGGATCACTATTAGTTACTTTTTTAAAAAGTTGTTCTGATTCCCACTGAAAATAATCGGCATAAACAATACTACCAGAGGTAGAAAGTCCAATAATTACGGTAGCTACTTGTTCAAGTAGAAATCGATCATGAGATACTAAAAGTACGGCTCCAGAAAAACTTGTAATACTTTCCTCTAATACTTCTAAGGTCGCTATATCGAGATCATTAGATGGTTCATCTAAAACAAGGAGATCAAACTCCTTAACCATAAGATCAGCTAATAAAATTCGGACTTTTTCACCACCAGATAGACTTTCAATAGGAAGATCTAGTTGTGACCGCGAAAATAAAAAGCGCTCAGCCCAAGAATTAACATGCACTTGTCTTCCTTGAAAAATAATACTATCACCTTCAGGGCACAAAGCCTGTCGTACGGTTAGTTTTACCGGAAGACTCTTTCTCTTTTGGTCAAGGTATCCAATCTTTAGCTTGTGAGCAGCAGAAATTACTCCCTCAGTTGGTGCTAATTCTTTGAGCAGTAATTGTAGCAGAGTCGTTTTACCACTACCGTTTGCTCCTATTATCCCGACGCAATCTCCCTTTGATATCGTTACGGATAGGTTTTTGATTAATTTCTTCTCACCAAATGAAAAGTGAACTTTTTCTAGTCTGAGTAATTCTGAGGTTCCTCTATTTGATGATGAAAAATCAATCGCTATCTTATCGTGAATTTTTTTTGGTAAAGATTGCGATTGTTTGGAGCGCTCAATTATTTCTACTGCACTCTTGGTTCTATGCTTAGCCTTGGTGGACCGAGCCTTTGCCCCTTGTCGAAGCCATGCAAGCTCTTGTCGAGCTTTATTTGCTAGTGATGAGCTGAGCTTTTCTTGTTGTTCTAAAAAAGCCTCTCTTCTTTCTAAAAACTTTAAATATCCTCCATCTGAAACAAGAGCACCGCCGGGATACCACGGAGCTAATTCAATTACTCTTGTAGCTATACGTTCAATATGAGCTCTATCATGACTAACGAA
Organism: Bdellovibrionota bacterium; assembly: GCA_044347345.1. GTDB lineage: Bacteria > Bdellovibrionota_C > UBA2361 > UBA2361 > JBIKUX01 > JBIKUX01. The sequence goes on along the minus strand of JBIKUX010000009.1, from coordinate 68,881 downwards.
AAAAACAGTACATTTAAGAGTTGATAACGTATTTTCGAGCCAATTAATTCCATCAATATCTAGGTGGTTAGTCGGCTCGTCGAGTAGCAGTAACTGCGGAAAGTTTATTATACCTTTAACCAAAGCAAGACGCTTTCTCCATCCACCTGATAAAGTTTTAAGAGGCTGATAAAGATCACTAAAGCCACTATCTGCTATCAGTTTTATCGTTCGACTATCTTGACTTAGCACATGATGCGTAAACTCCTCCTCTCCGCGCTCTATAACTCTTTCTAAGGCCGATTTTATGGTGTCGTTGTTATCAAAAATTGTGGGTTCTTCTTGCGGTACATAAACGCTCGTTACATCGCTATTAAGTATTAGTTCCCCGCTATCAAGCCCGCTATCAACAAGCCCGCTACTATTCAGGGGCTTGGTACCAGTAAAGGGTTTAATTCTAGCAGATGAATTTGCGCACAACTTTAGCAGAGTGGACTTACCTGAGCCATTCCTTCCGATTAAAGCAACTCGTTCACCTTGAAATAAAGAGACTGAGAGGCCGCTAAAGATTATGCGGTCTCCTATCTGAAGGTAGCCATCTTTTATAGAGAGTATCTGAGCTCCAACCATTTTACATAAACAAATAAAAAATAATTACAAGTTATACTCCGAATTGATCACTTCAGAATGTTAACACAGCGAGTAAGTAATTAAGAACTAAAGTACTGAATTTTTCGCAACAAAGAATCGCTGATAATCAGCGGTTAAACGAATTTTTTACGAAATTTTCTTAAAATGATGGTTTTTTTTTAAGATCAGTTTAATTGTTTCCGCTGATAGTAAAAAGAGAATGTAAAAGAAAACAAAAGCGGAGCCTTGTCGTAAATGCAAATATTCTGGAAGACAAAATGCCCGAGTTGTAAGAAAAGCACTGGTATTACCGGTGCATTACTGCAAATAGAATTAGCTCCAAGAATGTTTTCATGCAACCACTGTGGGCGACAATTAACAACAAATTTTGAAACTAGAGTTCATATAACAGCCTACAGATTGCTTGTTTTAGGTATACTGGCAGGATTTTTGTTGGGATGTACTTTAAGTAGTAAAAGTATCTTCTTTCGTCTTTATACACTAGATATATCAGGTTTGCTAACAAATGAGTTTCCGCAACTTTTAATCGCATCAGCTCTTGGTCTTACAGCTGTAGGCATTCCTGGTCTCATTTATTTTGCTCCTATAATTCAGAGCCGGATTGATTCAGTGTGCGAGGGTAAGCACAGTCAGATAGTTGCCATCTCTCCCAGTGAGAAGAAAAAAGCTAAATTTAAAGGAAAAAATCAGATTCCTGAGTTAGATAATGATACTAACGAGTTTTTTAGTTTTGATACTGTGGTTAAGCCAAAAAGAGTTACAGCTCAGATGGAGATGAAAACGAATAATCCAATTACACCCAGTGGTAGTGGAGTAGCTCAATCTGTGGGTCAGCAACAACGACTCGGAGTGAAGGCTGAATTGAATATGGTTTCGGACAAAACAACTGAAAATAGTTTTTACAGGTCTAGTACTCCGCCTAAGGATGACCGAGTTAAAGAAATGGCCGAGACTCTTGATGATCTAAGAATTGAGGTTAGTTTTTAAAATTTAAAAACTCTGATCTTTCTAGTTTAATCTACCTTTTACAATTAATAAGTATGTACTATCCTAAACTATTTGTGAGGCCTGGGTAATAATATTGGGCTTAGATATAGTTTAGATATTTAGATATAGTGTAGCGCCCTGGGGGTCTCAGGTGCTCGGCGATCTCAGGTTCACTTAAGATACAAAAAATGAATGGGGGGAGGCTAAGATTTTTATGCCTCATCGGTCTAGCGAGGAAGTTTTAATAAAATGTGAGAATATCAGCAAGGAATTTAAACTCACAGAGAAAGATCCAGGGTTATTAGCAGCTATAAAGAGTCTTGTTGTTCGGCGCAAAATCAAACGCACTGCTCTTAGTAATATATCTTTCTCTGTTAGAAGCGGAGAAATAGTTGGTTTAATCGGAGCTAACGGAGCAGGTAAGACAACTTTAGTTAAAATTCTTGCCGGTATTGTTCACCCAACTAGTGGTGACATCTCTGTGCTTGGTCATACCCCCTGGAATCGGAGTATTGAATTTAGACGCTCTATCTCTCTTGTAATGGGTCAAAAAGCCCAACTATGGTGGGATCTTCCTGCTGATGATTGCTTTATATTACTAAAGGAAATTTACCAAATTCCGACCAGGGGTTTTATTGAGACCCGAGATATGCTCGTTAATCTATTAAAAGTAGAAAATATTCTTAAAACTCCGGTGCGTCGGCTAAGTTTGGGCGAACGTATGAAGATGGAGATTATTGCGGCTCTCTTACATTCCCCAAAAGTAATTTTCTTAGATGAACCTACTATCGGACTTGATTTTCATACACAACAAAATTTAAGAGAGTTTCTTTTGCATTATCGTGATGCTGCCAGACCAGCAATAATACTTACCTCTCACTACATGGAGGATATAAAAACTCTTGCTGATCGAATAATTGTGATTAGAGCTGGTGGAATAGTTTTTGAGGGTACACCTGAAAAATTGTCACAATGTGTCAAACAAATGCGTACTATTACAATAACTACTAACCGGCCTATTGAGACCAGCCTGCTCAAATCATTTTCTGATTATAGTGTAACTTTAGAGTCCCAAAATTTACTATCGGCTACCATACCACTAGAAGTAGTGCAAAAAATTTTAATTGATGCTCTAAATATCCAGCAAATTACTGATGTAAGAGTAGAAGAAGAAGATATTAGCGTGCTCATTACTCGGTTATTGGGCGAACCTCAGCGAGAACACTAAAGTGGCAAAGTATAGTTGGATTCTGGCGGCAACAGCCCAAGAGATGAGGAAATTTATACAATATAGGGCTGAATTTTGGATAGTTACTATTGGATTAAGTCTAAGCCAGTTAGTTATCGCTTTCTCAGTTTGGAATGAATTATATTCATCACAGGGTCAAACCACTTTAGGTACATATACCTTAAATGAAGCAATTTTATATTCCGTTTGGGCTACATTATGTGGTACGGCACTTCGTCCAATATTTGGCGTTATATCAAGAGAGATATACGAAGGAGATCTTACAAAATATCTGATGTATCCAGTTTCTCATTACTTACTCTGCTTTACTCTTTATTTTGGAAAGTCTTTTATCGCGTTTCTACAAGCAACTATTGCCATAGGAGCGGTTGTATTAGTGAGCCCTAATATAGAGGTATTTGATAACCTACCTCCAATTTGGAGTATCAGCGCTGGAATTGTCTCACTTTTTCTATCAATGATTCTTATTTACTCCAGTAATTATATTGTTGAGTTAACAGGTTTTTGGGCAGATGAGGTATGGGCTTTATCTATTTTTCACCATTTTGTGGTGAATATTTTTGGTGGAACAGTATTGCCATTAACATTTTTCCCTGATTGGGCACAGTCTATTTTGTACGTTTTGCCACCGGCAGTTATCTTTGCTGTTCCAATTGAAACATTTATGGGCAGGGTTACTCCTAGTCAGTGGTTAATGAATGTAGGTTTAGCTACTATTTGGATAATAGTTCTAATACCAATAAGGCGTATAATCTGGGAATTGGGTCGCAAGCAGTATTCTGGAGTGGGCATGTGATTACTAAGGTAAAATTCACGATTTTAATCACCTTAGTGCGTTATTTCACTCTGTATCAAGCACTTTTTAAATTTAGCTTAATGAAAGGTCTTCAATTTAGGATAGATGGGATATTTCGGATCATAATGGATCTCTGTTTTTATGGGGTAACTTTTTTATTTTTTGAGTTAGTTTTTTTGCATACCTCAACATTTGGAGGCCTTGTACCGTGGCAAATGAGAATTTTTGTCGCTTCATATTTACTCGTAGATTCGCTTCGCATGGCACTGTTTGTCGATAATTTCGATGATTTGCGTCACTTAGTGGCTAAAGGAGGTTTTGATTACTACCTAATTAGGCCAGTATCATCTCTTTTTTTGGTATCGTTCAAGGATGTCAATCCTGCCTCTTTATTTAATGTCTTTGTAGCGGGTAGTCTTTTATTAACAACCCTAGTTATTGCACCTGAAAAGTATTCTTTTTTCTCTTACTTACTATTTGCGATCCTTTTGTTAAATGGCCTCCTGGTTTTTTATTTACTGCATCTTTTTACGTCAATTATTGTTTTTTGGACGGGTTCCCCCGATGGACTTGAGCCTCTTTTTTATATTGGTAAGAGGTTTGCTGAGAGGCCACATTCAATCTACTCTCCACTAATTCGCGGAGTACTTCTCACTGTTATCCCCTACGGGCTTATAGCTTCTGTTCCAACGGAAGCTATTTTATCTGTTAAAACTATACACCAAGCTACGCAATTTCTGTTAACAAGCTTATCTGTCACCGTAGTTGGCTGTTTTATTTGTCGCTGGCTATGGTGTTTGGCGTTAAAAAATTATTCTTCAGCTTCATCTTAACCGGAGCTTTTTAAAGTTTATTCAAAAATTTGTTTTGACTTGTTTAGTCGTTTATAAGAAGTATAGCTAAGTGTGATTAGTCATAAGTACTTACTATGCTCAATCTATATTTTACCAAGGTTTTATCACTGTTAATTCTTTGGTCATCAACACATTTGTTTGGCTTAATTTTTGAGGTTACAACATCACTAGCCCTAGCTGAGGACTTACTACCCACTCCACCAGTTCAGTACCCTTATGACCAGTTCGGAATGATTCCTAGGGTGAATGCTAAAAACCAAGGTAAATATCCCTTAAAATTTGTTTGTTCAACTCATGGACAGGAGTGGGTTTACGCAATGGCTCTATCAGCAAGCTTTGTTGATTACATTCGGGATAATCCTTTTACATGGTTAGTAAGTAATAATTTGGCCTTTTTGCCGGTAGTTAAAAGACAAGATCCAGATATTATCATTAACTCCTCTGAGTGGATAAATTACGTAAGCTCCCTTCCAAGCGCTCCACTAGCTATAGACCGGTACACATTACCCATACTTTTCCCCGAACAATTTAATGTGCTAACTCCTCCATTTGCTGACAGTTACTTAGTTGGTCAAAGTCCTATTTCCGGAAGAGAATGTAGTATTGAGTACTCTTTTATTCATCCTGACTTAGGTTATCCTGTTATTGCCCAGCGTGGTAAAGCAATTGCCCAAAACTCATTTAAGTCTTTAGATGTTACCTTTAAAGGTACATTTGTCGCAGTGCCGTCTAGTGCTAAGTGGGCTCCCTCGTTAGAGTCAATTTCAGCTCTGGAGCTTGAATTAAAAAGTCAAGACCAAGAGATACTAGCTCTTAAATCTTTGGTGGCGAAGCAAAATGCTGAGCTTAAACAATTTGAAAGATGGACTTACTTAGTAAAAAGATTCTTAAGGTTAATTAGGTAATTTTATTTAAATTGTTTTTTCTCTTAACCTGCGCGGTACAGCTAGTGACATCCTTACTTTATTTTGACTGGAAGCCGTCTCCGAGGTATTTACCATTTCTTAGCTATTTATCATTTCTTATAGAGCATAGAAATAATAAAAAGTACTACTGCCCTCTTTGCCAAAAGGAATGTTAAGATACAGATTTATCAAAGAAAGGCTTAGTTTCCTACTAGGATTTGGTGAATGTTTCCGACGTTTCATTAAACGAATACTGAAGGGATCGCATAACAGATATTATTTCGGAACTATCGGCCGTTTGGCCATTATATTCAAAAAGTTTAAGAAGATCGTCCAATGGAATACCATTCGGATACTTATCTTTAAATTGAGGCATTGTTAACTTGACTTCTAAAAAATTCCTTTTTGTTTGTTTTGGTTCCCCAAAGCCTACCATAACGCCCTATCCTAAAATTTAATTTGTTTTATAAATAAAGGGGAGTGTATAAGATTAAACAAACCAAAGCTATATAAAAAATAGTCTTAAATTTTCTAATAAAAAGATTTTAGTTGATTATGAGCTAACCTAATAATTTCAGAAAAAGTAGTAATACTGAATATATAGTTATCACAAAAAAGGCGGATGGTAAATTTTTCCGATGTTAAGATACTCCACTTGGCGAGTTCATTTGGAGTCACGCTACTATCTTTGATGCCTCCTACAGCGACAATTGGTATTGGTAAGGGTGGCACATTTTCAAAATTATAGGTTTCATCGAGAGCTAAATCTGCCCGAAATCTCGGAAGAAAATTAGCCCTAAATTTTTGGTCACTAAATACAGCCGGTGGAGCCTCAGGAAAGTGGCGCATACGGTCTAAAAATATTTCGTCAGACAGATGTGCTAGCAATTCACGTCTGAGAGGTACTACCGGGGCTCTCTGGGCAGCCACTACTAAAACAACTGCTGGAGAATTTTCAGCGCATAATCTTTTACACCATTCATAAGCTAGTAGGGCTCCAACTCCGTGGCCGTAGATTATGGTATTTGGAGTGACGGTACTAGCTCCTCTTTCCCATAAAAAGTCGACAATATCGGGAATTGATTTACCAAATGGTTGTGTATTAAAAGGTGGCCGACCAGGCAGGTGAACTGACCGAAAGTAAATAGGATAAGATAAACTTTCTGCGTATTCACCGAAGCTTTCAGCGGTACCACCCTCGTACGGAAAGCAATATAAAGAAACCTCATCACCCACTTTAGTTGCAGGTCTTTTAAGCTCACAATACCAATTATTTATAAAATGCATATACTGTAGATATGGTTTATCTGGTTAGTTTTAATCAAATTCTTTCAATTATTAGCTGACGCAAAGACATAGCATGAAGCACTGCGCTCGAAATAAGTGAGTCGCGTTCAGCAAACTCTTGATCTTTACTTTTTCCACCATCTAAGGAGGAGCGCTCACTACAATGATCGTTTGCTCCGCTAGGCCCCAAACCATCGAGGGTAGGAATGATATTTCCAATGTGTACCGCATCACTTAAACCGCCTCTTTTTTCTAATTCGATCTCAAGACCAAGTTCAGCACCCACGCGCCGCCATAATGCAAAAAGAGCTTCAGTTTGAGGTAAAAAGTCCCAGGGAGATTGATGGTTCTCTATAACAACTGCAATAGAACACGGAAATTTATCACTCTCGGCTTTAACGGTTACATCATCAGGTAACTTCTCAAATTTTTCCCTAACTTCGTTCATAACGATTGGAGAAAAACAACGAACTTCAAATTCACACTCAGCATAATGAGGGACTCGGTTGACAACTGAACCTCCTTTTATGACCCCAACATTTACTGACAAATCCTGACCGGGATTATTCCAAGTGGCCACATTACTTATAACATGTGCCAATTGTACAATTGCGTTAGCACCTTGTGATATCTCATTACCAGCGTGAGATGCTCTACCGTGTACAATGATACGCCCAGAAATTCGCCCTTTTCTGGATACTACAACAGTATAGCCATTCTTTTTAATTCTACTTGTTTTCTCGAACACAAAACATGCAATAGAATTAGCAACAGGAAGTTCATTTTTAAGAAGAGTGGCAAAATCTTGCACTAACAATTCCTCGCCACCATTTAGTATTACCTTCCAAAGCACCTTATCAAATTGCTCAAATGCCACTTTTTTAAGGGCATCAAGAGCCATTAGTGCTACTATCGTCCCACCCTTGTTGTCACAAGTTCCAGGGCCATATAGACGGTTTCCCTCTGGGCGCCAATGAAAATTATTTACTTGCTCCTCCTCAGCCGAAAAGACTGTGTCATGATGAGAAACTATACCGATGCGAGGAGCGTCAGGCTTTCCAAGAGAACATACTGAATGACCACCAAGTATTGGACTGATAGAAGGTACAGATTCAACCGAAAAACCTAAACGACTAAAAAGCATCTCTGTTTCTTTGGCAACACTCGCAATACCTATTTTATTTTGAGAGAAACTGTTGATGCTTACTAAATTACCTAAGGCGGCTAGGTAATATTCTAATTTATCGGATAAATAAGTATGCATCTCAGAGGCAATTTGTTGAGAAGAAATTTTACGATCATGCACGACTACTATAAGCCTCCACTACATCTTAAATCGGCAAAATCTTTTAATTTTTTAAAGCGACAAGTCGCTGCTTCAAGTAAAAGCTCTCGGTGATTAGGATGAGCTATGTTAATTAGGGCTTTAGCTCGCTCTCTTAGAGTTAGACCAAAAAGATCAGCTATACCATATTCGGTAACAATATACCGAACATGAGCTCTAGTGGTCGTAACTCCAGCTCCAGGTTTTAGGATTGAGACAATTTTACTGTCACCATTTGATGTAGTAGATGGGAGCGCTATGATAGCTTTTCCTCCATCAGATAAGCATGCTCCACGCATAAAATCCAACTGCCCTCCTACTCCAGAGTAATGGCTTGTTCCAATACTATCTGCACAAACTTGTCCTGTTAGATCTACTTCTATTGCGCTGTTAATGGCAACTACTTTAGGGTTCTGCCGAATGATAGATGTATCGTTAGTGTAAGCCGTTTCTTTCATAGCGATAATTGGATTATCGTTTATAAAATCAAATACTCTCTTCGAACCCATTACAAATGAAGTGGTAATACGATTAGGCAAAACTCTTTTTAATTCTCCGGTAATTACGCCCTGTTCAACTAGATCAAGTATACCATCTGAAAACATCTCAGTATGAATGCCGAGGCGCCTATGATTAGAAAGAAGTTTAAGAACGGCATTTGGCACTCCGCCAATACCCATTTGAAGAGTCGCACCATCATCAATTAGTGAAGCTACATACTCACCTATCTTTAATTCTGTTTGAGTGGGGCTCTCACACTTATGGCACCAGAGAGGTATTGTAGCCTCAACTAAATAATCAATTTTAGAAATATGTAGTACACCATCACCATGAGTTCGTGGAGCTTCTGTGTTGACTACGGCAATGACTAACTTAGCACACTCAACAGCCGCAACAGCAATGTCAACTGAAGCTCCAAGAGAGCAGTACCCGTGTGTATCTGGCGGAGATACAGTAATAAGAGCCACATCAATAGGAAGAACTCTCTGCCGAAAAAGTAAGGGAATATCACTCAAGAATACAGGTACATAATCTGCTTCCCCTGTTTTAAGAGAAGCCCGTATATTTTGTCCACAGAATAATGAACGATGGAAGATTCTAGTTGACTCTTCTCCAAATAAGTAAGGTGCTAATCCCTCGGTATGAATGGCAACTATCTCTGTATTTGTAAGTTCTCCTCGTCTTTCGTTTAAGGCATCAAGTAATATGTTGGGAGTCATAGCCGCGCCGTGAACAAAGATTCTTTGTCCAGCTTTTATTTTTGTTATAGCTTGAGCGGCAGATACAAAGGAGGCAGTCTTCTTCTGTTTCAGACTCATAATTTAATACTTATTTCAATAAACCGATTCTCCACTTTTGCTATTTTTAACAAAGCTAAAAATATATGAAACGAGCCCAATAATTATTAGAACCACAGATATTAACTGAGCTTGGGTATATCCTAACGCTACTTTTGGCTCAATCCTTAAAAATTCAATTAAAAATCTACATATCCCCATTAAAGTCAGAAATAGAAAAAATTGGGCTCCATTCTTTATAATTCTGTAGTTTTTAGCTGTTTCTCTTCGCCTTAATCGGGACAGTGATAAATCAGTGGACATCAAAATCGCCACGATGACAAATGCTAAAGCACTTTCAAATAAAGGTGTGGGATAAACCCTAACACCATCAGGGGTAGGAACTACGCCCTGCGAGTAAGACATGCCCCACCAAGAGGTGGTAGTAGCTATGCCGTAGTCGCCATCTCCTGATAGCTGGCATCCTAAGCGCCCTATCGCATATCCTAGAGCTAAAGCTGGAGCAACAGCGTCTGCGAACTTTCCAACTCTTGACCGTTTACTTAATCCTGATAACTCTGAATCACGATAAAGCATCAAAAAAATGACGAGAGCTGCTACTATAAAGCCCCCAAAAAATGTAAAACCAGCCGGAGCCAAAAGAGCCCCGACTAAATCGTGACGTAGCTCTGTCCAATTACTTGCGATATACCAAATTCGAGCGCCAACCAATCCAGAAATAGCAGCAGTAGCAAGATATTTCTCTCCACATCCTGAAGGAAAGCCACGATTAACAAGTCCTCTCTCTAGTAGAATACCGGCAGCTAAAAAAGCTAGTGCTACCATCAATCCGAAACTATGAATCGGTAATGGACCTAGGGAAAAAACCTTAGGAATCATGAGGTACCTAAACTTAACAAAGTTAATAAAATTTAAGCGCTGAATTTACGGCATAAGTTTAAGAAGATTATCAGTAAAGTATCCTTCGTCCCATTCACGAGGACCTAGTAAACGTACAGTCATCTCTCCACTTAAATCTGGAAATAGAGCCAGCCTGCCATCATGCCCAACTATGAAGGTTTCAGGAACACCACGCACTTCATACCGCTGCTTAAGTGTTCCGTTAACATCAAGAACAACAGGAAACGATACGCCCATTTTCTTAACAGCTTCGGCTAACGAGATTCTATCATCGTCAATACCCACTCCGATTACGGCTATTTTTTCGGGATAACGCTGGGAGAGCCTTTCTAGCGCTGGTAACTCTTCTAAACAAGGGCCGCACCATGAAGCCCAAAAATTTACAATCACTATCTTACCACGAAATGACGCAAGTTTAATTTTACTAGAAGGCTCTAAAATCGAAGGTAAAGCAAATGAATACGCAAAATCTCCTGGGCCAACCCCTTGACGCTCGTGGCAGCTGAGCAAGGCCAGTGATAAAGCAAAAGTTAGAGCTTTCCTTATTAACCGACGCACTTTTTTAACCGATGCACCAAAACATCTGTAAAGTGACTATTTGGCTCAAGAGGCAGGTTTTTGACCAAACTTAGCATATTTCTTTTTGAAGCGATCAACCCTACCTTCCGTATCCACAAGCTTCTGTGCGCCAGTATAAAAAGGATGGCAGTTACTGCATACACCTACTCTGATTTCTGGAATAGTTGACCCTACTTTGAAAGTATTTCCGCAACCAGCGCACATAACTACAGCTTTGTAATACTTTGGGTGACCTTCTGATTTCATAAAAACTCTTAATTATTTGTGCTTAAAGGCTTCTAATTGTGTTCGGATTGACGACATGTGTCAACTGTGTGGGGTCGGTGTAATTAATTTTTTGTTTTTGATTTAACAGCTCTGCTTAATCTAAACTGATTAAACCCTTTATTAATCATTGTTTTTTTCGATCTCGCATCGTTTCTGCGACAAAGTAAAGACTATTCCAGGTACGTCTGGAATTATACGTTTTTCAATGCTGATTTTAAGAGACTGCACTAGCTTAAACTCGTTAAAGAGGTACCGGACTAATTGAAAAAGCAACATTTCAACAAGGCGCCACTCTCCAGTACTCACAAAATCTTTAGTTTTTTCGACAAGTTCTACATAATTCTCAGTATCTTCAAGATTATCGGTAGAAAAGACCCTGCTTAATTTTAACTGGGCAGATATTGATACGGATATTATCTGAGGAAACGCGCGTTCCTCAGCACTCCAACCTAGTGTGACAGGAACGTTTAAATTAGGTATCTCTAAATTTATATCTAGTGACTGCATTTAATTTTATAATTTAATTTTATACCCTCAGACAAGCGGACTTAGGCTAGCATCGTCTGAAAGCTCGTCGCTCGTTTTTCTTTTTTAGCAACCTCCTTTCCCGACTAGCACAGTTGCTAATGCCATCATACCCTCTTCTCGCCCAATAAAACCCAGCTTCTCGTTGGTACCAGCTTTAACACTAACTGCTTCTATTCCAATCTTGAGAGACTCTGCTAATTTCAAACGAATTTTATCAATGTAGGGTCGCAGTCTAGGGGCTTCAGTTATCACCATACAATCTACATTAATAATGAACCATCGGTCTATTTCAAGTAAGCTTACAACATGCTCAAGAAGCAAAATACTGCTAATTCCCTTGTATTTATTGTCCGAAGGAGGAAAATGAGTGCCTATATCTCCTAAAGCGACAGCACCTAGTAATGCATCCATTAGAGCATGAACCAAGACATCCGCATCTGAATGACCCTCCAACCCATTTTCATGAGGAATACACACACCTCCAAGAACCAGTGGCCTAGGAGCACAGTGCTCACTACTGTCTTTATTTAAAAATCGATGAACATCTACTCCACTTCCTACGCGCAGAGCAGTAATATTTTTGCCAAGGCTACTAGGAGAATCGCTCAAAACCGTAAGCCTCAGGATTTTTCATAATCATTGTTATGGCTATAAATCTGGGAACAAATTCCGCAGTTTCGCGAGCTAGCTCACCAGATCGAGCTAGTTGCCAAAAGTTGTCCGTCCCTACCCTGTCAAGCGCTCTAGCTAATCGACCCTGACCGGTATTGTAAGCAGCAAGAGCAAGATGCCAGTCTTGAAATTCTTCGTACAGAAACCGCAAATACCTAGCTGCCGCTACAGAAGATCGAATCGGATCTAAACGCTCATCACGACCGTGGGTTCTAAGACCGAAGGAATGCGCTGTTTCACGCATAAACTGCCACAAACCGACAGCACCCTTGTGGCTCCTTGCATTGTGTTGAAATCTGCTTTCAACGATGGCTAAGTTTATCAATTCTGGTGGAAGACCGTGGCGGGAAAATATCCGTTCTATTCTAGGTCTGTAAGCCTGATACTTTGGAACTGCACTCTCGATATATGAACGGTCTCGAAGAACTAATCGATTAAGCTCGCGCCTAACCTCTGGAGTCATAACAAGTTGGGGTCGAGGTAGAAATGTTGGAGCGTCACTATCCGCCACTAAATTAAATGAGTTTGCGTTAAACTCCCCATCAAACAATGTGTCTGGAGCATCACTATCATCGCCACCATCTGTGTACCGAGCGTACTCGTGTAGTGACGACTGAGATGTGTTAGTAACTTGCCCAGCTAATGAACACCCGTCTATAGTAGCAACTACTACAGATAAGAAGATATACCTGCATGAAAAAACACGCTGTAAATTAAGCTTTCGTTGAGATGCTAGATGAGTTTGGAGAGAAAAGTTACGACCTTTTTTTGAAAGTAGGTTTAAACCGCAAAACTTACCAAATATAACCATAATTTGTTGCTCACAAAGGCAGATACTCTCAGCTCACTTTTTACTTCGCCACTATTAATATTTCACTTGTAAGCTTTAATAACAAAAAGTGAAACGTCTAACTAACAGCTAAAAGCGCGAGCCCTTTACCTTTAAAGAATTAAGCTAGGAAAAACGCTGCCTAGAAAATTCTGTAAAGAATGATTGTAACCGCATATATTTTGCCACTGAACTAATCGCCTAAAAAACTGTTTTGGGTTAGTTCTAAACGTTATTTTAACAATTGTTTGAGTTTTATGATCTTAAATAGTTAGTTTACTAAAATTTTTTATTACTTTTTTCGGTAAAACTCACATTTTAAACCAAAAACTTTTAATTTTTGTTAAGTTTAGTCATGTAAATAGTAGTATTAGCCCTCCTTTCACCTTTTATAAAGCTAGCCAGCCAACTGACTAAGCTAATCGTTTCTAAAATTACTTCCTAAAGTTTAGCACTTTAATGTAGTCCTCTCTTTAGTTGTATTTAGTACTAATTTTCAAACAATATGCTTGAGAAAAATCTCCTGTGCTAAAAAGTACTCCTTAACTATTACAAAAAACTTATGATGTCACGATAGAACATTAACTTTTTACTGTTCTTTTCCACTAGTAGCTTTTCAATAGAATCGTCTCGGTATAATACAAGGTTCGTTGGCAGTAAAGCCGTTCCCTGCAATAAAGACGCCATTTGTAATAAAGTGCCGTTTGCAGAAAAAAACTCCTTTTACTTTCATCATATGAAACTGACCGAGTACTGGTAAAACCAAAAACAAAGCTAAGCAATACAAAAATTAAAATTTTGTGCGAAAACTAATCCAAGAATTTAAAAAAAACAACCAAGCACTTTTTTATTTTTTCACCTAAGAATATTCAAATACCAAACTTACTAACATTTAATCAATAACAAAAAAAATTGCTTATTAGTTAAGCTACCAAGGCTCTGGGGAAAAAACAGTATTACTCTGTGTTGTATTTCCAACTATACTACACAGGCTAGTGCAAATTTTTTTCTAGGTAGTATTGTCTTTTAAATGAAAGTTAGATTTTTTTGAAATATACGCTAACTTTATAAGGTAAATAATAGGCGCACAATTTTGAACAAGATCATCAAAAGTGTGCGTAGATGTATATGTTTTTAAGCGACAACTATGGCTAACATTCCTGAATTATCTTATGCCTTTCTTTGTAAAACTTGTTTTATTTTTAGCTTAACTTCGGTCATAGGGTGCTCTTATCAATCTTCTAATGTTCAATCTCACACTTTCTTCTCAACTTCATCAAACTTAACTTCGGCTATTTCTGCCCAAGAATTGTCTGGCTCTGTGTCGTTAGTTCGTGCTATGCCCTCTATAAATGAAGGTATAAGCTCTAATATAGCTTCTGCTACAAGAAAAAACAAAACCAATAATTTTAAACTAGCTAGAGCCTCTAATTTTAAAGGGGACACTTTTGGATTTCTGCCACTCCCAAAAGATTATGAAAAGGCCGTAATACTTCCCTTTTCTAGGCCTTTTGTGACAATAGATTATGCGAATAAGAGCGCTACTGTAGCGCTATATACAGCAGAGGAAACTAAGCCAAAAATGTGGTATTTAGGAGTCTCAGATTCATCCGTCACCGACTTGGTAGATTTTCCGAGGGGAAATTATAGAGTAATTCACCGAGAGGCTTTGCCTAATTGGTATGCTCCTGATGAATACTTTAAGGCTCGAAAATTACCTGTCCCGCCTCCTTATGCGGCTGAGCGTTTCTTAGAAAATGTACTTGGGCCTATGGCGCTTTTTGTAGCCGATGATATGGTACTTTATTGTGCTTCTAGTAGGTTACCGGAAGTAAAAGGAGCGAGGCTTCCGTGTCCTATTGTAGAGGAACTGTACAGAATCCTTCCAAATAAAGCTGTTGTAATTATTCGGAGCAATAATTAAAGGCCACATAGAAATCTGTTAGTGCCATACCCGTGTTAACGCCGTTATTATTTTACAGTCGAAAAGGCCTCAGGATTTATTCGTAATTAATAATGCAGTAATTAAGTGAGAGCGCGTCACTAAGTAAGATAGGAGGCGGTAAATTAGTGGAATGTTTTGAGGAAGTACTTGACTCTTTAAGTTCTTCCTCCAAATAGTAAAGCGTCTTGCTTCTATCGACAGTTTGAATACAAGACTTGCTTAGGTAAGCTATAGAATAGAAAGCAATTAAAATTAACAATAAATTAGGGTAGAAACTAATAGGCTAGTAAGAAACGTGTTAGCTAGAGAAGATGAAATATAATCAGAACCGTTTAGAATTCCTAGGAAGTGTAGAATACTTAAGAAGTGTGGAATATACTGACCGTCCTTTAACTAACCCCTCCGAAGGTGATAACGTAGTAGTAGTTAACATGAACAATCCTTCACAAAAATACTTACAGCAGAAATATCAATACAAAGGTAATTTACCATCCTCAAAAGTTATTCGCCGTCGCGGAGGAGCTCCCCGAGATCACGCTGTATTTATTGACGGAACAGCTTTAGACCGAGCCTCTCGGCGTCTTAACAAAAAAATTGATCTATCAGCACTACTGCGGGGAGTATGTGGTGGAATCGACCCCAGAATCGCCAGATACTATACCATTATACCGTATGAAGATGACTCTCGTCACCATTCATTTCTTGATGCGGTAAGAAATGCTGGACTCGAAGTAATTTTAAAACGTCTTCCGCCCAAAGGAATCAATCGTCAAGTTGCGGTGGACTTTGATATGGCTGTTGACATCATGGCTTTTGGACTAGGTCATATTGACTTTCAAGTAAAAAGAGAAAATGAAGCTAACATACCCATTAGTGATGATTTAACAGCAGCTACAAGTACAGCTAGGGATGACGATAAATCAAGTTGTAGTAATACTTTAGTGAAGGCACAACAGTATAGTGCTGATAAAACAGAGATAAACAATTTTTGCGATTCCTCGAAGATACAAACCGCTCAAAAGATTGTCACTGTGGTTTGCCCAAGTCGAGAGCTAGCTCGCCCCATAGAGTTATTAAACAAAATGAACGTTGATACGGTTAGTGTTGATTTTGGTCAGTTTAATCCTGGAGATGTTCTAAAATCAGCCGCTAAATGGATCGATCTATCCAATGCAGATACAATATGGCTCGCGATGGATTAATTGGTATTCGCATTTTAACGTAAACTTAAGGCATTTTTTATCTCTGTTTTTTGTTCTCCTTGAACTTCAACGAGTGTTTTTCTTTTCTTGAGTAACAACTATGTATTCGGCATCTGATTTCAAAAATAGCCGGCGTCCTAAGTCAGTAAATAAGGAAGAAGACACTTCTTTGGGCTCCTCCTCGAAAATGCCACCACATTCAATTGAAGCAGAGGAATCAGTCATAGGTGCAATATTATTGGATAACGGCGCTCTTAATATTGCTGTTGAGATTCTTACTGCACATGATTTTTATCGACCAGCCCTTTCCCTGATATTTGAGGCGATGACTGCTTTATGGGAAAAACGCGAGCCCATAGATGTCGTAACCTTAGGACAAAGATTAAAGGCCAATCGCGCTTTAGAAGCTATTGGAGGTAGCGAAGAAATTACTCGCTTAGCTACTATGGTGCCAAGCTCTGCTAATGTCGGTCACTACGCTCGCTTAGTTAAGGAGCACGCCCTTCGTCGTAGAATCATACGTGAGGCTACTGAGATTGTAGCCGAGGCCTTTGGTGACGAGCAAGAAATTGAAGAATTTCTTGATAAGGTAGAGCAGCGCATCCTCAGTGTTTCTGAGCACCGAATCAATTCATCGTTCCATAAAGCAGGTGATGTTGTTCAGGAATCTATAAAAATTATTGAACAGCTCTACGACCGTAAAGAAATAGTTACCGGTATTGGTTCAGGTTTTGGGGATTTAGACAAGATGACTGCTGGTTTTCAGGCGAGTGACCTAATAATTATTGCGGCTCGTCCTTCAATGGGTAAAACTTCGTTAGCTTTAAATATAGCTAGTTATATCGGTATTCCAAATAATCTGAAAAGTGGACCTAGAGCAGTTGCTTTATTTTCATTAGAAATGTCCAAAGAACAGTTAGTGCTTAGGTTGTTATGTTCTCTTGCTGAAGTGGATAATGCAAAAGTGCGAACAGGGCATCTTGGTGATAGAGATTTTCCAAGGCTAGTAGATGCCGCTAGTAGAATTGCTGAGAGTAAAATATTCATAGACGATACTGGAGGATTAACAATAACAGAATTAAGAGCAAAATGTCGTAGACTTCATAAAGAACATCCTTTAGCTCTAGTTATTGTTGACTACCTTCAATTAATGCGTAGCCCAGTATACAGCAAATTTAGAGAGCAGGAGATTTCCGATATATCCCGATCTCTGAAAGCTCTTGCAAAAGAGCTTCAGGTACCAGTAATTGCATTGTCGCAGCTTAATCGGTCTGTTGAATCCAGAGATAATAAACGGCCTCAGATGTCAGATTTACGTGAATCTGGAGCTATTGAGCAAGATGCTGACGTGATTATGTTTATCTACCGAGATGAAGTATATCATGCCGAATCACCAGAGAAAGGAATTGCTGAGATAATAATATCAAAACAAAGAAACGGTCCGGTAGGGACAATTAAACTAGCGTTTCTTGGAGCAACTACTTCTTTTGCGCCGTTAGTAACCCATTATGACGATTCATATATAGAAACTATTTCCTCTTTTCCTCAATTAGGAGGAGCATTTGGTGAAGGAGGTATTGGTGCACAATTACCTTCTAGTTCAGATCTTCTGGCAAATTTTGCCAATACAGATGAAGATGACGCCTTATTTTAAGCCTCATAGAATTATTGAGTAAGTCGCTGAAATTCAGTTAGCTCAAAATCTAATTCATTGTAATACTAACCGGCACTAAAATAGTAAGTAATATCATAATCCTATTTGTTTAATTAGGTACTATCTTACATCTGCTCCCCTCTGGTTGATAAACTTTGCATAAAAATTGCTTAAGGTTCCAAGAGTCAGCTGATCCAGAAATTGTCTCTATGATTTTGGAAGATACCACTAACAACAGAGGGCATTAATGCCGGTCATTAACTTTTCAGGAATAGCTTCGGGCATAGATACATCTGCACTTATAAAGGCACAGTCAGATACTTTTCGTAAAACGCGAGTTGAGCCAGCCAAGAAGAAGGTTCGTGAACTTGAAGATACAAACTCTTCATTAACAGAATTTGCCACAAAGCTTACAAACATCCGCTCTAAGCTAGATGGATTTAGAACTATTAATGGTGGTGGAGTTGCTAAATCAGCAAGTTCAAGTAATGAAGGTATTGTAGTAGCTTCAGCTACAAATGCAGCGCCTCCAGGTTCTTACACGATCTCCTCAATTACCAGTATCGCCCGCAATCATACCGTTACTCATAATACCTCTTATCCGCTTCTTAGTTCAGCAATGTTTCCATCAATAAACAACGGAGAATCAGAAGCTAATCGAACAATGACAGTAAATGTAGGTAATCCTTCGCAAGAGACTGTATCAGTCATTTTTTCAAGCACAACAACTTTAGCTGATGTAGTATCACAAATAAATTCAGCAAGCGATTTAGCAACAGCTTCAACGGTTAATGTTGGAACATCAAGCAGTCCATCTTACCGATTGATGATAACCTCCAATAATCCTGGAACCACACAGGGAACTATTTCAATATCTACTGGCTCCGCGATTGGAACCCTTTCTCTTACTCAAGACCCGGCGACAAATGCTCAATTTACCTTGGCAGGTGTAAGCGGTTCGATTACTAGGTCTTCTAATTCCGTAACAGATTTATTTCCTGGAATAAATTTTGAGTTACAAGCTACAAGTGCTAGCCCAACTACAATTACAGTAGGAGCTGATGTATCAACAACAATATCGAGAGTTACTGCTTTTGTTGAAGCTTACAATGATTTAATCAAGCTACATAGGGAGCAAAATGCCGTAAGTCGTGAAGATGATGGGCAAGAGGTCGAAAACATCTTTGGACCATTAGCAACTACACGAACTGATGACGGAGCTATTTCTTCATTAAGGGACGCAATCTCCGCCGCTAGAAGCGGCTCAAGTGGAACTGTTCGTGTACTAGCTGATCTTGGAATTAGTACTGAAAGAGACGGCTCATTAAAACTAGATACTGCCGTTCTTGAAAAAGCTATCCAAACTAATCCAACGGATACGGGTAATTTACTTGCTAACTTTTCTGATACGGTAGCATCTGTTGGAGGTACAATTGATCTTTACACTAGATTTAGTGGTCTTATTGATCTAACCAAAAATAGCAATACATCTCAGATACAGAATCAAAATTCACGAATCGCTGAAACAGAAGCTCAAATACAAAAACAAGAGGAACAACTGCGAATGCGTTTTGCGCGCCTAGAAGCATTAATGGGGAAACTTCAAAGCCAGCAAAGTACACTTTCGTCTGCTCTGGCAGGGTTAGGTTAAAATTAAAAACTTTTCTGCAAAGAAGATACAAAACAAAAAAATAATATGCCAATACTACTTAGTGGCATCAGGTATTAAGGATAATGCATCACTTAAAGTTGATATCAAGTCGAATGGATCTTCAAGACCGATAGATAATCTAATTAAATTAGAACTGACCCCTATGTTTGCTAGTTCATCGGAATCTACGGCAGCATGAGACATCTTTGCTGGTACACTGACCTGAGATTTTACACTACCGAAACTGTGCGCTCGTGAAAAAAGCGGAGCCAAATTATCCGTAAAAGTATCAATTGAATCTCTAGTGCCGGACAGCTCAATTGATATAACGCCACTACCTGATCTCATCTGTTCTAAGGCAAGATTATACTGAGGGTGAGACGATAAATATGGGTAATATACTTTACTTATTTTTGGATGCTCATCTAAAAACTTTGCAATTTGAAGAGCAGAATTACCGATTCGTTCCATACGAATCGGTAATGTCTGAATGCCTTGGATAGTAAAAGCACACTCCATGCTTCCAGGTTGAAGACCAAAAGTTTTACGGCTTATAAGCAAAGAATCGTATAGATCTTGATCATTTACAATTACAGCTCCACCCATTCCGGTTGAGTGGCCATTGTAGTACTTAGTTAAACTAACTACTGATAGATCAGCTCCAAGAGTTAAAGGCTTTTGGTTCCATGAAGTAGCACATGAATTATCAACTAAAACTTTTGCCCCTACGCTGTGAGCTGTATCTGACACTTTTTTAATTGAGATGATATCCAATAACGGATTGCTCGGAGACTCAATCATGACAAGTGCCGGACGAATTTGGGCAATTGAGTTTGTAGACTTACTGTCAGTTAAATCTAAAAAATGAGTACGTATACCAAATTTTTCCCAAGCCCTGAGTAGTCTTATCGTATTACCGTAACAAACACTTTGGCATACAACTGAGTCACCCTGCTGAAGGGTAAGTAGAACTGCATTTAATGCAGTTATTCCTGAGGAAAACACAACACAGAATTTGCCTTCCTCAAGAGCAGAAACCTGATCTTCTAGTCTGAGAGTGAGCTCGGTTCCAACGCGCCCGTAGTCGTGACTTAACCCACCATCACCTGAAGGCGGAAGTACCCAAGAGCATGAAAAAGGAACTGTTATGCCACTAGGTTTACCTACTTCGGCCTTGTCTGATAAGCCATGGACAGCTAAGGTATCAATACCAAGTGTTTTTTTTTGTTTCATCAGTTTTCATAGCAGAACCAAAGCTTGTTTTTTAAAATGCTCTAAGCAAGTAAGCTACGAAATCTAACTTATTTCTCTTTTGTTGTCGACCATAACTTCCAATAGTTCTTTTACAAAAAAAACTTAGCTCCCCTAAACGGAGGGAGTTTAGGTAAGGCATGATACAGTACAGTACGGTACGGTTAGGTATGGCGCCAATAAATTTTTCAGGAATTGTTTCTGGACTAGATTCATCTGCAATTATTAAGGCAACGATTGAACAACAAAAAGCCCTTAGAGTGGCGCCAATTGAAAGGAGAAATACCGAATTAAGTGATCAAAGTAAAAGTCTCAATGAACTTAACAAAAAACTAAAGGCTTTTGATGCGGTATCTCAAAAATTTCGTGTTCTAAACGGTGGGGGAGTAAATAAAACTTCTTCTTCATCTAATGAATCAGTTCTCTCAGTTTCAGCTTCAACGGCAGCTCAATCTGGATCTTACTCCATTAATGTAACTTCTCTCGCAAAAAATGCTTCTGTATCTTTTTCCGACAGATTTGCCAGTGCTACATCTGTAATAAATAGTAGCATAAACAACAACGCATCAGAAGCTTCACGCACTGTTACTTTTAACGTAGGCATTGGACAATCAAGCGAAACCGTCTCAGTAGTGCTTTCAAATACTACCACGGTGGATAATTTTATTTCCTCTTTTAATTCCGCATCTACTTCTGCTAGAGCTGAACTTATAAATGTAGGAACTAGTGGTGACCCGTCTTATGCTGTCTTAATTTCATCAAAAAACTCTGGTACAGAGTCAGGGTCGTTGTCTGTCGGTGTAGGTTCGGAAATATCTAGTGCTGGTTCTGGAGCATTTACTGCAAATACTTTATCTCAAGCTACAAACGCTTCGCTATCAATATCGGGATTAAGCGGTACTATTTCACGTTCTTCAAATAGTATATCAGACTTACTTCCAGGAGTAACGCTTCAGCTTAGTGCAACTGGCACCAGTAATATATCTATAGCGTCTGATATAACTGGTACATCGAGTAAAATAGAATCATTTGTAACTGCATATAACGATCTCGTTACTTTTATAAACAGTAATAATAGTATTACTTCCACATCAGACGAAAACGGGGAAATAATAAATACATTTGGATCGTTATCGAATACGCAAATTGACAACACTTTGCTCAGCCAAATACGTGGGGTATTTACGAACAGTACGTCACAAAGTTCAGGAAGTGTGAGAATTCTTGCTGATATCGGGGTAACCTCAAAAAATCGTGATGGTACTCTGGTATTTAATAAAACAGATGCTGAGAATGCTTTAGCAAAAGACTCATCAGCAGTTCAAAAACTTTTTGAACAGATAAGTGAGTCTCTCTCTAATATATCAACTGGAGTTATATCAATTGCAACAAGATTTAACGGAACAATAGAAAGACAAATAAACACCAACAGCGAAAGTATTCAACAAAATTCGTACAAAATAAGTGACGTATTGTCTTCAATATCCAAACAAGAGCAAAGTATGCTTAATAGATTTTCAAAACTTGAAGGTTTGTTTGGCAAACTACAACAACAACAAAACTCGATTTCTGCACTTCTTGGAGGCCTATTAGCACCCTAATCTAGGAAATCCTAATAACCTCTGACTCCTGCCATACTTTATTAATTTCAACAAAATACCTATCGCATTGAGGAACATTCCATTCATTAATTTGAGCTACAGGAATTACTCCTCTGACAGCATTACAGAAAAATACGGCTGAAGCATTTTCATAAAGATCGTTAAGGGAAAACTTACAATCTATTACTTCGTGAGGGAAGTTTTGGGTAATAAGTGTTTGAGCTACTCCAGATAAAACGCCCTCAGTCCTATACATAAGCTTTCCAGCTTTTTTTGATATCCAAATAATATTGCCCCAAGCTGCTTCTAAAACTTCTGAACCTTGCATTAAAAGAGCAGTATTATAGCCAGATTTGTCAGCAAACTGCTGTGCAAGAACTGATACAAAACTTGAACAACTTTTTAATTCAGGTAATGGTCTTCCGCCTTCAACCATAACCAACCTAAAAGCTGTCGGGTTATGTGGATTATAAGATTGCTTTGAAATATTCCATCCGTCTTGCCATACTGTAATCTTAACCCTTAGAGACAATGCTTGCGATAACTTATCATTATCATCAGTGGATTCATTATTAGTAGCAATAATAACTTTTAATTGCTCAATTATTTCTTCTAACGATGGACAGAAAATAGTAAGTGTTTTTGACGCTCGCAGTAATCTTGCAAAATGTAAATTTAAACCTCGCACATAGTGCTGATTAAAAGCATCTTGTTCAATTAAAAATGAGGTAAAATGGCCAAAACCAAGAGACTTATCCAATGTTATAGATGAAAAACATTTATCCCTAATCATTTAACAAAATTATTGGACTTATTTATAGTTTAACAAAAAATAAATGAAACATTTCTCCCCTGAAGTGGAGTATTAGTTTTCATCGACCGGCGATAAGAATAAAATCGTAAATCTTCAATAGTACAAATATTTGCTAAATGACCTTCTCCGGTAGACCCTAATGCTAAAATACATTGGTTTAACGCTGTACGTCCGACATCAAGAAACCATTGGGTATCGTTTTTCTTGATCGCTTCAGCGGTGGTTCCAATAGCTTCAATTACTTCAGATCCTACCTCATAAAATTTGGTTGTGGCGGCTGGACCAACCACAGCTCTACATACTTTTCCACCTCTACTAAAAAGTTTCTGTACGGTTTTTTTTATAATACCAGAGGCTAATCCTCGCCAACCAGCATGTACCACAGCTACGTCAAGTTCAGTGACAATTAAAATAGGGGCACAATCGGCAGTTTGTACAGCTATTGCTCTCCTTTGGTTTGAAGAAGTATCATTTATTCGAGGTGCGATGATTGCATCTCCTTCTCCTACAATAGAGAGATATTCAGTGATTGGAGTGTCTTTGGATATCTCTAAGATAATAGAACCATGAACCTGATGGCTTATTAGTAGTGAGGTATCAGGATACCAACTCGAAAATAGGCGGGCATAATCTGCAATGCTCAAATAAGTTTCCCTAAAAGGAACTATTCCGGTGATACCGTGAGTAATACCTTCATCTAGCCAAGGACGAAACACTAATACGTTATTCTCTTGCCAATCCCAATTATTAACAATTTTCATGATTTTTTCTTGCGATCTCATTGTTAAAAACAGAGTAAATTTGATTAAAATCCTCAGGAAAAGGCGAATTAAATAACAGAAATTTATTATTGTCTGGATGATAAAATCCTAGCTGAGTAGCATGAAGAGCTTGGCGCCCTAACTCCTTAGAGGCTCGTTGAAGAACAGGAGGTAAAAGATGATCTTCGCCATAAATTGGATCTCCAATAAGTGGACAACCGACTGCAGCACAGTGCACTCTTATCTGATGAGTTCTACCAGTTTCTAAGCGAAGTGATAAAAGCGCGCAAAATGGTAAGCGTTTTTCTACCTCAAAATGAGTTACTGCTCGGCGACTCCCTATTCCATTAATTTTCATAAGCGTACGTTGATGAGGATCGCGCCCTATAGGTAATTCTATTTTACCAAGATCAGTGGAAGACAAAGGAGTAAGACGTCTTGGCATGATTAACGCCAAAGCTACGTATTTACGCTGAATAGTTCGGTCATGAAACTGTTTAGATAATTTATCATGAGCATATCTAGTTTTTGCTACAACTATTATTCCTGAAGTATCCTTATCAAGTCGGTGCACTATACCTGGCCGATAAGAATTAGAGTTATTATCTCTTATAATTGTTCTATTAATCGAATTATGGGAGTTATAATTCAGAGACTGTGCTAACTCACCGGAACTGTCAGACGCATTAAAATTTACCGTAGGATCCCACCCGTTCTTTCGTCCATGAGCAATAATTGCATTTATAAGAGTCAATGATCCGGTGCCACTGCCAGGATGAACAGCAAGCCCAGATGGTTTATCAATCACTAACACTGCATTATCTTCGTGTAAGATATTTAGTGGAAATTCATACGGGGCGAGTGGTGTTTCTGGTACGGTAATGGAAAAATCAAAAATTATGATATCTCCACTCTGTAGTCTAACACCTGGCTTACTTATAATTATACCGTTAACTGCTACAGCACCGCACAGAATGCGCTCTCGAATAGCAGAGCGAGACACCTGCACTCTCCCATCCTTTTCTAATAATAATTCCTGATTAACTTTTTTAGTAAGCCAACTATCTAAGCGCCAATCACCGCCCGAGGAAGCATCCTCTTCATTTGATAAAAATTTGAATGTATACGGAGAAACTTTAGAGCTATTCATGACTTTCGTGAGACGAAGGATTAGGCCACTACCGACTTACTCAACTGCAAACTTTATACATTTCGGTATTGATATGCTAAGGTTTGAGACAATTTCTTTATCTAAAAGAATTTGCTTAGTAAGATCAGCTATAGAATTAAATTTTTTTTCCATTCTTAACCGATGGGTAAACCATACTTCTATTCTAGATCCATACTGTTCTTTACCCGAATACTGAAGCAGATGAGCCTCAACAACAACATTAGGGTTATTCTCAAAAAAAGTTGGCCGCACACCAATGTTGATCATGGCTCGGTAAGCGCACCCATCAACCATAGCAACTCCCCCATATACGCCTATTTTAGGGAGTAATTGGCGAATATCTCCAACATTTGCAGTTGGTATTCCAATCACTTTACCACGCCCACTACCGGCAACTACTCTTCCGAGGATACTGTAAGGCCTTCCAAGTAAATGACTTACTTGCTCAACTTCTCCACCTTCAATAGCCGATCTAATTAACCGTGAACCAATTTTTTCCCCGTTATCACATAACGAAGAGACAATTCTGCCACTTTTACCAAATCGTTGCATCGCCGAAACAAGTGCTTTTGCACTCATTGATCTTGCGCGCCCAATTCCTGCATCTTCGCCGACAATTAGTCTGTCAATGCCGTATCGGTTCAAGATAATATTGCGTATAAATTCCTCACCGCTCAAGCACGACAGCGCCTGAGTAAAATGACAAAGCTCAACCCTGCTAATTCCTAATTTCTTAACAATAGAAGTAAACTGCCTAGGTCTACAGAGACGAGGAACCCTCAAATACCCTCCATCTCGTTTAGCTACAACGCTTGCTGGGTGTGGATAAAAAGATAGGAGCATTGGTATACCCCCATTTTCTGAGGCCTCTTTGATAACTTCATGAGCTATAAGTTGGTGACCTGTATGAAGCCCGTCAAAGGTGCCTAACGTAGCAATAAGATTACTTGCAATCACTAATCTCTAAAAAATTTTCGGTTGAATGCTATAAAGAACGGCAGAACAACTGATTAACCCAGAAAGTCAGTATTTTTATTGGTTGGAGACCCTAACTCTCATTGAAGAATTATTCAACGGTTTTTGTTACCCAAGAGAGACTGTGCCCTCCTTGATTCCGCGCTTCTAGGGAAATCTTTAATTAACTTACGCAAAGTCACCTCATAAGTGGTAACATCCCCAAGATCCTTAAAAACTAATGCTTGTCTGAGTAAAGCTGAAGGCAATCTCTCCGAACTTGGGTAGCCTGTAACCACCTCATTAAAGGCTCTTAGAGCATTTTTAAAATCCCTTAACTGCTGGTAGCAAACCCCAAGCCAGAAATATATCTGAGCTGTGTGAGCCATGCCTACGCTTGCATCTAACGCTGACTGCAAAACAGACACAGATTCGTTAAACTTGCCCACTCTGACTAGATCTAGACCCTTCTGAAAGCGAGAACCTATCTCTGGTGCAAGCGACCCTGCAATGACTACATCCTGATCTAGAAGATCTTCAGGCACTCCACTTGGCGGAGGTACCCTGCGAGTCAATGTATCAACTTCATTTCTGAGAGATGATACGGCAGAGTCTATCTTGGTTCGCTGAGAATGCTCCATCTCTTCCACTCGTCCAAGCAGAGCACTCTGCTCCTCCTGAATCTGAGTGAGTTGTGCATGATGCTCGGCCTGTATAGACCTAACTTGCGAAAGATCCCGCTTTAGTATCCTTACATCGCGCTGTAACTCAGCGGTACAACCGACTAGTACAGCTGATGTAACAACTAAAAAGGTCAATTTCGGAGCCATAGCAAAACCTAAATAGGATAAATCCTCAAAACTAAAACTTAAAAAACGGGGTCAAAAACAACTGCTTTTCTGACCCCTAGAACTACTAGTTAATAATGCTTCCACGCGAATCTACATCAGGCGACTTTAAAGTAGCTTAGGCAGGCTAAAAAGCCTTAACTCTGAGCTACCTTACCTTAATAAAGACTCTCAGAAAGCTTTTTTGCCTCTGTAAACTCGCAGTGCCCTACCTTAGCTTACTTGCCAGCAAGAACCTTGAAATGGGCGCGACGGTTCTTAGCCCACGCATCTTCACTGTGTCTTGGGTCAAGTGGTAGTTCTTCACCGTAACTTACGGTTGAAAGAGACGATGTAGGAACTCCAAGAGCGACATAGTAATCTAATGCAGCTCTTGCACGCTTAGCACCGAGCACCATATTGTACTCATTTGTACCACGCTCATCACAATGGCCTTCAATCTCCACTCGGAGACTCTTTTCCTTAATCGCCGCCGCATTGCTACGTAGAACTGATTTTGACTGCTCAGTAAGAGCGTATGAGTCAAAAGCAAAGTAGACATCCTTTAGGAGACCATCTTGAGCGGCGTCACTAATATTATCTTCAACTTTTGCACCCGGACCCATACCGTCATAAATGTTCTTGTGTGGTCGGCAAGTACACGCTGCAGCAAAAACACTAGCAGCGAGAATTACGCCTAAACGATGGACCTTCATAAATCCTCCAAACACTAAAAAAATTCCTGAATATTTTTTGGGCAACCCACAATTACGGGTTGTATCTACAGCACTAAGGCTTCCTTTGCAATATGTTCACTTTAAGTGGATGCAAATACTTGCCAAAAAAAATTAAAATTATGTACTACTGACCCGGTAAAGGACCCCAGGAAGGCTGAGTAGCATCACCACGATGGGTGCTAATAGTACTTATTGCACTGCCTTCCATGCCTCTCACTACTCTCATCATAGCTATACTAAAGCCTCCTCTCACGCCACCGCCCCCCATAGTAGTTGCGTAAGCAAGGTACCTACCATCAGGCGACCAAGAGGGGTCTTCATTATCACCGCCACTAGTTAGTTGAATAGGATTTTGACCATCAGCTCCGGATACAAACATCTGAAATCCGCCGTCAGCTCGACACACAAACGCTATACGGTCTCCCTTAGGGGACCAGGATGGTGAAGTGCAGTATCTAGAAGTCACAAAGCTTATGCGCCTAGATTCACCACCACTTACTGGCATTACGTAGATTTGTGGCCCACCAGCGCGGTCAGAGCAAAATGCTATACGTGAACCATCAGGTGACAAAGTAGGCGATACATCTATTGCCCTATTACGTGGAGTTAAAGTTCGAACAATTTGACCACTGGGGGTAAGCTCAACCAAGCTTGAATCACTTTGCTCAGTAACAGAGGTTACGACATTACCGTTAGGCAAAAATACTCCTCCAACTTCTAAGGCTGGCCCGGAAGTTAGGGGTGAAGTCCCACGATTAGCTACATCAAGTAAGAAAAGATCAGGTATTCGGCGCCGATAAGAAGTATAAAGCAAGCGACGCCCGTTTTTATCCCATCGAGGTGATAATGCTAATCCGCGCTCGTTGGTTAACTGCCGCGTATTATTTCCGTCCATATCCATAATAAACAGATCTTTAAAGCGCCCTACCCGACCAGAGAAAACTATTTCACTACCAAAAGGACCATATTCACCGGTAACTATTCTCATAATTTCATTGGCAAACCGATGAGCTATTTGCGGTATATCACCCACGCTTCCTTGATACTCTTTCCCGAATGCTATCCGTTCACCAGGAACATCATGAAGATAAAGTTGCAACTTAACAGAAGAGCCACTTCCAACTACTCGACCCTTAACTAACCATTCGCTGCGTAAAACTCTCCAGTCCTCATATTTCTGACTTTCTGGAGGTGTACACGTCCCTGCTGGCTCCAAATAGCTTCTGGGATCTATTACCTTAAAATAACCAGAAAGTTCTAAATCTCTGGCAATGACCTTGGGGATTTTAACTTCAGCGGTAGATGAGCCTCCTGCTACGCACAAAATTGGAAGTGCTATAGCTACTTGTCTCTGTGGGTCTGAAACAACAATGGTCGTATCAGACTGAGCATGAGATGTTTTTGCTAAAATAATTGTAGCACTTGCTATTAGTATTACACTAAAGACAATTTTATACATTATTTTAAAATCTGAATATTTCGGTACCACCTGCTTTTTGTATGCCACCTTTTCTCCTTGTTTCTTTTTAAAAACTCTTATCTTGTAAGAGCTAAATACGCCCTATTCGTTCGGATCAAATACAATAGTGACCGTGCCAAAATATTGATACACGTTTGCCGGAGGAGGAGGAAGAGGGTCAGCCTTACGAACAGCTCGAAGAACTGATAGATCAAACGACCTGTCTCCAGAACTCTGCACAATATTTTCTGCCAGAATACGACCGTCAGGTGCAATCTTCATCTCTACCCGAGCTACCAAAGATGATTGACTATCAAACCACTGCCAATTTTGTTTAACCTCACGCATTAACAGATCTCGGTAACGGAAGAATTCTGGTGGACGCTGCTCGCCTCCTCCCATACTGTTTCCACCCAGCTTACCAGCACCAAAACCTTGACCACGACCAGCTGTAGATTCACCTAAGTACCTTTGCATCGCTTTCTGATAAGCATCATTGGGGTCAGTAGATTGATTATTAGACTTTGACTTGCCTGTCTCATCACTACCTTTTTTCGGTGGAGGTGTCGTAGAGCTATCCTCTTCTGGGGTCGGTTTAGCTTTTTGGGTAACAGAAGGAGCCGGTGAAGCACTTACAGAGGGTTTAGGCTGTATTGTAGCCTTAGGAGTGGGCTCAGTGGACTTACTGGGAGTAGGCTTGGGAGTGGCTTTCTCGGTTAGGGATCCAGTTTTAACAGTATTCTTGTCGTCTTTAACTTTAGGAGGCTCTGTTACTTTTACTGCGGCTGTAGGAGGAGCAACTGTAGGCTTGGACTCTGTTACTGGTGCTTTTGTGGGAAAAGCCGTCGGTATAGCCTCTTTTTCTTTCTGTTCTTTTGCCGATTTTCCTCCGACGTTTTTAGGAGGTGCTACGGGACTTTTTTTACCATCACCAACTTGGCTTATTCCTCCAAGAGTTTTTCCACCCTCTAAAGAAACCGAGTATACAGGAGCTTCATCGAAGTTATTCTCACGGAAGCCACCCAAAAAAAGCACCCCTAAAAATACTAAGTGACCAAAGAGAGAGCCTAGTAGACCCTCTGCGGTGTAGTCACTTCGCCTTGAAGATAGTATACCACGCGTCACAGTTTGTTATCTCTTGTTTTCTCTTCTGCTTGATATTTTCGTCTTTTAGGATCTCTACTTTTTACCTTTAACGGCTGAAGCAGCCTCAGTAACTAACCCCACTTGAGTGACACCGCTTTCATGAAGGCTTCCCATGACCTCCATCACTCGACCATAGTTGATACCCTCATCGGCTTTAACAAAAACTTTACGCTGAGGATCACCTTGCGTGTCGAGAATAGCTTTAACCTTGCTACCAATCTCTTCAAGGAGAACTCCGTTACCGTCACCAACAAAAATTTCCCCCTCCTTGTTAACGGAAATAACTAAGGGGTCCTCCTTTGTTTGCATCGTAGAGGTGCCCGTTTTTGGTAAATCAACATCAACCCCTTGTTGCATCATCGGGGCAGTAACCATAAATATGACGAGCAAAACTAACATAACGTCCACTAAAGGCGTAACGTTTATAGAGGCGTTAAGCTCTCCTTCTCCTCCTCCTATACTTGATGCTCCCATTATCGCTCGCCTCCTACTGCTGTCGAAGCACTACTTGAAAAAGATTGGCGAGCTACACTGATAAATTCATCTGAAAAAGTTGTCATAGATTGTCTAAATTGACGAACTAGTGTCGAAAAGTAGTTATAAGCAACGGCGGCTGGAATAGCAGCCGCAAGACCAACCGCTGTCGCAATTAATGCTTCAGAAATACCAGGCGCTACCGCCTGAATTGTGGTTGATTTAGCGCCACTTAAACCGATAAACGCATTCATGATTCCCCAAACTGTACCAAAAAGACCTATGAATGGCGCAGCACTCGACACTGTAGCTAGAAAAACTATTCCCTTCTCGAGACGATGCGATTCGTCAACTTCGGTGCGCCGAAGCACAGTTTCAACAGTTGCTAAATCTACTTGACTTGGAGTTAAACCGCGCCTCTCTCCGATTACTCTCATAAGCTCTCTATAGCCTGAAGCAAAGAGCTGTGCCAGGGGGCTTGACGAGAGCCTTCTGGCAGAATCATCAAGACGCGCCAGATTGCGAGACTCCCAGAACAGAGCTCGAAATTCGTTGCTTTCATCTCTGGCCTTGCGAAGCTGCATAATCTTACTGAACACAATCGCCCAACTCCACACTGAAAGTACAATAAGTAGAATTAACACAGCTTGGACAACAAGACTGCCACCAAAGAGAAGATCTATGAGACTTATATTTTCCATATTAATCTGTTTTGTATCACCACTGGTAAATTGTAAAAGTGCGTGCTTTGCTCTTAATCAGCAAGGAGATTAGCTGGTTTATTTGAACACACAAGAGGTAGCTTACCAAGAGAGGTCTGTTTAAGCTACAAAAAGTAAGATAAGGTCTGAGTTATAAAGGGGTTTACAAGATATTTAGATTAAAATTTTATTGATTAAATAAATTTTACACTTCTCTTTTTTGTCTATTAAGGATGTTTCACTACTCACGGGTATGATACTGTTAGGAAAAAAAAAGAGCTTTATCTGTACAGGATTAGCATCGGGAGCAAAATAATGACATTACGAGTAGCAATCAACGGATTTGGACGTATTGGTAGAAATATTCTTCGGTTAATTTTAACCGAGAATAACGGTAACAACGGCATATCAGTTGTTGGGATTAACGACTTAACCAACGCCAGCACTCTCGCTCACTTACTTAAGTATGATTCAGTGCATGGGAGACTTCCACTCGATATCACAGTTAACGACAACCGCTTAAAAGTTGGTCAACAAGACATAGCCATTACTTCCGAAAGAGACCCTTCCAAACTACCGTGGAGTGCCCAAAATATAGATGTAGTTCTTGAATGTACAGGAGTATTCACAGGGCGCGATAAAGCTAGTCAGCATCTTTCGGCAGGAGCGAAAAAGGTTTTAATATCGGCACCCTCCCCCGACCCAGACATCACCCTTGCATATGGAGTCAATCACTCCTCATACAACCGTTCCGAGCATAATATCGTAAGCTGTGCCTCGTGTACGACTAATTGCTTGGCTCCAGTTGCCAAAGTTTTGTTAGAGAATTTTGGAACCGTGCGTGGTCTGATGACAACCA
Organism: Bdellovibrionota bacterium; assembly: GCA_044347345.1. GTDB lineage: Bacteria > Bdellovibrionota_C > UBA2361 > UBA2361 > JBIKUX01 > JBIKUX01. Next base: position 36,569 of record JBIKUX010000009.1, on the reverse strand, counting down.
TTCATTCATACACAAATGACCAACAAATTCTTGACCTACCCCACAAAGATTTGCGTCGAGCTCGAGCTGCAGCCATATCAATGATTCCCACAACAACCGGTGCGGCGAAGGCTTTGGGGTTAGTAATTCCCTCATTAAAAGGCAAAGTAGACGGTTTTGCAGTTAGAGTGCCAACTTCAAACGTATCTTTGGTGGATTATGTTTGTGAAGTTGAAAGAGACCTAACAATAGAAGATGTCAACAGAGCACTTAAAGCCGCCAGCGAAGGGGCTCTCAAAGGTATCCTAGGATATTCAGATGAGCCTCTAGTCTCTATCGATTACGTTGGTGTTACTCAATCATCCACTGTGGACTCCCTTTCGACTATGGTAGTAGGACAACGACTAGTAAAAGTGGTAGCTTGGTATGATAACGAAATGGGCTTTTCTCATCGCATGATAGATGTGGCCAAAGTTCTAATGAGTTAATCCTGAGAGAGCCTGAGTTGTTCTTGTGGTGATAAAATTTAAACTTTTTCTAGAGGTTTAAATTTTCTTCACCACACGTATGAACTTACTTAAAAAATAATCAATATTTAGTAAATCATGTCCTCAACTTGTTCTGCCCCATCTTCTTTTAACCAAACCTATCTTCCACTATCCACTCCATTGATTGTTGGCAATTGGAAAATGAACCTCACACGCAGTAGCGCTAAAGAGCTTGCTCAAGTTTATGTTGATGCCTCCAAGGAATTAACAACAGGGGCACTATGGTTGGCTCCATCCTTTACTTCACTTTCGTGTGTCTACGAAGTTGTCAAGAAGTCCTCTGTAGCACTTGGAGCTCAAAATGCTCACTGGAAGACAGAGGGAGCTTTTACTGGAGAGGTATCTATTCCGATGATCCGGGAAGCTGGTTGTTCATTTGTAATTGTTGGGCACTCGGAGCGTCGCCAGTATTTTGGCGAGACAAATGAAACCGTAGCTAGAAGAGTTCGAGCCGCTCTATTACAGGGGCTAACATGCATTTTGTGTGTCGGGGAAGGTATTGATGATCGTGTGCAGGGTACGACTAATCATGTACTCAGAGAACAACTTCGCACTGCTTTGTTCGATACTAGTTTCAATGATGATGGTATAGAGCCTGATAAGCAGTGGTCTATTCAGTCTCACTTGGGCGGACTGGTAATAGCTTATGAACCGATATGGGCAATTGGTACTGGTAAGGTAGCTTCTCTAGAAGAAATAAGTGATGCACATACTTTCATCAGAGCATTTTTAAAAGAAAAAATAGGAGTGGATACCACTCCTATTTTATACGGAGGTAGTGTTAAAGGTAGTAATGTTCGAGACATTCTAAGTACCTTTGGAGTTTCTGGTGCTTTAGTGGGAGGAGCAAGCCTGATTCCAGAAGAAGTTTACAGTTTTGCTCAAGCATGTCAGGGTTAAACAAAGCAAACTTAACTTAAAAAATATCATTTTAACTAGGATTTTCCGCTATACCTCCGAATGAACTATCCCAGGAATAAACCTGACCTGAACCATTTTTATGACTTGCAACAGCTAAAAAGGCGTTGTTACGCAAAACTACCTTTATCTCTACTCCTTTAGAAATACGAGCGACTCCGGGCAAAGTATTGCAACTTGAATTTAAGCAAGCAAGGTATTCTTCGCGGTCTAAGTAATATGCTTCTTCACCTAAGGCAACAGTGCGGAGATCACTTTGAGCTCTGAAGTCGTAAGCTTTAGCACGAAAGTTGCGATACTGCGGAATAGCAGTCATGACAAGAATTGAAACGATAGATAAGGCAATTAACAATTCAAGAAGAGTAAAGCCACTACTAGACCTGATTGTAATTAGGTAATTGTTGTTTGACACGATTATCTCCGACTTTAAAACGCAAGAGAGATAATCGTGAATGTAGATAAATTGTTGCTTAAACTACTTAGTTATGTGACTTAATGCGATTGATTTTCTACTTTCTTTACTACGCCTTTTATGGAAGTGCTACTTGGAATACATGCATCTTTACTACAAGCTAACCATTTTGCTTTAACAGAAACTTCTTTCCCTATAACCTCGTCACCACCTTCTATCCCCACTCCTACTACAACAGTACCGTGATAGCCAAAGGAATCTGGAACTCCAGGGTTTTTAAAAACCTCTGTTGGTGGCCAACTATAATCTCCTACTGAACCGCCTTCAACTAGTATCTTAGTAGGTAGGCCTAGCTCTCCTGCTTCCTTACCGTAGATATGCCACCCATCTTGAATGACAAACTGCACTCCAATACCTGTACCATTGGCAACTTCCTTCGGAGGATCCACAATACTAACTTTAACTACAGATTGGTCTGCAATACTCTCATTAGTAAAACTAGCTAGTCCAAAGACTGATAGAAAAAAATAGACATAAGACGGGAAGTCTCCTAAAAAAAACTTTTTTTTATGACGCAAAATAGGCTTATATTCGTACATTTTTTATCCCCCAATACACACACCATCACTATTTGTATTTTTCCACCTGTTATCCTCGCTTAAGTATCTTTGTTCAAAACAGCCGGAAACGATGTCTTCTCGTAATTCTTTAACTAATCTCTGATAATAATAAATATTATGTAAACTTAGGAGCGTTGGCCCAAGCATCTCTCCTACCTTAAATAAATGATGCAAATATGCTCGACCGTAAGTTTTACAAGTTAGGCAATAACAAGTTGGATCAAGCGCTTCCATATCAAAAGCAAATCGAGAATTCCGGATATTTAAATAAGGTTCATCTCCAGATACAAAAGCTCGACCAAATCTTCCTGCCCGAGTGGGCATAACACAATCAAACATATCTATTCCGCACCGCACTCCTTCAACTATATCGCGGGGCGTTCCTACTCCCATTAGATACCTTACGCGCTCTTTGGGTAGTTCTTGAGGATGTACTGAGAGAACTTGGTACATAATCTCCTTAGGCTCGCCTACACTAACACCTCCAATAGCATATCCGTCGAACGGAATTTCTTTTAAACGCTGGGCAGATTCAGTTCTAAGATCTAAAAAACGCCCTCCTTGAGTTATTCCGAAAAGTGCTGTTTTATCTCCTTGGGTGCGAGCTTTATGACACCGTAAAGCCCAACGATGAGTTCGCTCGATAGAGCTAATCATTTCCTCCTTCGACACACCAGAGGGCGGACACTCATCAAGTACCATTGCGATATCAACACCATAAGTTTCTTGTAGCAGCACAGCTTTCTCAGGAGAAAGAAACTGCTTACTACCATCGAGATGTGAACGAAAATTAACTCCCTCCTCAGAAAGAGTGCGTAAGCTTTTCAAACTAAACACCTGGAATCCACCACTATCACTTAAGATTGGGCCATCCCATCCCATAAAACGGTGAATACCGCCTAAGTTTGCAATATTTACCGCTCCTGGTCGAAGCATTAAATGGTAGGTATTTACCAAAACAATCTGAGCTCCACATTCCTTGAGACGTGGTGTATCTACGCCTCTAACGGATGCACGAGTACCAACTGGCATAAAAGCTGGTGTAACAAATGAGCCATGCACTGAAGTATTTGCGATTCCTGCCCTAGCATTGCCACATTGAGCTACACAATTCCAAATGAAAGTCATCGGTTATCCAGCCTAATAATCCAGCCTAGTGATATACATTCCGTCCCCATAACTCAAAAAACGGTAATCTGATGACAAAGCATGGTCATAAGAAGCCGCAAGTAATTCCCTTCCCAAAAATGCCTCAACCAGAAGTAAATGACTAGTGCCGGGTTGATGAAAATTAGTAACTACTTCATCTACTATTTTAAAATTATGACCAGGATAGATGAGCAAGTTAGTCGAATCTTTCTCTGTTATTGCTCCGCAGGCTTTAGATTCAAGAGCTCGCACTACCGTTGTACCTACTGCTACTACACGTCCTCCATGCAGGCGGTGAGCTTGTAATTCTTCCCAAATGGTATCTGAGACATAACATTCCTCAGAGCTGCCCCCACCCTTATCCAAGTCTCTGACACTGCCCAATCCAACGTGCAAAGTTATCGATAAACACCGAGCACCACGCTCCGTAATTCTAGCAACCAAATTTTCGGTAAAATGTAAGGAAGCTGTAGGTGCAGCTACCGACCCTTCAATTTTCGCAAAACAACTCTGATAATCTGTTAGGTCTGCATCATCGGCTCGACCATTACGGATATAGGGAGGAATGGGCATAGTTCCTAATTTTTGTCGCAACAAACTGACCTCTTCGTCTCCCTCCACACTAAACTCTACTACTCTCTCACCATTAGCGCGTATTTCTAGTACAGTAGCCTTAAGCAAAGATGAGGCTGATTCTGAAGTCCAAACTGAGCCAAGCTGCAGTAACTTTGCTGGACGAGCTATTACCAACCATCTCTCTGAACCTGCTACGGTGGAAGATATTACCTCCGTTGTCTCATCTCGTTTAAGAAGTAAAATTTCTACCGGACTATCGTTAACTTTTCCGTACAATCTAGCAGGTATAACTTTTGAGTTGTTGAACACAAAAATTTCATCACCTCTGATGAGAGTTGGAAAATCAGAAAATACGGCATCACTCAAAGTATACTCAGATTTGTTTCGTTTAGGGTCTACTTTTATCACCAATAGTTTAGCCAAATCCGGCGGATAAACTGGGCGCTGAGCAATTCGATGACGGGGTAAAATATAACTATAAGGAGTAGTCGCCTCTGATGATGTCACTTACTTATCACTAATTTTCTTAAAGACTTCAAAAAGTTCGAGAGGAATTGGAAATAGTATAGTCGAATTATGCTCGACAGATATATCTCTTAGAGTATCCAAATAACGAAGCTGTAATGTTTGAGGGTTAGTCGACATTATATCAGCCGCATCTGTCAGCTTTTGAGCTGATTGGTATTCACCCTCGGCCTTAATGATACGGGCGCGTCTCTCCCGCTCTGCTTCAGCCTGTTTTGCCATTGCACGTTGCATCTCCTGAGGTAAATCAATGTGCTTGAGCTCAACAGCATTAACCTTAATACCCCATGGGTCAGTCTGTTTATCGACTATTGTTTGAATGCGGAGGTTAATCTCTTCTCGTTGCGAAAGTAAGTCATCAAGTTCAACTTCTCCGCAGACACTCCTGATAGTAGTTTGAGCAAATTGACCAGTTGCATATAAATAATCCTCAACCTGAGTGATTGCTGCAATTGGATCAACTACACGAAAATAGAGAACAGCATTAACTTTTACTGAGATATTATCACGAGTAATAACATCCTGAGGTGGCACATCCATAGTAATGGTACGCATACTAACTCTCATCAACTCATCAACTAATGGAATTATCAGGCGTAAACCTGGTGCCCTTACTGGCGCTAAACGACCAAGACGGAAAACTACCCCTCTTTCATATTCCCTAATTTTTACAAATGATTTTACCAGTAGAGCTACTACCCCGATGAGTAAAATTACCACTCCTTGCGCCATATATTTAACTCCTACTCATGACAAATGTATGTTATTTAACTGAACTAACTACCAGAATAAGACCGTCTTCCTGTCGAAGCACTAAAACTTCCGAATCTTTTTGAAGTGGTGACCCATCTTCAGTTCGAGCCTTCCATAGCTCTCCAGCAACCTCAATCATACCGACGGGTGCTTTGTGTTCCACTTCACTGGAGATCGGAACAATTACGCGACCTAGGCGGCCGGGTAGAAACTCAGCACCAGTTTTTAACGGGGCTTTTAAAGTTGCTTTGATTGCTCGTCCTAATAGAATTAGCAGTAAAGCTAAACCAATTATTGGGGGAATCAGTGGAGCAATTGAAACCTGAACTCCTGGCATTTGGGTAATATCAACTAACCATATTAACCCTAGTAGCACTGATACTAAACCACCTAATCCAAATATCCCCGATGGAATAGAAAGCTCTACAACAAATAAAATACCGCCTACAACTATTAGAACGATCCCAACTACATTAAGCGGAATTACTTGAGACATCGCTAAAGCCAAAATAAGACATATAATACCCGTGACCCCTGGAATTATTAAACCTGGATGATAAAGCTCAGCAGCTATACCAGTGGTGGCGAATAACCATAAAACACCTAAAAAGGTAGGATTAGCTAAAACATTAGTAACGCGATGTTTAAAGGATATTGGAAATATCTCGCGACGACTGTCGCTCATGTCACCAAGAACTACTTCTTTTTCAGTGCCATCAGCAGAAATAACTCTTACAGTTCTTCCCTTTAATTTTGTAAGAAGCTCATCTATAGAAGATGCCATAAAATCTACCACTTTACTGTTTACGGCTTCTTCGGCGGTAATGGAACTACTCTTCAATACAGCTTCTTCAGACCATTTAGTATTACGCCCTCTTCTTTCGGATATAGACTTAACGAGTGCTGCCGCCATCTGAGAGACTTTTTCTCTCATGTCACTAGAAATATCATCTCCAGACGCAGAAACTGGATGAGCAGCTCCAATGCTTGTTCCCGGGGCTACAGCCGCAACGTGAGCGGCTAAAGTAATAAAAACCCCCGCCGAAGTAGCCGTTCCTCCCGAGGGAGAGATATAGACAACCACCGGAACTTGGGAATTAAACATTCTCTGAACCATTTCCTGAGTAGCTGTGAGGAGACCACCAGGAGTGTCAAGCGAAATTATCACGAGAGAACATTTTTCTTTCTCTGCGTAAGACAATGCTTCCTCAAGATAACTAGATGTACCTGGAAGAATCATCATCTGCATAGGTACTATTAGTACACCTGACTTGTTATCTTGGGTAAAGTCATCAGCGTGAGCAAACCAAGTACAAAAAAGAATAGGAAGTGTGAGAAAAAAAATAGTCCTGATAATAAATTTCATAAATGACATCAACCGCTCCGCTTAACCATCAACGCTACCTGCTGAACTGTGTTCCAAAATAATCGCTTTTGTGATTGATTTTCTCGGGCATCTCTAGGATGAACGGTAGAAAAAATCATTTGCGGTTGAGCAAAGCTTTGAATAACTGTTTGGCACCAAGAGGGTGTTTCTCCACACTGAACAACTGCGATATCAGGCCTAAGCTTGATGGATTCAAAATTTTCTGCGAGATCTTTTATATCTCTAATCATCACGGAATATTCATTCCATTTTAATCCCTTGGTTATTGCTCGAGTAACAAGCTCTCGGTCTTCATTGGAAAAATTTTCTCCTACAAAAAGAGCCAAAACTGAGGAATAATCAGGCTCTAAAGTCTGAGTGGTACATAAACGGTTTTCTCCAATTAGACTCTTTGGAATACCATTTGGATAAGAATGTCGTAAGCGATTTAGTAATCTTGAAAGTGACGTATCCATCTATGATTAGTTTGTATGCCCCCTGAAATAAAACTACAGCTTAAGAGTTGCATCTAGAATTCGATTTGCGACTCTCCATTTAAATGTAGACGCTACTTCCTCACGCTTACCATTGCGATTCACCATCCAGACGCGATTTGTATCAACATCAAAGGCCTCCTCGGCAAAATTACCAACAATCAGGTCAGCTCCTTTTCGCTTTAGCTTTCGTTCTAGCTCATCCAACATATCGTCTAAATCACCAGTTTCTACAGCAAAACCAACTAAAGTTGGAGTCAAACGATTACCTCGTCTTTCAGCAATCGTGGCTAAGATATCTATATTTTCTACTAACTCAATTTTTGTAAGTTCGCCGATCTTATCCTTATCTGCTCGTTTTATTTTCTCAGTACAAATTTGGCCAGGCATAAAATCTGCAACTGCTGCCACCATTATCACGATGTCAGCGGACTCCCACCGCTCAAACATAGCCTCAGCCATCTCCTGAGCACTAGTTATTGGAACAGCTCGAATTGTCTGCGAAAGAACTGCTCGCATTGGTCCATGAACTACGGTAACGTCAGCCCCGCGACGATAAGCCTCGTGAGCTAATGCAACCCCCATTTTCCCAGATGACCGATTTGATATAAACCGCACAGGGTCAATTGCTTCTCGTGTAGGACCGGTCGAAATAAGCACTTTCTTACCTGCGTAATCTGCAACACTAAGAGCTCTTCTAACAGCGAAAAATATCTCTTGTGGGTCAGCTAACCTACCACTACCAACCCAACCACAAGCAAGTTCACCTTCTTCAGGCTCAACAATGATAACTCCACGCTCTTTTAATTTTGCAATATTTTCACAAGTAGCGGGATGCGTTAGCATATTAACATTCATAGCCGGCGCTACAACAACAGGTGCTTTTGTCGCTAAGACAGTCGCTTGCAAAGGATTTTCCGCATGACCGTGTACAATTTTTGCTATGCAATCAGCTGTAGCAGGTGCTATAACAACAACCTCTGCCCAATCTGCCAAGGATATATGTTCAATTCCATGATACTCACCGGGTTCACTGGATGAACCCCAAAAAGAGGTGACAACACCTGAACCTGTAATACTTTGAAAGGTAAGTGGCGTTACAAACTCTTTTGCCCCGTCACTCATTATAACTCTAACTACATACCCCCTTGTGACAAACAGTCTTGCTAATTCCACCGCTTTATAGCAAGCGATAGAGCCGGTAACAGCTAGTACTACGTTTCGACGCTCTATCAAGTCATGCATTGTTTAACTCCCTGTTACCAAACTTCTGTTACTAAACTCTCTAAGAAATGGATTGAAACGTTTTATTTCACCGAGAGACGCTGTTTCTCCGTGACCAGAGAAGACCAAAGTAGAATCTGGCAAATTGCACAGCTTTTCAACAATAGAATTCAAAAGAGTCTGGTAACTTCCTCCAGGCAAGTCAGTTCGACCTATTGAGGTAGCAAAAAGAACGTCACCTGAAAAAATAACACCACAATCAGGAAAATAAAAAGCAAGGTGCCCTGGCGAGTGTCCTGGAACAAACAAAACTTTTCCTTTATTATTGCCCCAATAAATCTCCTCCTCACCAGTCAAAGGATTAGATGGCTCAGGACAGTCCTCTAGTTCCTCTCCTATTAATCCAAAAAGACGTGCACGCTCAGCTATCATACGGCGCATTTCAAACTCATTAGGGTGAGCATAAAGGGGAACTGGAAAAGAACGTAGAATAGCCGCTACCCCACCACAGTGATCAAAATGAGAATGGGTTAACCAGATAGATTTAACATCTGCTTTAACCTGAGATATAATTTCTATTATCTTGTGTGCCTCTCCTCCCGGATCAACGATAATTGCTGAAGGAGCACTCCCTTCTTCCAAAGGCGGAGTAACGATGACCCGTGCATTTTGAACAACTTGGGTTACTTCCACCCGATATACTGTAAGCTGGTCGCTATGATACTCAGGTTTCATATTTTTCTTGTCCGGTCAGGTAATCGTTAATATCTAAAAAACTACTGTTTAATTTTCTGCTATAAAAAGCAAGTTAGCGGAGTTTATCCAGTATTTTACATCAATTATTCCGTTTTAAACTTTAAGCCTCTCAACCCCTCATACACATTGGCCGACAAGGACTAATACGAAATAAAAAAAGAAAACAACACACAATTTCTCATGCAATCAAACACTACCACTGGAAGTGCCGATTCAACAGAGATATTAAATACTCTTGACGTATTAGCCTCACACTGGCCTCCAGCTGACCCTGAGCTCTTGGCATATATTCAAGCCGGACTCTTAAACGGCAGGTATCAAAAAGCACCTGAGACACTAATCTCAGATTTAAAAAAAGACGTGACTCTCTTCTTATTTTGTATTCGTGCTCTCTCGCAAACTTCTAACCAGACAAGAGACGCTGCAAAGTTGCTGAGAGAAATTCCAATTAATGAGCTATCAAAAATTCTTCCGCATGATGTTACTGAGATATCAAACCATTCATTTGAAACCTCTTCATTAATCCAACACACGGCTTTAGTTCGGTCTAGCATTGTTGCCACTGTTGCAGAGCACGCCTCAGTTGAAGTATCGGTCGATTCAGAATTAGCTTATACTTACTCTCTTTTAACACAATTTGGGCTGACGTTAATAGCTTGGGCGTACCCAAACATTTACCGGCAAGCTATAGCTAATAAATGTAGTATCGAGGAACTTGATAAAATTTTAACCGACACCTTAGGTTTTTCTCCATCTTTAGTCGGAATTAGACTCGCTAATAGTTGGGGACTTATGCTCTCTGGCGATAGGAGTAATGAGACTAACATTACATCTCATGAAGAGTTATTAGCGAGCAATCTTGAAAGATTATGTAGAATAGGAGAAGCATTTGCCTTTGCTTCGCTTCCCGATGATTCAAAAGCACCAGATTGGGACAGTGCTATTCGCACAATTGAGGCAACACTTGGAGAATCAGGTGTGGCCTCTCTAAAAGTTACTCTTAAGGAGCGACTCTCTGTTTATCTTTGTAAAGCATCAGACCTGTTTCAATGGGGAGTTCCGCCAACAGGAAAGGCAAAAAAAATAAAAGTTAGTAAAGACAAGCTGCTAACCAACAACGTTTATATAAAACATTGCACTACACCAGTTCAAGAAGCACTAGCTGAAGTCTATGCTAAATTAAAAACCAAAAAAGCGACAATAAACCTAGAAGAGGTTCGCACGATAACAGAAAAAATTATGCCACAATCAGGCTTTGTAGGTGGTGCAATTTTTTTGGTCGTACCTCATCGAACATCACTGGTACCACGCTACGTTTTTGGGTCTTTTCCAAAGAAACTACGTACACCTTTCGATTACTCTAATTCATCAGATGTAGCTCATCCATTTATTAAGGCCTTTAGAGCTAATGCTCCGGTAATATTTAAAGAAGACTCAGATGATAAAGTGCCTAACCTAAGGTATTTTCAGATTGTCGTAGGCGTACTCGGAGAGATACATCGTACCGGACTTTTTGCCGCAATCACAAAAAATACCGATGAAATAAATGACCTGAGCCAGAACTCACCACCATCTGGCTCAACACTAGCATCTCACTCAATAGTTTTATCATTTAAAGCTATAAGAATGGCGCTAGAAGATTGCTTAGATATTCACTAACTGTTGTTATTAGTTGTTAAGTAACGCTAAAATTGCTTCCCGCAATTCACTGCTATCTGGAGCCACTCTTGACGGGAATCTTTTTATCACCTTACCGCTTTTATCTACCAAAAACTTTTCAAAGTTCCACTTAATTTCTTCACTGGTATCGCTAGCGTCGGAAATAAGATGCTGATACACATCTATTTTTTCTGATCCTTTAACCTTACTTTTTGCAAACATCGGAAAAGTTACATTGTAGCGAGTAGAACAAAAAGATTTTATCTCTTCGTTAGTCCCAGGCTCTTGACCACCAAAATCATTACTCGGAAAGCCAAGGACAACGAAACCTTTATCCTTAAATTCTAGATATAATTTTTCAAGTCCTTCGTATTGAGGAGTATATCCACACTCAGATGCTGTATTTACAAAAAGTGCAACGTTACCTTTAAACTTTTCTAATGAGGTAGGTCTCCCGTCAAGCCCAGTAACGTTAAAATCATAAGCTGTTTTCATTTTTAACTCCTCAGTACTTTTACCTACATCCCTCTTATTATCAACTGCTGTTGCAACTTTAGAAGCAGACAAGACTAATATCCAGGTAGCTACTACTAAAAAATATCTGTACTGCATTTTACACTCTTTGATAAATAAAATCAGATACCATCTTAGAAGCAATCGGTGCAAATAGAAACCCATTTCCCCCATGAGCAAAATTAACCATAATTCGGCTAGAGTGATTTATTTGCTGAACAACTGGTAGCCCCCCTTGTACTCGCACCCTAGTTCCACTCCACTGCTCTACAGCTTTAAAAGAGCCGTCAATTATACCGTTAAGACGCGCAAGCAAAAATGATGCATAGTTGGTATGCGATAGTGTTCCACCGGTAATCCACAGCATTCCATCTCGACACACAAGAGTCTGCTTATCACAGTGAATAATTTCATCAAAAAGCTCAGGAGTAGTTACTCCTATCATACCACCCGGATGAAGGGTAGTTACAGGAAGTGATGCTGTAGTTAGCTCCGTCCCTTGTAAAATAAGCTCTTCGGTATTGGCACCAGCAGCAATAACAGCATAATCTGCGCCATATTCATCACCTAAAAGACCTCTAACTTTGATTCCACTAAAATTTTCTGTAATACCACTAACAGCATCTTTTATAATGAGTCCTCCTTTATCAAGGATAGCATTTTTTAACTCAGCCAAAAGTTTCGAAGTTGAAAGTGTAGCGATACTAGAGGAGACAATTGCTCCAGCTATGCACTCTTCTCGCTTTTTCAAATAGTGGTAACGAGCCCAAAGTTCCTTGGCTGGTAGCCAATATTGCTCTATATGGGTCTCAGACTGGTTGAAACTTTTTTTTCGAGGAAAGGAGGTACAAAGCCTGACACTTACTCTTGGTTCTATTGAAATGGTTAATCCCAACTCTTTGAGCCACTCCGGATAGATTTTTAAGCACTGGTAACCAAAAAGCCCAAGGGGCTTTTCTCGTCTTATTCCGAGTGCCGGACACAAAATCCCAGTTCGTGCCCCTGAGGCACCATCACCGAGGCCATTAGGTGCAAAAACAATTACTTTTGCGCCTTGAGAAGCAAGTTGCGCGGCGCTACTTAGCCCAGCAATACCTGCTCCAATAATTATCACTGATAGGGATACCACCATCCTACCACCACAGTACCAGCATTTCCCCCAAAACCTCCGCTATTAACAAATACCTTCTGAATGTTTTTAAAATTCTGGGTGTTGTCGTACCCAAGATTACTTAGTATTGAAGGATACGGTGTTATCGGTAAGGTTTCTCCTTTAAGTAACGATAAAGCATAATCAAGCGATAGCCCCGCAGAAGCACCAAAGGTATGACCAGTAAGAAACTTAGGTGCAAAAAGTTGTGGTGTTGATAGTAGTGATACAGGCCTCTGTTTATCTTTGCCGTAGGTAGCTATAAAGCGCTCAACAGCGGCTAACTCTGATAAATCTCCTTTAACTGCTCCAGTAGCGTGAAGAACTATCGCATCCGGGAATCCTGCTTGCTGATAAGCTCGCTCTAGAGACTGAAAGAAGTGATCGCCATTTACGCTCATACCCGTGCGACTAGGTGGCACCTCAAATCCCATCCCTACCCCTAGAATTGCTAAATAAGGCTTATTCTCTTTATTTACTACCCTTTCAACAGCCATAAAACTACTGCCCTCTCCAAGAACAAACGAGTTAATCTTTCGTTCATTAAGGGGTTTACATGGTACATCTGACATATCTGATGATGCATAGATACGGAGAGAATTCATCATAGCAAGTGTAAATGGTGTAAGTGGCGCTTCTGCCGCACCAACTATTACACAGTCACAAACTCCCGCATTCAACCATCCAAGCGAGGTAGAAATTGCGGTAACAGTAGAAGTACATGTGCTAGAAAGCGCGACAATTTGAGTTAATGATATGCTGCAGCGTTCTGAAAAATCTCTCGCAAGATCAGTCGCTATACTGCCTGCCGTAGTGATAGGAGAAGTTCGTGGAGATAAGGGCTTTCCTTGACCAAATGTAGCAATCGCTGCTTCAAGCGAAGAGGTAGCACCTCTGCTAGACCCTACACATACACCCACGTTATTTTTATTATTCCACCCAGATTCATTTATAGCTTTTCGGGCGGCTATAATAGCTAGCTTACTAACTCGGTCAACCTCTGCATATTTTTCATCTAGAGTTGCTACCTGAGCCTCATCGGCAGGACATAATCGATATACAGGAAAAACTTTTTCTTGAACAACAATAGATGAAACAACCGGCAAGTTACTCCATCCAGAGCTGTAATGGATAGAATCTTCACCCGAGCATACAGATGATGTGCGCCCTATACCCGCAATACGAGGCGGATATAGAGGATTTTGGCTCATACAACATCCTTACATAACATTTCTTAGCTCTCCTAAGAAATCATTACACTCTAATTTTGTATTGAAAGAATGAAGGCAAATACGAATTCGCTCCTGCCCTCTGGCAACCGTTGGAGCAAAAACAGGAAGAAGTAAGTATCCCCTCTTATGAAAAAAGGATGCTACTTCTCTCACACGCTCGGCCCCGGGAATAATGAGGGGGATTATAGGCCCTTCAATCTTTGCACCAAGCATATGCGATACTTTTTTTAAGTTTTTTATCATATAGCTACAGATTGAGTGCAAATTATGTATCTGATTAGTACCCGATTTTAAGGCTAAATAGCTAGCTTGAATTCGCGCAACCGAATGAAAGTCCGGTGCGGTTGTATAGATAACTGGTCGAGCCATATTGAGAAGATAATTTTTTAAAGCGTTACCTCCGAGAATAGCTGCTCCGTGCGCGCCGAGAGCCTTACCAAAAGTAACGACCGTTGCAAAAACACGGCTTTGTAGACCAAATGCACTTACCAAACCTTCACCATTTTGCCCCCTTGTGCCTAATGCATGAGCTTCATCAATAATTATTAACGCACCGTAACGCTCTGCTAAGCCGACAAGGTTTACTAGAGGCGCTTCATCGCCATCCATTGAATACACAGACTCTACTACTATAATACACTGTCCTCCACTTGTGCTTCTCTTTTGCAGTATGTCTGAATAGCGAATAAGTTTTTGCTCAAGATCCCCTAAGTCGTTATGTCTAAATGAAAATGCCTTAGCAGGGGACAATCTTATACCATCTCGCATCGAGGCATGAATTAGTGAATCATAGAGGATAATATCACGGCGATTAGGTAACGCACTGAGAACAGCAAGATTGGCAAGGTATCCACTACTACAAAGTAATGCTGAGGGATGGCCGTGAAATTTTGATATTTCATCTTCCACTAGTTCAAGGTAATCGTGGTTACCGGTTAAAAGCCGTGAACCAGTTGACCCCCATTTTCTATTTTCATCAGGAAACAATTTTGCCGCAATTTGTGCTATATCAACGGAGTTTGCAAAACCTAGATAATCATTTGAGGCAAAATCTATTAGAGATGGATCAAATTTACGAAGACTACGCAGCTCTCCACGCTCGGTACGGTGAGATAAATTCAATCTTGATTCAAAAAATTGCACAAATAACAGCTAAGTCTTATTAAAATCAACACACTACTTAAATTAAAAGCCATCCGATTCCCAAGCTTTTTTTCTGCGCTCCTCATCAGGGTCAGCCACAATTCCTTCAAGCACCACTCGCCCAAATCGGCGCAAAACATCCTCAAAGGTAGCATTTTTTGGATCCGGGATGAGGGGATCCATAAAATCGGGATGAAACCTCATCATATGCTCAAGCACAGCGCGATCGTGCTCAGACTTTGCCACAATAGACCATATACTTTGAGCTACCACGGCAAAATCGTGAATTCCCCATAACAATAGCTTCATCACGTAGTGCCCCGCAAGAAGGAGCTCTTCTGGAGCAGGTGGACGCTCAAATCCGTAAGTCCCCCCACTGTGCCGCATTCGGTCTGCTACACTTACCAAATTTGCCACCAGGCGAGGCTCACAGTGCTTAGACAATATTTTCGTCTCTAAAGAAGAGTCAAGATAGGTCATTTTTATCGGATGACACCTTCTTAGTAGCGCCTCGTCAATCTTACGATTAAAGTTTTTGGTAAAAATAACAATTATGTTTTCCGGATTAGCTTGCACCGGAGGACGCGATTCAAGGTATACCGTGGCATCTTGGAGTGGTCCAAGAAAAAAGGTATCAATGGCTGAGTCTGGCTTATCAAGTTCATCAACAAGGAGGATTACTGGATGCTCCTTGGAGCGCAAAAAAGCTCGGGTTATAATCCCGAGATTCATAAGTTCGGATGCAAGTTCACCTCCTCCCTTTGCCATTGCAGAGGCGAGAGCGAATGATGATGGTGCTTCAATCAAATTTTGAGTTGCCATTCCTTGATAACAGCTAAGAACCATAAGTTCCGCGTCTGTTATTTTTGCCAAAGATTTGGCCAAAAAACTCTTACCACATCCAGATGGCCCTTCAAGCATTAGCGCCCTAACTTTTGCTTCTGACGGAGTAACAACGAAGAGGGATATCTGCACTGCCAAGTAAGGTAAACACTCATATCCGACAGAAGCAAGAGATGAGCTTAAATCCCATGGTGCTGTAATAGAGGCAAAACCACGATAATTTTTTTTATCTTCTGAAAAAAACTGCTTGTCTGAAACAGCGTCTTTTTCTTTCACTTTTTTATTTATCCTATTATTTATTTCTTCTGGAGCTTTCTCTAAAACCTTTGACGAACCGTTTGAAACTTTCTGACTTTTAGGATCTTGTGACTCTATCTCTACACCCAATCGCTTGAAGGTTTTTGATAAATCTATGGTATATCGCCCCGAAGAAGTTGGCTTTCTAGTTATATCGCTAGAATAAGCAGTGTCTGCAGCTGGGTTTAACGCTGAATTTTTCTCAGAGGGGTTTATTTCAGAGAGGTTTATTTCAGGCGGGGGAGTCGAGCTAGATTTCGACATAATTATAGTAAATACACAATTTTAAAATATACCGCATTAACCTAATTTTGATTATTACATACTTGTCTACGATGCAAAAACTGCACTACTACACATTTTTAGTTAGTGCGAGTAATATCGCCACGAAGTCTCTCAAAAAAAGAAAATCAATAAGAAAAAGTCACGATAGGAAAGCCTTACTAACAATATGATAAATATTTTAAACTCGGAAGAATTTATTAATCGATTAAAAGAACGTCGTGGATCTGTATCTTATCGTGCGATGTTTTCTACATGGTTTAATGGCATAGTGACTGAACCCTCTTTAATGCTACTTCCCATTGATGACCATCTAGTCCACAGAGGCGACGGGGTATTTGAAGCCATACGCTTTTTTTCTCATAATCTTTATTTAGGTACCGAGCATTTAGATCGGCTCATTCGCTCTGCAAGAGCTATTTCTCTCCCGCTTCCTTGCTCCACAGAAAAGATTCTTGAGGTGATATCTGAAGTTATAACAGCGGCAAATTTAATCGAAGGGATAATACGAATTTTTGTAGGTCGAGGCGTCGGCGACTTCTCCGCTAATCCTTATAGTCCGTTAAAAAGTGAAATGTACATAATCGCTACTCCGTTAAACCGGCTTCCAGAAGAATTATATGAAAAAGGCGCAAAGTTAATTTTGTCAGATGTTCCTTTTAAGCCATTTCCTTATTCTACAATCAAATCATGTAATTATTTACAAAATGTGATGATGGTTAAAGATGCTAAAGATAGCAAAGCACACTTCGCGGTAAACATATCACCTGATGGTTGGATTGGAGAGGGTGCAGTTGAAAATATTGCGCTCGTAACTAGGGATAACCAACTTCTAGCGCCACCATTTGATTACACTCTCCCCGGAACTACCTTAGTGCGATTATTTGAGCTTTCTCGCAATAATCAGCAATATCTCGGTTTATCTGGAATTTCACAAAGGCGTTTATCCGTTCATGATTTAACAGAAGCCCAGGAAGTCTTAATGATTGGCACTACTACTGAAGTTTGTCCTGTAACAACTTTTAACGAAAAACCGATAGGCGATGGTTATGTTGGGCTCATTGCTAAAAATTTACGTAGGCTTCTTTTAGCAGACATAGAAGAATCAAGAACTTTGAAGGAATAGTCTAAAAGAAGGTATTATCAGCGACCAATATGAGTAGCGATAACAGCAAAAATTTTTACCGAGTTATTTTACTCAGTGGAATAGTAAAGCAACACAACTGGGGAAAACCGATAGATTCGTCCATAATTTCCAGATGTTTTAAAAATATAACCTTCGATTCAGACAAACCTGTAGCTGAGCTATGGTTTGGTACTCATAAATTAGGGATTGCAACAGGTATAGATGTAGCCTGTGCAAAATCCTCTCTCAAAGGACAAAATAACCAGCAGCAGTTGTTAACAGATATTTTGCAAGAATGGGGACAAGCTGAAGAAAAATTCGGCTACCAGAATCAGAAACCTTGTGAGAATTTGCCATTTTTGGCTAAAATCCTGAGCGTAAATTCACCTCTCTCAATTCAATGTCATCCAAACTCAGAGCTATCAAAATCACTTCATTCTAATTTTCCTCTGCGTTACTCTGACCCCCTGCCTAAGCCAGAAATCGGTATCGCTTTAACTAAAACTCGCATCTTGGCTGGATTTCGCCAAGCTGAGGTTCTTACAGCTCTCCTAGGCCTTCCTGCCTTCAAATCTTTTCGCGCAAGTTCTCTTCTAGAAACCATTACCAAAATGTATGAGGCATCTAGGCAACAAAGAGAAGTACACGGAAGAACTTTATTAGAACTTACCAATAGTGAACCTTTGCTAGTATCTCACAGAGACACTATTCTGTACCTGAGTAAAGAATTTGGATCGTATGATCCAGGAATTTTTCTGACGCCTCTTTTAGAGTTGCACGAGCTTCAAGTTGGTGACAGCATATCGCTTACTCCTGGCTTAGTGCATGCTTATCTAAGCGGTGATATTTTTGAATGTATGACCCCTTCAGATAATACCATACGTGGGGGCGCTACCACTAAAGAACTTGATATTCCAGCCCTCCTAAAAGCTGGCATTTTTGAGCCATCAGAAGAAGTTCACCTTGTGCATCGTAGTAACGTGAATTTAAATCACTGCGGTGAACAGAAATTTGATACACCGATTAGTGGTGTTGTAATTTCTTGTCTATATGGATTCAATATTGCTAAACATTCATATTTTCTAGAGCATCCAAAAGCCTACGAATTATTAATAGGATTGGGATGTTCGGTAAACCTTAAAATTAAAGATAAAGAATTTAAATTCGATGATAACTGGGCAGTGCTTTTAATTGGTTGTGAAACTACCCAGCCGCAAATAGAAGTTACCTCGCATAACGATTGTTCGGCTAACGGGACAGAAATTCCTATACTGTTAAGGGTTAGTTCTGATAAGTAAATACCGAGGTAAAAGTAGATTTAAATGAAAAAAGTTAAAGTGTAATGAATTACGATACAAACCAGGCTAGCCAAAAGTCTGTAGCTCCTGACTGGTTTAACAGATTAGCTAACATCAAACTAGCTATAGCTAGTCATAAAATTATCCTTCAAAATCTCTACGATTACGGCTTAAAACTTCGTGAATTTGCATTATCTGGATGTATTGTAACAATACAAGCTCCCCCCGCCTTCTTGGCCAAAGCTCGCCATTTAAGTGAAGAACTTATCGGTCGCTACAAAGATATTAGGCGTCCATACGGAGCATTTGTAATACCCCAACAGAACGAAAAAGAGTACGTTCCTTTTCTTTCCAATGAGATTCGTCTCACTTTCCCTGCAAAACTCTCCGATCCGTTTATCATGCAACAAGCAAACAAAGTGAGTTGTGACAATCCAAGTACAATCAGTAATTTTACTCTACAACCTAGTGTTAGTAGTTCTCTTACTTTTGATTTGAAAGAATTTAGCTTTGAAACTCCGCTATTTTCGCTGATTATTCACATCATTTGTGAATTCTTTGAATTTCATCCCCCTAAATCACCAGAAGATTTAGCATTAATCTTTTCTGAATCCGCTTCTGTTGATCTTTTACACGCTAATGACGGTAAATTCCTTGATAAATTTGAAGAGATCAAGTCTTTAGTAGTATCTCAAATATCACAATCGGGCTTAATCGTTTTAGCCGGAAATGGTGGTTCAGCATGTGACGCTGAAGAATTTATTTTTAATGCTCGCTCGGCTGGAGCTTTATCAGTTCTTCCGTTTGCAGATTCGGGCGCACTGACTTGTATTGCCAACGATTGGTCTTTTAAGGAAGTATTTACTCGCCAAGTTGAAGCAGCAGCTCTCGCTAGAGACCTTCAAGCACCTCGCTGTCTCTTCATCGCAATTTCAACATCTGGTAACTCTCCTAATCTCCTATCTGCTGTAAATAAAGCTGAAGAGCATGGAGTGCTAACAGTATTTT
Source organism: Bdellovibrionota bacterium (assembly GCA_044347345.1). Classification (GTDB taxonomy): domain Bacteria; phylum Bdellovibrionota_C; class UBA2361; order UBA2361; family JBIKUX01; genus JBIKUX01. The sequence continues at coordinate 16,698 of JBIKUX010000009.1, read as the reverse complement.
TAGGAGGAGGAGCTGGTGGTGCTTTATTGGGACGTTCCAATTACTCCATTATTGCTTCACATAAATCATCTAACCGAATACAGGAAAGTCATAGTGCTCTTCTTTCCTTAATCATTCTTTATTTAAAAACTCAAAAATTTTTAAACAAGTAATCATGCGTCCAGCCGCCAAGAGAGGTTCTCTTTTCCTAGATTCTGACGAGTCATATATTCTTAGAGTTTATGGCTACTCTGTGCAGGGTCTGCCACTTACAGTAATTCTTCCTAAAACAGTGAGTAGGCCAGGCCTTATTATTGCGGGAATTCATGGTTGTGAGCCTGATACTACGGTCGTACTATCTGCGGCACTCCGAATGCGTTCTTCACTTGGAGAATGGGCAGTAATTCTCTGTGCAAATCCCGACGGGATTCTACTTGGCACCCGCGGTAATGCGAGAGGTGTTGACTTAAATAGAAATTTCCCTTCTTCTACTTGGAGATCCGATACTATTAAACATCGTTGGACTCTTGAGTGTCACAGAGAGGTAGAACTTAGTAGTGGTTCTGCACCTGCATCAGAGCCAGAAACAGCAGCTCTTCTCTCCCTGATTTACGACCTCGATCCCTCTGTAGTTATATCAGTACATGGCCCATTAGGAGTTATTAATGGATCTAAGAGTTGGCCACTAACCAATTATTTATCAGCCCAATCAAAGCTACCAATTGAAGAGCATCTAGGTTATGAAACACCCGGCTCTTTTGGTACCTTCTGCGATGAAATATCTTTACAAAATGTTACTTATGAGTTGCCAAGACAGTCTATTGAGCTACTCATTATAAGACACGCGGCAGTATTTGTTAAAATTATGGAAACGCCAGCTAGCAACTTTATTAGCAAAAAATGATCTAATTAAGGCTGTATGAACGAACAATCAAAACAAACCATATATTTTTGGAGTAATTTTCCGTGGAAATCACTAATAGCGTGGGGAGGAGTATTACTCACTTTTTACTTTCTCAGGCACTTCTTTTTTGTAATATTTCTCACGTTTATCGTGTCTTATTCGATGCGCACTTTAGTTGTTCGGATACTTAGCTTTTTTTTCCCTTCTGGTTACAGACGCATCTCTGAAATATTTGTTGTTACAACGTCATTTGTAGCATTACTGGGATGTGTTTACGGAGTGGGCGCTTATTTAGTACCAGAATTTATCCGTCAAGGTGAGGGATTAGTTAGGCGGTTAACACAATCTCAACAATCACCTCAAAGTGTGATTGATGACTTGTTGAGAGATACAGTAGGAAGATGGCTTTTTCAACGACAGTATTCAGATAAATCAAGCTCTGAGTATAGCAGTCGCTTTGCCTCTTTTATCGAAGAGACCTCAATTTCTTCTGCGTCACAGTTAAGCCAATCAGATTTAACTAAAAATTCAAGTCAATCACTAACACCTGAGCGCGCATTCGAAAGATCGGAACGAGCTCGCTTAGTACTTGAATGGAAACAAGGAGAGTTTGCCGCCAAGCTTGAAAATATGATTGAAGAATCCATAGTAACCGTAATGAGCACCTTGGGAGGTGCTCTAAAGGTTTTTATTCCAAAACTTTTGGTTTTTCCCTTTCAACTTGGTCTTATTTTACTGTTAAGTTTTTTCATAACCTTGGACGTTCCGCGTCTTGCAAACGGCATAAAGCAACTTGAAACAAGTAGGATTGGGCAATCCTACCGAGAAGTAGCGCCAGGTTTAGTTAGATTTGGCCAACTTATTGGGCGAGCCTTCCAAGCTCAAGCGGTGATAGCTGTGGCTAATTCTATTTTAACATTTATATCTCTTAAAATTTTAGGAATTCAAAATGAGGTATTTCTATGTAGTTTTGTTTTTCTATGCAGCTTTATACCAGTTTTAGGTGTGGTATTTTCAAGTATTCCAATAGCTGTTATGTCATTAATTCAAGAAGACGGCAGTTTATTTCTAGCCGTTTGGGCAATATTAGCTATCCTAATTATACATTTTATCGAGACTAGTCTTCTTAATCCTCGCATAGTGGGCAATATGCTTCATTTAGATCCTGTGCTAGTCCTTGCGATATTAGCCATCTCTGAGCACTTTTTTGGCGTTTGGGGTCTTCTATTAGGTGTACCAGTAGCTGTTTATATTATTCGAGAGGTTATCCTTGGCCAACCAATTAGTAATGTAAAAAATCTCTAGTTAAGAATGACTTAGTGTCTTACGCTACTAAAGAGACATTTAAGTAACATTCTATGTTTATGCCAACAACAAGCAAAAATTCAAGACTAGCTTTCCTATTTTTTGCTCTTGCGTTACTAGCCACTAAATTTATCTCTCAACTTAGGACGATATTTCCGGAACAATTTGGCAATTTCAATATAAATCCTTGGGAAAACGTTAAAGATCATTCAGGCCATTTGTGTGCAGAATACTTTAACTTAGCAGTATCGTTAGTATCGGGATCCGGAATCTCTAACCCATTTGGGGTTGAAACTGGACCTTCAGCATGGATGCCACCTCTGCTTGTTTGGATATTAGCAGGCTTAATTTACATGTTCAGATATGTGCATAAGGTATCGTTTGTATTTAATATGATACAACTATTTTTTATTACTATAACCGGCTGGCTTATAACTAGAATAATTATAAGAGAATATTCTAAGAATACTTCTCCTATTTCCAATGCTTCTCCTGTTCCGACAAATTTAGCTTATGCAATTTTTTACTGCCTTTCTTTGATAAATTTTTACTGGTTCTATCAATTTACTCATGATCATTCTTTATTAATTGTTTTATTGACCTTGAACTTAGTACTTTTACAAAAGTTAATACACGGTGATTCAGCCGAGTTGTGGTCTACATGCAAGCTATGGTCAACGTGGGGATTTTTAGTTGGAATAACTAGTTTAGCAAATCCCATTTTAGCTATGTCTTGTGTTGTTGTTGGCTCTGGTATAGCGATTACAAATAAAAAACTTAAAATGTTAGCCCTTGCTATTTCATTAGCGGTAATTCCCACTGGTCCATGGTTTGTACGTAACTACGTACACTTTGGTAAATTTATTCCTATCAAGTCAAATGGAATTTTTGAAGTAGCATTCGGTAATGTCCACTCCAAGTCTGGTGTATACACAGCAACGGAACATCAACAACATCCATTTATTTTAGGAATAATAAATCCTGATGAATTTACGAATTTAGGTTGGACATCCGAACTAGATATAGCTAATTACTTGAACGATACACTAAAAGAATATCTCCTAACCCAACCTACAGATTATTTAAAAAAAGTTAAAAACCGATTGCTTGCTGCTACGATTTGGTATCATCCATATTTCTCAAAGGTACCACAACGTGCTCTTTTACTGCATCGAATTCTTTATGCTATTCCTTTTGTTTGCTGGCTGTTTCTACTATTTTATTACCGAAGTAATTCCTCTTTTCAAAATACCACATTATGGCTTGGAGCTTTATACTTACTACCGTATGTCTTAATTGCCTTCTATGACCGCTACTCAGTCGTACTTTTACCGTTACAAACCCTATATATTTATTGGACTATTGACAGAGTAGTTAGCAAGATACGTTTATCTCGGCAACTACACTATCAAGAATAGCTTTATGCTCCTTGTAGTGATACTTAGGCGAACCAGTAGCAGTACTCGCACTTTCGCTACGGCCTATATAATGCAGCTGCAACACTTCTGGCATAACCCCTAGCTCACGCATTTTGCGCTCAACAAACCACCACGCACCTTGATTTTGATGTTCTTCTTGCACCCAACATATCCGCTTAGGCTTGAGATTTCCAAACAACTCTTGTAATTCCAGCTCTGGAAAGGGATATAGCTGTTCAATACGCACAATTGTGGCACTACCGGTTCCTAGATCCTCGATTGCCCGATAAATATCAAAGTATATCTTCCCTGTACATAAAAAGAGAGTTTGTGGATTTTCTCCTATATGTTTAACGATTATTGGCTCAAACGTTCCTGCTTTGAATGCAGAAAGTTCAGACATGGCCTCAGACGATCGCAAAAGACTTTTTGGAGTCATCACCACTAAGGGCCTCTTAACTTCAGCGAAAGCTTGTCGTCGAAGTAGGTGAAAGTATTGTGACGATGTAGTGGGATATACAACTGTCATATTACCTTCGGCACAAAGCTGTAAGAATCTCTCTAACCTTGCACTAGTATGTTCCGGACCTTGCCCTTCACATCCATGAGGAAGTAAGAGAACTAATCCACAAAGCTCGTTCCACTTTGATTCTGATGAACTTAAAAACTGATCAATAATAACCTGAGCTCCATTGGCAAAATCGCCAAATTGTCCCTCCCATAAAACCAACCGATTAAAAGCGGTCACCGAATATCCGTATTCAAATCCCATCACTCCCGCTTCAGAAAGAGTTGTATTAAAAACCTCAAATAAAGCTGGTCTCATGTCGGTAAGAGTGCTTGCCCCTGCTTGAGCTAGGCTATTTAGGGGGAAATATTGAATCTGCTGATTTTCGCTCAAGTCTAATGGATAATGATCAAGTCCTAGATGACGATGGCTAAAAGTACCGCGAATCGCATCTTGACCAACTAATCGAACTGAAACTCCGCAAAGTATTAATGAACCAAAGGCTAAAGCTTCAGCCAAACCCCACTCTACTACGCCTTTACCTTCGAGAAACATCACCTCAATTCTCTTTTTAAGTAGCCGTTCAAGTTTTGGGTGAGGTCGAAAATCACTGGGATAGGAAATTAGCATTTCAGCTATTCGAGCGATATCCTCAGCAGAAATACTAGTAGAAAGGTTACGACGACCAAGACGTCCTCTGGTAGGACAAGCACCTCCTGTCACTTTCTCTGCTGTATCTCGGTGTACGATATCAAACTTCTGAATGTAATCTTGGGTCACTTGTTGAGCATAAGACTGGTCGATTATACCGCTATCATGCAAAGTTTCTGCGTACTGAGTCGGTATGGATTTTTTTGCTTTAATTCCAGAGTATAACAAGGGTTGGGTAAAAGTAGGGTCATCTCCCTCGTTGTGTCCGTACTTCCTGAAACAGTAGAGGTCAATTACTACATCTTTATGAAATTTTTGTCGGTACTCAAGAGCAAGTTCAATCACTGCACATGAAGCATCAACATCTTCAGCGTTAACATGAAATACTGGAATATCCGTCGCCTTGGCAAAATCTGTACAATATACAGATGACCTTGCCTCATCAGGTGTTGTGGTAAACCCAATCTGATTATTTATAACGATATGAAGCGCACCTCCACATGTGTATCCACGTACTCGGGCAAAATTGAGAGTCTCAGTAACAATGCCTTGCCCGATAAATGCAGCATCTCCGTGAAGAACTACCGGAATCACACAATTGCGATTCTCTCTGTACCGTTCATCTTGAAGAGCGCGAGCTATCCCCATAACTACTGGAGTAACAAATTCAAGGTGTGACGGATTAGAGGCAAGCCTAACACCCAAAGAGTGACCCAAATTAGTAGTTACAACTCCTTCAAAACCGTTGTGATATTTAACATCCCCTGCCCCTACAGAGGATGCCATTGTTACATCCTCAAACTCAGCAAATATCTCACCGAGGCGCTTGCCACATATATTAACAAGCACGTTTAACCGCCCTCTGTGAGCCATTCCTAACACTGCATCTGTTATTCCGTGCTTTCCTGCATTATCGAAAAGAGTCGCAAGCATAGGAATTAAAGTTTCACCACCTTCGAGAGAGAATCGTTTGGCGCCTACATATTTCCGGTGCAATCCGGCTTCAAATTGTTCAGCCCGAATAAGATCTGTGAGCCTACGCTTCCGTGTTTCAGGATCCTCTTGAGCAGGTTTCCAACTGCCATTTTCAATTCGATCACAAAGCCACAACCTCTCTTCATCTTCGGAAAGATGCCAATACTCAAAGCCTACTGAACCAAAATAAGTGGAGTCAATCCGATCCAAAATATCACGAACCGAAAGAGGTTTATCTTTGGCGAATCCTTCACAAAAAATAACAGCACTTAAATCACTCTCTGAAAAGCTATAGTGCTTTCTCTCAAGTGATTCTCGCGACGGACTAGGCACAATTCCTAAGTGAAGAGGATTTATCTTTGCTTTAAAATGGCCGAAGTTACGGCAAGCCATAAGATAATTAGTAACGCGCGGCGCTATACTAGTGTAAACTTCATCAGCATAAGCTTTGTCTGTTGAGACCTTATCGGTGATATCTTTACCTGAAGTAACCGGACTGTTAACACCATTGGTAGAGGTAGATCCGTTGATACTAGTGGACTTATTGACACCGTTGATACTGGAGGGAACATTGATACTAGAGGACTGAGTGCCAGCCGTACCCACTGGAGCGAAAGCAGAAAAAACTTGGCTCCACTCAGAACCAACTAATTCTGGGTTAACTTTATACAAAGAAAAAAGCTCTGCAACGTAGCCAGCATTTTCTCCAAACAAAACCTCAAACTGATCACTCATAATGAGTTCCTAAATTATTCACGGCACAAAACACCGCTTAATATATCTTCTAAAGTAAGGTTATAAATACTGAACTACCAATTTATATCTAATTTAAAAAGTAGCCATTTAAACGATTAACTAAGCAAAATTTAGTTTTTTAGGAAAGTGTATACCTAATAAATCTATTTTCAGACATAGCACTTCAGCCAGTCGAAACTTGCCAGCCTGACCGGAACAACGAACTTTCCCGAGACTGATACAAACTTACTTTTCTTAAAAAGTACTAAATCTAATTTCTATAACGAAGGATAATATGACTAAAACGTCTCCGATACTTTTACATTACTACGACAAGTTAGAGTCGTCAATTGTAAGAGCTGCCACTGCAAGTGGATCAAGATTACGAGCCTGTGCTATCGCTTTCCCAGCATTGCGCCTTATAAGATTGCGAAGTAAATCAGCTACCTCACTAGCTTCTTTGTCTCCAAGAAGTTGGTCGTCAATTTCAAGCATTGCAAGTCCGGTTTCTCGAACCAAGGTGAGATTTTCCCCCAGAAAGCCCCGTAGTTCAGTAAATACCTCTCTATTAGTGCTAATTTGATCTTTAAGAGCTTTTAGGTCATGTAAAATTTCATAGGCATCTGCGCGTGTTGAAAATGTAGTTGATGGATCAAATAACGATCGCTCAGATGGTGCACGCTTTACTCCTGAGGCAACTAGACTAGCTGGAAGTTTGGCTCGACCCACTCCCTGTGCATCTGAATCGGCAAGTAAGTCTCCGTCATCTTGTGTTTTGATTGAGTCAAACAAGGTACCAAGTAATGGAATCGCATCAGGAGAAAGACCAATATTAGTTAAGATTCCTTCAAAGAGATCTCGTGAGAGTAAATTGTTATCCGCAGACTGTTGATCTGCCACAATTTTTTGGAAATTTTCCGCGAGTTTTCGGTACTCTGTGTCAAGAAGCCTTCTATCTTGACGGGAAATATTAGAAGAGGTTCCGCGCTCTGCTAAATCAATTAATTTATCCGTTATCCCTTCAAGCTCTGATAGAGATTTATCTGACAAGTTAACAAGACTTATTACAGCGTTTACCGACTGGACAGACTGTGCATAGATTTGAGCTCCCCGACGTAAACCGTCAGAAACACTTGTGGTGTCCTGCTCCCCTCTGAGTGATTGAGCAGTAGTCTGGGTAGACGCTAACTGAGAGAAACGATTTAAAAAGGAGCTGTTTATTACGGAGCTAAGCAAAATTCTAGATGACATTTCGGTAAAGCCTTCGCTTTTTTTTAAAAACCCCTCCGTTACTGTTAGCACACCCCATAGGTTAATCGGGGAAAATACATAGTGCCTTAATAATCTTTAGCTGTACCTGCTTTTGTTCAGATGTTTCTTAGCTTGGATTGGTTACATGCTTGCCAGACAAATTTACTAACCATTCTTTAAGTACCCGCATGCTACGAGCACCCACTTTATGACCAACTGGTTCTGTAAAAAGGGAAATATCGGTAAAACCACGAGATTTTAAAAATTCGACTCCCTCCTCAGCTTTCTGCACCGGAATAACTAAATCTTCTGTACCATGTAGGAAGAGAATACTTGTTTTTCTGACATTTTTTTCTAAACCAACTTCCAATAAACCTTCTGCTAGCTTTGGGACAAATCCTCCCATACTCGCAACACCATCCCAACGATTCATAAACATCTGTAACAATAGCATGCTAGTAGCAGCCCCTTGAGAAAATCCCAGAAGAACTGAAAGTAGTGGAGATAGCGAGTACTTTTTCAATACAAATTCAATAGTACCAGCAAGTAACGGTAAGACTTTTTTTTGACTCTCAATCAACTCACCGGTTTTATCTTGGCTTATATCCCACCAGCACCACCCCCCTTGAGCATCTGGTATAGGTGCTTGAACATAAAGAATGTTCCAGTGGTCGGGTAAAGCTCTAACAAAAATCGACATTACCTCCATACTGTGTGCTCTACCATGAAGTAATGTTACCAGAGGAGTGTCGAGAGAACCTCTTATTTTTAAATCGTATTTAAGTATCACCGCTCTAACATAAAACAGGTAAAAAATTTTTAGAAAATATACCGCTAGGTTATGTACCAAAAAGTTCGCTATAGAGATAGAGATATCCTAGTAGGTTAGATATTTTCACTTTTCTTGTTAAGTCCAATAACAGTTAGTACACGTTTAGGATCTACTTCAAGAAATGAACATATACTCCTAAAAGAAAACAGGTAGTCATCTTCAGTACTCATAAAAAATTGTCTTGCTAATCGCCCTGAGGAGCCTTGTTTTTCAAGGTCAGACAGAGCGTTTATTAGTACGGCAACTAAAAGACATCTTTCAGGGGCAGCCGGATCGTCTGGTTCAAAATCTTCGTAGGCAACACCTAGAGCACTGCCAATTTCATCGTTATCGTTCATGCCGCTTTTCTCGTTTACCCTGAGGTAAAGTCAAATCAATCCTAAGACTTAATGTTAACTATTTATTTGTTCGGCTAATTATTTAATTACTTAAGTCATAAGAGTAAAAACTAAGATAATCGGTGCCTGAATACGCATTTTTTAGGGAACGCAAGAAGAGGCAAGAGTTTCCTACTGTTGAAGCAGATTTACTCTTTTATGGGACTTGTTAAATAACCATCTCGTGAAATTATGAGAATATAAACCGGTAAGTAAGTTCCTACTAAACATAGGGCTATCTATATGACAAATAACTCTAGCCAAACACAACAAGAACAACAACAAGCACAAGAACCTTCTAAAAATTTAACACCCGTCCTAGATTTATCTAAAGCCCAGCAACTACTCTCTTATGAAACACAGATCAACAAAGCTTTAGTCAATATAGATGCTAAAGATACTTTGGAAGTAGGAAACGTAGCTGTAACTACAACTAATCAAAAAGATTTTCAAATCTCAGCGGAAGTAAGTACACCTAACACAACTAATGCTGTTACAGTTTCTTTTACTTTAACTTCACGAGAAATTCTAGAACTTGCAGTAGCCACCCCAGAGAAAATAGAAAAATATATTGAGCAAAAATTTCTAGAGGCTGTTAAGAAAATTTCTTCAGATACCACGCCACAAGCTCCTCAAACGCCTGAAATACCTCAATCACCAAATGAATCGGAATCACAACCTCCTCAAGCACAATCACAACCTCCGTCGCAACCTAGTCAAGCTACGCCAGAAAAAGTAAGAGCAGAACGTACCTTAACTAAATTTAAGGAATACTTTTCGAACTCATCTGATGTAATTTTAAAACTTAACTCTTTATTTGAACAAGGAGAATATAATACCGTTTGGTATCTAACTGATACTGCATTAGCCGCTACTATTGAACGCGGACAACTCTCGCAAGAACAAGCGGTTTTTCTATTAAATAAATATTTTGATGGAAATTTAACTTTAGATAATTATTTACAAGACATAGCGGTCACTGCTAGTGAAACAGTAGCTTATGCTAAGCCACAACCTAGTAGTCCTACAGAGGTCCAGAGGCACTCTTAGCTGTTCATCCTAATAGTGAGCTTGCAAAACAAGAAGGTACCGAAGCCGGCTTCATTATCGGCCTTGAAGAGCCACTTAATAATGGAGAAAAACAGATATCTCTCTATGTAGCGCGAAGCCTTGATGACTCTAATAACCCCCTCTCTCTAACCGGAGAGAAATTTTTAATAGATCCCCCAATACCGGGCATTGCTCTTCGCGAACTTAAGCCTGATCCACGCGACCCTAACTCTGCCTTTGCTCTTTTCACCGGATATGATAAGGAAAAACAAGTCAACTTCAGTGTGATATCAAGACTTACCTTTGGTGGTCGGGATAGCGGTGGGGATAGCGGTGGGGTTAATAGTGTCACTCAAACTATATTATTTGGACTTGCAGAACCAGGTGACCTTGGACGTTTTTCAGACCTAATTTCAAAAGGCATCCCGGTTGAGACAGCTCAGGACAAAAAAATTATAGATAATTTTGAAGCTATGACAGTGACACTGCGAGCAGAGAATAATGGTCAACTTTTGTTTACCCTATTTACCGACGATAACTCAAAACCGAATGAGGAGCAAAAGCAAGATTCGGCTGTTTTAACCGTCACGTTGGGTTAAATCTTCCAATCGCTTCATCACAGATGCAAGCAAGCATTTGCAGATTAACAGGCTTTACTAGGCATCTTTCCACCCCAATCCGCAAAGACCTTTCTATAGCCACCGCAAAAGCGTCACTAGTAAGATATAAAACTGCTCGTCCCGAGTATTCTCGAGCGAGCAACTCGGCTATATCTTCTCCAGCACTTTCATCTACTAGAACTATTTGAGGATCAGCCTGCCATTTTGGTATACGTTTAAGAGAAAATGTTTCTCGCCCGTAAACACGCAGAGAAAAGCCTATCGAATTAAGATAAAGAGCCACCATTTCTGAATTACTGTCTGCATCTCCAACAAAAGCTATCTCGCTGCCATGGTGGATAATATTAGGAGACTGCTTAGAGAGCTGCTCTTCAACTTGATAACTAATGCGATCATCTCCCCGTGGTAAGATAATCCAAAAAGTGGAGCCCTTGCCACAAGAAGAAACAAAATCAATAATTCCTCCATTCAACAAAACTAACTTCTTTGTTAAGGATAGACCCAAGCCTGTACCAACTTGTAGCTTAGCGTACGAATCTTCTAATCGCTCAAATGCTCGAAACACTTTATCTCGATCTTCCTTAGGTATACCAACTCCTGTATCTGTAACTGATATACGCACTCGACCTTGAGGTTCAGCACATGCATCTAAAACTATCTGCCCTCCCTCTTTGGTATACTTTACTGCGTTAGTTAGGAGATTGATTAAAACCTGCCTAAGATGTCTTTTATCGCAAAAAACCGGTAATTCATCAGTAATATCTTGAACTATTAACTTGTGGCCTTTTGCTTCAGCTTGAGGTCGAACCACTGCACCAAGTTCAGGTAATAGTTTCTTTAATGATAAACTTTCTGGTCGAGGCTCGCTTCGACCGCATTCAGCTTTAGCGTAATCGAGAACATCGTTCATTAAATCTAAGAGATGCGAGCTACTTGAAAGAACAATATCTAGAAGCTTTTTCTGTTCATCGTTTATTTCACCACATAATTCATCACGAACTAACTCAACACCATTAAGCATCAGTCCAAGCGGACCTCTAAGCTCATGACTTAAATTTGCCAAAAATCCAGTGCGAGCGCGAACTCCCTCATCTGAAAAAGCCCGCATCGCCTGAAGGTCCTCGGTAAATCTTGCATTAAGTAGCGCCACACATCCATGAAGTGCAAAAAGAGCAATCATCTCTCTGTCTCGTGGAGTGGGTATGCTTTTAGTTGGTAATTGAACTCTTAAGGTACCGAGAAAAGTTCCAGCAAAATGCATTCTTTGTGTCACAACAAAAGGACTAACTACCTCCTCCTTTGATGCAGACACTAACATCGCTTGAGTAGCAGCATGAATTGATCGACCAAAAAGTATACCTGAGTGATAATGGTGTGAAGACTCATCAAATAGCGCAATCTCAACAGCTTCTGCTCCTACGGCACCGTAAACTCCTTGGGCAATGGCGAGAAGTGCAGAAGATAATTCTGTAGAAGAGCTTATCTCTGATTCTCCGAAATTTATCGCAACGGCTCGCTCACGTTGCTCAAGCTCGGCACTAATTAGTGTAGTAGTTTTCAAGGCGTCAAAAGGCACATCTGGCAAGCGAACTTGTATGGCTAACTGCCCTACTGCTCTATTCACATCAATCACGCGACACGCTAAAAGAGCAACTACTATCCAACCGCTTGAACCTATCAAAATTGGGAGCAGTAAATCCTGATAATTACAAAACGGTGGTTCACATAACTGATGCAAGGCGAGAGGAAGGATTGCGCACACCATGCTCAAAACTATAAAGACAAACTTCGTTTTGCGTGCCATGGAATCCAAATAATTCGTACTGTGTAATAATAGAGGGTGTCGGCAGTATCAAAAATATTCTTCACTGAGAAGACAATTATCACCACTGTACCATTCTGGCTGTATGACATGGATAAGGAATGTTTAAACGATTTATTGGCATAGATTATTCTGGTGCTAAATTTGCCTCATCTCCCTTACCAACTCTGAGGGTTTATGAATCAAAAGTTGGAGAATTAAGAAAAACTGCGACGGAAGTAAGGCTCTGTACAACTTCACAAAAACATTGGAGTAGATACCACATAGCTAAATGGCTTCTAAATGAACTTAGTGATAGATTTGAGGCCACCACATTAGTAGCTATAGATCACGGATTTTCATTTCCACTTTCTTACTTTGATAAATATCAACTTCCACTAGATTGGCAAAATTTTCTTGATGATTTTTCCCATCATTGGCCTACAGATGAAAGCTGCACCTCGGTAAAATCCATCAGAACAAGTATGCAAGATAGCGAGGAAGGACTCAGGGTTGGTCATTCTAAATGGCGGAGGTTATGTGAACGTCGAGTTGGTGCTAAGTCTGTCTTTCATTTTGATGTTCCAGGCTCTGTAGCTACCTCTACTCATGCTGGTATTCCCTGGCTTAGGTATCTTAGAAAAAATCTTTCCAACCAACTTCATTTTTGGCCTTTTGACGGCTGGAATCCTCCAGAGGGAAAGCATGTGATTACAGAGGCTTATCCTGCATTATGGAAAAATAATTTTCCTAAAGATACCCGAACTCAAGACCAACATGATGCTTTTAGTCTCGCTACTAATCTTTTGTTACTTGCCGATAATCTTGAGTTATCGGGATTGTTTAATCCTGGCCTTTCCCCCAGTGAGCGCATCTGTGCTGAAATTGAAGGATGGATATTTGGAGTTACGTAGCTTGATTACAGAGATAATTTAAAAATGTCATCTTTAATTAAGCTTTAATCTCAGTAAGCTCACCAGGATTACAGCCGTTCATATCACCGAAGCCTGTCAGATTGCCACCAATTCCTAGAGCTTTAGCTGAGCTTACTAAAAGTTGACTATGAGACCTCTGAGGTACTTGCACAAATTTTCCGGTAGTAAAATATCCGCCGCATCGACCAGCAAGTACAATGGGTAACTTAGTTGGTCCGTGTTCTTGGAAGGGGCCGATACCAATTTCATTACTCCATACTACAAGAGTATTATCGAGCATAGGTACGCCAGCTTCTTTTCGAGACTTAAGTTCAGAAAGTAACCAAGCAATCTCCTCAGCTTGCCAAGCGGTAATTAGATTGTGGTTAGCTTCAGGACTAGACCCCTCACCATGGTGCCACTGGTGGTGAAGACTGTTGTTGACATTGGCTCCGTTAATTACTCCACCCGTAAACCGGATAACAGATACTTGTGTTTGACCACAAGCCATTGCTTCCATCGCAATACGGCAAAATCGACGGAAATTACCCGGATCATTTTGATAAAATGACCTAGTTGTCGGGCATGCTGGTGCATCAAATCCATCACCAGTAGGTTCATCCGGCCGAATAAGATTTTTCTCAATATCACGCACCGCTTGAAAATGCTCTTCAACCTTAGAGCGCTCAGCTAATGACAACTTGCTTCGAATACTCTCAAAATCCTGGAGAACAAAATCAATTACACTCTTCTTTTCTCGATATTCTCTATCTTTTGACTCATAAGACGTGTTCGGAGTCATGTTGGTGGTTGTTTTTATAGCTAAAGGCGGAGGCTTTCCGAAGGCTAGATCAAATGCTTTTGCAGGATCAGAAATTGCCTTTATAGGAGTCTTTGCGGCCTCATATGAGATATGCTCCCCTCCTCCCCACTGATCTCCCATAGACATGGGCAAAAGCAGACCGCGCATATCAATACCCAAGCCAAGTTTTGAAGCAAGAGCGCGTGCGATGAAAACATCTACACTTTGACCAGTAGCTCGAGCACTACCGTTGTTCTGCTCATAAGGATCAAGACGGGTATTAGTTAAAAAAGACGGACCTCCTGATACATGACCTGCTATCATTCCACTCGAGACGTAACGCATCCCCTCTATGACATTGATATCAGCACGGTGTGCGTTAAGTGCGGCGTATGCTCCTCCAAGATTAACCATTCCGTTACTAATAGACATGTTCCAAGCTGAAGGCATTACCCCATTATGAGAATGAATGAATATAATGCGGCGAGGAATAGCTGAAGCGGCTTCTGCCCGAGAAATCAACACCGATGGAAGAAACCGAGCTATACCAACAGCAGAAGCAGCTCGAAACAGCATACGGCGCGACATTCGATTTCCAATTAAATCTTTAAGGTTCATACTGTGGGCTCCTGATCACTAGGCAATTTTTAATGAATTACTTCACACTTCGGTCTCTTTAAATTTAACTATTGCTGGATTGCTCTTTCTTTAATTGCATTCAAATTAAAGCTTGCATCCACGAGTGAGGCTAATGTTCCACCGCTACTTTCGACAACTTTGTGAGCATCAATGAGCCTACAGCTATCCGCTTCAGTTTCAACTCGACCTTGTGAAAATCTGACGAACTGAGTGGTAAAACACTCGCGAACCTCCCGACTCGCACTAAGTCTTTGCATAAGTTGAGACACTCCTGAAAATGCACCATTGGTTAGTCGTGTTCGTGTAATCTCGCCACTTGTATCAATAGGAGCACCTTTAAATGTAGTTCTTTCAGCACCGATTGGGTCGAGCTTATCAAAGGCAAATCCAATCGGATCTGCAATTACATGACATGATGCGCAACCAGGGTATGCTTTTATTAACTGAAGACGCTCACGCGGTGATAATGAGGGACTAGCAATTGGTGAGTTAGGGTCAATTGTTGGAGGTGTACCCATTGGCTGACATAGTATTTGCGTATATATGAAACGACCTCGAGCCGTTGGTACAACATGATCAGATTGAGAGTAAATGGCAGCAAACACTGGTTGAGTGAATAACCCCACTCGTTCACTGCTCTGTAGAGTAGTAGATTGAAAAGTACCCCCCGTAACTGACATACCGTAGAGCGGAGCAGTACGCTGATTAATAAAAGCAGTCTTACTTGTCAATAATGATGCAATAGTGGGCTCAGATGAGGATGCAACAGCATTAACAAAAAGTCGAAGCTGCTCTCTCATATCTCCCGCTAAATCTTGTGTAAATGTTGGAATTAAACTCGGATCTTTTGTTATACGGGTAACCATACTTGCTGATAGTAAATTATCAACGAATCTACTATAGACAGACTGACCGACTGGGCTAGAAAGTAAGCGTAAAACTTGTTGACGAAATATCGAATCTGACATTAGAGATCCATTTGTAGCTAAAGACATAAGCTCGCTATCAGGAGGACCATCAATAATAGGATAAGATAACGATTCAGCAATTTCGTAAGCTGACAATAGCGCCTTAGAGGCATTTGAACCGTTTGTAGTACCTAATTCGCTACGATAAAGAAAACTGGCAGATTGCATCAATGCTTGAACCATGAGTTCAAAACCACGAGCCCCGCTTGTCTCCCTTCCAATACGATAGATTCTTAATAAACCATCAATCTGTGCGCTGGTAAGAGGTCGTCGGAGAGCCCGCATACCAAAAGTAGTTAAAAAGTTTTGCACACAACTCTCAAGTTGAGGGTCGCATGAAACATATTGACCAATATTTTGGCGGATATGTGCTGATATAGTCTGAGCGTTCCCAACAGATCTGGCTACTTGCATACGTCCAAGTCGCATCAAATCTGAGAGAGTTCCTCCGTAAGTGCTTTCAGAATCAGGAACTATATCTAAAATAGGGGCAGTAGAGAGCGGCAATAAAGCTCTTAACGTATTCCTATATTGAGCATTTGATAATAGCCAAACCCTTCGTGGTGGTGGGGCAGATTTACTGGGCTCACACAACAAAGGGCTTATAGTCGGTAAGGGAGTCGCGGAAGGTGTTACCGATGGCGTTCGAGTAGATATTATTGTAGCTGTGGGTACTGGTGTATTTGTTGGTACACTGGTTGGTGTAGGTACTATAGGTATACGAGTAGGTGTTAATGTAGGTAAAGGTGTCAGTGTAGGTGTGGGTGTGGATGTCGGTGTGGGTACTGTAGCGGTACGAGTAGCTATCGGTGTAGGTGTAACTGTAGTTGTTTTTTTAGGTATAGGAGTAGCAGATGGTACAGGTGTTTTAGTTACTGGAATTGAAACCGTAGGAAGTGGTGTAGTTGGAACAGCTATAAATCTTGGAATAAACACCAATACAGCAAAGGGCATCACCTGCCCATTACT
>JBIKUX010000037.1:0-15848 GCA_044347345.1 Bdellovibrionota bacterium | reverse complement strand
TCTAAATTTTGAAGGATTTTAAAGTGCCAGTAACTTGCCCACCCTTCGTTCATGATTTTTGTTTCCATCTGCGGGATGAAATACACGGTCTCATTATGTACAATTCGTAAAACGTCGCGCTTCCACTCAGGGAGATAAGGATTATTTTCAGCAATGAATAAAAGTAAATCTTCCACTGGGTCCAGAGGGATTTTGTTTAACTCCGGTGCCTCAAACTCTTTTTTGGGATGAATTTCCCAATTTGGATCAGCCGGACCTTGAGCAGCTTGCATTTTGCGTAATATCTGCTCATCACGAGGAAGAGTTTTGATAGCAAGATTTCTGGCGCATTGAAATGCTATAGCATGGGCGTCATCGATGGCATTTTCCACTAGATCAAGCCCTATGGATGGATCTTCAACGTATGAATCTATTCGCTGACCATTTAGTTTGAAAATTTCAAGAGTGCGCTTGGCGTTCGTTCCACTGGTAAAAGTAAAATTATTTGCGAAAAAATCATTATGACCATACACATGCGCCATCGTTAAAATCTGTAACAAAAGCGAATTATCTCTCATGAGATAAGCTACGCAAGGATTAGAGTTGATAACCATTTCGTACGGTAAACCAGAGACTCCGTACTCATAAAGCATTTTTTGTCGCTCAAAATTCTTGCCGAACGACCAATGAGAATACCGCGATGGCATGCCTGAGTAAGCCATGTAGCCAAGCATGTCATTATGGTCACATACTTCAAATTCTTGTGGGTAGCATTTAAGTCGAAACTTGGTTACAAGCTCTTTAATCTTTAGATCCCACTCTTCAAGCTCCTCAACAGCAATTGTCATAACTATGACCTTTAGTAAATAATCACCGCTTTATGGTTATTTTCTATGGTAGGGCTGCACTGGCTCCTTCGCTAGTTTGAGTTTGAGAAGGCCGGTGTAAAAGCTTGCCAGTTTTATCTTTACTGAGGAAACTCTTAAAGCCATCCCAAAGATCCTCCTTCTTCTCGATCATAACTATTTTGAAGTTTTCTTCTTTAATTTGCTGAAAAACTTCAATCATACTACCGCTATAATAGGAGCTTCCTGTGGGTTTTATTTCTCCGTAGCCCACTAAGTTACACACGGCACACAACTGCTCTGCTGCTTTTAGTGCACGGTCATTGTCAGAGTAAAAATTATCCCCATCAGAACAATGAAATGCGTAAATATTCCAAAGAGACGGATGATAACGAGATTCTATGATATCGAGTGCTTTTCGATATCCAGATGATATGTAGGTGCCACCACTTTCTACTTTGTGAAAAAATTCGTTTTCGGTCACCTCTTTAGCTTCTGTGTGGTGGGCTATAAAAACAACTTCAACATTTTCATATTTCTGGCGAACAAATTGGTAAAGAAGAAAATAGAAACTTCTGGCTAGATACTTTTTTACGGTTCCCATCGATCCAGATGTGTCCATTATGCAAAAAACAACGGCATTAGATTGTTCTTTCTCTGTAGGAACAACGTGAAAAAATCGCATATCATCTTTATGAAATGGGAATCTCCTTTCAGGAATTTCATCGCCATTTTCAGAATACTGCGGAACTTGTCTACCTCTGGCAGCAAGTTTTCTTTTTACTCGATTTTTAGCTGTAGTTTTCTTATCAAAGCGTGGACGTATTCCAACATGCCTTCGGCCTTTACGCTGCATTGCATCTCGGGTAATAACTTCTTTTAAAGCTTTTTTTTCAAGTTCCGGTAGTTCTAAATCATCAAACATTATTGCAATTAGCTCTTCGATTGTAACTTCAGTCTCAAGAGCTTCTACACCTTGTTGATTACCGGCTCCATCGCTTCCGCTTGAAGGGTCTCCATCTGAAGGAGCTGGTTGAACTACGTCTCCTGGTTTTTGTTGTCCATTACCCTGTGCTACTCCTGAAGAATTCTCTCCATAAATAAATCGATATTCCTTTACCGATTTTATGGGAATTTTTATGATTTTATCTTTGTCTCGTCCAATAATTGATTCTTCTGCGAGTATGTCTCCTATATTTCCACGAATAGAATCTTTCACCTTATCTCGGTGGCGCATTCTATCTCTTGCGCTGCGGTCAGAACGTTGAGAAGTGGAAGTGTAGGGCCGAAATATCGTACTCATTTTAGTCTACTCATCACACTACTATTGTTCGTTATCTCAAAATAAACATATCTGATTTTCTTAAAGACAAAGCACCCTTAAAAAGAAAAGCAGTATTTAATCTTTCCAAAGATTATTGGCTGCATACTTGAGGATTGTGTCTACGCAACTTGCCGGATAACCGTTTCTGATAAGCTGTTCGACCATTTTGTCGTACTTTTTTGATTGATCATCATCGCGTGTACGCGCCTTGGTTATTATTCTTGATACATCACGTACGCTAGCCATGAGTTTCTTTTCTATCGCTTCTTTCAAAGGTTCATAGCTTTCGTAGGTTATCTTTTCAGCTCTTCTAGTAACGGACCAAAGGTAGGCTATAACTTCTTGGCGAAATCCGTCAGCGGCGGTGCCAATTATAGCAATCTGTTCTTCAATTGAGCGCATGAATGATTCATCGGGCTCAAGCTCTTCTCCGGTGCTTCTATCTTTGAATCTTTTCTTTGTTACGTAGGCCTCTGCATGGTCAAGATAATTTTGAAAGAGAGATTCAGCTTGCTCTTGGTAAGAATAAACAAAAGCTTTTGTAATCTCTTTCTCAAGTATTTCAAGATATTCCTTATGCAAGGTATCTTGAAGAAATTCTAGGTATCTTTTGCGAGTATCTTCAGGAAAGTCTTGCTCTTTTACCATCTGAACAAGAGCTTCTCTCACGCTAATAGGATGAATGCAGTTAGCTTCAATGTTATCCGAGAGAGCATTATCGAGAGCCTTCATAATGAAGCGAGTGCTGATACCAGTCATTCCTTCATTTTTTGTCTCTTCAGCTAGTTCAACTACATCAATTTTTTTGGTACGTCCTTTTTCAACAACCTCTTCACCGTTGTATAGTTTTAATTTAGTGAGTAAGTCGCATTTATTTGTTGCCTCAAGACGACTTAAAATAGCAAACATTGACGCTATTTCTATCGTGTGTGGTGCTATATCAGCAGTAAACTGAGAGTTACGAATTATCTTTTTGTAAATTTTTACTTCTTCGGATAAACGTAAATTATATGGAACTTTGACCGTTACAATACGGTCCATTATGGCTTCATTTGTATGGTCACTTTTAAATTTGCGCCACTCTGCTTCGTTTGAGTGAGCAATTATGCATGTATCGACGTAAATCATTCCATGACGCCCGGGAGCAGGAATCATTTTCTCCTGGGTAGCTGTTATCATTGCATGTAGATATTCAGTTTCGTTTTTAAATACCTCGATAAATTCTACAATACCACGATTACCAGCATTTAAAGCCCCACTCAGATCAAGAACTCTCGGGTCTCCTTCTGAGTACAGATCCAGTTTAGATATGTCTTCTGAACCTATTAGAACGCTCGTGTCTTGATTGTTCGGGTCAACTGGAGGTACCACTCCAATACCGCGGCGTGCTCTAATACTAAATTCATAGGTTCTGACTGGCATTTCCTCCCATCTGTTGCCAAATTCTTCCTTTAAGCGATGGCGTGTAACCGGACATAAATCTCCTTCAATTGGTACAGCTAACATTTTGCTGAATTCTTTGCGGAGATGGCGTGGAATCAAATGCAATGGGTCGCCGTACATAGGGCATCCCTCTATTGCGTAAAAGGTCACACCTTCAAGACCCTTCTTGATCTTTTCTACAAGTGAACTTTTTCCTGAACCAACGGGCCCAACAAGAAAAAGAACTTGGCGACTTTCCTCACCGCGCAATGAAGCGGAATGAAAATATCTGACGATCTGGTTGATCGTTTTTTCCATGCCATAAAATTCGTCGGTAAAGAAATCGTATATGCGTAATTTATCGCTTTTATACAGACGCTTGAGCTTGGGATTTTCATCTAAGTCAACTTCTCTCACTCCTTCTTGCATTATCATTTCGAAAATGCGCTTGTGTGATAATTTTGCTACGTCAGGCGTACCGCGAACTACCTCTAAGTAGTCAAGCATAGTACCACGCCATGAGGTTTGCTTTCGTGTTTCTCGGTCCTCTTCGATTAACTTGCGAAAATCAGTGGTCATCTCCCGTCTCCGTCCCTATTTCCCTCGATTTAATCGCTGTTCTTGTTTTAAAAGTGCGATGCCTCGCATCACTGTTCAAACAATCGTTCGACATGCTATCTGCGGGTGTACTAATTGGATGATATGAGAGCTTCTAAGACTCTCTACTAGTTTAATATTTTTTTGATTTTAAAATTTACCCAAAAAAAGCTTTTGCCAAGTGATGTACTGCTCTTGTATATCGGTGGCTAAAGTATAGGATAAAGAGGCAATATACAGGCAAAGTGAAACAGATATTTCATCTACTCAAGTTCCAGTTTGTAGTAGAGTAACATCAAATTTGGCTATAAACTGATGTTTTTTGCTAAGCGCCGATTAAGAATAAAATCAAAGTTAGATATATGAGTGAAGCAATAGAGCGGCGAAGGGTTGAACAATTAACTCGCGATAGGCAACTAGGTCGTGAAGGGCAGGGAGTACGTGACGGGCAGGGGATAGACGTGCCATGGTGGTTGCAGGGAGCTACGCTTGAACGTGCTATTGAGCATGGCTTGTCTGAGTCAGAGTTTCAAACAATCGCTAACCTAATAGGGCGTCCGTTATCAATTTTAGAATTAGGAATTTTTTCAGCCCTTTATTCTGAACACTGCTCATATAAAAGCAGTAAGGTTCATCTCAAGACTTTACCCACCGAAGGCTCTCGCGTTATTCAAGGCCCTGGAGAAAATGCCGGAGTAGTTGATGTTGGTGGTGGTTTGGCAGTAGTTTTTAAGATTGAAAGTCATAACCACCCGTCTTTTATAGAACCATTCCAAGGAGCTGCCACCGGTGTAGGAGGCATCCTCAGAGACGTTTTTACAATGGGAGCTAGACCGATAGCTTTGTTAAATTCTCTTCGTTTCGGAGGTTTAGATAACCATAGAACTTCCTATCTTCTTCGTCGGGCGGTTGCTGGTATAGGTAACTACGGCAATTGCGTTGGAGTACCCACTATAGGCGGCGAACTGTTTTTTCATGAATCTTATAACGGTAATTGTTTGGTTAACGCTTTTGCTTTGGGCGTGGTAGAGCATGATAAGATATTTCTTGGTCACGCTACTGGCATAGGGAATCTTGTTTTTTATCTTGGTAGCAAGACAGGTCGTGATGGGATTCATGGCGCTACCATGGCAAGTGCCGGATTCGATGATTCAGCTTTGGCAAAGCGTCCTACGGTTCAAGTAGGAGACCCATTTCAGGAGAAGCTTTTAATTGAGGCGTGTCTTGAGATTATGGAATCAGGGGCAGTTATCGGAATCCAAGATATGGGTGCCGCCGGTATGACTAGTTCTGTTTTTGAGATGGCTGATCGAGCCGGCACAGGTGTCAGAGTCCATCTTGACCGTGTACCTCAGAGGGAAGAGGGTCTAACTCCCTATGAGATTATGCTCTCAGAGTCTCAAGAGCGTATGCTTCTTGTAGTTGAGCGTGGGAAAGAAGGAAAAATCATTGATATTTGTAATAAATGGGGATTAGACGCTGTAGCAATAGGAGAAGTAATAGAGGGAAGTGACGTAGAGTTACTTTGGCATGGGGAGCCAGTCAGTTCTATTCCAGTAAAACTTGTAACCAGTGCAGTGCCGCAATATCGTTGGCCCATTGAAGTGCCACCAGAGTATGAAAGAAATAGAACATTTGAATTAAGTCAGGTCGATGAACCAGAAAAAGGCTTAGATACCATTTGGTACGAGCTTCTTGGTTCGCCGAATTTATGCTCACGTCAGCCGGTTTACGATCAATATGACTCTACAGTACAAGCAAATACAGTGATTCATGTTGGTGGTGATGCCGCAGTTGTGAGAGTGGCTAAAAATAAAATTACTGGAAAAGAAATTGGTGTAGCCATTACTCTTGATTGCAATTCGCGGTATTGCGGTCTTGATCCGCGTCTTGGTACCGCTTTATCTGTTGCTGAGGCTGTGAGAAATATCACAGCAGTAGGGGCTGATCCAATAGGCATATCCAATTGTTTAAATTTTGGTAGTCCAGAGCGACCACACTCTATGTGGCAATTTGCAGAAGCGGTGCGAGGATTAGGAGATGCCGCTCGAGCATTTGAAATACCAGTCATAAGTGGGAACGTAAGTCTGTATAATGAGACTAAGGGAAAAAGTATTTTACCTACTCCTCAAATAGCTATGGTTGGCGTTTTGGAAGATGTGAGTCAGGCCGTAGGCTCATATTTTATTAACGAAGGCGATGAGGTGTTTGTTCTTGGAATTGCTCGTGATGACGGACTCGGGGGTTCAGAGTATCTTGCTCACTATGCTGGGATAGAGAGAGGAACACCGCCACTTCTAGATTATGATCTTGAGATGAGAACAGCCAAGGTCGTGAGATATCTCATTTCCGAAAGACTTATTCAAACATGCCACGATATTTCCTCCGGCGGCCTCGCAGTTGCCCTAGCAGAGTGCTGTTTCGGTAGCCAGAATCTTTTGGGCGCTACGTTAAAAGTTGAATATCATCAAGGTCGACTTGATTCATTATTATTTTCTGAATCGGGGGCTAGGTACATAATTTCTTGTCCACCTGAGAGAGCGCAGGAAGTTAGATCCTATATTAAAAATTCTGGCATTGCTATTTCCCTCAGTGGGACTGTTGGTGGAACTAGTATAGAAATAGGCAATGTAGCACGGCTTAATTTAGTAGATGCTCATAATGTCTGGAGTAATGCTCTAGAGCCTTATATTAGCGGTGCTACCAATGTTAATAATCCAACAAAGTAGCGAAAGGTAAAATCATGAAACCTCAACTCTACGAAGAAATTGACGATCATTTTCATGATGAATGTGGTGTTGTTGGGGTATGGAATCATAATGAGGCCGCAAATATCGCATATCTTTGTTTGTATGCCCAACAGCATCGTGGTCAAGAAGGAGCTGGTGTGGTGTCGGTTGATGATTCTTTTGCTGCATCACGATTTACGGCTCATCGAGGCTTAGGTTTGGTAGCTGATATTTTTAATCGATTTGATTTTGCTCGTCTTCCAGGACGACATTCAATCGGGCATGTAAGGTACAGCACTGCTGGAGGAGGAGAGTTAAAAAATATTCAACCGTTTATGGCAGAGATAGGTTCTGGCCCCGTTGCAGTATCTCATAACGGTAATCTCGTAAATGCAGAAGCTCTAAGAGAAGAATTGATAGAGCAAGGTTCCATTTTTTCTTCAACATCGGATACCGAAGTTTTTTTGCATCTTTTAGCTCGAGCTCCGACAAGAGGCAGTGTTATAGAAGGGGTTTGTTCCATGCTGTCACGGGTGGAAGGAGCCTTTTCGCTGTTGTTGTTAATGAGTGACAGAATACTTGCCGTAAGAGACCCTCAAGGATTTCGTCCTTTAGTTATTGGGGCACTTGGTGATTCAATTGTTTTTGCTTCTGAAACTTGTGCTTTTGACTTAATTGGTGCCACTTATATTAGAGATGTTGAGCCAGGTGAGCTCGTAGAGGTAAGTGGTAATGGAGAGATAAAGAGTTTCTTTCCATTCGGTAATGTAAAGCCAGCCCCGTGTATTTTTGAATATGTTTATTTCGCTCGGCCTGATTCTTATGTTTTTGGCAAGAATGTTTACTCAGTGCGCAAGCGGCTTGGGTCAGAGCTTGCTAGAGAGCACCCTGTTGAGGCAGATATAGTAGTACCTGTACCTGATTCTGGGGTGCCATCTGCCTTAGGATATGCTGAAGAGGCAAAAATACCTTTTGAACTTGGTTTGATTCGAAATCATTATGTGGGTCGTACTTTTATAGAACCCAAGCAATCTATTCGTGACTTTGGAGTAAAAATCAAACTAAATGCTAATACTGATATCCTAGCAGGAAAAAGAATTATAGTAGTTGATGATTCAATTGTTAGGGGCACAACTAGTCGAAAATTAGTAGCAATGTTTCGTAGTGCAGGTGCCGCGGAAGTTCATCTACGAATTTGTGCCCCTCCCACAACTGGCCCGTGTTTTTATGGTATAGATACTCCTGACAAATCTGAGCTAATAGCTGCGCAAATGTCTTTAGAAGAGATTAGGAATTTTGTTGGAGCTGACACTTTTGCTTATTTGAGTCTTGATGGTCTCTACCGAGCTGTTCGTGGCACAGCAAATTCTGAGCGATCAGGAAATTCTGAGCGATCAGGATTTTGTGATGCATGTTTTTCAGGAAATTATCCGGTGCCAATACCGTCAAAAAAATCATCCTATCAGCATAGGCTATTTATAGAGTAGTCGTGGTGCTTACGGCTCTCTTCTTTTTTTGATAACAAGGAATTTGTTGATTTTATTTTAGTGGCTAAGGTTATGGTAGATCACCTTACTTCGAGCCGGTTTAAGCAGATATTTTCCGACCTTAATTTAACTGATCTATTAAGTTTGGCTGTGCTACCCGGTGCGTGGGCTGAAGAAGATTTGGAATTAACTGCTAGTGGAAGTTTCGCTAAATATTCTCCAATAGATGGGCAATTTCTAGCAGATTGTGGGGTAGGAGCACCAAATTATCATGAAGTGATATCTGCTTCCATAGAGGCCTTTAAATATTGGAGAAGTGTACCAGCACCAGTAAGAGGCAATTTTGTTCGACAAATAGCTGATGAATTAAGACATAATAAATCTTTACTTGGCGAGTTGGTAAGTATTGAGACTGGAAAGATTTTGAGTGAGGGTGAAGGAGAGATACAAGAAGCGGTCGACATTGCTGACTTTGCTGTTGGTCTCTCTCGCCAACTTTATGGCCTAGAGATGCATTCTGAGCGTCTTGAACATCGCATGTTTGAGCAGTGGCATCCTTTGGGAGTAATAGGAGTAATCACGGCTTTTAATTTTCCTGTAGCTGTATGGGCATGGAATGCAATGATTGCTCTTGTGTGTGGTAATTCTGTGCTTTGGAAGCCTTCTGAGCATTCACCTTTATCGTCTATTGCGTGTATATCTCTTGTCCGAAAAGTAGCTCGTAATTTAGGCCATCCTCTTGCTTTAACCAGTCTTTTACTTGGTAAAGGTAACACTGAAGGTCAGATAATTGCTGATGATTCAAGAATTCCGTGCGTATCGGCTACGGGCTCATGCATGATGGGCAAAGATGTAGCAACTCGAGTAGCATCTCGTTTTGGAAGGTCAATCCTTGAACTAGGTGGAAATAATGCCGTAATCATTATGGAGGATGCCCATATTGATATGGCTATACGTTCGACACTATTTGGAGCACTAGGAACTTCAGGTCAGCGATGTACAACTACTCGGAGGCTGCTCGTTCATCATAGCGTATATGATAGAGTTAAGAGGCATTTAATTGATATGTTTTCAAAAGTTAAGATTGGAAATCCCTTAACTGATGGCGTATTAATGGGGCCTCTTATTTCAGAAAATGCAGTCAATAATTTTATTTCTGCTTGTAAAATTGCGACTGAACAGGGTGGAACCATACTTTTTGGCGGGAATTTAGCTACAGACATGCCTTCACCTTTTTATGTTCAACCAACGCTAATTGAAATATCGGCTACAGCTCCAATTGTTCGTGAAGAAACTTTTGCTCCGATCTTGTATATTACTTCTTTTACTTCAATTGAGGAGGCTATCTCTTTAAATAATGGGGTAGATCAAGGTTTGTCTTCAGCTATTTTTACTAATTCTTTAATGTATTCCGAGTATTTTTTAAGCTCTGTTGGTAGTGATTGTGGTATCGCCAATGTAAATCTAGGAACTTCAGGAGCTGAAATTGGAGGAGCATTTGGTGGAGAAAAGCATACAGGAGGAGGTCGAGAAGCTGGCTCAGATTCATGGAAGTACTATATGAGAAGGCAAACTAGTACTATAAACTACGGAGCTAATGCTATACTTGCTCAAAAAGTAAATTGGGAGATAACCTAATTTTAGATATTCTGACTTGAGATAAAAAATAGCTTTGCACTACAAAGTTAAACTTTCTTTAATTACGCTATAAATTCTCTCTAACTGCTCTGTTGTAGTGCTGTAGGGCGGCATTACATAAACTACAGCACCGAGTGGCCGTAGGAGTATCCCTCGATTAAGATAAAATTTATAAAGTTTTTGGTGGGCTTCGCAAGTATAATCAAACTTATCGGTATCAAAATTAAAAGCACATATTGTTCCTAATTGGCGAGGCAAGTGACATTTTGGATAATCAGCTATCTCGTCGAGAAATGTTTTGTGCATAGACTCAATACGGGCAATATTATCTAAGCACTCTTTTTTCTGTAATAATTCTAAAGTAGCGCAAGCTGCTGTGCATGCAAGCGGATTAGCTGTATACGAATGACCATGGAAAAAAGTTTGTCTGCGGTCTCTAGAAAGGAATGCCTCATATATATATTGGCTACATGAAGTTACTCCAAGAGGTAAAAAACCACCGGTTAAACTTTTTGATAAGCAGATGATATCTGGTTTTTCTTGAAGGTAATCAGAAGCAAATGTTTTTCCAGTGCGGTAGAAGCCGGTCATAACCTCATCTGCAATGGTGATGATACGGCTCTTTTTTGCTGTTCTTATTAATTTATCAACAAGTGAAGGGTTGCTAATTCGCATACCTGCCACTCCTTGAATAATGGGTTCAAAAATAAAAGCAGCGGTGTCAGATTTTATTGCATCTTCAAAATCAGAGAGCACCTTTTTTTCTTCTTGCTCAAGATCAATGAAAATAACCGGTAAAAGAAGATCATGAAATGCAAGGGTAAAGATACCACGCTCGCTCATGGCCATAGCACCAAAAGTATCACCGTGGTATGAGCCTTTTAAAGCAATTATTTGCCTCTTTTTTATCCCTTGATTAGCCCAGAATTGAATAGCCATTTTTAATGCTACTTCGGTTGCAGTGGAGCCATTATCTGAATAAAAGATTTTATCTTGATTATTAGGAAGAAGTTTAAGTAATTCTTCAGCGAGTCTGACGGCAGGTTCGTGCGTGAATCCTCCAAACATTACATGTTCAAGAGTAGCAAGCTGTGTGGAAATTCTCTGCGCTATATAAGGATTAGCATGTCCATGAATATTTACCCACCACGAGGATATAGCATCTACTAGTTCTTTACCTTCCTCTGTGTAAAGCAAAGAGCCCTTACCTCTTACTATACCGATTGGAGGATCGCTAATTAAGGCTTGAGTAAAAGGGTGCCAAATGGCACAAATATCTCTCTCACTTAAACTTGACATTTTATCATTACGTTTAACTTTTTCTGACCTTGATTTAATGTTAGTTTTAAAATTTTTTTAAATAAAACACTAATCTGCGTTGGGTAGTTTATATTATTTTTATTTTATTCTCTAAAAATAATTGCTAGCTCATTTAATATAATTGGTTCTATCTCGTACTTTATATTTACTGGATATTTGTGATCCGTACACGAAGGCAGCTCTATAAATAAAAACTAGCGAGTTTAATTAATTTTATCTGTTTGAAGTACAAGTTTTTAGCTTAGTCTTTAGAAGTGTTTGTTATATCGCAACTAACTGTGATGAAAAATAATTCAAATCAAAGTGCTTGTCTTAAATATTTGCCTAATGACCGGCTTTTAGCTTATTTGACGGTATTTTTTGCTGGCCTATCACACTGGTTGGTACCGATTTACGATCCTGATTTAGGTTTTCATCTTCTTGGTGGGGCATGGGTATATCATTCAGGCGATGTACCTAGATATGATTTTATTAATGCGTTTAATTCCTCTTGGATAGATTATCATTGGTTTGGTCAGTATATAATTTACCTTGCTTATCGTTATTTTGGCTTTTCTGGTCTTCGTGCTATCTGCGGCATAATTGGAGCTTCGCTAGGAGTAGTATTATTAAAGCTAGTATTTGTCTCCGCTAGAAATGTTCCGATACTCCTTGCAGTCTTATATGTGTTATTACTTGAGTATTTTTATTTTAATCTTATTTCAACACGTCCTACCGCTATAGCTGTTGTTTTGGTAGCAACCGCTCTTTATTTACTATTAAAGCAAAAGAGCGCGTCTTTTGGTATTTTATTTATTGTTTCTTCAATCTGCGCCAACATTCATATTTATTGGGTGCTTATTCCCTTTTTGTGGGGAATGTTTTTCTGTTTTTCAAGAGTGCTGCCTTGGAAGCAGCCGCGAAGACTAAAGTTAAGTTGTTTTTATTCTTGGGGTGGGTTTATCGCGTTAATTTTCTCAGGTCTATTATCACCTTACGGACTTTTCACTACCGAATTCGGCTTAAATTCAAAATTTGCGAATTATTATGTTTTTCTTGATGTAGCTATTAATCCAGCTTGGATAAAATCTTTTGTGACTGAATTAAGACCTGGTTTTAGTAAATGGAATAGTTTTCATTGGTTTTGTTTGATTTCTTGTTTGCTTGTAGTTAAGGGATATTCGTTGCCTCGTATTCGTACAAGAGCATTTGAATTAATGTTATTTTGTACTAGTTTCTTAATGTTTATTCAGGCGATAAAATACGCAATATTTTTTATAATATTCAGTATCCCACTAGTTGTTCCTATTGTTGTCAGAATAGTTAATAAAGTTAAGTATCACTCAGGTGATAATAACTTATCTCGATTAGTGAAATCTCGAATTCTACTGTATATCTGTCTTGTATTTAGCTTAGGCTACAGTATTTTTACATGCCCATTTAGCAAAGCTAATGCTTTAAGTACCGAAAAAGAGTTATTTGAAAAAACGCCTATAAGACCTTGTTTAAGAATACCTAGCCTAATACCCGAGTTGCATCGATTTGTCAGAGTGGCGGCTCCTTATGATTATGGAGGATGGTGTGCTTGGGCTCTTAGTCAGGAAAAATTTCCTAGTCGTTTCAGGTTAACTTTTGATGGAAGAACCCAATTTGTTCCTGTTCAGAGGCTACTCGATGGGTTTAATCTTTTCTCCTTATATGGTCCATGGCAAAGTACTCTTGAACGCGACGATCCAGATGTTATTGTGGTCGGTTATGAACATCCTCTTGGGCAGATTTTGGATCTGTTAAAGAATGACTGGAAGCTAGCTTACAAGGATGAATCATTTGGATTGTTTGTAAGAAAACGTTAGTACTATTTGATTAATAATTTCGGCACGTCTAACTTACATATTAGTGCTATATTCTGAAGCATGAATGGTACTTTAAACATATTTTTATCTCGGTTCATTATTAAACCACGAATAGTTGCAGCTTTTTCCGTTATTTTCATAATTATTAGCCTTATATGTCGAATCTTAGGACTTAAATCAGTAGAATATTTAATTCTTACAGTTGGGGTTGTTGTAGCTGGCATTATAATTATTTACACCTCAATCCTTAATGCTTTTAGAGGTGATGGTGGTGCAGATATTCTCGCGGTAATTGCTATCACCACCGCCTTTATTACTAATGAATTGTATGCAGCTTTGATCTTAATCCTCATGCTTGCCGGTGGAAAGGCCTTAGAAGACTATGCGTTACACCGAGCTTCTCGTGTTCTTGATGCTCTTGCAGCTAGGCTCCCGAATTCTGCCAGAAGGCGTAGGATTCAGTCTGAGAACACTTTTATTGAAGAGGTCTCATGCGATAAAATAGAGATTGGTGATGAGATAGAAATATTACCCCATTCAATTGTTCCAGTAGACGGAATTATTGTTGAAGGAGCAGGCTGGATGGACGAATCATTTCTAACTGGTGAGCCATACAGAGTGGAAAAAACCGATGGTACAGCGGTTATTTCAGGTGCAGTAAATGGAGATACTGCTTTAGTAGTTAAGGCTACTGCTAAGGCTATTGACTCTCGTTACGCACAAATCGCAAAAGTATTAACTGCATCAAAGCAGCTTCAACCAAAAATGAGACGGATTGGCGATGTACTTGGTGGTTGGTACGCTCCTTTTGCTCTAACGGTTGCTATCGGTGCTTGGCTTTTTAGTGGTGAATCCTCTCGATTTCTCTCCGTATTGGTAGTAGCAACACCTTGTCCATTACTTATCGCGATACCAGTGGCAATTATAGGGTCAATATCATCGGCAGCTCGGCGAGGAATAGTTATCACAGATCCGATGGTGCTTGAGCGAAGTACTCAATGTCGTACGGCAATTTTCGATAAAACTGGGACTCTTACCGAGGGAATCCCTGTGCTCAGTAATGTCACTCTTCTTAAGAAAATTTCAGAGGAGGAAGTATTTTCTTACAGTGCTAGTGCAGAAAGGTATTCCACTCATCCTCTCGCACAGCCTCTGTTAAGAGCAGCACAAGAACGTGGTATAAGATTGTTGTCCGTTAGTAAAGTTAAAGAGCTCCCAGGAGAGGGGCTAGTTGCTGACGTTCAAGGAAAAAGAATAAAGCTTAGTGGTCGTAAGCAACTTACTGCTCAACAGTACTCTAATTTACCTATCTCAATAGGAGGTTTAGAGACAATATTAATTATTGATGACGAACCATCGGCAATATTTCACTTTTATGATCAACCACGAGTCGATGCTAAAAAGTTTATTAGTCATCTTAAGAGCCATCATAATATTGAACGGGTTGTAATCCTCTCTGGTGACAGGTCTCAAGAGGCTGAAAGGATAGGAAGCCTTTTAGGATTAAATGAAATTTATGCAAATCTCTCACCAGAAGAAAAAGTTCACTATGTAGTATGTGAGAGTGAAAAAGCACCGACGTTATTTGTCGGTGATGGTATAAATGATGCACCAGCTTTAAGTGTTGCTCATGTCGGGATAGCACTTGGAAAGAGTAATTCTATTACCTCTCAAGCGGCTGGAGCCGTGATTCTTGAACCTTCATTATCTTCGCTTGATGAATTGCTCCACATCGGAATTTCTATGCGTAGTGTAGCTCTTCAAAGCGCGTTAGGTGGCATGGCTTTGAGTATTATAGCAATGGGCGGTGCTGCTTGTGGATTAATAAATCCAATTATGGGGGCTTTAATTCAGGAGGCGATAGACTTATTAGCTGTGATGAATGCTTTAAGAACAAGTAGTATTTCTACTAAGCGTCACTGACGTTAACGGTGATGGTAATAGATTATAACTAATTAAGTATTATTTTTATTTAAAGTTTCCACCTTAACTGGTGCTACTCCTGATTGAAGAAGTCCAATAACTTTAGCGGCGCTGGATGATACATCTATAACTCTTTTTGATATCCAGGGGCCGCGATCATTTATTACTACTACAACAGACTTTCCATTTATCTTATTAGTAACCTTTACTTTTGTACCAAAAGGTAAGGTTCTGTGTGCGGCCGTAAACTGATGTACAGAGTAAGGCTGACCACTGGCGGTGGGCTTACCATGAAATGATGAATGATAAAATGAAGCAAATCCCTGCTGAGTGAATGGAGATAATTGATAACCGTTACCGGTTGTATGAATATACTTACGTTTAGTAGTAACAGCTACTTTAGAGGTATTGCTACTGCTACTGCTACTGCTACTGTTTGATATATTTTTGGTATAATCCTCGGAATCTTGTTGTAAGTTTAAACTATTGTAAAAATCGGTGCTTTTGTACAAAGCAGGATGTCCACTTAACATGCATCCACTGGATAAAACTGTTACAGTAACTAAGGAAACTCTTACTGTAAAATAAAGTAAAACACAGCGTAGTGATGAAACACAGCGCGGGAATGAAACACAGCGCGGGAATGAAACACAGCGCGGGAATGAAACACAGCGCGGGAATGAAACACAGCGCGGGAATGAAACACAGCGCGGGAATGAAACACAGCGCGGGAATGAAACACAGCGCGGGAA
>JBIKUX010000065.1:0-4384 GCA_044347345.1 Bdellovibrionota bacterium | reverse complement strand
GAACATAATCATCAATATGCTGGCGGATCGCCTCATCGCTGAGAAACAGCACCCGTGCGATCTGTTCAACACTATAGCCATCATCGCGCAACAAAACAGCCTTGATCCGATCCTTGACACGCCCATCTCGCTCGGTGCGGTGGCGTTTCAAAAGCTCCTGCCGTTGATCCGGTTCTAAAAGCGTACCCATACCAAATTGGAATCAAAACAACCTTAATAAAAAGATAACGCCAACTCTTCACTCACGAGGGGTATAACACCTTTGAAGCGGCAAAAATCTGAATTTTACGTCTCGTTTATAAGAATGCAACGATTTGGTGAGGATTGTGTGCTCATTTCCTGTTTGACATTAGTGACAAGCCCGACTAACCGAAACAACACTTTATAAAAATGTGATAAGGCTCCAAGAGCGCCCCAAAACAGAACGCCCCAGAATAAGGAAAAAAAGCGATGGCTCGTCCAGAACTCGGTACAAAACGTCAGTGCCAAAGCTGTGGTTCTAAATTTTATGATTTGAATAAAGATCCGATCTTGTGCCCAAAATGTGGATCCACATTTCAGGTCTTTGCTCCTGTTGCGGCATTGGCTCGTGCTGAAGATGACGATGAAGTTGTCACAAACGTTGCGGGTGCTGAGCTCGTCTCTCTTGATGATGTTGTCGAGGGCGAAGAAGCAAAAGTGCTTATCGGCGATGATGACATTGATCTTGATGATGATTTAGGGGACGATGATACGTTCCTAGAGGAAGAAGAAGACGATAACGACGATGTTATTGATCTGATTGATGGTGACATTGATACCGATGATGAAACTTAAAAAGCGGTCAATGTGTTGACTTTTCAAAGGCTTCCTCTCATCGGGAAGCCTTTTTTGCATTTTAGGGACAAGTGGTTTATAAGCCCCAATGTTATATTCAGTAACGCCGTATTAACCCTTCTCGTCAAGTATTTGTTGAGTATCCGCGCTTTTAAGGCGGTGTTGTGTGTAAAGGTTATGAGCCGTGCATTATAAGCCGACTTTTCATCAAATATCGTTGCAGATCAAGCGCTTACGTGCATGGTCACGCCCTGACGCTTCTCTCGTTTATACTCCAAGCTTAAAATCTTTCTCGTCCATCGGTGCTTTTGCACTGTCTTGTACGCTTTCTGTTGCCCTTGCCTGTGTTGGTTTGATGATCTCCACACGTGGTCTTCAGGATGCGATTGCCAATGGTGAGACGCGCACCATTTCGATTTATCACACGCACACCAAAGAAAGCGCCAGCATTACGTTTCGCCGGAACGGTAGTTATGATCGTGATGCGCTTGAAAAGCTCAACTGGATGTTGCGTGATTGGCGTAGTGATGAGAAAATATCGATGGATCCGCGGCTGTTTGATGTGGTGTGGGAAGCGCACCGCGAGTCAGGATCATCTCAGCCTTTACACGTTGTCTCTGCGTATCGCTCACCCAATACCAATGCGATGTTGCGTCGCCGATCAAGGGGGGTCGCCAAACACAGCCAGCATACACAGGGCAAGGCGATGGATTTTTATCTGCCTGATGTGGATATGGGTCGTGTGCGTGCCATTGGTATGCGCTTGCAAAGGGGCGGTGTCGGTTATTATCCATCGGCCTTTAATCCGTTTGTGCATCTTGATGCGGGAAGCGTGCGCTCATGGCCGCGCATGAGCCGTGATCAGCTTGCGCGTATTTTTCCCGATGGACGCACGGTGCATCTTCCTGCCGATGGAAAGCCACTTCAGGGTTATCAAGAGGCGCGTGCAACCATACTGGCACGCGGTGGAGCGGTTGCTGGTTTTGGTTATGCGGATGCAGATGAAGGCGCAATCATCAGTGGTGGTAGCGGCAAAAGCTTATGGGCAGCGTTATTTGGCGGTGATGAAGATGCGGACTCACCTGACAATAAGCCTGTACGTAGTAAGCGTGGACGTGATACGGCACGCGGCACACAAGTTGCGTCCAATGCACCCACCAGCTCAAGCGGTGATGATGCAGGCTCACGCACCTTTTTTAACGCGCCTTCCGTCACCACTTCAGAGCCGCGCGTTACAACGCGCCAAGCACCTGTTGCTGTAGCGTCTTTAACGCCTGTTGTGCCTGATGTCAGACAAACAACGGCTGAACCACGTCAAACTGCTGTTGAGAGTCCATCCAATGACGTTAAACCAAAACTGATTGATGTTGCAGCGTTTCCTGCGCCACGTCCCTCTGATTTAAAAGGTGTTGAGCCTATACAGGTCGCATCGTTGATTAACGTGCAACTACCCCCCTCGCGTCCTTCTGATTTAAGCCCAGTTGCACTGCGCGGGGCGCAACAGGAGATTGCATCAGACATCCCCAAAGTTGACGAGAGCAAGCCTGTCGTGGTTGCACATTTTACGCATCCAGAGCCGCCAAGCCGCCCCTTAGAGGCATCTTCACCGTCATCATCGACACCCCTGCCCTCAACGTCTTTGGTCTCTGCGATGCTGCCTCCTGTTCGTGATCAGGCACACCTTGAAGCTCTCACGATGCAAACTGCGTCTCTCCCTCAACGCACACCGCAACCTGTTGCTAACAATCAGCAAGCCCCTGTTATCACCGTGCAACGTCTGTTTTCATCCGCGCCTTTGGTGCAAACAAGCGCAAATGTTAAGGCTCCGGTCGTAACACAGGCGAAGGCGAAAAAGTTTTCAGGTGATACATCGGCGCATCACATGATGGCGCATGTCATGACATCCTCCATCATTGCACGCCCCATCGCAGCAACGCGCTTTCAAAACATCGTGCGTTCAGAGCCGACACAGGCCTTTTCGGGTGATGTGGTGCGTCCGCTTGCTGCTGCTGGTTTTGAAAAGCTTTGATTGAGTCACACGCAATACATTTAATATTGGCGCTTAAATGTTGGCTTCCAGCAGCGTGATTTCGTCGGGTGTGAGGTCAAAGAGCGTGTACACCAGCGCGTTGATCTGCGCTTCGAAATCGCGAATTTGCGCGGTGAGTTGGGCGATGTGGGCGCGGTCACGGGTGATCCATGTCTCCCATTGTGTGCGCTCATCGAGGGGAATATCGACCTTCAAACATTTTTTCACTTCAGCACGGAAGGCGGCAAAATCGGGGAATGTCCACCATGCCTGTAATTTGGTGGAGAGTTTGGCTTTTTTGGATGTTGATAATAAATCAGGAATACGACGGGTGAGCGCTTGTTCAAGCGCATAGCGCTCCTCAGCCGCACGCTGGCACGCTTGCGCCAGCCCTGCGAGTTCGGCTTTTTGATCCGGTGTGACATCGGGAATGGGTAAATTTGCGAGATGTTGTGTGGTTGCCTCAAAAAAGCCGCCTCGCATTTCAGTTGGACGCGATTTAAAGTCCCACCATAAAACATTCGAGTTGAGCAAAGCTAACAAGCTCAGATCATCTGTTGGTATGATGTAGGTTTTATTATTTGAAAAAACGCCAGCATGACCCACTGAAAAATTTCTCTCCGCGTTAAAATGCGGATAGGTTATTTTGGGTTGATCGAAGGCTTCATAGTAATCACAGGCACGCAGTTCCCACCAATAGTCGCCTTGGTCTGTGCGTTTTTGGGCTTTTTTCTCAAAAGGGGCAAGGTGTGTTGCAATGGCAGGATACTGTGCGCGGAACCATGACCACGCATCCATCTCAGTATTTTGATTTGTGTGTTGTTTTGTCCAACCTTTGGGAATGAAGATCAGCCACAATCCCCTGCTCTCAGCGCGCCACCGTTTGAGGTCTTTGCCCTCCAGAAAAGGTTTGAGAAGGTCCGCAGATTTGGGGTCTTGCGCACACAAGCGCTCCTTGGTGGCGGTGTCGATAACAAAGGCTTCGTTCAGCCCTGTTAAAACGCCACGAAAAGGCGTACCATAGACTTGCTTAAGGGTTTTGCGGCCTGTTCGAATTTTATCGCGCAAAGCCTTGAGGGTCGTATGCTCCAGTTCCCACGAGCCTGTGGTCAGTGCGTCTTGCGGATAGGGTGCGGCGTTGGCCTCAAAATCTTGCTGAAACGACTTGAGCGGCAGCGCATTGATTTTCCAAAATTGCAACGCGTGATCGGGGCAAGGCAACGTTTTTTGCATCGTCATGATCACAGGATAGGTGGTGACGCCCTCAAAGACTTGCAAATCGCCAAAATCCACCACCGCTTCTAGTTGTGTCTTGTGACGTAAAAACTCACGCAAGGGCTTGCCCGAACCCGTCTTGAAGAAGGTGGACGAGCAGATATACCCGAGCCTGCCCCCCTCTTTAAGTAGGTTGATCCCGCGCTCAAAGAAGTAACAATAAAGATCACCTACGCCGTGATAGACCTCAAAACGCTTTTCCAAATAGGGCTTCATCGCGCCGAGCATTTCCTGACGCACATAGGGCGGGTTGCCGAGCACCAG
>JBIKUX010000023.1:0-42787 GCA_044347345.1 Bdellovibrionota bacterium | reverse complement strand
GATGAAGACGAGGAGTCTGAAGATGAAAAGGCTGAAGATGAAAAGGCTGTGCTCTTATCCTTCGGAGGTTCATAAGGAGGCGCTACTTTCTTCTTACTAATAACAGGAGAAGCCTTGTTATCAACCTTTTCTTTTGCCAAAGCGTCTTCTTCCTGCTTTTTTTGGGATTCTTCTTGAGTATCAGGTATAACGTCAATTTTTTCTGAATTTACCGGTGAAAATATACTTGAAGGACGTGAAACGGAATTTTTTTCAGCTTTTTGCACCGGTGCCACAACTTGAGAAGCTTTTATTTCATCACCGCTATCACTAAATAAGCTTTTATCTGGTCTACTATATTCAGCAGCGCCCACAGACGAAGCCGAAGAAAAGCCTACCGAGGCCGAGGATGACTGGCTGTTACTGGCTGACCTTGTACTACTCGGTGACCCTTTATACGAAGCCGACCTGCTCCAAGTATCAGGCAATAAAGACTGTCTGCTCTTATATTTAGTAATCTCACCACTTCCGTCATCATCAAGCGCACGAAGTTCGCTTAAAGCTTTTTGTTGACTATTTAAGGTTTCTCGCTGTCTCCTTGTCATCTCTTCTTGGAGAGCAAGCTTTCGATTGCTGGATTCCATTTCGTTAGCAACCATAGTACCGGCTAACCCACCCGCTATACCGCCAATTGCCACACCAGAGCCTGGGTCGCCTATCTGGTTACCAATAATTGCACCCAGCCCGGCACCCAATGTAGCTCCTGCCACACCTCCTAAAACAGTTGTCTCGCCGGGTTCTGTGGCACATCCAGCCTGGCTGACTAAAAAAAGTACCGCTGTCGCTATATGTACACTATGAACAAAATACCCATTAATTCTAGTAGCGATAGTCGTCACGACTTCCCTCGTCTTGATAAGTTGACTCATTTCTTTTCGGATAAGTACTTTCGTATTTTTGTTCGTCTACGGCGCCAGATGAATCGTAGCTACTACTATCTAAGGTACGCTCAGTTACTCGAGATCCTGTGACTCGAGATTCGGGTGCTCCAGCAGACCTAGTTATTCCAGATTTACCGCTCTGTCCACCATAAGCCTCACTGTATGATGACCTCAGAGAGTTATCTTGATACCTCTGCCGGCGTAGCTCTTCTATCTCACGTTGCTGCCTCTGAAGCTCAGCCTCTTGTCGCCTCAATACCTCTTCTTGCTCAAGAGTTCTACCCTCTTGCGAATCTTGGGCATTACCAATTAATCCACCGGCAATAGCCCCTGCGGCCGCACCAATTGCAACCCCTTCACCAGGATCGCCAACTTGATTTCCAACTATTGCTCCAAGACCCGCACCAAGTGCAGTACCGGTAGCAAGACCGATGTCACGATTATTAGGAGTGTAGCTTTCACACCCAAACGATATTAAAGCAAGACCCAGAATAGCTAGTGAGCCTCTTATGCTCTTGGTTTTTTTTGACTCTTTCACGTTATTTGACTCTATCACAGTCAACTCCACCTCAAACATTGTAAAAACATCTGTAACTACAAGCTCAAAACTCACAAAATGATTTTATTACTACACAGCTAACACATGCAAAAACAGTCAGTATGTACACCATAAAGACTAACGCGTGTCTATACACTAGGAAAATAGCCTTAACGAACGAGTAGCTCTTTTCTCTCAGATGAGCGAAATGATAAAAGTAACAGCAGCCCTACTCCAGTGCATATACAAGAGTCAGCAACATTAAATGCTGGCCAATGATATCCCCTCCAGTATACATCAAGGAAATCTACTACCCCACCAAACTGGAACCTATCAATGGCGTTACCCAATGCTCCTCCTACAACGCCGCCTAAAGCCAAAAAAGCAGCTGGTACACCCTTATACTCTTTCAACACGACAAAAAAAACGGCAACTAGCGCTACTACACTGGAAATGGCTAATACTGAGTACCTGATCCAATCATTTTCAATACCAGCAAAAAGACCAAACGCAGCACCCCTGTTTAAAGTTAGTGTTAACGAGAAAAACCCAGGAAGGATATCTCGACGACCCCCATACTCTATATTTTCGATAATAAGAGTTTTACTCCATTGATCACAGCAGATAACTACTACACATGTTAAAAAAAAGATTAAGTAAGCTCCTCTTTTCATCTTAATTGAACCGCTTCTTAATTGAACTGTTTTGTCTGAGCAGTCTGCACCTGTACAAAAGCTATTCGAAGCTCATGAAGCGCTTGAGTTAAAAGAGCCTTTTCCTGTGTATCCAAATTACCTACAGTTTTGTCATTTAAGATACCGAGAATATCAATTGTTTGCTTGGCACCCACTAAATCAACCTGCCCCGCTGTGGTAGCTTGAGCACCATCTAAACCAAGCTGAATGGCCGCCTGCTGAGCCAAAAAAACTACAAATGACGAAAAATCTATACCACTAGGAGCTCCGTATCCTGCGGGAGGTGGTTCATTTTCAATAGCTTCTTTAGGCGCTCTCTTTTTTTCGTGATTGACTTCATTAGCGCTTTTCTCTACCCGCTTTCCTACCGCTGGTTTCTCAGAAACTGGCGGCACCTCAATTCGTTGAAAATTACTGTCGCTAGTGCTTTCAGGTTTTTCGTTCCCCGAGGAATCGAAACGCCGTTTATCTACTACTCTAAATCCTTTTTCGCTTGGAACTTCATCACCGTGCATGGAATACTCTCATATTTTTCCTTACATACCGCCGGTATCATCGACTTTACGCAAGTGATACTCTTGATTATGTATGACGAACGCTTAGGCACCTGGCTTTTATGATATCAAAAGAAGAGGAAATTCGCCAACATCCTAACCACGATGCTTTTTGTGATGTTAGCAACAAAAAAAGTATGAAAAGCCCACTACAGGTAACCGTCTTAGGGTGCGGCACCTCTACTGGAGTTCCTGTTATTGGATGTAATTGCGCAGTTTGCTCATCAAATAATCCGCGCAACCGCCGTTTACGTTCATCTGTATGGATATCAAGTATTGAATCTTTAGACTCAAACTCAGCTAGCTCGTCAATTCTATTTGATGCAACCCCAGATTTTAGAACTCAAGCGTTAACTTCAGGTATAAAGCAGCTAGACGGTGTCTTTTTTTCGCACGCTCACGCTGACCATGTCCTAGGTATTGAAGACCTCCGAATCTTATCTTTTTCACATCCAGATGGCCTACCTGTTTATGGTAGCGAACAAACACTGGAAGAAATCAAAAAAATGTTTGCGTATATTTTTTCACCTGCTAAACATCATGAGGGTGGCAAAGTAGCAAATCTGCGCCCACAGGTTATTTTACCAGGAGAAACAATAATTATCGGTGATATCTCAGTCCAAGCGATACCCATTTTTCATGGTAATTTGCCGATATTTGGTTATCGCATCGGCTCTTTTTTTTATGCTACAGATTGTAGTTATATTCCAGAAGATTCATTCTCATATTTAAGTGGTGTATCAACATTACTTATTGATGGACTACGCTACGAGCCGCACCCTACTCACTTTTCAG
This sequence comes from Bdellovibrionota bacterium, assembly GCA_044347345.1. Taxonomy (GTDB): domain Bacteria; phylum Bdellovibrionota_C; class UBA2361; order UBA2361; family JBIKUX01; genus JBIKUX01. The sequence continues at coordinate 39,285 of JBIKUX010000023.1, read as the reverse complement.
TTAAAGAATCCATTGCTGTTTCTAATCGAATAAAGCCAAACAAAACTTACCTAACTCATATGGCACATTCCATCGAGTATGAAAGCCTTCTAGCAACTCTGCCCTCTAGCATAGAGCCTGCCTACGACGGCCTCCAATTTTTAATCTCCGACTAACGACATACGTTAGATCGTGACTCACCTCTTTTAGTAAAAGTCAGTAGAAGCACAAAGCGGAGCTGAGCATCTCCGCTCAAATATTTAAAGTTACAGTTGATTTACTATGAACTTTTTTTCACTTCGCAAAATCGAGTGGATAACCTAATTTTTCAATCCACGGCAATCCATAAGACCCAAGTTCAGCTAAAAAAAGGTCTGGATCTAATTGCTCTACATTAAATACCCCGGGCTTATTCCAAACTCCGCGAGTTACCATTGAAGCTCCGAGCATTGCTGGCACTCCGGTAGTATACGAAATGGCTTGCGCGCCTGTTTCAGCAAATGTAACCGCGTGATCACAATTATTGTAGATAAAATAAGTAAGCTCTTTACCGTCTTTACCGATTCCACGAATTTGGCAACCAATTGAAGTTGTGCCTGAATAACCCTCCCCAAGCGTCGCTGGCTCTGGTAGCACAGCTTTAAGGAATTTTAAAGGTACTACTTGTTGACCCTCAAATAATACGGGGTTAATTCGAGTCATGCCGACATTTTGTAACACTCTCAGGTGGGTAATGTATTCCTGCGAAAATGTCATCCAAAAACGGGCACGTTTTAATGTTGGGATATGCTTTACGAGAGATTCAAGCTCCTCATGAAATAAAAGATAGGACTCGCGCTCACCAATATCTGGATATTTTACAGAGCGGTGCACTGAGAGAGCATCTATCTCTTTCCATTCACCGTTTTCCCAAAATTTTCCCCGCTGAGTTATCTCTCTGATGTTAATCTCAGGATTAAAATTTGTAGCAAATGCTTTACCATGACTTCCGTCATTACAATCAATTATGTCGAGGTAATGAATTTCTGCAAAGTGATGTTTCAAAGCGTAAGCTGTAAATATACCACTTACTCCTGGATCAAATCCGCACCCAAGAATAGCAGTGATGCCTCTTTCCTTAAAGCGATCTTGATAAGCCCATTGCCACGAATACTCAAACTTAGCCTCATCTAATGGCTCATAGTTTGCCGTATCGAGATAATGAACGCCAGTTGCAAGACACGCCTCCATGAGATGTAAATCTTGATAAGGCAGTGCTACATTGATAAGTATTTGCGGCTGAAAAGCGCGAATCAGACTGACAGTATCATTAACATTATCCGCATCAACTGTAGCCGTGGTTAATCTCGGTGAGTTTATTCTAGCTGCGATAGTATCAGCTTTTGATTTAGTTCGAGATGCTAGCATCACCTCTGAAAAATGATTTTTCGCTTGAATACATTTATGAGCAACAACATTTCCTACTCCACCAGCGCCCACAATTAGCACTTTTGCCACTTTTATCTCCCTTTTCTCTATTATTATCTCTCTATTTACTATCCGTCTCCAACAACTTTAAGTGAGCCTTTACGACCTCTATTAAGCATTTCACTCGCGAGTGATATCATCGATGATACATCAGCTAAGTTTGCTGGCACTACGATGGTGGTACCCTCCTTTGCGATTTTACCAAATTCAGTAATAAATTTTTCAGCTACACGAAGCTGCATCGCTTCTGCACCTCCTGGTTCTTGTGCTGATTGGGCTACGGCTCTTAAGCCTTCTGCACTTGCTTGAGAGAGGGCGAGAATAGCTTCAGCCTGCCCCCTTGCTTCGTTGATTTGTCGCTCTCTGGCCGCTTCCGAGGCGCTAATTATCCGGTATTTTTCTCCTTCAGCCTGATTTATATGAGCCTGTTTCTCTCCCTCTGAGGCTAAAATTGCAGCTCGCTTTTTTCTCTCTGCCTTAGCTTGCTCCTCCATTGCCGCCAGTACCTCAGCCGAGGGTCTTATAGACTGTATTTCATACCGAAGAATCTTTAGCCCCCATGCCTCAACAGCGCCTTCTAAATGGCGAACTACAGCATCGTTAAGTTGGTCTCTTACCTCAAAAGTCTTATCTAAGGCAATTTTGCCAATCTCACTGCGAAGAGATGTTTGACACAATTGCGTCAGAGCGTAGATGTAATCATCTACACCGTAAGCAATTAAATGTGGATCTATAATTCGAAAGTATACAATACCATCAGCGTATAATTGCACATTGTCGTTAGTGATGCATTGTTGTTCAGGGGTGTCTAGCACTATCTCTTTTAGAGATAGCCGAATGCGCACAGTGTCAATAAATGGCAATAAAATATGGAAGCCTGCCTCAAGAGTTCTGCTATATTTACCCAATCTTTCAATAACGTAGGCGCTTTGTTGGGGGATGATTATCGCAGTTCGTTGAATAATAAACAGAACCCCTAATACACTCAAAATAATTATGATTAGTGAGGTGACCATTCTATAAACTCCTTACCCAGCAAAATTTTTTCGCTTTATCTTTTTCTCTTATTTGGACTCACTTTGGGAAGGGCGTTAATATGGCCAGTTATGAATAATAGTAACACACCTCTTCCGTTAGTAAGTGTTGTTTTAGTTGAGCCAATCGATGACCTAAATGTGGGTATGGTTGCTCGTGCTATGCGTAACCTTAAATTTTCTGATCTACGAATCGTCACTAAACGGTATATTGATCCGAAACGTGTCGCAATAACCTCCCGAGAAGAAGGTCAGATTGTTTTTAATAATGCTCGTTTTGTCAGTAGCCTACCTGAAGCTCTGGCAGACTGTGAGGATGTTGTTGGATTTTCTGCGCGCGACATCAAAAAAAATATTTTTATAGGCACAACGCTTAGTTCATGGGGTGCCGAGCTTTGCAGTGCTCGCAAAACGATTAAAACTGCCGTTATGTTCGGGCCTGAAGATACAGGCCTAAGAAACGAACACGTCACATATTGCCGTTCTTTGGTAAGAATCCCCGCTTACTCTGAGTACTCATCCTTTAATTTAGCCCAAGCGGTGCTGCTTTGCTTATATGAAATATCAAGAGACTTTTTCTTGCAAAATGAGAATAAACAAGATGAAAAATCTCAAAGTCCCCCTGAAAACAATGTCAACCCAGATAAGCAAGTGGGGCATCCCCGTGCAAAGCTCAGCTCTTATGATACCCTCGACTCTTTAGTTTATAATTCTATGGTTAGCTCAGGGTTTCTACGAGTAGGTACACCAGCACCAATTCCTGGCTTAGTTAAAATGATATTTCGCAGACTCGAACTTGATGAAAGAGAGATGGCAATATTGACCGGACTTTTTAGTAAAATTGTGCGCTCTCTGAAGCGTAAGGAAAGTTAATCGGAAGATGACGGGCGGGAGAAAGGGCTGCGGGGATTCGATAATCTTCTAAATGCGATAAACTTAAATGATTGCGCAGTAGAAGTTAAAGGGAGAGGAGCGACGCTACCATCTATTTGAGGATTAGTTTGTTGACGATTCTCAATCTTAGCTATGATTTCCGGTGGCTTTTTCAATCAAAGCATCATAGGCCAAAGGTAACTCATCTACCCTCGGGGTGAGTGGTCGGTACTAAGCCACTATTTAAGATTGTTGCCGTTTCAGCCGCAAACAGATTCTCGGGTCAAGTCAACCTTCATTAAATTTCTCATTTAACTCGCTTAACACCCCTTCATGCTGAGGAAACTAATCTGGTGTTATGAAACTACCTTCCATAGCTCACAAAATCCTGCGGTGATACACCTGGTAGCGCTTCTACCCAGCCATCAGCAGCACCTTAATGTTTCAAGAAATTCTAAATGACTCCGTGCACAATTTCATTCAGGTTCATTCAGGGTAACTTTGCGGTCAGTATAGTCTGCTTTCAAAATTTCATTCCAAGTCGGCTGCCGTAACCCAGTTGGAAACAAGTCGGGATGCTCAAATGCTTCGGTTTTAGTGAACGCTAAATAATTTTAACTAAGCAATTATGTTAATATGAACTGTTATTTTGCGAATAACGGTCTTTCAATTAACGGTCATTCAAGAACCACAACCCTTAACGCCTTTAGGGATAATCAAGCTCTTTGATGTAGGTCGCGGTTATACACGTGTTTGTTTCTGATGTAACCTTCTTTAATTTAGCTACTACACCAATTTTAGCTATGCAAAAGATTTTTGCGCTGGCAATTTTTTAAACTCAATTCTTACTCTATTAACCAGTTTGTTGATACTGAGCAAAGGTTTACGGAGACTACCTACATAATAATCCGCTACAGATATTGATTAAAACTAATCATACTTTCAGATAGATCCAACACTCAGGGGAAAAAAATGTTTTCGTGGCTCAGCAAACAGATGGAACTTCAATCCGCTCAGTGGGGTCAAGCCCTTCAGAACTTTTACCCACAATACCAATTAATGTGGTCAGACCCAGAAGAACATCTCAAAGCCCACCGAGATATCTGGAATTACCAAGAAGCTACATCAGTAATACCATGGCAGGAGATAACGCGCGGAAAAGATTTAATTGCTCTAGATTTAGGCTGCGGTACTGGTTGGCTTAGTGCAATGCTCTCCAAATTTGACTCAATAAACACAATCCACGCCTTAGATGCCGATAAAAATCTTCTGCAAAGAATGCTTCCTTCTATCGTTAAAGCATTAGACGGAAACTCAAAGAAAATAGTTCCGATTCATGGCTTGTTTTCACCGCTACCAGTTGATAACCACTACTATGACCTAGTTGTCTCTAGCTCAGCTCTGCACCACGCGCCTAACCTGCTAGACCTTTTAAAAGAAATATACAGAGTCCTTAATCCCTCAGGAACTCTGGTAATTCTTAATGAAACTCCCCCTACCTTTAATCGGTGGATTGAACTCTTGGAACTAAACTTAGGTGAACTCATACAAGAGTTAAATACAAAGCAATTTAAAGAGTACGAAAAACAATTTTCAGCCTCAGGTATTTTAATCGACCCATACCTAGGAGATATAATTTACAGCGATATTCACTGGGATTTTGCGCTCACCCGAAGCGGATTCAGTTACATTCCTAAAAACTCTGGCCTACCCCCCTACAAGCCAAATTTTCAAGCGAGCAATTCAGATACAATTCTACTTCAGCATTTTATATGCACAAAAAGAGCTGAAAAAAGTAACGTTATCTCTGACTGTAACCGTATGATTATCGAGTCAGTTAAAGAATTCACGATGGTACCTGAAGCAAGAATTTTAAACACCATCAGCTCAGTTGAACATATTTTACTAAACAACATATCGGGCGCTTTTGTTGAGTGTGGAGTATGGCGTGGAGGAAATTCAATGACTGCGGCACTCACCTTCTTGCGTAATGGAGTGACCAATCGTGCTATTTATCTGTACGACACTTTTGAGGGGATGACTCCCCCTACCGAGGCTGATGCCGATATAACATCAGGTAAACTAGCTGCAGAGTATCTGCGCAATCATCAAAAAGATAAAAACAACCACTATTGGGCATTTGCACCTATTGAAGATGTGCAAAAAAACCTGAGTCGTACATATTATCCACCACAATTTATACACTTCATTAAAGGACCCGTCGAAACTACGATTCCGGATGATAATACTCCAACTGAAATAGCTTTACTTAGGCTTGATACAGACTGGTACAGCTCCACTAAACACGAACTAGAGCACCTCTATCCTAGACTAAATAGAGGCGGCATTTGTATCATTGATGACTACGGCACTTGGACAGGCTCTCGCCAAGCCGTAAACGAGTATATAGAAAAAAACAAGCTTACCATTAAATTACAATCAATTGACGGAGCAGGTTACTTTTTTATTAAACCGTAAAAACACCTAACTAAAAAATTAGTAAGCACTAAGTCTAAATATATTTTTATCGCTAAAGGAAAAATTGAGTTTTAGAGAACGGTCACACAGGCCATAATGCTTTACTCTCTGTTAAATAAAGGTGGCATTTGAAATACTAAAGTAGCATAACGTTTAGGTTAAACTAAACCAAAATGCTTAATGCGAAGCAAAATATGCGTATGAAAAACATTGTGATCAGGGTTAATTCGATTTTTCTTCTTTTTTGCGGTCTTTTACTTTGTCTGGGTTGTTCTGGAACTAAACAAGAGTTTTTAACGAGCTCACTTAGTTCAAGATTTCCGACAATACAGGGCGAAAAATTAAGTGGAGAGTCAGTAACTCTGCCAGATTACTACTTAGGCAAACCAATTTTGCTACTCGTAGGTTACGAGCAAGAGTCTCAGTTTGATATTGATAGATGGATGCTCGCTTTACTTCAACTTAAAGTAAACATTACCGTGATAGAAGTCCCTACAATAGAGAGCTTAGGAGCAAGGTTAGCAAAAAGCTTCATCAATGAAGGTATGAGAAGAGGCATTCCTCAAGAAGATTGGGGTGCGGTTGTAACCGTATATAACGATGCCGCAAAGATTCGAGAATTTCTTGGCAACGAAGGGGGGAGAAACGCTCATGTTGCTCTTTTAGACTCCGAAGGTAAATTAAGATGGTTTCATAATCGTGGATTCTCACCCGCACAGGCTTTGCAGATTATCGAAATGATAAAGAACCTCTAAGCTAACTTAAGCAAAATCAATTTAAGCTAGAAGTAAGGAGGTACTCTTCACAAAACAAAGATTACAGCCATTTAAAGCCGTTTGTCATTCAAAGCCCAGCACCACTATTTCCAGCACCACTATTCCCAGCACCACACTGGCCAAAAATTCCATCAATGTGCACAGCGTCAAACCCCTCTGATACCAAGAAAGATGTTGCAAGCGATGCGCGCTTACCTGAAGCGCAGTGCACAAAAAGAGTCTTGCCTCTCGGCAACTCTTGAGTATGCTCTTTTAACCGAGTATACGGCATGGAGTAAGCTCCTTTTAGATGACTTTTTTCAAATTCAGCAGTCGTTCTAACGTCAACTATCACCCCAGTAGAACATGCACGCACTGGGTCAAAATCAGCAAATTTGATCCGTTTTGTCTGCACGGTAAGTAGACCAGCAACTTCAGCTTCATTCGCCGTCATCCAACCAATAAGCCCATCCAACCCTATCCGGTAAAGCTGACGTGCTGCTAAGTCAACATCGCTTTCATGGTCGACAATTAAAACTATCTGATTGGATTCAGTTAAAAACGACCCGGCAGCCATTGAAAAAAAGCTCGAACGAAGTGGTGCCCAAATTGCTCGCGCAATATGGCCTGCGTCGTAAACTTCTCGATTCATACGAACATCAAGCACTTGTATTGCTGAGTCTCTGTCACTCTCACTAGCTCCTTTCCTATCTCTAACGCCGTCACCACTCATCTCACTAAACAGGGCAGAAAAGCTCTCACTAGATAGATGCCGGCCAAGCGGTAACCTACCGGTGACCTCCTTAACGCCATCTCTGTTAACTCTCTTCATAGTCGCAAAATAGAGAGGTGGATTCGGCTGACCTTGCAGGATATCTGTAACAAATCTCTCACAGTCAGTATTTGCAAGCTTTAACGCATGATTAAAGCGTCGCTCGTAGCCAAGAGTAGTCATAGGTACAGCGCCAAGAGTTTTTCCACATGCACTACCTGCTCCATGAGCGGGCAAGATTTGCAGAAAATCAGCTAATGGCTCAAGACGTACCTTAAGCGACTCTTGCAGTGTGCGAGCCGACGACTCCATTACATTTTTCACTCCAGCCGCAGACTCCAAAAGATCTGGCCGACCAACATCGCCAACAAAGAGAAAATCGCCAGATACAAGAGCCATTGGTTCAGTGGCGCCACTCCCAACATCCGTGATTAAAAATGAAATATGCTCTGGCGTGTGTCCTGGTGTATGCAGAACTTCTATCTTAATGTGCCCAACTGTAAAACAGTCGCCATTTCGCAATATGTGAGTATTAGGCCTGGTGCCCGGCCAGCGATAAGACCAATCAGCTCCTCCTTCTCCTGATAAATAGAGATGAATCATAGAATTATTTGCAAAGTTCTGCCCACCGCTAACGAAATCAGCGTGAATGTGGGTTTCTGCAACTGCTGTAATAATAAGGCCGTTCTCTTCAGCAAGACTGTAGTATTGGTCAATATCTCGCTCAGGGTCGATAATAAGAGCCTCGCCGGAACGCTGGCAACCGACAAGATAAGCGTACTGAGCGAGATAGGGATCAAATATCTGACGAAGTAACATAACGCGCCTACTACTTAATGTTTATTTTAATTTTGATTGATCTTCGTTCCTTTTTGTATAGATGAGAGGTAACTACAACTACACCCGCCCGCGAGCTTTGTTCCAAGGCATCCTTGCAAGAACCATCGCCATTCCACATGTATCGGTTACCCCAGAAAAAACTAACCCTACTCCGATAAAAGCGCTCAAGATGTACCAAATTGAACTTACAAAAGTGCCGAGTAATGTACCGAGAACTACAAGAGCACCTGCGGCAATTCGCACCTGCCGCTCGAGCGAAATTGCTTTTTTTCCTCTGATAAGGGGCAGACCAGCGCTCTCCCACGCTGATACTCCTCCTTCCAAGACTAAAAGATTCGAAATTCTACTAACTAGCTTTTCAGCGGCTTGACGTGCACGAGTACCGGAACGACACACAACGATACACCGATCTTTACCGGCGGCAAGTTGCTGTATCACCTGAGCATCGAGGTCACTTAGCGGATGGAGGACTGCGCCCTCAATGTGCGCGTCGCCAAATTCAGCAGGAGTGCGCACATCAAGCAAAAGGGTGTTATCTTTTGATTTGGCCAAATCCAGGCAAGATATCGAACGAACCTCAATATTACTCATAGTCTGAACTCAAGTTTTTTAGTATTAAAGCCTACTCTCGATCAGAGAACAACTAAAGGTGCTGTAAGCGCAATAATACAAACAATATAAGTACCAATAGTGACCCGTAAAACTAACATTTAAAGAGAAAATGCCCTTTTTATATCGTCAATCATACAACACTAAAGTAGCGACTGATCTTGATTTAATTTTTAGACTGACCACTAAGAAATACAATCCAACCACTGGAAACATCAATGCTACCGGAATCATACTGAATCCCATTACTTCCGGTAGCAATAATTCGATCTGAAATAGAAGTCCTCCCCTTAATCACACGAATCTCAGCCTGACACGGTTCAGGTGCCTTCTTCCGTATCTGGCAACTCGCATTGTCTACTACTACTTTAAAGATGTCCTTTCCAACACGTGCATTTTGGTTCAAATCGAGCGAGGTAATATTTTGGTTACCGGTACCCCGAAATGTGATTGAACCTCTGGAGCTTCGAAGAGTAATCACCTGTTTAAGTGCAGAACCACGGCTGCCAAAATAGTTCTTAAATAACTCCTGATTACCATAAACAATCTGAATAGCTCGACTGAACCGCTTCTCTGCCTTAGCCCTATTCCGAGTCGAGGTGTTAAACGAAAGGTAATCTTGTTCAGTTAGAGGTATTGCAGTTGCTGGCCTTGCGCACATCATCGTAACTCCTAGAGCGCATGTAATGGCAACAACTAGCTTGGTGATGACTGATTGGGTAAGTTTCATAGGCTTTCATTGTTTAAATATCACCGAAAGATCAATTAACTCTGATTTACTAAAGTTTCTGCTAAATATCACGGTAGGCTAAATACCACGATGGGCTAAATACAAACATCTGCCCCACAAAGATAGCACAAAAATATTCTATGTTAGCTTGAACTCCTTTCTAACTCTCTAAAATGCCGGTTTTGTAAAATCTCCCATCCATCTTCTATTTCTTAGATTTCACAGATTTTCTAAAGGATCTTTTCCAACTTAATAAATCATTCAAAAGCAAAGCCACACACTTTTACTTTTACCATCAATTCTAGTTTTCTGTCCCATCGGAATCGCACTCGTAATCGGAATCTTCTGAAGATTTCTAGATTCTCCCCATAATAGATCTTAACCGCTAAACTTTTCTAAAAGAGAACTCTGCACTTCGCCAATTTCAAATAACCCTAGGGGAAAATATCGCTCTAAGAATGGATTCATCTGCCCAGACATTGCATATTCAGTAAATACACAACCTCCGTAATAAAATGGTACACCTCACAATCATAAATATAAGCGGCGCTAATATGCTTAAACAGCAAAAACTAGCTTAGTTTCATTCAACTCTCTTTCTGTAATCTCATGCAGCTCTAGCTTCGGTCATTATTGATAAAATTTAGTGTGCTACTGAGCTTTTTTAGCGATTGAAAGGTTCGGCTAGAATACGGAAAGAAAGTTTTTTTACTTGAAAAGCGCTTTTGATTGTAATCCACAGACTCTTGAGATTTTTTGCCTTCGCTTTGCAATAGCATCATAAATCAGAATGAAAAGCGGCTTAAGAACAGTGATACCAAGCAATAGATTAAAGGGCGTTAACCACCAAACTTTACTTGAAACGTAGTGAAAGAAGTCAACACCTTTAACGACATCTCCATTCGGTTTATAGAGGTGAATTGATTTGAGTAAAGTTTCTTTATCTAGCCCTGAAACATCTCTAACCCAATCTTCTTGAAGTGGTGCTACGGTAAATCCATATTTTTGAAAGAATGCTTTTCTCTCTCCAATAAAAGCCGAACAAGCGCCACACGAGCCATCGAATATCACAAGCCCTGATTTGCCAATCATACCTGTTTCACAAATATCATTCATGGAGAAGAAGGTCTGCTTCTACCGGGCACAATATACTTAATGACTCTATTGATGAAAAATGACGAGCAAGCACAGTTCCAACTTACCCAGAGCTTCCTAGCATTACAAATTTCATACTGATATTTCAAGGAATTTTGTAAGCGAGTAACTCTTTCACCTCAGCATACTTTCTCCGACTGACTGGTAAGCTCTTGCCACAAGAAAGAATGCACTCTGCATTTCCCTTTTTCTTTAAAACTTGTTTCACATGTTTTTTGGATACCCAGTGAGATCTGTGAATCTGCACACCAGAATCTGGAGGTAGCTCTTCAATCGCATCCTTTAAATTATAGAGAAACATAACCTCGCCACAGGTGGTGGTGACACGGAGGTAATGAAGCTCTGAGCTTATTGAAACTAACTCACCAGAGGCTCGACTTCGTAGCTCCTGAAGAAATCGACTATGTTTGTTTTTGGAGAAAACTGTTTCGTTCTCTGTCTGAGTGTGATTGGAGGCGTTAGATTTTTTCCTTGAAAAATCTAACTGGTAGATCCAGGGAGCATTTAGAGCCAACCAAGTGATGGTAACTGGTACAAGAACACCTGCGGCTTCATCAAGTAAACCAGGTATAAGGCCCATCGCGGTCGCGTCATCAGGAATAGCGAAAAGAACATCAAGAGAGTACGCAAGCGGAACAAACAGAAGAGAGGCGACCATACCAGCAAGCACCGTTTGTATCCAGGGCGCTTTTGAATTCCCAATATCCAGATAAGGAGCGATAATATTTTGGGTAGCTATTAACAGTGGTATTAAAATGGAGATCTGAATCGACCAAAACAGGAGTCCTCGCCAAAATCCAATGCCTGCCGCCCCTACGGGCTCCATCCAAGCAAAGATTATAATTAGTGCCAATGAGCTAAAAAAGAAATATTTCTCAACTGATACTTCTGTCGAGTTAAACCAACTGATTGTGTCTCCTTGCGTTTCATTCATGAAGAAAGATTACCATTCGTGCATTTTTCTAACCACTAATACATTTTCAAATACTTAACTGTAAATAAGTTCGGTACACTCCTGCCCCAGCGCTAACAATTTTACTCTAAAATATGGAGGATTGAAGATGGTGAGAAATATTGAGAAGGCGAGTAGAGCGACAAGATTTAGCTGGCTACTGGGAACGGTTTTTCTCTTTGGTCTCGTAGGGCAAGCATTTGCCGATGACACAGACTATCAAGGAACGTTTTTGAAGCTAATGGGAGGGCTGAACTTCGCTCTGGATTCAGACTTTGATGGGAGTAACTCAAGCTCTTTCCCCTCTGGTGAGGCGAATTTAGATACAGGGCAAATAATGGGAATCGCTGGAGGATACCGTTTCAATAGGAATATCGCCGCCGAACTTGAATATACTTACCGAAGCAATGACATAGACAAAGTGAAGAATTCCTCAGGTGCCACTTTCATTGATAGCGGTGATCTGGCGTCGGTGGCAATCATGGCAAACGGCTACTATTATTTTGACATTGCAAAAAGCTGGTCTCCATATTTGGGTCTTGGTATTGGCTATCTTCAGGAAATTGACGGGGATCTTGAGTTTGTAAATGGAAATAATCAAGGTGACCTAGAAGATGAAGCCTTTGGCTGGCAAGCAATGCTTGGAGCCGAAGTTCCTTTAAATGACAGTTGGCGCTTCTACGGCGAGGGTCGATTTATGTCTGCTCCAGGAACAGAACTAAGTAATAGCCGAGGCTCATACGATGTAGATTATGAAAATCTTTCTCTCATTGTAGGTATCGGATATCAGTTTTGAGAAATTGCTTTAAGCCATGGACTAGAGTAACCCAACACTCGCCCATGGCTCTCTCGCTCCTACACAGCGTCTCTGAGACAATTACAGGCAGTTATCATCATCTGCTTGGCTCAAGAGCCCCTACATGCAGGAGCATTATTTGCTTCAGAGCTACCGCACCTAGGTATATTAGGGCCATGAAGGTCTGTTCCTGTTCCTGGTGGTGTCTGTGCTGGTGGTGGTTGCACCGGTGGTGGAGCTGGTGGTCGTTGTGAAGGTGGTGGTTTTGTTTGGGTTGGTGAGTCTTGAGAAGGTGGTGGGCTCCCCTTTAGCCCCATTGTAGGAGGTTGTGAGCCGACAGCTGGTAAAGCAAAACGCTGCTCATTAGAGTTTGTATTTTTAGGCTCTATAAAATATTTTGGATTCATCGAGGAGATATTTAGCTGAGGCTTTGACATAGTACTCTTAAAATCACTTATGCCAAGTATCAACTAACGATAAAGCTTTGTTATCACAAAGCTCGTAAAAGTGTAAAAGTCACACAAACTAAGTAGTTATTGACATGATACAAAAATCACGCAACGACTATAAAGGCTCATAGTATTTAAAGATATGTCGCCCCACTAGGCTCAAAGCTCGAAGTCCCTAAGATTCCCTCCCCGGAAAATCTCGCAACTCGCGCACCGCCGTCATAATCGCGCGGCGGTCAAGAAGAATAGGTTCCGCACGGCGCAACCCCTCTAAAACGACCTTAGCCGACTCGTAGCCATAGATTGCAAAAGCTTCAGACCGTATCCCAAAAGTTGCGCGGTAGGTGTCAATAAACACTTTGCTTTTACCGGTAAGTCGTTCTGGCGGTAGTCAACCAAACGTAGAGAAACTATTTCCCTCCAAAACGTCCCCACCAGCGGATTAATAAACGCATGTTCAAAACACCGATCTGAAGTAATAAAGGGTGCCGTAACCTGCAGCGCCCGCAGAATCATAGCAAGCTGCCCACCGTTTTTTTGGATGGTCGCCCCCCCAAAAAAATAGATCACATCAGCCTGCTGTTCACGGATAGATGTTGCTAGCGCCCTATAATTAGAAGCGCGCGGATCTCTATCCCATCAAGGCCTGCGACAGTCCTACCCAGAGCCACGCAAACTCCTTCGCAAACAAAGTCTGCTAGCCCCTTACCGTACAACTCCCGACCATGCCGAACATACGTGCGCCCACGCGGAGCTCCCCCTGCACATCATTAGTCGGAAAAAGCCTAAAATAAGTAATCTTACCACTCGGCTCATAAACCAGCGGCTCACTAGCCTACCCAAACCCAGCTAGCCTCTTCACCCCCCAACCCCTCTCTCTTGTAGGAAACTCCTGTTAGACAGGAGTACCGCGGGCGGGGGGCGTCATTAGGGTGGGATAGTTAGGGCGTCGCACAGGTACTTAAGGCAAGCTTCATCCCTGTTTTATCTCAGCGTACTTCGCTAACAGTTGATCGAAGATAGCTTTGGCAATCTCTGGAGGAACAGATGTAGCACTAGTCTTAGCCTTGTTCTCTGCATCGAGAACAAGCTGACCCGTCGCCGCATCTACTACCAATGTTACAGGCACGGCCTGGCCGTTGTCACTAGTTGCAAAATAAACACCTACTGGTTCCTCATCTGGACGATTAACTACTACCACCTTGGTTGCAGGGTCAAAGGTTGCGGACGCCCCAGGAACTGAGAGAGGTATTGCTGCTCCGGGGCCACTAAGGACCTCGTATAACTCAGCTACAGTCCGGGGAGCTTCCCCTGCGGTTTGCTGCGCCGTTTCTGGAGCTGACGTTGTTGCATCCCCCGCTAACGAGTCATACAGCCCCTTAAGGTCCCTCAAAACTCTAGTCGCGAGTGCTGTGTCCGCGACTTTTGGATTTGCCAAACTGTCGTCCACGATGTTACCAGCATCATCAACTGTTTTCTGGGTAGCCGTTACCTCCTCTCCATCAACGTTGAAGTAAACAACAATTTCAGCCTTGGAAGTTTCGTTCTCTCGGTTAGGCACCAACTTTACAGCTTGCTCTGTCGGGTAGTAGGTTGCTAGGTAAGTTACTCCGTCGATCTCAGTTAAATACTGTCTTGCATTCGTCAGCTTCGCAAGTTCAGTAAGATACTGAGCTTGGGTGAGGTCAGTAGCCGTCGATGTGTCAGCCTGGCCACTAGGTGGTGGTGGTGGTGATGGCACCTGCTCCTGTGCTGCCGCACGGGTCAACCCGAGTTGAGCGATTAAATCATTTAACGCATCTTCGGAAATTGCTGCCTTAGGGTCGGGTGTAAATCCCGTTACCTGACCCTTGTCATTAAGAAAGATAAATCCGCCGTCGTTTAAGCTGTTAGCAAGAGCGTCAACTTTAATGAGCCGATTGCTAGGATCGTAAACGGCATAGTATACCTGCCCGTTTGTATCTAGCACCCGCGCCTGTTTATCTTCAAGCGGTGCTGCCGGCACCGTATCTTGGTTTCTAGTACCTGGCGTTTCGGGTTCCGTATGTTGTGTTGCTGTATGAGTTGCAGTTCCCATTTTTTGTACTTACCTTATTATTAAAAATTAATGCTTAGTCACTTTTGTTTTACCTTTTCTGTTTCACAGATCTACGCTGGGATGTAACGTCTTAAGCCAAGATCTATCGCCGAAGGATCGCGCGCTAGAAAGGCTGCTAAGGCGTGGTTAAATTGGGTTGAATCAGCAAGCTCATCACCCTTGGCAGCGGTATTTACAACAACTTGGTTCATATTTATCGACGTATGCAATAATCTTGATAACTCTTCAACCGCTTCCTGCCTAACCGATAGAAGCCTTTGAATTACTGCAGCCTGTTCAGGGTCGTTTAGAACGAATTTTTGCGCGTCAGCTAAGCTCATGCCAGCCTCAACCGGGAAAGCCACAGGCTCGCCACGTAAACTCGTGACTGGGCCAACTCTATGATAAACTGGCCTAGCGCTTGATCGATTAAGTCCATCTTGATAGGAATCCAAGTCTGCCGTTTCAGTGGCTTGAGCAGTCAGCACCGGAACTACCTCGAGATAAGTTATCCCGTCCCTTTCTACGATGCTGTAAGAGAGGCCTCCATCTAGCACATATTTGTGGTCTAAAGTTGAGTAAGGAGTAACTCTATTCCCCTCCTGCGCGATAGCTTGCGCTGGCTCTAACACTACCGGTCGGACTATATACGGTGCAGCCTCAAGAACCAGCGCTCGTAACTGCGAAAGATTTTCCTGTTCCACTTCAGGTGTGGCAAACGCCTCTGGCAAACTCTCTCGATACAATGCCTCAACCTGCGGCATCAAAAGTTCGACCAGTTGGTCCGGAGTCACCATACCTTCAGGGTCAACCGACGCAGATCCTGGTATCGCACTTAGAATTTCCGGCGGAACTGCCGCTGGATTATTAAGTAGAGTTGGCCACTGTTCTGGGGGAAAAACAGCCGCTATATTTAATAGAAAGTCTCCCAAACGTTCCTGCTCAGGTGCGACGTATTGGTTGTAAACCTCAACCAGTTGCTTGTTTGCGTCACTAAGAACTACATCACCAACCCTCTGTCCACTTGTGTAGACGACAGGAACGATACCAAAAAGCAGTTTAAAAGTTGTCGATTGGTCGGTGAGCCCACCGTTAGTTGCTATTCGCACAACTTGCCCATTTTCATCAAAAACCGGGTACGAGAACTGTGCTGTGTAATGATCAGGTGCATTAACACGGGTCAGCGTGAGAGGAGAGGGCAGCACTTCAAGAACATTACCAATAACCCCACGCGAGCCATTATCAGGTATTCCCCTGCTGTTTATCCCGATAGAATAAAATTGGTTTTCTTCCTGGTCTAGAACACCACCAAAAATTACACCTGGTCCGGTTAGACCAAGAGATAGCCCGAACTGTTGTTTATTAGCTGTGGCACCTTGAGATAGCACCGTTCTACCATCAGGATTAGTGGCGGCAGTTGTATTAGAATAAAAAAAACTAGGGTTAAAGCTTAAAACGCCACCGATTGAATTGGAACGCTCTTCCCCCCCATCTCCAGTTAATATAGACTTTCTCTCAGCATACACCCCGGGGCCATCGAGAGACAGTCTCAAGCCAGCCTGTGTGGAATCGGTGCGAGTTTGCGGTTTATCAGGGCTGCTATCAACAGGAACAACACTAGAATTATTCAAACCGAAGGTGAGAATTGGCCCCTCATTCTGACCATAACCGCCACCGAACTGAAGAGTTTGTGCGCGCGAGGCGCCGTCTGGATATAGAGTCTCTCGTTGCGGCGTGGTGTACATCAGCTGTAGGGTCGCACCTTGCGGAGACGCCCCCACACTGCCATGAATTCTCCCCTGCCCACGGCGGGTCAATACTTCCCCCGTCGGTTGAGGTGGCGGGGTTACAGCTTCCGACGTGGCAACTGGGCTTGCCTGTGGAAGCATAGCGCCAGGTGTGGTTTCATCTAAAGCACCACCACCAATAACAGGCGTTGTAACAGTATCAGCCATAATAATACTCACTAGCTTTCTCTATCCACCTAATCTGCCGCACCCAAAAGTTGTCGCACAACCAGGGGGAGAACAATAAAAAATGGTAAATCCTCTTAGTCGATGCGGTAGCTGCCATAAAAAAAGGGGGACTCTGCCCCCTTTTTTTACGTTATCAGGAACCGATTCACGGTTTTTACCTAATCACTCCAGCCTGCTGGAGTGTTAGCCGGTTTTCCTCTCGCGCTTTACCGGGTTGTCCCACCACCGGACTAGCCGCCTGAACTTGACCCGGAAGAGATCCTGGTCTCACTGGAGCAACTGGGATACCGTCTTCGCCCATTACTACGAGGTCCAAAGCACCATCAGGGACTGGGTCATTCCCAACTACGCCTTTTGAGTGCAACGGATCGGCTGCGGGTATAATATTTTGCGGATCAACTGGCACCCCTGCCTGAGATGCCAGCAATTCGCCGTCTGTGCCTATCACAACCCTGTGTATCCCGCCTGGGGTAAGTGCAGCTATTGCAGCTCTGCGCTGTTCAAGTTCAGTAGGCGTTAGGGGCCGAGTTACGTCGGCCGCCAATACGTCCGTTGCTTGTTGAATAACAGCCAATTGCTGGGCTCGCTGCGCATCAACTTCGGCGGTGGTACTGGCAGCTTCAGCGGCCACCAAACTCGAAGATATCTCGTCACCAGTTGGAACCGCAGTAGCATCAATCGGAGCTAATGGAACACCTGGCAACTTCTCTTGAAATGTACTTAGCAGCTGCGCAGCCACGGCGGCATCATCAGCTATTAGCTTCCTGGTTACACCACTTCGTTGCAGATTAGGATTGAAACCATCAGCTGCGGCTTCGATGGTAGCGCGCATTTCATCTATTTCCTCCCTAGACTTCCCACTCACAGGTCCGATCTGTAAAGCTTGTGCAGAAGCACCTGGAATATCATTTGGCTGGAATTGCACCACCCAAGCCCCAGAGAATGTTCCATTAGGTTCCTGGGTCACCTTTTCCGTGACCTGAACTTGGTAAGCCGTTAACCAAGCTACATCCGGGTTTGGACCATCTTGCTTATGGTTCATGGTAGTGGCAGTTAGTTCCGGCGTTACCACAACTTGGCCCGTCTGTCCGGGTGCCTCCCCACCAACTATTGCCGATTCCCAACCACCAGGCTTGGGGCCAAGAGCAACCGAGGCAGCAAGGGATAGGTTATAGTTTGCGCGGGTTGCGCCCTCAGGCAGAGCCCCGGTCCGATAACTGGTTCCAGCAGCCGCAGCCAAACTAAAATCACCAAAGTGTTGTTGCAGCTGGACGTCTCCACGGAGGGTCGGTGTTGGGGTTCCATATGGGTCATTGCCCCAAAGCGTTTGATTTACCGTCGCTTGCGTCTTTATCTCTGTATTGGTCCCAAGCTGGAACCTTGCATTGACACCGGCGTAAAGACCACCCGGGTTGCCATCAGCAATAATGGTGGTTGACAGATTTTCGCCAATCGGTTCACCGTCCACAGTCGTGGCTATGGACGTCGTTGTACCACCTATTTGGGCGTCAATAAGCTGGAAGGCGCCTCCAACAACCTTGAATCCATCCGTCACCAGATAACCCGCCTGACCTACCAACTGACCTGTTCCTTCTACATCCTTAGCTGTCTTACCATTGGAAAGCAGATATGTCCCGCCAGCTAAAAGCTCTACTTTGTTGTTTAAAACGTTAGTGCTAGCAGTAACTTGTGCGACCCCACCAAACGCTCCTGAGTTAAACTCTACCCCTGCTGCCCCTGTGACCCCGCCCCCTGGTACGGCGTTCAAGTGTGCTCTAGGTGCGTGGCCGAGTGCAGTTTGCTCCCTGCTAGCAGTAACCGCCACGGTCACATCTTTGCCAGGCGTACCCGGCTTTCCTGGATCACCAGGGTTTCCGTCAATCTTCTCGGGCGGTCGCTCTTTGAGGAGTATATGCCCAACTACCTTGCCATCCTTCGTCACTTGAGCGTAAACAGCCCCCGGCGGGATCGGCTCGGGCTTTGATATTGGAACCACCAAAGCCTCGGCCTGCTTAACCGTGATCCCCAAAACTTGCGCCATTTTTTCTATAGGCACAGTCGCCGTACCGCCGCTAGTGGCGGTTCCAACACTTAGCGCCCAATCATTGGGTTGCTTTGCAGCAGTTAAGCCAGCATTTTCAAGAGATTGAGGGCTAACATCTACTGCCTTCCCATCAACTGTTACGTAAAAAATAGTGTCTCTCCTGAAATTATCCGTCTGTCCACGGAACCCCTTCAAGGAATAGGGTCGCAGAGGCTCAATGGTATCCGGGGTAGGCGGAGTAGGTGCAATTCCCTCGGTCGGTGGCCTGAGCTGAAGAATAGTAGACTTAACTACTGTTCCAGGACGACCAATGAGCTCGGCCTGAGCTTGGACTATAAGCCGCTGCCTTGCTTCTTCAATTTTTGCCAACTCTTCTGGAGAATTCTGTTGATTAACAACGAGCGCAGTTTCAGCAGCTGGTGAAAGTGTAAGTGTACCGGTCGACATGACTCCTCGTCTCCTGAATGAGGTCAAACATTCTTGTAGATCTTACGGTTGTTACTTATAAAATCCCAAAAGCAACAAGCGTCTTCTATATCAGTCCCAGTTATACCTATGTTTGCTTCTAATGTAAGTTAAAACAGCACAGCATTATGCACCTGGTGCATCTTTCACTTTTCAGTTGAAAGGTAGATTCTCGCGCAAAATGAGCGCCGCGCAAAGCAGCGCTACTTAGCTAAATCTATGATAATACGCGCAATAAGTTCCGCTACGGTGCTAGTGCTACTCTGCTCAGGTGAGCGTAGATAGTTGCTATAATCTTTAAAAAGCAGCGAAATAAAATTTTGTAGTCGCTCTAACAATGTGGAGAATCCACCTCCTCGCTTACGTCCAAAACCACCCCCTGACCACGCTGCACTACCACATTCGCGTTCTCATGCTCGCGTTCTCATGCTGCTCGGGCTCGGGTGACTACTACTATGTAAGCCCAGGCGAGAGCTTCTTCCATGCGCTCGATAAAGGCAACAACTTCGGCAGTTACTCCGGCTTGCTGGTACGCCGACTCAATCTCGGCGACGCTTTCGGGGCGACACTGTTGGCGGATATGGATGCCCTCGTTAGCAAACCATGCGGGCGGTCTCGGTGCAGACTTTATCTGTGGTATGGGGCGGGCGGGGGGCACCTGGGGAGCTGCCGAGCACTAATATCTGCCTGGGGGTTGAGGGGAGCAGTTTTGCTGAAGTTGTTATCCATTAATGTGTAAGCATAGAGGATTTGCGTAAAGCCGTAAGAGCCAGAGTTGGAGACCAACGCGCACTCCCTATCCATGCAGCAATAGTAAGAGCGGCTCCCGCAAGCACAAGAACGCTCAGGATGAGTACAATTACTGAAACCATCTTGATGTCAAAGACGTCGATTTTTTCGCCCAAATACTCGAGAGCATACGTCCGACCATAATACCCGCTATAAAGACAGTAACGAGGACAAAAGCGATCACTTCCTAAAGACTAGAGCCGACACCGCCACAGATCACTTCGCCAAGTTGCATTATCGCTAGAGGAATGAGTCCTCCAAATGGTGTGTATGAGTGGTGCATGGGGTTAACTGAGCCGTTACTTGCCGCCGTGGTTGCCACCGCCCACAAGCTTGAGTCTGTTCTCCAAGCCGTGTTTCTTTACCCTCCATATTACAGCCAGGCATCTCTGAGGTAGGCTCTAGTACTCCGCTACCGTCTCAGGGAATAGCTTTGGGGTTGGATACTGCTCGAAGTAGAGGGTGTAGAGCGTTGCCACAAGGCTCACAGCGGTCATGATAGAATATAACGCTACCCCCCTTGACTGACGCGTATCCTTTACGAGTCGTCCGCAAGCAAAGCAACACGCTACGCTCCAGAAATAAGAAGAATAGAGATGAGCTTAATTAAATTGGACAACGGTGTCGGATTCTCTAGTGGGTGAGCTAAATTAACGTTAAAGTATAAGCCCCCGTTTGTTCCAAGCTGCTTTATCGCAACTTGCGAAGCTACGCCCACTACCCCAAGTAGTATTACAACGTCTTAAATCTGAACTGGCTATCGAGTGGACCTACAATTCAAACGCTATCGAAGGCAACACTCTCACGTTGCAAGAAACTCAATTGGTTCTTGAGCAGGGAATAACTATCAAGGGCAGAAATCTCCGTGAGCACTTTGAGGCAAAAAACCATGAGAAAGCAATTTACTTTGTCGAGGAACTGGCTAGACCAAAGTATACTCTAAATGAGAAAGATATTTTTAGCATTCATAGCTTGGTTTTAGAGAATATTGAATCTGGATTCACGGGTCGATATAGAAACGGTCAAATCCGAATACTAGGAGCAAATTTCATCCCTCCTAATTTTATAAAGGTCAGCGCCCTGATGAAGGAGCTATTGATATACACAAATGATAACCCCGACAAGCTTCATCAAGTTGAGCTGATATCAAGATTTCATCATAGGTTTGTTTGGATCCATCCATTCTTTGACGGAAACGGGAGAACCGCCCGATTGTTAATGAATCTTCTCTTTTTTAAATTTGGCTATCCGCCAGCTATCATTTTAAAGAACAACATAAAAACAGTATTATCGCTCCCTCAACCAGGCTAACAGCGGCAACTATAAAGAATTTGTCTTGCTTATTGCACAAGCTGTGGAACGCTCTCTTGATTTGTATCTTGAGAGTTGTGGAGCTCTAGGAAGTAGCGAATATGTTCCATTATCTGTTCCTGCCAAAAAGTGCCCCTACTCACAGGAATATTTAAGCCTGCTAGCTCGACAAGGAAAAATTGATGCGCACAAAAAGGCTCGTAACTGGTTGGCAACCGAAAAGTCGATTTCAGATTATATCGACGGCTTAAAGAAATGAGTTTTTAACGGTCATAATTTCAACAAATGTGTCAAGCGTTACTTAAATGTAAAACGTGTTGTGCGCCGAGCGATAGTTTAAAAGCGCCACGGCGAACTCCACGCTGCGTGCAGTGAACAAAACAAAGTGAACAAAACGCCCTCCCCGAAGGGACAATACTGGGGTGGAGTATCTAAACAGCATTAAACCCTTGTGAATACAGGATTTTTATTTTCGTTGCATCCTTTTTGCATCCAACTTTTGAACAATTCTGAAAGCTCCTGAAATAGTAAAAGCTCCTTGTTCCGCACTGTTACACCATTTCATTTTAACATACCTACTCATTGACGCTTGCTGAGTAGATATGCTAAATTGCAAGGATGCCAAAGACCGCTCTAAGCAGAATAAAAAAGCTCCTAAAACAGCCAAGCTTTACTGCCGCTGAAGCTCGCGCTCTTGGAGTAAGCCCTAGCCTACTCGCGTACTATGTTAAGAAAGGAGAAGTAGAGAAGCTTAGCCGTGGTGTGTATTGCGGAAACGAATCGACGCGCAAAGAAGTTCCCCTTGAGTGGGAAGACCTCATAGCAACTGCTCGAAGCATTCCCAACGGAAGAGTTTGTCTCATCTCTGCACTTGCTCTTTACGAGCTCACCGAGGAAATTCCAAGGCAGTTCTGGATTGCCATACCGAATGAACAATTTGCTCCCAAAAGACCGAAGACAAAAATAATCAGGATGAGAGATGTTAGAACAGGAAGTACTCGCATGAAGATTGGCTCAGTGAACATACCTATTTTTGATAAGGAAAGAACGCTTGTCGATTCATTTCGCTTTCTCACAACTGAAACTGCCATTAAGTCACTCAAAGAATATCTCTCGGGGAAACATGGGAAGCCTGATCTCGTGAAGCTCAGGAAGTATGCTCGGAAACTCAAAACGCCGATAGAAAAATATGTGGAGGCATTTACCACATGAGCAAGAATCTTGAGCGCTCATTGAAAGACAGAATCAAGGCGATAGCGAAAGCTCAAAACAGAGCTTTTAATGATGTGTGGAAAGCGCTTGCGCTTGAGCGGTTTCTCGCTCGTCTCGCACGTTCAGATAAGCTTGAAAACTTTATTTTTAAAGGCGGCTTTTTGCTCGGCAAATACTTACGTCTTGGGAGAGAGACGATAGATCTTGATTTCTCTTTTACTGGCACCGAGGGAACTGTTCAAGCGATACGAACGTTGATTGAGGAGATTCTATCGATGCCTTATGACGATGGCTTCACCTTTGAAGGGCTTGAAGTACAAGTGATGAGCCATCCGCATATGAACTATCCAGGATATGAAGTAAGAACCACAGCGTGTCTTGGTCAAACAAGAACGAAGATCAGAATGGATCTCGGTATAGGCGATCAAGTCGTGCCAGAGAAGAAAACACTGCCGCTACTCGCTCTCAATGACAAGCCACTTTTTGAGTCTGAAATATCAATTCAAGCATACCCACTCTCGTATATCTTTGCTGAGAAGATGGAAGCGGTCGTTTACCGAGGTGGTACGAATAGTAGAATGAAAGATTTCTATGATCTGATTGCGGTTTCACAACTTGCTGAATTTAATCCACGGGAACACGCTGAAGTCGTCCGATCCGTTTTTGACCATCGCAGCACACCTCTCCCAACAGCACTATCATACGACTCAGAAGCAATAGAAACGATGAGCCGTAACTGGAAGCGGTTTATTGGTGCTCTTGAGGAGGAGTTCCAGGCGAATGTGCCAGCAGAGTTTGCAGCAGTTATTGAGAAGATCGAACTTCTGCTCAGATCTCTCTCACGAGACTATTAACCGCAGACTATCGAGCTGTTACAAGTTTGTAATGGCATGGTCACTGTTCTCGATTTACTGCCCGAAATGATCTGACGGCTTGAGGATACCGTAGCGGCAGCTGGATTCACAGATAGAGTGAAAGTTGTTCAAGCTGATATGAACGACATGACTTTCGAGCCAGAAAGTTTCGATCTCGTTTGGGCTGAGGGCTCTGTTTACCTGATGGGATTTAAAAATGGCTTATCGAAGATTAGACCGCTCTTGAAGCCTGCGGGATCAGCAGCTGTGAGCGAGGTCGTGTGGCTTAAGCCCGATCCTCCTCAAGAAGCAATGGAATTCTGGAAGGAATATCCTGAAATAGACACTATAGAAAACAAGCTGAAGGTCATTTCTGAACTTAACCTTGATTTAACTGATTACTTTGTACTTCCACAAACTGCCTGGACTGAAAACTATTACGATCATCTTGAGAAAGAGATTGCGAAATACCGAACGGAATGGAGCGGTAATAGTGAGGCAGAAAGTGCTCTCGAAGCTGCTAAAAGAGAGATCTCTATTTTTAAGCAGTATTCTGAGTATTTCAGTTACGCTTTTTTCATTATGCGAAGATGATATGCCCGAAAACCCGCAGGCATGGTTGGGAGTGAAATCGGATGAATGGGGTGAGCGATAGCTTTAAGCGCCACGATAGCTTTAAGCGCCACGGCGAACCCCAAGCTGCGTGCAGTGAACAAAACAAAGTGAACGAAACACTCCCCAAAGGGACAATACTGGGGTGGAGTATCTGGCACCTCTAAACCCCTTGATTTTATTGGGTTTTATGAAATCGTGCATCCTTTTTGCACCCAATTTTGGTGTAATTTTGAAAGCTCCTGAAATTTCTTGAAAGGAGGAAATCTTATTATTCATCACCCCAAGCACGCACGAAAAACACATTGTTTTTTCGGTTATGCAAAACCCAGAAATGATTTTTGCCCTGATGATTCTCTTTCAGCTCAAGTAGCGAAATTTCACTAAGCAACCTTGTGTCCTTCGGGAAAGATTCCTTAAAAAACTCAACAGCCTTGCTGGGCTCCCCCGACGTAAATTCCAGCTGTTTCTTCAAGGGCGGCAAAGTATTTGATATGAAACGTAGGTGATATGAGTAGGTAAACCAACCCGATCCGGTTCCTTCTAGCTCCTTGACCGAAGAAGCATCGGGTTTGAACAGGGATTCAAAAACCAATTTCGCAGGCGTCGCAAACGTATTAACAAACATCTCGGCGCTTTTGTTGGCGTCCATCTCTAAAACCTGTGCGTCAGGAAATTTCTTCGGGTCGAAAGTGAAAAGATCCGACGAAAATGAGATGTTTTTTTCTTTTTCGGAAAACACGCCAACGTGCTCAACTCGATCCTCGGCTCCTTTATATGGATTATAGGCGACAAACTTCGTGGGCATTCCATCGACATCATCAATCCAAAGCTCAATTCTTCTACAACCCTCCTCGGGCTGCACAGTTCAGTGATGAAGACCTTCTGCATTGGCGATATCGGTCCCTTCAAATGTTATCTTTCTCAATCTGAGATCTTCATAGAACTTAAAGGGCGACCAGACAGAGCCAAGCTCAGGGTCGAAGAGCTGTTCAAAAGGTAGGCAATTCGGTTTCTGTTTATTAAATTGGGGGGCAGACGCAGCCACTTTTTTTAACAGCTCATCCTGAAATCCGACCGGTCGCTTTGAAACAAAGGACGTATTATTTCCCCGCCTTGCTTTTGATAGTTCCATTCATACTTTCCATCCGAGATGAAAGTCCCAGAATTTTCCCAGTTACGTCCGGTTGCGGTGCTACTATATTTTATAAATATTTCAGTTTTAGTGGCTGATACACTGGCTTTGAAATCCCGCACCATAGGTACTGGTGGGGATCCGACACCAACTCAAGTGGGCGTGTGATGTTCGGAGTACCTAAAGCGAAGCTGATTAATAGTGGAAAATTTCTTCTTTAGATCTTGGAATGCTGGCGGCGTGTCACAAAATCCGTCAATCGAGAACAGGCAAAGAAGAAAATAAGTAAAGATCAACTTTCGCATACGATGCCAAGCATATGCGGTTTCCCCCAAAAATGTCATTACCTCATCATTTTACTTGAGACTAAAGATGTCGCTTTGAGAATGCTCGACCTGAACCTGTCTTGAGATATCGCTCAAAGGCATGTGCTTTCTTTTCATCTCGAAAATAGACGGCGATGTCGACCTCCCAAGGACGATTTTCAGTCGTCGTCTTGCATTCGCCTGCATTGTGTTCGGCGAGACGGTTTTTCATGTTGCTGCATAAGCCGACGTAGACTCTATTAGGATTTTTTTGGCTGCGTAGTAGATAGACGATGTGCATGGGACCTCCGACCTATTAATCGGAGAATTGCGGAGAAAGTTGCCTATTGAATTAAGATTTTTGGGCTTGCCCGCTCGACTTCGTCAGCTAAAGCTGACTTCGTCGGAGCCAACTTCGCTATTGGCGATTCCAACTGCATCGAGTAATGATCGGGCTTGCCCGCTCGACTTCGTCAGCTAAAGCTGACTTCGTCGGAGCCAACTTCGCTATTGGCGATTCCAACTGCATCGAGTAATGGTCGGGCTTGCCCGCTCGACTTCGTCAGCTAAAGCTGACTTCGTCGGAGCCAACTTCGCTATTGGCGATTCCAACTGCATCGAGTAATGATCGGGCTTGCCCCGACGAAGCTCGTGAGCGAAGCGAACGAGCGAAGTTGGGGTGTAGTATCTGTAGGGGTCTAATATATCGGTATTATTTGATCTTTATTTTCGTTGCAGCCTTTTTGCATCCAACTTTTGACCAGCCTAGAAATGTCCTGAAATACTCATTTCTTGAATCGACAGTCTAATCATCAGATTTCTTTTTCAATGATTTGTCGAATCTGCATTGAAGCCATTGCAAGAGATATTGCGATACAAAGTAACACACCTAGAATCATTACTAGACCTACCGCAAAGATTCTAGATTCGATATCGCTCTTAAAGAGAAACAAGATCGCAGAGGCCACTACACATACTATTTGCAGAAAGAGACTGTAATAGACTCTGTTTCTTAAAAGAGGATAATCATTCCATTCGATAAGGACCTTGTTATTGTCTTTCGGAAATAAAATGCTCTTAGCTTCTGGATATGTCCATAAAAAAAGTGCAATCGGAAACCCTAAAAGAACCGATGTAATCTCAGTATTAGCAATCAGCTTGTCGCCTACTACCGTTGCTAAGTCAGGATAGGTGTGGCCAATGAGCAATAGGGAAGCTATTACCAACAGTTCAGGCGAAATGACAACGAAACGTAGAGCATCAGTTAGTTGTTTCATTTGTGCTTCAGATTTCTACGTTTATTCATATCTTGTAAAATCTCAAAGGTCTTTTTGAACAGAAGTTCAGCATTCGGATCCTTTTCCAGTTGAAAGTTTAAGGTTGCTTCCGAAGTGCGAACAGTTACTTGATGTCCTGTCCTGGTTCCAACTATCTTACCCCTTCCGTAACCATCAGCAGCCATCAAGATTGCAGCATCACCGATCTGCGCATTCCTGGTTGTAGATTCAGAAAGTGTTGAATCAAGAACCTCAGAGACTATTGCAGGAAGGTCAGTATTGATTGCCTGCGATGACTTTTCTTCAACTTTCATTTCCTCGGTTTTTCGTGTCTTTAAGTAATCTTTCAAGGATTCCCATGCAGGACTGAATAGCGGGTTTGGCGGGAAAATGGTGGCTGCGATGTGGGTGATTTGCTCAAGTTCTTTAATCTTGACCAGGAACGTTCTTAGATCTGCGATTGATTCGAGTGAGCAATCGACAAAAAAGTGTTGGTGCTTTGCCATAATCAGTTCAGCCATTCGCTCTTTGAATATATCTTCACCTATTTGATTCCATACATGTAAATGTGCGAATGCGGATTCACTAGGGATGAAGACAAATGGACTCGAAGCAACAACTAGATCAGGTTCTATTTGAGAGACTTCTTCCCCCTTCTCATGGTCAATAACACTGACCTCGCCATCAGGTTTATATTTAGTTAGTTTCGCAAAATAGTAATCGTGCCCTTCACATTCACACTTCTGAAACTTAGTGATTGTCCAACCATGCGTTCCACGAACAATAGGTAGAGGCTTTTGGAGAGCCTCGATAACCTTCGTGTCATCAAGCAACCCCACTTTGATGATTCTAGCGAGGTAGTATGTGCCTAGTTTTGCCTTTGCCATAATGCCTCACTATGAATGCTCGCGTGCTGAAGGGATGATTCGATTTTCTAGTAATAACTTCGATATCTGTTCAGCATATTTAAACGTGTGATTATAAATGCCTAGAAGATAACCGAATGGAGTATTAATCGGGTTCGGATCCCACTTGTGAAAAATCCACGTTCTCAACGTTCCAGTTTGATGTGCCTCAGCAGTTCTGAACTTGTCGTCTAATACACCAATCAGAGTGTCTATACTTGCTACTGATTCCTCCGCTAAGTGATTTTGCATTGCCTTTTTAAAAGCAGCTCTACGACTGTGGCTGCTTAAAAAGTTCTCATACTCGTCTTGATTCAGAGCCAAAACCATTAGCCCCATTGCCTTATCCCAAAATGATCGACAGCGAAGGACAAACGCATTGAGGTATCGAAGAAACAAAATCTTGGAGGCTACGATCTGCGCTTCTGTTCTTCCAGCCAAGACTTTTTCATGGAGCTGTTCGTTGAAAACTCCACCAGCATAAGAAAAGTCATTCGCAAAGAAATGAAATGTAAGCTTTAGATCAACTAAGGCAGCCATGATTCTGCCGTAGTTTTTATGTTGACGATACTTTTCTTCTAAACTGATCAGGGGAAACTGTTTGTCAGCTTTCCTTTCCTCATCGGTGGAGTTTGGTGCCAACCCAAGTTCGATTATACCAACTAGATCGATCCAGTGTGTTGAGGGTGCATCTATCACGCTGCTTCAGCCCTCCTATTCACATCCTCAATCACCGCAAGAATACGTTCTGCATCATTGGGGAATACACCTGCCAAACCTTCAGAGTGAATATCTGTAAATGGTTGTTCAAACAGCCTCTCAGGGTTCATCACCCCATTCTTAACAAGGTGTTCAACGATCTGATTGATAAAGGTGATCTGGTCTGCTTCTAGCTTCTTGCCTGAAAGAAACTCACCGAAGGCTTCTTTGGCTGCATCTCGATCAAGACCAACTATTGAGCGAATGAATCGACCTAGAGACTGCTTACCAAAGTTCTTCTCAAACTGATCTCTATCGCCGATGCCTTGCTCTGAGAAAAAGATCTCTTCAAAGCCCTGAATGTCGCCAGAAGTTATCGGCTTATTGTGCATCAACCTTCGAATGGTGATGTGGTCTTGATGCTCTCTTACAAATCGTTCCACCTTGAGTCGGTAGTTTTCACGGTCACCATAGCCAGGGATAAACTCTCGCACTTCAACAGCTTCACCAAACTCATCTTCAAAGTTGGTGTAAACCCGACTTAATCCACCTTCAGCATCAATAAACTTGATAAGCTCTCTTAGCTCCTTTCGTAGCTTCTCAATCGCAGGAACGCTAAGGTGTTCCCAATAGTCATCAGTCTGAATAGTTCTGATAAAGTCTAGCTTGGCTGCAACTGCTGGAATGTTTTTCTTCTTCTCAAGTGAACGCGCCAAATCAACAACGCTTTCTTTATAGCCTTCTTGCCGCTTGCTTACTTCAATGAATGAAACAGCAAGGTTTAAGCAAAGTAGATCAAATCGTCTTGCAAACTCATCATCACTATCAGGTGTAGGAAGTCCGCTTAAATGCTTTGAAATATCGTGATAGTCATTCGGCTTTAAGTTGTCCCAGGTATCTCGTTCAATATATCGCTCTACATAACGGCGATGAGGTCTAACTACAAAGCTTTCAATGTTGACGGTAGCGACTTGATTGTGGAGCTGATCAAGTATCTCTTTATGTAAAGTTGAAAGCTCCACTGATTTATTAGCATCAGCATCAAGCATTCTTGCAACCTGCAATCTTCGCTTAAATATCTTCTCTTTGATCGATTCTTGCGGTTGAGCTTCTATGCCTTTCGGGTTCTTGCCAAAGAACTCAAAGTTTTCACAGTAGTCAAAGATATAGAAGCATTTCTTGTCCTGCCCAGGACCAAAGAGATCTTCACAGAGACGAGTGCCACGACCAATCATCTGCCAGAACTTGGTGCGTGATTTGACTCGTTTGAAGAATACAAGGTTCACTATCTCTTCAATGTCGATACCTGTATCAAGCATATCAACAGAGACAGCAATCAATGGGTCTTTGGTGGCTACATCAAACTCATCGATCAGTGTGTCTGCATATTTGACCTGATTATCAATGACGCGAAGAAACTTACCTGCAAGGTGCGGATAGTTTACGTTAAACCTCTCTTCAATAAAGATCGCGTGATTGTGATTCTTGGCAAAGATGATTGATTTTCCGAGCTTGTCGCCACCTTCGATCTTGATGCCGTTTTGCATTAGATGGGCGAGAACCTTATCAACGGTGTCTTTGTTGAATAGCCAGCTATTTAATGCCGCAGGCTCAATCTCTTTTGGCATCGTGCCAGTCTCATCATCAAAGAAAGTCTCTTCATACTCTTCCTGCTCGTCAGGGGTGAGTTCATCGTACTTGATTCCTTCACGATGGAACTTTGTTGGCACCGTAATGGGCTTAGGTTCCACCAGATATTTATCTGCAATCGCCTGATCTAGTTCGTACCAGTGAGTTGGAACATTATTTTCACAGTTAAAAAGACCGTAGGTGTCCTTACCCACTTCAGACCGTGGAGTTGCTGTAAGACCAATCAGCAAACTATCGAAGTATTCAAATATTGCTTTGAACTTGTGATAAACAGATCGATGAGCTTCATCAATGATGATCAGATCAAAGAAGTTCGTACCAAATCGCTTCTTGCCGTCATTCTTTGATTCATCAATAAGATTCATCATCGAGTGATACGTAGAGAACACCAAGCGAGTATTTTCTTCCTCGGTTTCGCTAACGATATTGATAGCGCCAACATTCGGCAGGTGTTCTGCAAAACGTTTTTTAGCCTGCTTAACTAGCGCAGTTCTATCTGCAAGGAATAAAACTCTCTTAATCCAGTTCTGGCGCATCAGCATCTCTACAACAGCGATGCTCATTCTGGTTTTGCCCGTACCCGTAGCCATTACGAGGAGAGATCGTCTTTGTCTTTCGTTCTCCAGACGTTCAACTACTCGTGCAGCAGCTTCGATCTGATACGGGCGGTTTATTATGTCTCTGTTTGGCTCAATATCTCTTAACGAACCTTTGATCTTTCTTCTATTAATCAGTAGTTGTAGTTCATCTTTTGTTGCATACCCCTGAACTGGTCTAGGCGGATAAACCCTGTCATCCCATAGCCAAATCTCATAACCGTTGGTGTAGTAGATGATAGGTCGTTGACCTGTTTCTTTTTCGAGGCAATCTGCGTAAAGCTCTGCTTGTCTTTGTCCCTCAATCGGGTCTTTGCTTGTTCTCTTTGCTTCAACGATGCCAAGTGGCAGACCGTCATCACCCCAAAGCACATAATCAACAAAGCCCTCACCCTTAGGGTTCGGCATTCCTTTTACAGGGTATTCAACATCTCTAGCATTAACGAACTTGTCCCAACCTGCTTCACGGAGCATGACATCGATAATCCACTTGCGCGTATCAGCCTCAGTGATGATCTCGGGGATCTCTTTCACCCTCTGAATATTTCGGGCTTTAAGTTCTTCAATCTCTTTTTGAAGACGGGTTATTTCCTCTTCGTTCTTTTGTCGTTCTTTACGCTCTCGCTCATAGCGATCATCTTCTGACTGAAGCCGAGTTTGAAGCTCGTCAATCGTTCTTCTTGATTCTTTCAGAACGGTGGAGGCATCAACCGATGGAACCAGAGAGCTATTAAATGTCGGAGAATCTTGAACCTTGGTATAGAGTCTTACCGCCCAAGTGAGTACGCCATGCAGTGATTTTACTATCTCGATTCCATCGTACTGTCTGATCTGGACATCGCTATGGGCAGCCTGATTGCCGATCTTTTGAATCAGTCTGATATATTGAAACAGACCAGAAGGTGAAACTAGTTTTTGAAAAGTTGGTTCGTGAATAAGGGCTGCAAGATTATCCTGATATGGGCGCTTTAAGGTTTTATCGTAATCGTAAAGCCAGTTAACGATCTTTTCTAATGCTCTTCTTGCATAGAAGGCAGCAGTGCGGGGCTGAGTTAATGCAAACTGCTCAGCGTGGGAGGCATCTTCTTTTAGCTTTGACCATTGAAGTGGGATGAAGTCGAAGTTAGAGAGCATGTGCTGCCTCCTCTAATGGAGCAATACGCGAAACCCTTGCGGTGACTCCATCAAATAGATTCTTGGATAGCGATGCTGATAGAGCCTCTGCCATTTGCAATGAACTTCCCAGTTTGGCTTTAAGTGTTAGGTGTGACGAAGCCACTCGGGCGAACTGATTTTGAAGTTCTACGGGTGGAACTATTATAGGAATGGAGTTGCAGGTTGTTTTGTTCATGTAAGGAACCGTTGTCGCAGAGGCATGCTGTTCCATGTATTTCTTCCTCCAGGGAAGAAGCGCGCAAAGGAAAAGGTTATTGATCTTTGGCTTACATTGAAAACTGTGGAGTTGCTGATTTATCACCAAGTCACAGCCTGCAATACTTACAACACCTAGTCTCCCAACACATGTCATTAAGACACTGCCTTTGGGGATCACTCGCGCTCGAACTTCGGTAATCTCTGCATCCGTAAGTCCCAACTGCTGTTTCGACACAGAAGTGAAATCACCATGGTTAAGATCATCGCTTAAAACCCATGGCATAGTTCCCGTAAAGCTCTTCGGCTTATCCCGACCTGGCACAATCGAATCGCAAACTTCTCCGACTTTCATCACGTCCCATTTTTTTGGATTGGAAACAGGATCCCCAAACATCTCCAAAAACATCGACCTCAAAAATGAATCGGTAAGCTCAATCGCTTTCTCACGCTTTCGGCGAATGCCATTTGCTTTGTCAAGGACTACTGCTATGCGTTTTTGTTCGGGGAGAGGAGGGAGCGGTAGATCGAGATTTCTTAACTTCCCAAGAGAAACGAACTTCTGTGTTCCACCACGTTGCTCCTTGTCAAGCTGCCGTACAACTATCGGCGATTTGAGAAGATGAAACAAAAACCTTTCATCGTATGGGCTAGCCTCTTTGCGAAACAAAGCTACATTCTTGATGGAGAACTCAACTTCCGTGTCCACTATTACAGGGTTTCCGATTGTCCCAATCATGGGCATTAGAATATCCCCCCTTGAGACACCTGATCGCTTCTTGATTGCTTGATGATCTAGGGCGCTGATGAAATATGACTCAGCAAAGTCAATAAACCCTTTTGATAAGTTCTTGGAGGTTATTAATGGGAAGCCCTGGTCAGCTTTTTTAGGCGTATCATGTGTGCCATCTCTAATATCGAGGACATCGCCGCTACGCACCCATTGCCAGCTATACTTTTCTCCGTTCACAGACACAACTCCCTTAATGCGGAGATTTCAAGCCGAATCTCTGATTCAAGTTTTTCAAGCTCATCAAGGATTATCGTGGGTGAATCATGCGAAGATTCAAGATGATCAACCGCTTTGTACCGATTTATTGAGAGATCGTATTTATTCTCAACAATCTCACTCTTCGGAACAAAGAACGCCTTACCATTCCTCTCTGTATCTTTCTTAGGATTTCTCTTCGCCCACTTCTCAAGAATGTCTGGAATATCATTCTCAAGCTTAGGTTCACGCTTATCGTCTAAGCTGAAACCATCAGCTTCCATGTCATAGAACCAAACATGATCAGTTCCACCTGAGTTGGTCTTAGTAAAGATCATGATCGCGGTTGAAACGCCTGCATAAGGCTTAAAGACACCTGACGGCATTGAGATGATTCCCTCAAGCTTGTGTCCTTCAACTAATGACTCTCTGATCTGAACGTGAGCCTTTGAAGAACCAAACAAAACACCATCAGGCACAATGCAGGCGCATCTTCCACCTGGCTTTAACTGCTGCAAGAAAAGCGAAAGGAAAAGAAGCTCTGTTTTTTTGGTTTTACTGAGAGCTAACAGATCACTGGATACTTCGTCATAGTTTAATGAACCAGTGAATGGAGGATTAGCTAAGATTAAGGTGTAAGCATTACGATTACCTTTGCCTGATTCTGATAGTGCATCTATACGATCTATGTGTGGGTTCTCAACACCATGCAGCACCATATTCATGGCACCAATACGAAGCATAGAGGCGTCAAAGTCAGTTCCACAAAAGAGTTTGTTGTTAAAGTGATTTTTCTTCTTCTCATCGTGAAATATTTCAGGATGAACACGCCGCAGATACTCGCCAGTCTCAACTAAGAAACCACAGGTTCCACAAGCTGGGTCGTTCACAATGTCATCTGGTTTTGGCTGCATTAAATCGACCATCATTTTGATGATGTGTCTTGGAGTTCTAAACTGACCGTTTGTTCCAGCAGATGCGATCTTTGAAAGAAGATATTCATAGAGATCGCCTTTGGTATCTCTATCTTCCATCGGAATATCGTTCAGCATGTCAACGACACGGGCAAACAGTGATGGTGTGGGTATTACAAAGACCGCATCCTTCATGAACTTTGCATATGCACTTTCATTGCCGCTTGATTGGCGATTCGGAAGGGTTTCTTTTATGAATGGAAAAACTTTATCTCTGAAAAGCTCATACATCTTTTCAGGTGAACCTAAATCTTTAAATCTAGACCAGCGAAGTCTTTGCTCCTGATCGTTATCTAGGAAGATTGGTTCCTCTATCGGCTTCTTTAAAAGATTTGCTTTCTTCTCTCTTGCGGTATGAAGCTCATCAAGGCGACGGACAAACAGAAGGTAGGTTATCTGCTCGATAACGGTAAGACCGTTTGAAATACCACCAGACCAGAAAGCATCCCAGACCTTATCTACCTTTGATTTTAACTCACCTGTAATCACGCTTGCTCCATCACAACTTTAAAACTATTTCTTGGGCTTCTCTTCACCAGCATCACCGCGGCGCACCCACTCATCGATCTCAGTAATCTTAAATCTCCAAAGTCTTCCGACCTTGTGAGCAGGCATGTCTTTACGTTCGAGCCATTTGTAAATAGTGAACGCCTTCACATTTAAGTGTTGAGCAATCTGCTCAACAGACACCCACTGCTCGGCTGCATCATGTACTTCCATTTGCCTTCTTACCTTCACAGTTTGTCTAATAGGTCTTAATAGAAACGAAACGGTAGTAGTAAACCACTAAGACCTGGAATGGTCAATGGATTTGATGAGTTATGGACTATTTGGGCGGGCTAAAGCCAAGTGAGGTGATTTTAACGCTTCTGTGTAATGGACTTGATTACAGGAGCAAGTTCTCTCTTTAGACTTTCCTGATCAAACACTGCCATGGCGCTGATATTATTGGTGCAGGTTGACATCTCAGCGAAGAGCTTCAGCGTGGCAGCGAGATCAAAGATTAAATGAAATAGATGTTCCTCGCGCTTACGCTCATCATCTTCTTGAATCGCCAAACGGCAATCGCTCTGTATAGCTGAAAGCTTGGAAAGTGCTTGCGTTCTAAGTGTCTGGTGCTGACGATTCTGAACCGCGGAAAAACCTTTCCCGATGAGACTTTCTTTTATGGTCTTATTGGAACGCTTTGCTTCGGCTTGACCTTGAATAATCTGACGGAAAGATTTCATCTTACTACTTTACTTTAATGGCAATCCAAAAAATGTCGCGCTCATCCTTGATCTGTTTTTGAATCAAGTTGATGAACCTTGTTAACTTGGTCTGCTTGACTGGCATGGTTTCATTACGATCAAGTGCTTCATGTAAGATCTCAAGTGGCTCAAGTTGATTAATGATTTTTATCGCTTCAGCTTTGGAAATAACTTTTGCCATGGTCTATCTCCGATAATCATCAATCTTACGAGAAAGGCGCTGATGAGTAAGTCTGTTTTGCTCAGTTTGCTTGAAGTGCTCTGCAAGAGTTGTCAGTTCCTCATTCATCTTGAAACGAAGATAATATCTGATCAGTCCAAGGCGCGTTAGGAACCTTGAGGCTGCCAGGTTATCAAGTTCAGGTATCCAATCTTCAGGTAATAATAATCTGATCTGTGCAGTCTTTGATCTTGGCTTACTCATCAGTCGTTTTCCTTAAAGGGGTACATGTATCTCTTGTGTATTTATAAGGAGGAGCAACTCAGTGGCGGGTATTTGAAGACTTTAGTTTCTGGCTTGGAATAAGTCCTAATAGGCTCTGGAAATGATCAGCCGATGTGGAGCAAGTTGAGGTTGCATACAAGGCCTAGAAGCCCTTGAATCATAGAACCTCACTTCGTTCGGTTCTATTGCACTTCTTACGAAGTGCATGTTCCTGTTTTTAGGTCTTATAAGTTCCAGTTTGCGTCGGGGAGATACAATACACCCTACTATGGGGTGTATTGTGTCAGGGTTTGCGTACGGGTCCCTTCATCACAATCTCTAAAGCGCAACCTCTTGCGAGGGAAGTGGCGGTTAAGCCTGTCTCACTTTTACGACGCCATACATGCTTATTCAGCACCAGCGGCAAGTGTAAATCCACAGCAAAGAGATTGACCGTGGCACTTGGTAGGTTGGCTCCTACTTCGTGTTGAACAGGTTGATTGAGAGTTAGTCTCCACACGCATTACAGCGTTATAGGCTGCGTTTCCAACTTTGCAGCCCTGGCTCTTACGACAGTCTCTTACTTTGCTTTCGCCCAGAATGGTATTAGTTGCCAACTGAATACCAAGACAGCACTTCTCGCACCGACAAGGTCGTTATTTTCACCACATCTCGTTAAACAACGGAAATGCGCTATTAACTACTTTCTATTTATATATTCTCTATACCTGCAAGTTCTATCAACGCATGTCGATGTGGCCCTTTGGTGCCTGCCGCGCCTCCATGAGACTGGATCTATTGATTTTCGTTAACTGATACCATTCAGGGGTTTGACCATCGAGAAACTCACTCACCGTATCGTCGAACCACCAATCCACCAAATATTTGAAAACGATCACCTCTGGAGTGTCTTTGATGAGACCTTTCACGTAAAGAACCTGCGCAGCTTGTACTATGTCGAGCAAAACTTTCTCGATCTCCGTGGACTTGCCTCGCTGAAGTGCTTGGGCTTCAGATTCTTTAAGTACCTTTCTCAGCCTTCTGTATTTCTTCTTCAAGTGTAGGTAATCTGGGTAATCCACTGCATTCTCCATTGTTATTAAATAGTTTAAGAAAAATCCAAGACATCAGTCTGACCCAGCACATCTGAACCAGTGTGCCTGCAATAACGCATCAATGTTTTCATGTCGCCGTGGCCCACCATCTTCATTACTACTGAAGGTTGGACACCACCCAGTAACAACTGACTGATAAAGCAAGCACGAAGGTCATGAAATCTAATCACAGGCAAACCACACCCCTGAAGAAACGCTTTAAGGTCTTTCGCTGCGTCTCCCTGCTTCCAGGTAGGTATTTGCGGTAAGATAAAATCTTCGGGTTTACAGTTGTTTGGGTTGTCTGCTCTTAGCTTTTCAATGATGCGCTGAACTTCCTTGTTCATTGGAACTGTGCGCACCTGCTTATTCTTAGTGAAAGGTTTGTATCCGCCTTGCTTTGTCCAGCTCTCTTGAACCTTGATAACTGGCTTACTTTGATTGTGGTCAATATGGCGATAACGAAGAGAGATTAGCTCTCCACTTCTAAGGCCCGTGTAGATTGCAATCGCCCAGATTGGAAACCATTCCATACCCGTCTCTTCTGCTTTCTTTAAAAAGGTTTTGATCTGTTCATCGGTGAGAATGTTGAGCGATGGCTCAGGTATTTTTGCAAGCTTGATTCTTCTGCATGGGTTATCAGTGATGTATCTACACTCAAGCGCATAGTTAAAGACATTTGCGATGCATTTTCGTACGTTATGTTTCAGACTCAATGATCTT
The DNA here is from genome assembly GCA_044347345.1 of Bdellovibrionota bacterium. Classification (GTDB taxonomy): domain Bacteria; phylum Bdellovibrionota_C; class UBA2361; order UBA2361; family JBIKUX01; genus JBIKUX01. The sequence continues at coordinate 1,665 of JBIKUX010000023.1, read as the reverse complement.
TCAGGGTCAATGCGATTCAGTATTTCTCTGATGTCTACTTCTGTGATCTGATTTACAAGTTTTGAATGAAGCAGAGGGGTTGCATGATGACTAAGAATCGAAAGCTCGTTGTGCTTGGTTGATGCTGCTTTATTGATGAGACACTGCGCTTCATACGCTGCAACAAGATGCAACCAACTAGGCAGTTGAATACCTGACTGTTTTGCTTTCAACTCTTGGTAAAGCTCTTTTTCTAACTGCTGTGCAGCCCATTTATTATCTGCACGACGGCGAAGAAACTCACGTTTCCTTGTAATCGGGTGTCTTGCTGATACCTGCACGTCATATCTAACTTTCTTACCGTTCGTGATCACTTTAATGCTCATAAATACAACTTCAAAAAAACAAACAACTAAAAACCTGATGCGAGTTAGCATTCTTGCAGGAGCGCAAGAATGCTTGACCTGTAGTAGAAGGTCTTTCGCTTACCGAGTTTTACTTTTTTGATCTTGCTACCGTAGCGGTGAACGAAGATGCGAAATGCGTTAACGCTCATTGAGAGCATGTCTGCTGCATCTTCAGCGGTGAGTAGTTCAGAACCTATTACTTCGTTGGTGTTCATATACAAGCAACCCCATTTAAAACATTTAAGTATTTGACTTAGGCATCCGAAATGCGCTATAATCATATTAAGAGTGGGAAGTAAGCTTACTGCCCAACTCATATTATAAGTATAACTCATTAAAGAGCACGGTGTCAAGACATTTCTTACATCGTTTTGTTGTTTTATGATCAGGTTTAACCTAGCGAAACTATTAGAGAAACTGGAGGCCAAGGAGGGTCGAAAAATCACCCTAAAAGAGCTTTCAGAGCGCAGTGGCTGCGATAGGAACGTTTTGTCGAGAATACAGAGCAACCCTAAGGTGATCCCCTCTGCCAGCGTTATAGATAAGTTGGTTCAGTTCTTCTTCTTTGAGATCGCTAGAGACCCCGAGAAACCACACCTTGATCGAAATCGCATCAGGTCGGTGCTTAAAGACTTTGTAGCAGTGTTCCCTGACGATGAAGCATACTGGAAAGGTATACCCGCTTCATTTCGTGATAACCCTAAGCTCGCTATCGCTGAGCTGTGGCAGCTCTACACAAATCAGAATACACCGCCGAAGGTAGATAACCCTAAGGTGACCGAAATCAGAAGCAACCTAAAAGCGAAGCTCTTAGAAGCGGAGAGCACCCGTAAAGAGGGGTTAGATATAGAACTCATGCTGACTGCTGAAGAGTTCGACCTTCTCAGAGAGAAGTTGCCGCAAAATATGGGTGGGAAACTCAAAGAATAACAAAGTGCACCCTGTGCACCCACTTTTCAAAATACCCCAGGATGCAAATGCATCCTTTTTGCATCCAAAGTCTGACATTTCCTGAAATGTCGAGGCACTTCTCAAAAATGAAAGATGCAACACCGACACCCTGGAACACTAATAATATTAAGAGAGTAAGGGGTTTTTCAGAGAGTTCTGAAGGTCAAATCACAAACCTGCATCCAGTGCATCTGATGCGGGTATAAATGGGGTGAGCGATGGGGCTTGAACCCACAACCACCGGAACCACAATCCGGTGCTCTACCTATTGAGCTACGCCCACCAAACAGGTGTTTAACTATTGTAATCTGAAATACAATAAAAAGTG
>JBIKUX010000036.1:0-16435 GCA_044347345.1 Bdellovibrionota bacterium | reverse complement strand
CATATTACAAACTCCTGAGTAATGAGAACGACAATGTTTCCTCTTATACTCGAGAGACTTCGCAATAAGTTGCTAGATATTCTCCTCGCTCCTGGCACCACAGCGTCTCTGACACTATTTTTAGGGGGTGGGGGGGGATAGGAAGTAGTTGGTAAGGTCGGTGAAGTTGTTAAATGAGTCTGCAAAATCTGCCACGGTGCCAAATCCATAATTTACAAAGAAAAATGGTATGTTAGCACTTTTGGCTGCTATTTCATCCCTTTCAGTGTCTCCTATGTAACACGGATTCTTCAACTTATTTCTTTTAATAAGATTAATTAAGTTATCGCTCTTCGGTAATCGGGTTCTGCCGTAGCACTCAAAGTCCTCAAAATAGGCACCTATAGAACTACCTAGCCTAAATGCATCAAGATAAGGTAGAGAGCAGTTACTTACTACAAATAATCGATATAAAGAATGAAGTTTAATAATCCCTTCCTTTACCCCTGGTAAAAAAGCTCGCTCAGCAGCCTGCCGAACCATACGTACTTCTTCCATAGAGTAATTGTGAGCTGCCTTCTCACGAAGATTATTTGGTACTAATTCGATTAGCTTTGCAATAAATTCAGACTCAGGTGCTCCGGTAATCTGGCGAATAAAGTCTATGCTCAATTGCTTATCTACGCCCAATGTTGAAAACACCTGATGAGCTGCCGCTAAACTTGATGTCGAGCAATCCCAGAGCGTCCCATCTAAGTCAAAAATTAAGCTATCATAATCCATTTATTTTACCTGTTTTTTAAATCGGATTTGAAACTCCTATCCAATGGTTCCTTTAATTTAATTGTCCATATAGGCGTTTTGGATTTTCGCTTTGCTATTTTCATTACAGGTCGAGGAACGATAAGGTCGCCACTTGATGTTATTTGACTTTCCTCTAGATTGACATCAAGACTTACTTCAGTACCGAAATCGTTATCTGCTACCAAAACTATCGTACGGTTGTCAGGCAACAAAGCTAACCCTTCAGTCTTGTCAAAATCCCATCCTACATCCTTCAGTGAGAAAAGCGTCTCTACACGCGCAAGATTAACAATCTTCCCAGATTCCTCCGAGATATCCGAGGATATCGGTATCGCTTCTTTTAGACCAATTTTAATTAGATGAGCTTCCTTAGGTTTAGTAAGAGACTTAATCGCTAAAAAAGTATTCTCATCAATAGAGGCAATACCCCCTATTTTTATATCTTCAAAATTCTTTTTTTTGCGCCCTAATAATGGCAAAAAAAACATCTCTGACTTCCGAGAGGAAATATTTAACCTAAGTAACCTTACATTTGACTCTCCCGTTAAAGGACTTTGCACCGCTATTATTAAATCCTGGCCTGAAGGAGTAATCGTAATGCCTTCAAATCCTCTATTGTTTCTACGCTGACTTAATATATCTGGTAATCCAGATCCTGGCTTGAATTGTTCGGTGATACGACCATCTAAAGGACTAACCTTAAGTACCGAGGGTAAGTACTCTTCAGCTATCCAAAGATACCCGTCTCTACCAACAGTGATACCCTCTGGATCAATACCTGAAAAAGCACTTGGTATAGGTATTAATTTTGTAGTTATTCCAACGTCACGATCATATCGTTTCGAAAGCGGGGGTATCAAGCCGCTCGTTGGAATAGATTTGGCTCCATCAGATATAAAAAGAGGTAGCTCTCTTACTAGTGACGCCTTAGAAAAATCTCTACTTAATCTAACAAGCACCGCCCTAGGTTGGAAGTTGGGAAGTGGAAATATGGCTGTAGAACTAGTTCCAATTCTAGGACCTTTACCGTTTGGCCCACGGTCTGTAATCGCCCAAAAAAGGTAACCTTCATTATCTTCACCAGAATATTCAAGTCCGGATCCCAGACCTAATTGAAACTCTGATCCCTTCACTACTGTATCTAAAGAGGTCTTGATTACTTGGTCAACCGCATTGGGGAACCGCTGCTCACCTAAGCCATCAACGGGTAAAACGCATAACCAAGCCAGAAAAAGAATGAATCTTTTCATCAAAACATAATTAGATGCACTCTTGACTGAGAGTCGCTGTGTCTTTAGCTTTTGGTTGGTGATAAGAGGTAAATACATCGTCTGATAAAAAAAGTTGCTAAATTCAGATAAGTGCTTGGTTAAAAACAAAGCATAACTTTAGAGAAAAACAAAAAATGAGCACTAAAACGTTCAGTAGTCTCTTTTAGATACTATAAGTAAGTAACCATTACTTTTGAATACACTTTTTAATACATACTTGAGAATTGATGCTTATGAATACATTAGCCGAACAGTTTGGCAGTTTTGCAGATATCGGCTATGCCGTATCACTATCTCAAGCGGCTCTCTGCCTCATAGTATCCTTTTGTCTTTGCGTTATCATTTCAAAAGTTTATCAATTTAGCTACCGAGGGGTATCTTATTCGCCAGCCTTTATGCAAACCCTGGTGATATGTGGCATGGTTATAGGAGCTGTTATGCTTATTATTGGTAGCAATATTGCCCGAGCATTTAGTTTGGTGGGAGCACTGTCAATAATTCGCTTTAGGAATGCCGTTAAAGACCCCAGAGACGTAGCCTTTATTTTTCTGGTTATGGGCGTGGGTATGGCTTGTGGCACCGGGTTTTATGCTGTTGCTGTAGTTCTAACTATAATTGTTTGCTCAGCGATTATGCTTATGACCGCAACCCGCTTCGGTTCGCTCGGATCAGTTGAAAGAATTATAAGAATAAAAGCTCCAATCACGCGCAATTTTGAGCATATTTTCGATGATGTTCTCAAGAAGTTTACACAGTCATTTCACCTTCTGTCGGTTGAAGCCTGTCGAGCTGGAACGGAAGTAGAGTTGATGTTCTCGGTACGAGTACCTGAAAATTTTGGTGCGGAACCACTCTTAGAGGCACTTAGCAAAGTAAATGACCGGTTAAAGGTACAAATAGTTGGTAGTGCCCATACAATCGACCTATAGGTTAATTTTTGAACTTGGTTTGGCTAGTTTTTGCGATATTTTAAGATAAGATTTTAACTTTTAAGTGAGATTACTCCGTGTGGCAACGACCCGAGCGCGCTCGTCATGAGCTAAAATACGTTGTAGACCTAAGTACAGCTAAATCATTTTTAAATGAAGTATCTCGTCATTGCGTTTTAGATCTTCATTCAGGCGCTAGCGGTTCTTATGAGGTCGCTAGCCTTTATTATGATACAAATGATTTAAGATTTTATTGGGATCGCCAAGAATCGCTTGGATATCGTCGTAAAGTACGAGTCCGTTCTTACAATGCTGATGGGAGTTGTACCGGAATTTTTCTGGAGATTAAAGAAAAACATAAATCATTAGTGGCAAAAAAACGGGTAAAAATTATTTCTCTTCCAGACAATTCATTATCTGACCGCCATGATCGCACACCATTTGATATATTTCTTAAAAATGCCAACGAAGATGAGCCTGTGATAAAAGAGGCCTTGTATCTTCATAAACGTCTTAGTCTTTATCCAGTTAGTATCGTTAGATACATCCGAAGCACATTAATCGGAGTAAGAGAGCCTGATGTGAGAATTACCCTTGATGAGCGTATTACCACAGGAGGCCCGGACATCTTTGCCCATACTAGTAGAAGGGAAGTATTTATACATCCAGCGGATCAAGCAATTCTTGAGATAAAAGCTGATTATCAACTACCAAGATGGCTATATGATATAGTTGCTAATTATTCTTTAGTTCAGCAGCGCTTTTCTAAATATTGCTTGGCAGTTAATGCGCTTTACGGCAGTAATCCAAAAATCTTATGCACTTCATTAATAGATAATTTACCTACTCAAACAAATAATAATTTAGACTCAGATTCACTGCTAAAAACCGTAGCTTAAGTACTAAAATTCTTAATTTATGGTTAAAAATAATGCACTGTTCCCTAAGCTTATTAGATAAGTTAATGTAAAAATTTTGTCTTTATACTAGTTGTGCTAGTGCTTATTGGACGACAAAATTGTAGGAAAAGTTACCTATCCCTTTTAATCGACTACAACTGGAAAAGAAAATACGATGGCTGTGAGGTCTCTGACTTAAGAAAGCTTAAGGCTCTCGTCGGTTGAAGGAGCTGGTGGTTGATAAGGCGCTAGATATCGATGTCGAACGCTCAGGTAAGAGAAGTCAGAAAGTGAGAATATAAAGCTTCGAGAGGAATTGCGACAACTGGCGTTTCGGTACTGAAGCGATAGCTACCGGATGCTGATAGGTAAGCTCAGAATGAAAGGATTTGCGGTTAATCTCAGGAACATTTGGCGACTCTATAAAGAAGAGGGGTTTTCGATTCGGCGAAAGCCCAAGAAGAAGATTCCTGCTCATATTACGAGTGTTGCTCTGCCTATTCTTCTGAGGCTCCGAACGAATTCTGGGCTTCTGACTTCATGAGTGACGTTACAACGGGTGGAAGAACCCTCAGTTTCTTGAATATTCTTGATGAGTGCACAAGAGAAAATTTTGTGGCAACACCATCATATTTCCGTTCCTAATGTTAAAGTTATAGCGGAAACTGGATCGGATAGTGTTCTCTCGCAGATACCCAAAGTATCTCCGACTCGACAACGGTTCTGAGTTCGGTTCGAAGTATTTTCATGAATGGATAATGAAGAACGATATCACTCTTGTTTTTCATTTAGCCCGGAAAGCCGATGCAAAATGCGTTCATCGAATCGTTTAATAGCAGGATACGTTACGTGATAAACCTCTTAATCAGCACCTCTTTATCTCCGAGAAGGACGCTAAGAGAAAAGGTGAACACTGACTGGCGCAATGAGTATAACAATTTTCGACCTCACGGCTCGCTGAGGGTACCCCCAGCGCTCTATCGGGAGAACTTGAGAAAACAACAACTTAACCAAGAGAAGACTCTAAGTCACGTTGGTAACATCTGAGGGGGTAGGTCATTCGGCTTGGCTAACCAGATATCCGAGCCACCTTAGCTATTTTATTCAGAGAGGAATACTCCGAGGGCTCGTTCAACTTTAGCCTCGGTTAAGGGTGTGTCCAAATACAGCGTTGATAATCGCCTAACTTGAGAACGGTCTCCAACCAGTAAGCATTTTTCTTGCACATCGGCGCTTAAACCCTCAAAGTAGCGGGATTCGGTGATTAGACGTCCCGTTTTTGGTGCTGGATCCTCGTTTTTAAGGACTTCTGTTGGTATTCCTCTGGAATGCAATAGTTCCGAAAAGAGATCTGCAACGTTTGCATGGGTAAATTGAATGAAAATGGGCTGGCCTGAGGGCGCTCTCATGTAATTTCCTGTAGTTGGTGAACATATTTGAGATGCCCGAAGGAATAAAAAAGAATGCAGTCTTAATTTTGGGCTATGCGGCCTCCAACTCAAACAGTTTTTTCTGTGGTCTGAGTTAAACTAATAGATTAAGCAGATGAGTGTTTAGACTACTCGCCTATGAGAGGATACTCGTGACAGTATCGTATTAGATGCTTAGTGGTTGAAATGTTTTGTGGCTGTGTTTTTATGCTCAGAGAAAATTGGCGATCAATTGCGCGGGTTGAACGATTGGCGGATGGGGCAATAGTAGCAATAGCTTTTTTTGCCGCGTATTTTGTCAGATCTAACATGAACTTTTTTGAATCCCTAACGGGAGTCTCCTTACCGTTTACCCTAACCGGCGAACGTTTAGGTGCCGTTAGGGATTACTATGTGGTGATTTTTGTAGGGATAGTAACCTATCTTACTGCCTTAAAGTGGTTTGGTGGCTACGGAAGCATGCGTTTAAGCACTTTTGGGCGCCTTACTAGAATAGCGTTTCTTAGCTCGTGCGTCGTGTTTGTAGCGCTTGCTACGGTTATATTTCTTCTTAAGCTCGATCTTAGTAGGTCAGTTATAACCCTCTTTTGTGGATTTTCTGCTGTATTACTTGTAGCCGAGAGATATTTGGTGCTAAGGGCTCTTCGCTATTGGCGTCGTAAGGGTCGAAATTTTCGTACAATTGTTGTTTGTGGAATAGGAGTTCAGGCTGAAAATTTTATTGAAACAGTTTGGGCTCATCCGGAGCTTGGGATTGGAATTAAAGGAGTAGCAGATTTAAGTGATGGTAATCTTTTTGCACGAAAAAGATTTTTAAAATTTTTAGATAGCTTTAAGGGGAATGTTCTTACTTCGATAATTTTTGGCGCAGATTCTGTGCAAAAATTACTCACTGAAACTGCCGTAGATGAAGTAGTATTTACGGACGTTATTCCGGTAATGAAAGAAGTCGAAAAATTGGCTGGCGTATGTGCTGAACAAGGTATCCGTACGACGTTAGTAGCAGATTTGTTTAGTATGGGTATAGCGACATCACATGTTAGCTATCTTGGAAAGATTCCACTAGTCCACTATCAAATGCCACCGGGTGACAGATGGGAACTGTCAGTAAAGCGTTTTATTGATGTTATTTTTGCGGCGCTTGCTTTGATTATTTTAGCTCCGTTATTTGTTGTAATAGCTATGGCGATCTATTTTGATTCCGGAAGACCAATTTTTTTTAAGCATAAAAGAGTAGGATTAAACGGCAGACTTTTTTCGCTGTATAAATTTCGGTCAATGGTCATTAATGCTGAGGAGCTAAAAAGTGAGTTAATCAATCAAAATGAAATGGACGGGCCAGCATTTAAGGTTCACAATGATCCACGAATAACTCGTGTTGGCTCGTTACTTCGTCGGTACAGTTTGGATGAATTGCCACAATTTTGGAATGTGCTTAGGGGAGATATGAGTTTAGTTGGACCTCGCCCTCCCGTACCAGGAGAAGTGTGCCTTTACGAGCGAAAGGATAGGCGCCGTCTCTCTATGCGTCCTGGTCTTACATGTACTTGGCAAGTTAGTGGCAGGAATAATATTCGTAATTTTGATTCTTGGGTTTCTCTGGATTTAGATTACATAGATAACTGGTCATTAAGAAAAGATTTATTCCTAATGGTAAGAACCATACCTGCTGTTTTGTTCGGCAATGGTGCTCGTTAATTAGAATAATTGTCAAAATTATTCTCGATATTGCAGATTTATTTATCACAGTATTAGTAAGGTCAGAAAGTGTTAACAAGTTTTATAAGCCACCTTTTATAAGCCACCTTTTATAAGCCACCACTGCGCCTTATTGCGATAAGAACACGAACGATTGCAGCTCCACCCATGATAAAGCAAAAGTAGCTAATAGAAGTAGTATTAATCCAACTTAATCCGGTGAAAAAAAATACGATTCCAATTATGGTAAGAAGGATGCGATTAACTAGTCTGTTGTAGAGCCGAGCCAGATCGGGAAAAGTATCGTGTTTAATCCCTAGCGAAAATTGACCTTTGGCAATTCGTTTCAGAATTGCTGTAAGGTCTAGCGGTAAATCATAAACAAGCTGATGGTAGTTATGTATCAAGTCACCAGAGTGTCTTAGATATGTCTCTGATGAAAAAAGCATTTGGCGATAGCGATTTATCAGGTATGGACGCACTATTTCTATAGGGTCATACGCAGGTTCCAGAGCAGATGCTATTGCTTGAAGTGAAGTTAACACGCGACCTACAATCAAAAGGTCTGGTGGAGGTCTAATGCCGTATCTTCTTGCCACTTCAAAGATGTCTCCCACCAGTGCCGCCATGTTTATCCCTTTTTGAGAAGGATTAGGTTGAAGATGCATATCAATTACTTCAGCAAATTGTGTCTGAAGTGATATTTCGTCAAGAGTTAGAGGGGTAATTAAATTTTCCTTTAATAATCGAACTATTGAGCTTAAATCTCGGTTAAATGCGGCGAGAAGAAACTGAATAATTTGCAATTGTCGCGCTTTTGTGAGTCGTCCCATAGAGCCAAAGTCTATTAGACCTATTTTGCCATCTCGGGTAAGAAGCACGTTACCTGGGTGTGGATCTCCATGAAAGAAGCCGACTTCAAATATTGAACGCAGAACTAAATTGTTTAAGGCAGTTAATAATTTTCGCTGCTCTAGTAATTTTGTTGCAGGCCATACTGGGCTAAGGTGGTGGTATTCATCGATTCGGATACCTTCAAGATAGCTCTGAACTAAGATTCTTTTGGTACAGAAATTAGAGTACAAAGTAGGAACGATTATTGAAGGTTCGTTAGTAAGCTGTACTTTAAATTGTCTTAAATTTTGTGCTTCGCGTAAAAAATTTCTTTCTGCTCTCACTGAGCGAGCAAACTCTTCAATAAGACGGCGAGGATTATATTGAGCCATCTCGGGAAATTGTTCTTCGATAAGAGAGGCTAGTCCGAGGAGAATATGGAGGTCTGTTTCAGTAATTCTTTCAAGATTTGGTCGTTGAACTTTTATAACTACCTTTGTACCGTCAAGTAATGTAGCACGGTGTACTTGGGCTATACTGGCGGCTCCTATTGGCTCTTCTTCGATAGATGAAAAAAAATTTGATGGAGATGAACCCAATTCTTCTTCTATTCGAGATATTACCTCAGAGAAGGGAAATGGAGGGGCACTATCTTGAAGTTTACGAAATTCCTCAACAATTGATGTCGGAAAAACATCAGGTCGAGTTGCGATAAGTTGTGATAGTTTTATAAAGGTTGGTCCAAGTTCTTCACAAACATAGCGGAGGCGAGTAGCAATCGGAGTATAGGGATGACTGTCTGAGTCTGATGTACGAGTAAAGAATACTCGAAGGCCTGAAAGATGGTTTGGAAGCTCAAGTCTTTGAACAACATCACCGAAGCCATGCTTTACCAGAACGCGAGCAATTTCCCCAAGCCTTTGAAGGTTTCTAAAGTATTGAGGAATACGAAGCATTGTTAAGGAGTGAGCCATAGGGAAAACTTCAGATACTTACATTGGTTCAGTATACCCCGATAAAGTAAAAAGAGCCTTATCTTGATTTGTTATTAATTTATAGGATATTCTCCTTCTGGACATTATTTGAGTGGCGCGCTTATTCATGAAGACTTATTTTGAGACAACAGAGTCCGCAAATGCGGGTAGACAGTGGAAAGTGGTAGATGCTGCGGGATTACCGGTAGGGCGGCTCGCAACAGTGGTAGCATCGCTGATTCGAGGTAAACATCGTCCCCAATTTACCCCTCATGCTGATGGTGGTGATTTTGTTATAGTTTTGAATGCCGAGAAGGCCATTTTTACTGGGAAAAAAGCTCAGCAAAAATTTTATTATCACCACTCTGGTTATATTGGCGGCATTAAATCTGAGCAAGCGGCTCAACGGTTACAGAGAAAGCCGGAGTTAGTAATAGAGCACGCAGTTATCGGTATGCTTCCAGGTGGTGTAATGGGGCATCGTTTAGCGAAAAAGCTAAAGGTGTTTAGAGGTGCTGAGCATCCCCATGCCGCCCAAAACCCAACCGTATATGTGATTAAAAAGTAAAAAACAGCTTCTTTAGGTATTTATATGTCTCTTAAAGGTAATGTTAAACACGCAATTGGTAGAAGAAAGACAGCTGTAGCTAGAGTTTTTCTTAAACCTGGGTCTGGGAATATCATCGTAAACGGTTTGCCTCACGCTGAGTATTTTGGACGGGAAACATCTGTCATGGTACTCAGACAGCCTCTGGAGTTACTCGGTGTGGCCGACAAGGTTGATATAACAGTGAACGTATGCGGAGGTGGAAAAGCCGGTCAGGCTGGAGCTGTGAGGCATGGAATAGCTAGAGTTCTTCTCCAAACAGAGGGGGAAAATAGAACACCACTGAAGAAAGCTGGATTCCTCACCCGTGATGCTCGCGAAGTTGAGCGTAAAAAGTACGGAAGACACAAAGCTCGCAAGCGTCCACAATTCTCAAAACGCTAAGAGTTTTCTATTATTACAATATAGCTAGTATTATCCCTAGTAGAGCGGGACTGTCAAACGTTAGCCAAGCGTTATAAAGGCAGCCAATAAAGGTCTATCTAGGGGCCTCTGTACCACAAAGAAGAACAGAGCCGATTAATCCAAGCAATAAATTAGCTAACCACGCAGATAGCATAGGCGCAATGAGTTCCGCTCTTCCCAGTGCCACGCTAAACGAGTGTATAGCATAATATGAAAAACTGATGGCAAGAGCAGCCATTATAGCGGGTGCCATATTACCTTTACGAGCTGGTAAAAGTGAAAATGGAATTACAATGAGAGGTAGAATCGCAGCAACGAACGGAAAAGATATTTTTTCGTAAAGATCCGCCAAATATCCCGAAGTAGCAAGACCATTTCTTTGCTGTTCTAAGATAAAAGTTTTGAGTTCGCCGTAACTCATGGTATGGGGATCAGTTTCCATATTGTAAAAGTCTGATGGCGGTTTAAGCATAGGAAGTGGAAGGGTCGCAAACTCTTGCAGAATCGGAGTAACGGGGGTTTGAGGGGTGAATCTATATCTTTCAACATTTATCATTGTCCAGCCAAGAATGGAGTCTATATAAGGTACTTTATCGGCATTGACTCGTTCAATTATCTGAAAATTTTTATTGAGTTTAAAAGAGCTGAAACCAAGTAGGGTATCAGTTCTGGAATCAAAGATTCTTGACGAATAAAAAGTATCTTTATACCTCCACCAAAAGTCAGCTTGACTATAGCCACCTCTTTGGTCTTTTTTTCTAATGTCAATATTATATATCTCTCTTACTCGTCGCTGAGCTCCCGGTACTACTTTTTCATTAAAAAGTAACCCAATAAAGCTGAGAATAATACCAAACAAAAGAATAGGAGATACAATCCATCGAACTCGAAGTCCGGCTACTCTCATCGCTGTTATTTCTGAATTTTTACTTAACAACCCTACTGTAAACAATGTAGCAATCATTACTGCCACCGGTAGCATGAAACTGATCATTAGGGGAACTTTTAAGAAAAAATAATGAATGGTCAAAAAAATACTGGCTCGTTCAGCTACAATATTATCAATTCGATCAAAGAAATCGAAAATTACAAAAAGAGTCACCAAAACACCCAAACTAATGGCAAAATTAACCAAAAGTTGGCGTAATATATAGCGATGTAAGATAGAAATTTGAACCAAACTCACGCACTAATCCTTTGCTCTGGATCATCAATAGTTGATTTATAAACTGACTTAATAGCCTAACTTACTCCCCTAATTAAAAGCACAATTCTTTTAATAGAGTGTTCTACAAGTTCTGCGACAGAACTATTTGCTTCAAGCCTGTTTTTCCTTAAAAGAGTAATAATTAGAACCACAAGACCTATATTGGGTAACCATACACCAAGATGAGGAGATAATATCGAACTTTCGGCGAGAGTCATACCGATTGATAGTAGAGCGTAGTATGTAATAAATATAGCCATTCCGAGTATAGTAGACAGCCCAGCACCCCAAGAGCGTTGAAGTCGCGACGGACTGATACCAAATGGCACAGCTATACTAGCTAACAAAAGGCATGAGAATGGCACAGCATAACGAAAAGTTTTTTCAACTTTAAGTTGTACTAATTTGCGGCTTAAAGTTTTAAACGTAATTTCCTTACCTCTCATCTGATTTAAGATCAACGGATCTAAATTAAGTTCCTTTTGATCGTAAAAATCTGTAGATAGATGGTTTCTTAAAAGTTCAATTGAACTATTCAATTCATGCAGTGTTAATTCTCTCGCTCTTCGTCCTCGTTGCGACTCGTCTGATGATGTAAGTTCTTTCGGTTCAAGAATAATTTGGTTCGTATCAAATTTGGTGACTACATACTTACCAGCTATATTTTGGTGAATATAGCCATCTTCTAAAATTACAACGATTGTTTGATTACTTTTATCCGAGGTTATTCGACCTTTATTTGCTATTATTATTTGCCGAGCTTCCAAAGCTCGCTTGTCTTCGATTAAAACCTTTTGTAATTCGCCCGTTTTATCCTTAATCTCTTCACAATATAGAATTATTGCACCGAGAGAGTTGAAAATTCCGGGACTTAATCCGGCGGTTGAACGAGCTTGAGCTATTTCAAAAAATGTCTGATTTAGAAGCCTAAATCCGGCAGGCTTACCAAAATTTGAAATAAATAGCGACATAATCGCAACTATACCACCGAAGCATACAGCAGGTATAAGAAGAGATTTAACGCTAACTCCACTAGCTCTCATCACCACTATTTCTGAATCACCAGAAAGTCGGGCGTACGTGAGCATCACCCCCAAGAGGGTAGCAAGCGGTAATGCTATTTCCAGAAAAGTCGGTATAAGAGATAAAAAAACCAGAGCGATCTGATAAGCTGCTACATGCTTATTTATTATAAGTGAGGTAAACTGTAAAAGCCTAAGGGTCAGAAGTATCCCAGTAAACGCTAACAGGCATACCAGAAAATTACCGCTTATTTCGGCAATTACATACCGATACAGCGTGAAAGGGAATAATGGATTGAGGGAAAGTTGAGGCTTAGCCCGGTTGTTGTTATGGTCACTCACTTTGCTAAGGGTTAAGCTCCTTTACTTTTTTTCCCTTACTTTTATTCCTTTACTTTTATACCATTGCTTTTATTTTTTTGCTTTCAATATATTTTTCTGCTTTCAATAGAAAAGGCCACCATAGAGGAACGGCCATCCTTTAGTACAGCAGAGCGTTTTTTCTAGCCCTGGCTTCCTCTTTACGGATTTTCTTCATTGATTCTTTAAGTTTTCTCTTTTTTCTCTCGGAAGGTTTCTCGTAGTATCTACGAGATTTTAGTTCTTTAAATAATCCCTCTTTGATCAGCTTACGCTTGAGAATCTTCATAGCTTTTTCAAGGCTGTGATCAACAACTACCTCCATGGCACCGCTCCGGGCTCTATCTCCGTAAGCTTTGTCTTTCTCGCCTTCTCCAAAACCACCTTTATTAAAACGGTTTCCTCCGCCTGAACGGAACCCTCCACGGTTACGATCGCCGTAGTTACCTCGTGAATCTCCAATATCGCCTGAATCATCAAAGCTACCGTATGAACGGCGCGAATCATCTCTGCGGCTTTCCTCTTTATAATCTTCAGTCATTGCACTCTATCCGGTGAACAAACTCTTAGCTTTGGGAGTGTATAGTGGCTTTTGGGAGAAACGCAAGTTATTGTCGTCCAACAGGTCAATTGTTTGTAAATTTCTTTTCTTTTTTCTCTTTTGCCAGGCTCGTTTTGCTCGATCACTTTTTATTGCTCGTGACCAACCTCCTTGTTTGACCCATTGATCCAACCAAATTGACTCAGGATGTAAACTTTCTAAAATTTTGAAATCTTTTCCATGCCACAAATTACCACGGGCAGTTTTTAGAACTGTGTGACCAAGAACAGCGTGACATAGTTCGTGATAAAGTAATGGCTCGATTACTTTCGCATATTCCTGCGATTTTAGTTCTCTTGCAACGATAATCGTCCGAGTAATTAAGTTGCATGTTGCCAAAGTGCGTTTATGACATCTCATACTCCACTTTAAATGGTAACAATCTAAATCTACCCGTGACGGAAAATATTGAATTCTCAATCTTATCCATACCTCTAGTAGCTCTAAGGCGCAATTTTTGTTTCGTAGGGGAGTTATCACTTGGTTTTGAGAAAATCTTTTTTTGGTTTGATCTTCTTGATGCAATAAATCATCGGTTTTCTTGATGGATTTAGCACAAAATAAGGCTAATTGTTTCATAGTTTAATATGGTTTTCAGTTAAGGTTTGCATCGTCTTTTCATTTAGCGGCATCACATCACTATATTAACCATTCCTTTATTGGAGCTGGCATGGATCAGAAACGGGCACTTACAACACTTCTTGAATCAGCAGATTTACTTAAGATGCTGGAAGATTTAACTAATCCCTCGCTTAATCCCCACCTTTCAACCGGAGCTTTCGGTGGAGTCCGTATAACCCTAAGAAATGTGCGTGATGCCGTAGTGACCGCTCACGAAGTATTACTTGCAAGTGCCGAGTCAGGTCGCTCAGAATTTACCAACAGAGCCGCAGAATTTGGGCGAAACGATTCTGTACAAGAACGTACGATACGCCGTCCACTTCATCAGGAAGTATCTCGCGAGGAATTACCCCAAAGTGGCGAAGGGATAGAGTTCGTAACTAAAACAAATTCAGGTTTCGCCTCTCATCACGCTCAATCTGTTCGTCGCTCTAGCTAGTGCTACAAATAAGAGTCCGTTTTATTTGGCACCTCTGGCTTGAATCATAGGACTTACTAGTAGCCTACTGTCTCTACCGTTTGACCGGACAGTTGTTCGGCAAATTTTTAGCCCTAAATTAAGGGTTACCGCCCAAAGAGGTGTCTGAAAAACATTTCTAAGATCGACGGGCGATGAGTTTCGATGGCTGTATGGCTGATAGCTTCCATAATTTGATCAAGTTCTCCTTTATCAAGCCAGATTCCACCAGAAGTAGGGCATTCATCGACGATAACCCCCAAAATTGTTTTGTGAGTCATAGGCTCACCTGTTATCGGACTCTTTCTTGGTAACCTTTCTCTAAGTCTAGCAAGAGCCTCTTCATTTTTCTTTTGGAAGAAGATATTTTCAAAAGCCTCTTCTCGTTTTTTCCATTCATCCGACATATTTCTTCTCCAGTTTCAATTAGTACGTTTTACAGAGTTGACTTTCTTTGCTTAAACTAGCAAAACATACCTGTTGATTATGCGCGGGTGTAGCTCAGCTGGCTAGAGCGCTTCCTTGCCAAGGAAGAGGTCGACGGTTCGAATCCGTTCACCCGCTGTTATACTCACCCCCGGTTCGCTCCGCTCACCACCCCCTGAGGGGGTAGTTATACTCACCCCCGGTTCGCTCCGCTCACCACCCCCTGAGGGGGTAGTTATACTCACCCCCGGTTCGCTCCGCTCACCACCCCCTTAAGGGGGTAGTTATACTCACCCCCGGTTCGCTCCGCTCACCACCCCCTTAAGGGGGTAGTTATACTCACCCCCGGTTCGCTCCGCTCACCACCCCCTTAAGGGGGGTTTAGGAATTAGGATAGTTTGAATTAGGGCAAAGCCTATTCATGTCGTAATGGGCAGCAATAAATTTCGAACAGCTCTTTTTCTACTGGAAATTTGGTAACTAACCCTAAAAAGATGAGGTCTTCTTTATTCATAAAGAGATTTTATGACCTCTGGGCGGGAGCACAATCTTTGTGACCAGTCTTTGCAGGCCTCAAGGCCACTCTCAGAGGCTATATTCTGAGAGTGGGGGAATATTATTTTATATGGAAGAGCTACTACCACCACCCGTAGTACTCCCCATAATACCGTACGCCACGCTAATCTCGAATATTTAGATAAATCCCGAATATGTAGAGTAGACAGCGGAATGTGCTCTAGGTTGGAGAATATCCAAAAGCTTCTTGACTTTATCTCATTCTCGGCAATCTAGAACTTTTCGGTACCTAGCTTTGCCGTTTTTTACCTCATCAAGTACTGAATTAACATCTTTCAGTTTGTGAATTTCAACAGTTGGAAATATTTTGTGGCGAGATACAAATTCAAGCAAATATCTCATCTGTCGGATTGAGCCAAGTGGGCTTGCACCAATTGATTTATTGCCGCCAAGAAGTGAAAAAACACCAATTGGTACCGGTTGTAGCACTGCACCAACAAAGTGCAGCCTACCATTTGGTCGGAGAGTATCAACGTATGCCGGCCAGTCTAGAGGTACGTTAATAGTTGCAATAATAAAGTCAAAATATCCTTTTAGTTTGGCTATTGTTTCAGTGCTCACTGAATCTATTACTTGATGAGCGCCCATTTTTATTACACCAGATGTTTTAGATTTATCAGAGGAAAAAGCAGTTACCTCACAACCCCATGCACGCAGAAACTTAATTGCTAGATGACCTAATCCGCCAATTCCAATAACACCTACACGATCTACTGGTCTAACATGATTAAAAATTGGTCCAAAAACTGTTAATCCTCCACAAAAAAGTGGGCCTGCAGTTTCAGGAGGTATCTCCTCTGGAACTTTTGTTATCCAACTGTGATGGCACCTGACTTTATTGGCAAATCCTCCGTGTCTGTTAACGATAATACCTTCAGACCTCGAACATAAATTTTGGTGACCGTCCATACACGAATCACAAGTGAGGCACGAGCGCGAAAACCATCCAACACCTACTCTTTGTCCGATATCTAGGTCTGGCACTTGAGAGCCCTTTTCCTCCACTATGCCGACTATTTCATGACCAGGAACAAGAGGATATTTCGACATGCCCCAGTCATTGTTTAGCATACTAATGTCGCTATGACAGATTCCACAAAATTCTATTTTAATCTGTACTTCGTCAACCCCCAGAATACCTGGATTATAATTAAAAGGCTCTAGTTTCCCACCGGGTTCTTGTGCGGCATAAGCTTGGAACATTATCAATCCTCCTGATCAGCCCCCCTTCTTCGCTACGGTCTGAAGCATAGTCCGGTTGTTATCTTTTAACTCCTTTCTGAGCTGCGAAGCAAACACCGCTGGGGGTACCCCCAGCGAGCCGTGTGGTTTTTC
>JBIKUX010000035.1:0-16483 GCA_044347345.1 Bdellovibrionota bacterium | reverse complement strand
TTTGCCGCCAGCAGCCGCTTCCTGGAGAATCCTCACTATCTGATCCTCCGTAAATCGCTTTCTCATCTCGTCCTCCTGTTAAAGAGGACTATACATCATCACGTAGCTATTACAGGGGGGCAGGGCAATTCCTTTATGGCTGATGTGAGGTACGCTTCATTACTTTTTTGCACGGTACCACCAATAGCATTGGATTAGCATACTAGAAATTAGCAGACCACATCCTGTGATTACTGTCAGACGATAAAATTGCAGACGATTCTCATGCTTAGGAGAAAGTTTGGCTAAAGTTTTTTCCTTTGAATGCTCGTTGAATGATGCTTTGGCAGGTGACGGAGCCGATTGAGGGTAGATGGTGGTAGGTTCTTTAAATGATTTTAATAACTTTGAATTATTAACTATATTTGGGGGCATTAATGCTAAAATCTGATACTCCTCGAGTTTTACCAAGCCAAAGACGATATTACCTGTACCAACGATAAATAAAAGTAATGCGATGAGTAAACGTTGCATAGTACGGATAATGACTAAAATTCTACCATTGCTTTTTGGCTTAAGCGGATATTCTCAAGCTCAAATGATTTCATTGAGAAGAGGCTCTCCATTGGCACGAAAAAGCATTTGTGGTGCTTCAAAAATAACTCTTTTAGTTTTTCTTGTCATTGGTTACTTCGTTGTGACCTTGGGACTAAAAATAGGAGAGTTTTATTACGCTTACTCTGATTTACAAAACGAGATGGTTTCCGTTGTTCAGTCTGTTGAGAGAACTGACCGAGAGAAGATGATTAGTCAGCTTAAGATGAAAATGTTAGAAAATAGAATTCCTGCTCCGTTCTCAGAACTGCGCGTAAATCACGAGGGTAATGAGGCAGAGGTATGGCTTACCTACCAAGAGAAGTTAATCTTGGAACTGTTTGGCGAGCGCTATCATCTTTGGACTTTTCCTTTCCATGCCTATGCAAATTCACGTAAAGAGGGTAAGACCGATAGAAAAATTTGGTAAATTTCAGCTTATTTAATCTGTTTTAATCTGTGCAACTGATTAGCTTAATGTTAACTTTCCCCAGTAGAAGAACACTATAATTTAAAAAACAAAGCATAGCTTTCTTAGTAATAAACAGCCGTTGCCAGGTTGCTTTTTACCGGGTTTCTTTTTATAGAGCGGTGTGTGTTTACTAAAGCCCCCTTGGCTAGCTTAAAACAGGAGCAGCTAAAAACTAGAGGAGAAAAATCGTGATAAGACGGCGAAAAATCGCTCTAATCGGTGCCGGTAATATTGGCGGTACCTTGGCGCTACTAATTGGATTGCGAAACATTGGAGATGTCGTTCTTTACGATGTCGTTGAGGGAATGCCCCAAGGTAAAGCTTTAGATATCTCCCATCTAGCTCCCATATTAGGATGTGATTTTTTGGTAACCGGGACAAACGATATTCAAGATATTAAAGACGCTGATGTCTGCATCGTAACATCAGGAATTGCCAGAAAACCTGGTATGTCTAGAGATGATTTAGTTAAAACTAACGCTCAGATTATTCAAAGTGTGGGAGAGAAAATAGCGGAATTTGCTCCAAGCTCTTTTGTTATTGTAATCACTAATCCGCTTGATGCTATGGCTTACTTGATGTACAAAGTAACAGGATTTAGCAAAAATAAGGTAGTAGGTATGGCAGGAGTGCTTGATACTGGTCGCTACCAGGCATTTTTAGCAGAAGCTCTAAATGTTTCGGTACAGTCGGTTTCGGCCTTTGTGCTCGGTGGTCACGGTGATGATATGGTACCGGTGCGCTCCTATACCACTTGTAACGGGATACCTGTAGGTAAGTTACTGGAAGCTACTCAGCTTGATGCAATCGAGCAAAGAGTTCGCGGTGCTGGCGGTGAAGTCGTCAGTTTATTAAAGACTGGCTCAGCGTATTATTCACCCGCAGCGGCTGCAGTACAGATGGTTGAAGCTTATCTATTTGACCAGCGTAGAGCTCTTCCAGCTGCTTCGTACTTAGATGGTGAATACAATATCCATGGGATTTATTTAGGTGTCCCGATAATACTTGGAAAAGGTGGAGTAGAAAAAGTACTTGAAATAGAGCTTTCATCTAATGAGCAAGAGGCTTTAAAAGTTAGTGCTAGTCGGGTAGCTGAGTTAATTTCTACGCTTAATTAGTCATATTAGTTTTTAGCATAAAATAGTGAGCTATTGGTTATGAAGAGCCTTATAGTTTTCTTCCATTCGACCGTGGGGAAAAAAATAATCATGGCGGTCACGGGGATGGTCTTAATAGGATTTCTAATAGGTCATGCTGCCGGTAACTTGAAACTTTTTGAGGGTGTTGATACTAGTACAGGTATTTACCATATCGACAAATATGCAGAAGCTTTGCGTCAGCTTGGAGGTGACTTAGCCGGTCCAACGCGAGTTTTATGGGGCGTCAGGATAGCCCTTTTATTATGTGTAATTCTTCATGTTACTTGCGCAATGCAACTAACTAGAAGGTCGCAGCAGGCACGACCTGTTGGGTACCATAGACAAGGTTTTCTGTCTGCTACAGTTGCATCGAGGACAATGGCAGTCGGCGGAATGGTAATAAGTCTATTTATTGTCTTTCATATCCTCCATTTTACAACTGGTACAGTCCACTTTGCTAACTTTCGGGAAGGAGCTGTTTATGCCAATGTCTACAACGGTTTTTCTTCATGGCAAGCAGTTCTTATTTATGTGGTAGCTCTTACTGCTATTGCGATGCATCTGTACCATGGGGCGTGGAGTATGTTTCAGACTCTTGGCATGGATTCTCCCCAGTGGAATACTTTTCTACGACAAGGAGCAAAGCTTCTGGCTTTGGGATTATGGATTACTTTCCTGTCTGTTCCATTAGCAGTATTTTTTGGGTTTTTAGAGCCACCGCTGGCTCAGCATAAGGTGACAGTTACTCAAGATGACAGTATCCCGGGGTAGTGTTTCTCAGGGTCTTTTTCGCTATTGTACATTCTGTTGTTTTGTATAATTGCGGGTGTTTTAGAGTTATGAGCATGGCAAATTGAGTTTTAGGCAAAATTCTCCATTTGAAGGATAGAGGACTTAATGGATCTAAATGCGAACATTCCCGTCGGGCCGCTCGAGCAGAAGTGGAGCCGCCATCTTAAAGAGATTCGTCTCTTAAGCCCAAATAACAAGAGAAAGTATAAAGTTATTGTGGTGGGTACTGGTCTTGCGGGTGCCTCTGCGGCTGCAACTTTAGGTGAGCTAGGATATCAGGTACTAGCCTTAACTTTTCATGATTCACCTCGAAGGGCGCACAGTATTGCTGCTCAAGGAGGTATCAATGCTGCAAAAAATTATCAAAATGATGGTGACAGTACCTTTAGACTTTTTTACGACACAATCAAGGGTGGAGATTTTCGAGCTAGAGAGGCTAATGTCTATAGATTAGCTGAAGTCAGCGGTAATATCATTGACCAATGTGTTGCTCAAGGAGTTCCTTTTGCTCGTGAATATGGAGGTTTGTTGTCCAATAGATCCTTCGGAGGAGCCCAAGTATCTCGTACTTTTTATGCTAAGGGTCAAACAGGGCAACAGCTCCTGATTGGTGCTTATCAAGCTCTTGAAAGGCAGGCATCGCTCGGGAAAGTAACAGTGTTATCTCGAAAAGAGATGCTAGATCTTGTGATAATTGACGGACGTGCCCGAGGAGTAATAGCGCGTGACCTGCGTACCGGTAAGCTTGAAAGATATGCTGCGGACGCTGTTCTTCTTGCTACCGGTGGATACTCAAATGTTTTTTTCTTATCGACAAATGCAAAGGCTTGTAATGTTACAGCCACTTTTAGAGCATTTAAGCGGGGTGCGGCTTTTGCTAATCCATGTTACACGCAAATTCATCCAACGTGTATTCCGGTAGCCGGAGATCATCAATCTAAGTTAACTTTGATGAGTGAGTCTCTTCGAAATGATGGTCGTATATGGGTACCGGTAACGCCTCGGGATAATCGCCCTCCAGAGAGTATTCCTGAAAAAGAAAGAGATTACTTTTTAGAGAGAAAATATCCTTCTTACGGAAATTTAGCTCCTAGAGATATAGCTTCGCGAGCGGCTAAGGAGGTATGTGACTCTGGTCGAGGGGTCGGTAGTTCTGGCTTGGGAGTTTATCTTGATTTTCGCGACAGAATTAGAGAGTTAGGTGAGAAAACTATAGCCGACCGATACGGTAATCTATTTGAGATATACGAGCAGATTACTGGTGAGAACCCCTATAAGTCTCCAATGAGGATTTATCCAGCTCCTCATTACACAATGGGTGGCTTATGGGTAGATTACAATCTCATGACAACTATTCCGGGGTTGTTTGCTCTCGGTGAGGCTAATTTCTCAGATCATGGTGCTAATCGTTTAGGAGCTAGCGCGTTAATGCAGGGCCTTGCTGACGGTTATTTTGTTATCCCATATACATTGGGAAATTACTTAGCTTCAGTGCCAGCAGGTGGTATTGATGACCAACATGCAGTTTTTACCGCAGTTGAAAAAGATGTAGATAGTAATATTCGTAAACTTGTTTCTGCAAAAGGTCGTCGCAGCCCTGAGTCTTTTCATCGACAGTTAGGTAGATTGATGTGGGATGCTTGCGGCATGTCCAGAACTAAGTCTGGGCTTGAGCAAGCTCTGAATACTATTGGTGCGATAACGGAGGAATTTAACAACAACCTGATTGTTCCTGGAAGTGGTGGTACATTGAATCAGCCGTTAGAACAGGCTGGCCGAGTTCAAGACTTTCTGGAATTTGCCAAACTAATGTGTGTTGATGCTTTGCAACGAGACGAATCGTGTGGTGGGCATTTCAGGGAGGAGTATCAGACATCTGAAGGAGAGGCTCTTAGGAACGACGAAAATTTTTGTTATGTTTCTGCTTGGAGTAGAAACGGGTCGCCTGATTCGTTTAATCTTACGCGAGAATATTTAAATTATGAGAGTGTTTCTCTTACTCAACGTAGTTATAAGTGATAATTTGATGCGTGACGTGGTTTGTGAAGTGACGCTTTAGGTAGAAGTTTAGAGTAGCTGGTGAATTTTATAAGGTAGGGGACCCATCATGGGTGAGAATCTCGGTCAATCTTCAAAGAATGGGATAAATTCTTCAATCAGAGTTACTCTTTTCGTTTGGCGGCAAAGTTCTCCGCAACAAGAAGGAGTATTTAAGAAGTATGAATTGGATAACGTGTCTCCAGACTCTTCTTTTCTTGAGATGCTTGATGTCCTTAATGAGCAATTAATTGTTAAGGGAGAGGAGCCTATTGCTTTTGAGCATGATTGCCGTGAGGGTATCTGTGGTTCCTGTGCTATGATGATTAACGGCCATGCTCATGGGCCAAAAGCTCGAGTTACTACTTGTCAGTTGCATATGAGGTCTTTTAAGGACGGTGAGGTAATATATGTAGAGCCTTGGAGGTCAAAGGCATTTCCCATCATTAAAGATTTGGTGTGTGATAGATCGGCTTTTGATCGTATTATGCAAGCCGGTGGATTTGTATCAGTTAATACTGGAGCTGCTCAAGACGCAAATTCTTTGCCTATCGAGAAGGCTGATGCTGACCGAGCTTTCGATGCTGCCGCATGCATAGGATGTGGGGCATGTGTGGCTGCTTGCCCCAATGGATCTGCAATGTTATTTACCGCAGCCAAAGCGGCTCATCTTTCGTATCTTCCGCAGGGTCAGCCAGAGCGTGCCACTCGTGCAGTTTCAATGGTAAATGCGATGGAGGGCGAGGCTTTCGGACACTGTACAAATCATGGTGAATGCCAAGAGGCCTGTCCTAAGTCGATAAGCATTGCTTACATTGGTCAGCTTTATCGAGATTTTTGGAAAGCTACTATTGGTGGTAAGGCAAAAATGGGAATTCGTGATCGGATGAAAGCGCAGTAGGGAAAAATAATAATGAATATTCATGAGTTTCAAGCAAAACTAATATTGCAGGCAGTTGGAGTCCCGATTTTACCTGGTATTGTTTGTTACACTCCAGGGGAAGTTGAAGCCGCTGCTAATCAGTTGGGCGGTGGCGTTTGCGTTGTTAAAGCGCAAGTTCATGCTGGTGGTCGAGGCAAGGCCGGTGGGGTTAAGGTAGCAAAAAATCCTGTTGAAGCTAGACTCTACGGTGAGAAAATCCTTGGTATGACTCTAGTTACTCCGCAAACCGGAGAGAAGGGAAAGAAGGTTCACAAGGTTTATGTTGAAGCTGGTTGTAATATCGATAAGGAGTTTTATCTAAGTTTTTTAGTAGATCGCTCCCGTAAGTCGATTTCCATAGTTGCTTCAGCCGAAGGTGGAACTGAAATTGAGGAAGTAGCCGAGCACAGTCCTGAGAAAATACTTACTCTGCCCGTAGATTATTCGACTGGCTTACTGGGTTATCACTCTTTGAGAGTGTTGAAAATATTTGGGCTTCCTTTTAATCACTTCAAGTCTCTGCATATTCTTCTTGAGCAATTGTATAGTTCATTCGTTGCAAATGATTTGGCTCTCTTAGAAGTAAATCCATTGGTTCTTACTAAGGAAGGTAATTTCGTAGTTCTGGATGCAAAGTGTTCCGTTGATGATAATGCTTTGTACCGACAGACGCGATTACAATCAATGCTCGACTATGATGAAAACGACCCTAAGGATATAAGGGCTGCTGCTTTTGGTTTGAGCTACGTTGCTTTAGACGGCAATATCGGGTGCCTTGTTAATGGTGCTGGATTAGCAATGGCTACAATGGATATAATTAGTCAGTATGGTGGGCGACCTGCTAACTTTTTAGATGTTGGTGGGGGTGCATCGAAAGATACTGTTACAGAGGCATTTAAGATACTACTTTCTGATAGTTCCGTTAAGGCAATTTTAGTTAATATTTTTGGCGGAATTATGCGATGCGATGTGATTGCTGAGGGTATAATTGCGGCAGCTAAAGAGTTAGGAGTTACGATTCCGCTGGTTGTGAGGTTGCAGGGCACGAACGTAGATCTTGGAAAGAAGCTTCTTGCTGACTCAGGGCTTGCTATTACTCCGGCTGATACCATAGATGATGCGGCAGCTAAGGTGGTAAAAGCTGTCTAGCGAGCCTGTGTAGTATGTAAAGAGGTACTTGAATAGGTTGTATAGAGAGACGCTATTTAGAGGTAAGGTTGATAAACTGTGAAATTTAGGAAGTTTTTATCATGGCTGTTTTAGTAGGGAAAGAAACGCGCGTTGTTACGCAGGGTATGACAGGTAAAACTGGGTCATTTCATACTCGAGCGTGCCGAGATTACGGTACTAAGATGGTAGCCGGTGTTGGTCCGGGGAAGGGCGGGCAGAACTTTGAGGGTATCCCTTTATTTGATACGGTTTATGAAGCTAAGGTTGAGACTGGAGCTAACGTTAGTGTAATTTATGTTCCAGCTTCAGGAGCTGCTGAGGCTATAATTGAGGCAGTAGATGCCGATTTAGATTTAGTAATTTGTATAACCGAGGGCATACCCGTATTAGATATGCTCCGAGTAAGTACCTACATGAGAGGAAAGCGTACTCGTTTAATAGGCCCTAATTGCCCCGGTGTAATAACTCCAGGCGAGGCAAAAATAGGAATTATGCCAGGGCATATTCATACGCCGGGTTCTGTGGGTGTGGTATCAAGGAGTGGAAC
The DNA here is from genome assembly GCA_044347345.1 of Bdellovibrionota bacterium. Taxonomy (GTDB): domain Bacteria; phylum Bdellovibrionota_C; class UBA2361; order UBA2361; family JBIKUX01; genus JBIKUX01. Next base: position 8,831 of record JBIKUX010000035.1, on the reverse strand, counting down.
CCTTACTTATGAGGCGGTTTTTCAACTTTCAGAGAAAGGTTTAGGTCAATCAACCTGTGTGGGTATAGGTGGAGACCCTTTAAACGGCACAAATTTTATTGATGTTCTTTCTCTATTTAATGCAGATCCTGCTACTGAAGCCGTTGTTATGATTGGTGAGATTGGAGGTAGCGCCGAGGAAGAGGCCGCCGCTTGGATTAAATCCAATATGAAGAAGCCTGTGGTGAGTTTTATCGCCGGTGCGAGTGCACCACCTGGGCGTCGTATGGGTCACGCTGGTGCTATTATTAGCGGAGCTGAGGGTACTGCGGCTGGTAAGTATGCTGCTCTCGAGGAAGCTGGAGTTACTATTAGCAAAAGCCCTGGGATGATTGGTGAAGCTATGTATGGACTTATAAGATAGCTTATAAGATAGTTTGTCCAGTTTATTTACACCGGAAAATTGTCGATGTGTAGAGTCTGTAGTGCATAGCGTAGGGTAGAGATGCGAGTAGCTTCCAGTAGTCGGAAGCTATACCCAAAAATCTTTTTTAGGATTTGTTGGGAGGCGTCCCTGTTGCTTTAGATCTTGTAGGGTTTTTAGTATTCTTTTTTGAGCATTTGTGACTTCGCTAATTCTCACCTGAGGCAGCATTGAAAAGTCGGCCATTATTTGTGAGCGTCTTCGCTCTGTCATGCCAGCGAGTAATTGTTCGGTAACCTTAGCTGGATTAGTTTTCATTGACAAAAGGATATCTTTTTCTTCGATTGTATCTATTAGAATAGCCATGTGAGCTGGTGGTAGTTCGAGTAATTCATTAAGTGAAAAAAGTTTTCCTTCGATGGAACTACTGAGTGTCGGATCACGTTCTTTAATAGCTGCGAGCAGTCTATTTTGGCGAGCACCGTCCATCGCTTTTAAGATCCTAGCTGCTGCGGCTGGCCCATCAACTAGTTCTCCTCCTTCATCTGGAGAGGCCTCCTTGCGGTAAGAGTCCAATCTTTTTTTGGCCATCGTCATAGCTACCCACCCATATTTCTTGAAAGATGCTTTTTCTTTTAGCTTAGATTCAGGACACCCATCTATTGCACTTCAGAGCGTAGCTAAATTTGGGACACCCACTAATTTTTTTACCTCCTTTCGCCACTCAATTATTCTATCTGTAGGGCTGAATTCAGAGTGGAGGCTTAGTCCAAGATACTGTATTGCTTTATTTATTTTTTGTTCAGTAGTACCGCTAAAGCCATCAACAAGAGCTTCTAGTGGTAGTAGCCCTATTAGTTCACTACCGTTAACTTTCATATCTTCGGAAGGGGCTAGCTGGGTAATAGTATCAAAAACTTGCTTAAGTCCTGTTACTCGGAAGTCAAGAAGATTGCATGAAACCTGAACATTTCCGTAAGTTGGCATATCCCAGCCAATTGCTCTTACACGGGATAAGCCTACGGAGCCTCCTTCTCGTATCTGACTTGCGAGTTTTTTAGCCCGCTTTAGTTGCTGTAGTGGATCAAGATTAGAATTAAGTGGGCTTAAGCTAATGTTCCATGCAATTAGAAATGGTCTTTGACCCAATACCATTGCACCCGCCGATTCGTGAGGCAGATTAGGGCCATAAGAAGGGGTAACCTCTCCGCTACACATCCGTTCTCGTAGTTTCTGTAATCCTCCCTTCCTTATTTCCGAAAGGCTTCGACATATCTTACTCCTAGCACTCTCCTCATAAAGAAAAACTGGGACACCCATTGATTCACCAACGACAGAGCCTACTGAGCTTACAACTGATTCAACAATATCTTTGGGTGTCCCAAAAAGAGGAATTAGAGGACACACATCGACTGCACCAATACGTGGATGCGCGCCTTGATGATGGCGTAGATCAATTAAGCCGATAGCCTCTTCTATGAATGCTGGTAATGTGTTTGAAAGATTGGTGGGTGTCCCAATAAGGGTAAATACGGTGCGATGTGCGTCTGACCCGATATCTCTGTGTAGTAGGGTTACACCCCCTTTTACTAAGAGGTCACTTAACTTATCTAGGGTTTGTAAATTTCGTCCTTCACTAACATTCGGAACACACTCAATTAAATATTCATTTTTTGATTTATCAATTAACATAAAAATTACTCCACACAACGTTGCAAGCCAGATTGACTAATGGCACTCTAAGAACGCTTTTTGTGCCGATGTAGCTCAGCTGGTTAGAGCGCGGAACTCATAATTCCGAGGTCGGTGGTTCGAGTCCACCCATCGGCAGTATACACTTATCGGCAGTATCCACTTATCGGCAGTATCCACTCGTTGTCCACTCGTTAAGAGTGCTATATTTTAAGTGCTATATCTTAATAGTCCTAAATATTAATATGTTATTCTAATTGTTTATGAGAATACTATGAGATTATTGGCTCTAGTTGGCATGACTGGCTCAGGGAAAAGTGAAGCCAGTAGGTTTTTTAAAAGTCGTGGTTTCCCTGTCATTCATTTTGGAGCTATTACGCTTGAAGAATTGGCTAAACAAAATTTAGCCGTTAACCCTGCTAACGAAAGAGCTGTTCGAGAATCAATACGCTCTAATGAGGGTATGGATGCATACGCTCGTCGCTCTCTTGCAAAAATTAAGGATGCACTTTTAGTAAACCAAACTGTCGTTATTGATGGTCTCTACAGTACATCTGAATTTTTAGTTCTAAAAAAAGAATTTGGTTCAGCCCTAGAGATCATTGCAATTTTTACGTCTCGGCAAACTCGGTATCTTAGGCTAGCTCATCGCAAAGTGCGACCACTATCGAGTGAGGAAGCGAGTGAGCGCGATTTAGCAGAGGTGTTGAATTTAGAGAAAGGTGGACCGATAGCATTAGCAGATCGCACCATTATCAATGATGATGATATCAAATCATTTGAAAACGCATTATTGAACATTCTAGATTAACAAGTCTCCAATCATCGCTTGTAATGTTTTTTTTCGTGATTATCTGTTGTTTGTGGATTTAGGAGATCCTATGAACAACGAAAAATTTACTGAAAAATCACAAGAATCATTACTTCGAGCGCAGGCTGAAAGTAGCAAACGTAGTCACAACCAAATTTCTGCATTGCACTTGTTGCATGCTCTACTAAATCAAGAGGGTGGAGTCATTGCCAGGGTATTGGACAAGGGAATTATACCTTGTGCTACTCTGCTTGAAAAAATTAATGAGCGGCTTGATAGAGAGCCTCAGGTCAGTGGTGCAGGTGCAGAGGTTGGAAAAGTCTATGTTTCGCCTGAAGTTCAGCGCATCTTGGCGCGATCTGAAGAAGAGGCCGAGCGATTAAAAGATGATTATATTTCCGTTGAACATCTGTTTTTAGCAATTCTTGCAGAAGGAGAAAAAAGTTCTGCCGCTAGGTTGTTGGCAGAAAATGGTGTAACTAGAGAGAAATTTCTTACTGTTTTATCGAGTGTGAGAGGTAAGCAACGAGTAACTAGTGTTAATCCAGAATCAACGTATGAAGCTCTGGCTAAATATGGTCGTGATTTAGTAGCGGAAGCAAGAAAAGGTAAAATAGACCCTGTTATTGGCCGAGATGGTGAGATTCGTCGAGTAATTCGCATTCTTTCTCGCAAAACAAAAAACAATCCTGTCCTTATCGGTGAACCTGGAGTAGGTAAGACTGCTATTGTTGAAGGTTTGGCTCAACGAATAGTTAGAGGAGACGTGCCAGAGGGGTTAAAGGAAAAAACAGTTTTTGCTCTCGACCTTGGTGCTCTTATTGCGGGGGCTAAATTTCGAGGTGAATTTGAAGAAAGACTAAAGGCCGTATTGCAAGAAATAAAAAACTCCGAAGGACGGGTTATTTTATTTATAGATGAGCTTCATACAATAGTTGGTGCTGGTGCGGCTGAAGGCGCAATGGATGCCGGTAATATGTTAAAGCCAATGTTGGCTAGGGGTGAGCTTAGGTGTATTGGTGCCACAACTCTAGATGAGTATCGTAAATATATCGCTAAAGATGCGGCATTAGAGAGGCGTTTCCAACCTGTTACTGTCGATCAACCTGATGTTGAAGATACTATCTCGATATTAAGGGGAATAAAAGAAAGGTTTGAAGTTCATCATGGAGTTAAGATTCATGATCGCGCCTTAGTAGCGGCTGCTACTTTGTCTAATCGTTATATTTCTGATCGCTTTCTTCCAGATAAAGCTATAGATTTAGTCGATGAAGCCTGTGCGACTGTGCGCACGGAGATTGACTCTATGCCCTCAGAGTTAGATGAGGTCACTCGTCGCGCTATGCAACTAGAGATAGAGGCAGCTGCTCTGCGCAAGGAGACAGATAAAGTTAGCTTAGATAGGCTGACTGTACTTGAGAAAGAGCTTGCTCGTGAGAAAGAGCAAAGTGTTGAGATGCGGGCTCAGTGGGATGCAGAAAAGCAAATTATCAGACAGCTTCATGCAGTAAGAAGTAAGATAGAACAAACTCGCTTTGATATAAGCAAAGCAGAGCAAAGTTACGACTTAAACAGAGCGGCAGAATTAAAGCATGGTGTTTTACCTGAGTTACTCCAAAGTCTTGAAAAGGAAGAATTGAGGTTTGCTTCGCTCGGGGATAAACGATTACTCAAAGAAGAAGTAACGGAAGAAGAAATCGCTGAAATTGTGTCGAGATGGACTAACATACCATTAAAACGACTTGTTGAAGGTGAGAGAGAAAAGCTTTTGCGATTAGGTGAATTGCTTCATAAGCGAGTTATCGGTCAGGATGAGGCAGTTGACGTTGTTAGTGATGCTGTCTTGCGAGCTCGAGCCGGCATTAAAGACCCAAATAGGCCGATTGGGTCATTTATCTTTCTTGGACCAACTGGTGTAGGGAAAACTGAGCTGGCTAAGGCTTTAGCTGAGTTATTGTTCGATGCTGAGCAGAATATTGTTCGGATAGATATGAGTGAGTATATGGAAAAGTTTTCTGTATCTCGTCTAATAGGAGCTCCGCCAGGATACGTTGGATATGAGGAGGGTGGGCAACTAACAGAAGCTGTGCGTCGTAAGCCATATTCGGTTATTTTGCTTGATGAGATTGAGAAAGCTCACCCTGAGGTTTTTAATGTTTTGTTGCAAGTACTTGATGATGGTCGTGTAACTGATTCTCAGGGGCGAACAATCGATTTTAAAAACACGGTTATCATCATGACTTCTAACATCGGTTCTCATCATTTACTTGAAGGAATAAGTGAAGGAGAAATTACAGATGAAGCTCGGTCTCTTGTACAGAGCGATTTAAGGAATCATTTTCGGCCTGAGTTTTTAAATCGGATTGATGAGATAGTTTTATTTAGACCCTTATCACTTATAGAGCTAGAGAAGATAATTGATCTTCAGCTTTCCGATGTAAGAAGTCGTTTAGCTGACAGGCAGATTTCATTAGAGATTAGTGAGGAAGCTAAGCACTTTGTCGCTGAAGCTGCCTATGATCCGGTGTATGGTGCTCGTCCTCTTAAAAGATTCATTCAAAGGGAGATCAGCACGAAAATAGCTCGCGCAATCATAAGCCAGCAGGTCTCTGATGGGACTACTCTCTATGTTGTGGTAAAAAATGGCAGTATCAGCATAGAAAATAATCTGCATTTAGCCGAAGCTTTTGCGGTTCATTAATTGAGCTTAACGTATTATATTTCCTGTATTTAAAGTGCTTTAATACACAGGTCGAATTTGTTTTTAAAAGTATCCTTTTGGGAAATAAATTTATTGCCGACTCATACAGAGTAAGTAAAAGTAATAACTTTTCATAAAAAGAGAGCTATTAAATTAACTCTCTTTTTTCATGAGCTCACAGTTAAATGTGGAGTGTAAGCTTTGGGAGAGGTAGGTAAGAAAGAACGTCAAGAAGTTAAAAAGTCGTCGAATCCTTCTCGAGTGTCTTTAAGACACCTAAATCAGAGAGAATCTAACAGCAGTTCTAGTTCAGAGCAGACGAAGCAGTGCGTAGAATCAGAGGAAACGGAGGAGCCAGTAGCAGTTAGCTCTGAGCAGGAAGGCGAACAGGATATAACGATGGGAATTCTTGACCAGGCAATTTCATTTTGTAGTCGAGAGTGGATACCATTTAATCCGACTGTGCTTGCAAAAATAAGAGACCGTTTCGAGTCTGGACTGTACTTAAAAAAGAGATATCTTTTAATCGAAGACCTTAAAGGTGATCTTTCGCTTTTTCTATATTTTTTAGCCAAGCTCCCAAGCCTTTCTCGTGTAGATGGTAAGCAAGGTCTCCCAGCACAACTTGCAGCACTAAATATGGAGGCTTGTTCAGAAATTTTTTCTGTAGCAAGTGATACAATATCAAAGTATAGTCTAGCTAGTCTTGAAGAGAGTCAAGCTCAGCTTATTAGGTACACAATTACTTGTGGTAGCGCTGCTGAACTTTTAGCAGAAAAGCAAGGAGAAGATCCTGAAAGTGCATTCGCCTGTGCTATTATGCGTCAATTAGGATTAGCTCTAATTGCTTTTAATTATCCGAGTATATACAAACGCGCTCTTGCTGAGACATTAGCTAAAGGAGAGGGCTCTTTAGTAGAGAGTGTCGCTAACTTAATCGGTTATTCTCCGCTAACTCTTGGCTTGAGATTACTTGAGGGATGGTATCTTGGTGATGATGTTCGCGGAGTGGTTGCTTCAGAGAGTGCAATTAATCTTAATCAAGCTCAATCTAAGTGGTCTCGTAAAATTGGAAAAGCTTGTCATCAAGGTGAAGCTATTGCTAAGGCTGATTTTTCTGCGGCTTTTCCAGATGAAGCAAAAGAATGGGCCACAATACTATCTGAAGTGGAAGATGAGCTCGGGTCTCGTGCCATTGATGATATAAATCGGCGCATTGAGGATCGTCTCTTTGCTTATGTTGAATTCAATAGAAGTACTTTTGCTCGTTCCTTTGACCCGACAGCTTACGATGAGGATACTCTCGTAAGAGAGCGAAAAAAGATGTTGGAAGAAAATGTCTCTGTTGATGAGCTTGCTGACGAATTGCAGAAAGAATTTTCAGTTCTCTACAATAAAATGCAGCCACGCAGAGTATCTGTTAATGCTTTAAATCATCTAGTTGCTCATCTATTGCCGTTGCTGGGATTTGATGGAGGATGTGTTTATTTATATCGTCCAAAAGACCTATTCCTTGTGCCTCGTCTTAGGCTTGGGTCTGCATCATTGAACAGTTATAAAAGTGTCTCGCTTGAATCCGGTGAAGCTAGCGCGCGAGCAATAAGTGAGAGTATGACTTCAAATAAACCTGTTATTGAGCAAAAAGTCGTACTGCACGGGCGTATTTTATCTCATATTACCTGGCGACTCCACGAGCAAAAGGAAGTCGGTATTTTACATCTAGAGCTTGGTCAAGAAGCTGAGCGTTATACTCGAAAAGAGTTAACGACAATTTTTTTTGCTGTGCGTAACTCTATTAATCATGCACTAGCTGTGTGTTGATTCTAAGCTATAAAACCAGTTTTGACCTGTTTGTTGACCGTTTTGTTTTGGACGACGAAAATTTACAATATTATTGTTGAGGCTAACAGGAGAAAATAAGCTACCATAATCATCATTAAGGAAAACAAGTTGCTTTGGTGCTAAGTTTGTATCAAAAGATGCTAAATTTAATGATGGTTTTTTTGGTGGTGGTTTTGATTGTGAGGCAGTGGATACTACTAAAGTTTTACTATTATGGGAACTAGTAGGGCTAGGGCTTTGTGGTTTTTGTTGAGCGGTAGCATTACTAGGGCGTCCAGGGTTAGATTGATTCAGTTGTTTAGATTGATTCGGTTGTAATTGAGCTTGTGGATTTAGTTTTTTGTTGGAGACCAAATTGTCTTTACCCATTGGTAAATCAATACCTCCGTTTCTATTACCCGGTTTTCTATTACCCGTTATTATTTTATTCTCTTTTATTGAGCCAGAAACTAGCTTGACTAAATGACGTTTAAGTAATGCTTTACCACATGCCTTTACGCACCAATTAAATAATGAGCGACCTGTAACTGCAGCGAGTCCTGCACCAGTTAAAACTCCACAACATGTTAGTCCCAAATTTATAACCTTCTCATGCTTCTCATAAAGAGAACATATCTTGGCCAGTAGATTATTGTTAACAACAGTGTCATCTCTTACGGTATTGTTAGCAACCGGATTTATACTCGACGCTTGAATCGATATTTGAGCCATACAACACCTAACGTATAAAACACCTGACGCACCGAGTTAGATACTCATCCTTTAGTGTTAGATAAGGATATGTGTTGTTTTAGCCGCTATGTAGCTTATTTTTAAGGTGTGGGTAATTTTATCAATATCCTTGAGTAGGTAATTATTTTTTTTAGTTTCGTTAGTTAATTTAGTTAACTGGTTACTTAATTTTACTATTTTTTGTTCTCAGCACAAAAAACAAAACCTTAAACTCTCGAGCCATTATCATTTTTGCTCGATTCATACGAGTCAGAGAGTAGCTTCGCTCTTTTGAAGAGTTAGATGTAGTTCGGGAGATTACTTCCCTTTAACCCTCATGCGGTAGGATGTACAGTGTCAGTGTGGCAAAAAATATTAGATTTAAATTTTGCAAGAATATGTAGGGTACTAGGTATACTTAGTATCTTACTACTAATTGTTTCAGTAAGTAGGGTAAATGCGGAGGAAATAACGCCTTTATCATTTTCAGTAGCGGTTCTTGATTCAGTTAATCGTAATGACTCCTTAAGACTTAACGGAGCTGTTCTTCCCGCAAAAAGGCCGATTATTGGTCTTGTAGTATCTGATAACAAGACAGTAGGAGGAGTGGCACCAGCGGGAATAAATCGTGTGCAGGGAGTAATTAGCCGCCTTGATTCTAATAGTAATGT
>JBIKUX010000022.1:0-43466 GCA_044347345.1 Bdellovibrionota bacterium | reverse complement strand
TTTGATGAGCTTTTTGTTCCAGCTCCTCCTGAGTGTTGCTTTGAAGAGCCACTAAGGATTGTTCCTAAGCGACCTTATGATTTATCAAGTAGCACTGTCTCTAATCTTGCTGTTTCAGTTAAAAAAGACTTTATCGTTTATCCCTCGTGTGATGCGATAATTAGTAGTCCAATTCAGTGCAATATTGGTTGTAAATCGTTAACCCCAGTTTTCAATTATCCTGACCGGCTTATTATTGACGTTTTAGTTAATCCAAATTCCATCACCAGTTGTGGTATTGAAGTAGCTTTAACAAACGTAGGAAAATACGGATACGGAGGCGGAGCTAATAGAGGATTTGGAAGGTTTATCGTCGAAAATATTGTCAATTATGAGGTTGCTTGCGCTGAGGACATAAGATGGTGGATCACATTAGCTCCATCAGTACCTACTTCGTTAGAAGCTCACACGGTATTATTTGAGCCAGTAAGACATCATGGTAAGCATTCAAGCGAGCTGATGGATGAAGGCCAGTATAAAAAGTCTGTATTGAGGCTTGCATCGTCCGGTGCAGTGATTCTTGGTAAAGATAAATCAAGACTGAAGCTGGGTTACTGTGGACGAGCTTTAACTAATGTATCATTAGCTCATAACAGAAACACTGTTCATCAAGGTTATTCACCAGTGTATCCTTTAAAACTTCCACCTTCTTTAGAGGAATCTATAATTGATAATCTCGTTTTTAAAAGTTGATTAGTATGAAAGAAGTGAAAAAATTTCAAGTAATACTCACCGTTAAGTCTCCGGTTCACATTGGAACTGGACAACCATATTCTCCATTTGAATGGTTTCTTGATACCGGAAAAGGTGAGGTTGTTATTTTTGATCTTCAAGCATTGTCCTTGCACCTAAGCCCAGATATTCAAAAAAAATTATCTGACTGTGCGTTTAAGTACTCCCAAAAGATTAATGATGTAACATCAGCTACCTTACTTCAGCAGACAATCATTAAGCATGTAGTCAGTAAGGTTGAGATAATTCGTATTCCCGTCAAGCATGATATGCTTTCTACACTTCGTTCTTTTATTCAGCCAAAGGAGACGAGGGGAGCAGAGCTGATGCTCAAGATGAAAGCTAATCTTAATGCGGGTCGCAGCGCTGTATTAGCAAATAGATCATCAGGAAAACACTCCTCTAAGCAAGGTAGTGCAAAAACATCTTCAAGAGAAAAGTCTGACTCTGCAGATAGTGCGAAACTATTAGATTGTTGGTCTCTTTGCAGAAACACCGATAATATTCCTTTTATACCTGGTTCATCGGTCAAAGGGGCGATTAGAAGTGCTGTGTTATCTCTATTGTTAGAGGAGGATAGGTCTTCTCTCCCTAAGGATCTGATAGGAAGAGTAAGCAATCGTCCACAAGAAGAACAATCTTTGCTTGAGGGTTTTTTGCTTAGAGGAGAAGATCATAGTTTGGAACGACGTCTTCGCCCTGAGGAAGATCCTTTTGCTGGACTATTAATTAGCGATTTTTTACCTATCCAAACTAACGGTATATCAGAAATTAGATATGCTTGTCGTAAAAATAAAGATTCCAGGGCATCTTTTGAAAACAGTAAGAGTGTTAATGATAGTGAGTCTCTTTTGGTAGAGGTTATGTCTGTTGGAACAGTATTGTCTGGTTATATAACGTTTGACCCAAATCATGCTCATTCGTATCACGTAAAAAATCAAAAGACTTTGTTTACATCTATTACACCTACATTAGTTCAGCTTGCACTCAATCGATTAGCTCGAGAGGTACCGGTTAAGATAGACACAATTCAAGCTGAACCACTTTTTTTGCAAATTGGCGCTTTTGGTAGTCATGCCAATTCTGTTCTGTTTATGAAAGGAGGTCATCGTGGTAATAGATCAGGGTGGGTATGCGGTAAAACAAAGGAAATTACCCAAAGTCATATTCCTTTTGGCTGGGTGCAAGGAGAAATCTCATTAGTATAGAAGCTTGTTTGCATATTTTTAACTTTAATATTAATGTAGCCATCCTTACACTTTGTTACGATAGCATTTATACTAACTGTGTTTTTTCGCACTCAGTAGGGTTTACGGAGTAAGCTTATAACTCTCTCGGCAATTGATATAGACATTCGCCCTACTTTAGCTACCTCAGATGGAGAAGCTAAAGCGATTTTTTGAAGCCCTCCGTATTCTTTTAGGAGTCGCTTTCGTCTTTCAGGTCCTACACCTGGTACAGAGTCAAGTACGGAACTTAAGTGGCGTCGGTTTCTTTTGTCGCGATGAAAATTAATGACTAGAGAGTGTACTTCATCGCGTATTCTTTGTAATTGATGCGTGAGTGCATCCGATGAATCCAATGGTAACGGCTCATCTTGCCATTCAACGTAGAGCCTTTCTGGTTTAATTGCATAACCTTTTGTTTTTTTCCCTTCTTCATCTCGCATCTTGGCTAAGGCAATAATATCGAGATTGATGCCGAGCTCATCACGAGCACGACAAGCCATTCTTAATTGCCCAAATCCACCATCGATTATTAGTAAGTCTGGTAATTCTCCGGTAGTTAGTCCGCGTTTTAGACGTCGAAAGACTACTTCAAAAATTGCGGAAAAATCATCAGGCTTTCCTTGTTGTGTAATGTTATATTTTTTGTACTCTTTACGAATTGGCTCGCCATCAAAAAAGACAGCAATTGCTCCCACAATGTCGCTTCCTTGTAAGTTTGAAATATCGACGGCCTCGATACGTCGTGGTATTTGCGATAGTTGTACTAATTGAGCAAGCCTATTTGCAAGAGATGTATAGCGTATCTCACTTGTAAAGCGTGATGTAAAATACTGTCGAGCGTTTAATTCGGCTAATTTAAGGAGTCTCAGCTTCACACCTCGCTGAGGTATCGTCCAATCTATCCTACCCTTAAGGGATTCTTCTAGAGGAGCTAAAACCTCATCTATTTCAGGGATTTCAAAGGGAAGTACCAGTGACTGAGGTATTTCTTTTGAAGCATCATAAAACTGTTCAATACCTGAACGAATTATTTCGTGATCACTTACTACAATATCGCTAAATGGGTAATTTTTTGTGTCGGCTATCCGACCATTTCTTACTCGCAAGATTGTAAGACACGCTAAATTACCTTCACGATGTAGGGCAAAAGCATCCTGATTTTCTCCTCTAGAAAACATTATTTTCTGCCCATCAGCGAATTCTTCGAGAGCTTTGATACGATCACGGATTGCTGCCGCTGCTTCAAAGCGTAAATCATCGCTTGCTTCGTTCATATTACGATGTAATTCATCTAATATCGGGGAAACTTTGCCATCAAGTATCAATTTTGCTTGGTTTACCCATTCAAGATACTCAGTTTCGGATACTGGTAGGCAGCACGGTGCCATGCAACGTTTAATTTGATATTCCAGGCAAGGTCGTTGTCGATTATTTAATACCGCATCTGTGCAGGTACGTAGAGGAACTACCTTCTTAATAACTTCAAGAATTCTTTTCAGCTCATAACTAAATGTAAAAGGTCCGTAGTAGGTTGCGTTGTCATCATCTTGTTTGCGAACTAATTCTAAACGAGGCCATCGTCTCTTTTCGTCAATGCGAACAAGTAGAAACGCTTTATCATCTTTGAGTCGTATATTAAATTTTGGTTTAAATTTTCCTATTAAATCTCGCTCAAGTAGAAAAGCCTGTTTTTCATTTTCACAAACTATTGTCTCAATAGTAGCTACTTGATCCATTAAAAATGAAATTTGAAATCTTCCATCTCCACCATTTATGTATGAACTTACTCGTACTTTTAAATCTCTAGCTTTACCTATATAGAGCATAGAGCCTTTCTTGTCCTTCATTAAATAAACGCCAGGTAAATTAGGGAATCGTGCTGTTATTGAACGAAGATGGGAAACAGTATTATTCATAGAATCATAATATCTGAAGTTATTGTAACGTCATATTATGTTACGAATGAAAAGAAATTAGCCTGCAAGTTGTAGAGCAGTTAAAGTACGAATCTGATCGCGAATTGATGCAGCTCGTTCAAATTCACGTTTAGCAGCAGCATCAAACATTTCGCTCTTTAAAGAATCAATCATTCGTAGCTGTTCTTTGGGATCTGTGGGCAAGTCTTTTGAACTAAGTACAGTGTTTTCTTCGTCAGATTTTCCGACATCTGGAATGAGAGATGCTTCAATTTCTCGTGTCGCGGATCTTGGAATAATCCCATTTGCATTGTTAAATAACTCTTGTATGCTCCGCCTACGATTAGTCTCATCGAGAGCAGAGCGAATAGAGTCAGTGATTTTGTCAGCATATAAAATTGCCCGACCATGTAGATTGCGTGCAGCTCTTCCAATCGTTTGAATTAACGATGTAGCGGATCGCAAAAAACCTTCTTTGTCAGCATCGAGTATGGCAACTAAAGCCACTTCAACGAGATCAAGACCCTCTCTTAATAGATTTATACCTATTACTACATCAAAATCACCTTTTCGGAGACCACGAAGAATTTCCACACGCTCTACAGTAGTAATATCTGAATGTAAATATCTGGCTCTTATGCCTATTTCGCGCAGATAAGCTGATAAATCTTCTGCCATTCTTTTAGTAAGTGTAGTAACGAGTACTCGATGACCTTGTTCTACTACATTTTGAATTTCTTGAATTAGATCATCTACTTGATTAGTAGCAGGACGAATTTCAACTAAAGGATCAAGAAGTCCAGTTGGTCGATTGATTTGTTCAACGATTTTATCTTTGCTTAACTCTAATTCAAATTTGGCTGGTGTCGCTGATACAAATATAGTTTGTCCAACTCTAGTCCAGAATTCTGTCCCACTTAAAGGTCTATTGTCGAGTGCTGATGGAAGCCTAAAACCATAATCTATAAGACTTTGTTTTCTAGCTTGATCTCCTCGATACATTCCATTTATTTGAGGTATAGTTACATGACTCTCATCAATTATAAGAATAAAATTTGGGGGGAAGTAATCTATTAAAGTTGTTGGTGGGGTTCCAGGAGCACGTCCGGCTAAATGTCGGGAATAATTTTCAATACCAGGGCAAAAGCCTATTTCAAGCATTAGCTCGATATCATAAAGTGTTCGCTGTTCAAGACGCTGAGCCTCTAGGATTTTACCATCGCGCTCAAGTTCTTTAAGTCTTGTGCTAAGCTCAAGTTTAATTAATTCAGTAGCTCGCTCAATTGAATCTTTGCCGGTGACAAAGTGGCTTACCGGATATACTGCAGCGTAAGGGATTAGTCGAAGCGCGCGTCCAGTTATTCCATCTATCTCAGTTATTTCCTCTAATTCATCACCAAAAAAAAGTAACCGTATAGCTACAGAATCCTGATCGGAGGGGAAAATATCTATAGCTTCTCCACGTACCCTAAAGGTACCGCGCTTAAATTCCACATCGACTCTTGTATATTGCATGTATACAAGTTTTCTTATCACCTCATCTCGCGGTATATCCATGCCGGTTTCCACATAAAGCATGTGGTTAAAATAATCTTCAGGTGCTCCCAAGCCATAGATACAGCTTACGCTGGCTACAATTATCGTATCTGTTGATTCAAGAAGCGCTTTAGTAGCAGCATGGCGCATCTTGTCTATCTCTTCATTTATAGCGGAGTCTTTTTCAATATAAGTATCAGTTGATGGTATATAGGCTTCTGGTTGATAGTAATCGTAATAACTTACGAAATATCTTACTCGATTATTAGGAAAGAATTCTTTAAATTCGTTGTAAAGTTGAGCGGCTAATGTTTTGTTTGGTGCCATCACAAGCGCAGGTCGCCCCTGATTAGCAAGTACATTTGCAACCGTAAATGTTTTTCCTGAACCAGTAATTCCTCTGAGAGTTTGATATTTTAGTCCCTGTTCTAGGCCGTTAATTAGCGCTGGTATGGCATTTGGCTGATCTCCTTGAGGTTTAAAGGGTGCCTCAAGTTTAAATGGGACTACGGCTCTATCTTGCAAATTTTTACCTGCTGCAGTTCAGAAAATCAGGAATATGCAATAAGACACTTTTTAGTTCACGTGAGGCTCTCAAGTTACCTTTAATCATTATTATTTACTATCTGATACTGCTTTATTAAGCCCAGGCACATTACGGTCAGGTGTGAACGAATATACGACAGGTTCCGGCTTTTCATGTTGAAGTGTAAAAGTAGTCACGCGCTCAGGTACCCGTCCTAAAGAAAAAGTTTGTCGGTCGCATCCTGTAGTAACACTTATTGTAACGGTAAATCCGATGAAAATAGGGATGTAGCGTAGCCTATAAAAATGCTTGGAGTAACAAGCTGAAAGGCATGATGAAAACAAAAGCCGAGAGAAGATTTTAGTGGGTAGGGAGTAGTTCATGATGTTAGTTACAAACAAATATTTCTGTAAGTTTGCCATTAAATGTCTCTTCTGCACAAGAAATAAGCAATTAACAATTTTTGACTTGTAGAGTAGTGTGTAAATTGGGTATAGTCATTATAAAATGACCCGTTAAAGGGGATTATCGTTTCTTTATTTTTGCCATTTGCATGACTAATTGTTGGTTAAGCAATTAGAAAGCGCCAACAAAAAGACGACCCGACCGGAGGGGATAAGGCAATTTTAAGTTGAAACATATTGGCAAAATATTGGGAAGTATCGCTAGCAGTGCGTAATGAGAGGTGCAGTAAAGAGTAACCAGGGCTAAATTTCTAGAGAGTGAGTTATATATAGAGCACATAATATGTATTCTTTGGGGTTTGTTTTGCAGTGTTAACTTAGAAGAACATAGCTATAGACAAGCTATTCCTAAAAAATCTCATGAAATAGTCAGCCCGATTAATTGTCCCGCAGAGTTTAGACCCTCTTACCTCCTACTCTCACCGTTCTACCAAAATCGCACCCCTATAGTTTACTATAGTGTGAGAGGTGACAATCTTCAGCAGGTATACAAAGATCGTTCAGTAAATGCTCCTAAAGACGGTGGCGGTAGCTGGAGAGATGCTATTTTTAAATGGCACTTATCTTGGGATTGGAATACGAGTCCCATTAATGGATTTATTCAGGCCGAATCTATCTCTTTTTCAGAGAGATCTTCGGTGCATTTACCGTGCTGGGTATATTCTGCGCATTTATCTGTTAACGAAAAACGCGAATGGCATCGTTTTATTAATGCACTAGTTGTGCATGAGCAAACCCATCTAAATAATTATATAAAATGCGTTAGAAAAATAGAGACTTATTTAGCGAAATTAAAACAGAGTAAATTAGTAGTAACTCCAGCTGAAGCAGATAAAGAGCTTCGAGGGTATATTATGAAATTGAATATTTCTGATCTGAGCTTTGATCAAAGAACGAATCACGGTCGTGCTCAGGGTTCAGTACTTGTAGTGACTCCAGAGTAAGTTTTATTTGGTAGCTTTAAATTTATGCTCTAATGCTAAAGCTGCTGATTCAGGTACTAGTCTTCTTACATCTCCTCCAAATCGAGCTATTTGTTTTACGATATTAGAGCTGATGTAAGCGCAGTCTTCTCTAGCCATTAAAAAAAATGTTTCCACTTGAGCGTCTAAATGACGATTCATCAAGGCGATTTGCGCTTCATATTCGTAATCGCTAACTGCTCTAAGTCCTCGTAGCACGAGTCTAATATTTTTTTGCTTTAGATAATCAACCAAGAGTCCAGAAAAGTGATCTACGACAACTCTTTTTTCAAACTGATTACAAGCTGAGAGTATAAAATTTTTTCTTTCCTCTAATGAAAATAGGGGAGATTTTAGCGGATTTTCGAGAACAGCTACGACTACCGTATCAAAAATCGTGACTGCTCGAGAAATAATATCAAAGTGACCCTTGGTGATAGGATCAAATGAACCTGGAAATACAATACTAGATGAAAATACCATATTTAAAATAGAAAAATATTTAATAACTGGTTACTGTTTTCTTATTATAAATCGAGAAGGCTATTATATCTTTGATAGTTATAAAAAATTAATAGGGATTAAGGTTGATGGACATAAATTTTCTCGCTTCAAAACAGAAGCGATTGTTAGAATGGGAAAAAAGAATCTCTAAAGGGTCAAATCAAGTATTACAAGATAAAGCCCATACAATTTTATGTGAAATTAAGGATATTATTTTTCATATTTGGGATTGCGGCTCCGCTACCTCTCAGGACTTAGCTAAACTAGTTGATGCTGAGAGGCGTATGGAGCAGTGTTTTGAAGATTTACGTTTAGATCCAAGACCTTCAACATAAATTTCTTAAATATAAAATATTCTTATGTCTTATATTTAATAAATTATGGTCCCTCGTTAGTTACTTCATGATAGGTTAAAAATTTGGCTGGGTGTTTTAACAGGCTTATAAGTGCTGTGTTAGGTTTTGGTAAAGTTGCCCCGTCTATGGGGTTGCCAGGGGTAGGAACAGTACCATCTTGTGGTGGCTCAGGTTCTCCAATAGTCGGAGAGCCTATGAGTGAAGTTTGAACAAGGAGTCGACTTGAGCCAGTTAAGATAGAAGCCTCTAGGGGCATTCCGCCCGAGCTTAGGCGAATCACATTTGACCTTAGTGCAATTCCCTGAGTGACTTCTTTAGGATTAAAGTCTGCTCGGGTAAGTTTGTTGTCCTGTGGTTGATAAGCATCAAGCACTGGATGTAGCAATTTAGAATTATAACCATCACTAATATCATTATCAGTGATTTCAGAATTTTGGTCAAAATCCCTTATGCCTCCATTATATTTTACTCTACCATTTGGTAGGCCGTAATCAGCAGCGGCTCCACCACCGGTACGCATTTCAATACCTACAATAAAGGATTCTCCACCAAAACTGCAGTTGTTTTGTGATATTGATTCAGGGAGGAAAGTTGGAAATAAAATCACTCCTTCACGATTAATAGGATTTCTTGTAACCATTCCTACAGGTGGTATAAAGCCACCTTCAGGAGTACTAGATATAGCTAGTTGGTGGTAGAACCCTTTGGTTCCTTCTGCAAGCTCATATAGTCCTGTACTTGCGTTTAATTTTGATGAAAAACTCGCACCTGTTTGGTTTTTTAGCTGACTAAGAGTTAGACTTGTCAGACTATTAACATAATCGTCATTGGCAATTTTTACAGGGTCAAACAAGCCGACAATATATTGTCTAACTGAGTCTTTGATTAAATTAACATCGCTTGAGTTATCAAAACGGCCTGTTCCAAAATATACCCCTATGGCCATTGGCATACCATCGAAGTTACGATTCGGATTTTCAACTAACACCGCAGTTGGTTTTGTAGTGATTGGAGCATTTAATCCAAGTGACAGCAGTGTTACTGTATTCCATTCGCTAGGAGCAGAACTATTTAAGTCTATGCGATAGAAGTTGCCATCTTCGCTTCCAACATACAGCCGGTCAACTGCTACGTCTCGGTCACTTTGAACCGCAAGAATATCGCCTAGCCTAATATCTTTGGGGGCGTTTTGGTTTAGATTTAAGAATGTTGGAACGGGAGCTATCCCATCTCCAAGTAGTGAATAAACAGCAAGTTTAGTTCCGTTTTGAGCACGTCTCTCGCTAGAACCAACCACCAAATGCCATATATAATCATTTGGGTCTGAGGATTTATTTGGTCTACCAGATTTTATCGTTGCAATTATTTCAGGTTTACTCCAGCTTTGGCCGAGTTGTTGGTCTGGGTCGTTTACTTCAAAAAGTAAGGTTGGCCTTTGAGTACGGTTGGTTATATCGAGCACCGAATAGGATGTACCTCCTGTTCTTAAGCCTACTACTGCTATAGTACGCCAACTGCCGTTAATATAGATGTCGTGAATAGTTATTTTTCCATCGACATAGGAGCGTCTGAATGTGCTTGCGTAATCTCGTCTCGATAAATAGTGAAGACTAGAAACTACATTTCCAGGTATAAAGCTCCACTTCTCTATTTTGCTCGTTTTACCGAATGCGTGAAGCATACCATCGTTTGCGCCAACAAGAAGTACCCTTTCGGTCCTATTATTGTTTTTAATGTAATCGGCGTATCCAGTTAAATCTAAGTAGTTGCCATTTCGAGGCCTTACTTCAACAATCGGTGAGTAAACTATATCGCCTAAATCAGCGTTTGGCTTATTCGTTTCGTCTCTGTCTCGACTACGCAATCCATCTATCTTTTGACCTCTGATAAAATTAATCAGTTTTTCAGCGGCGACGGTATCTTTATCTCTTAATGGTTCCTCTAATAATGTAGCTGGCAATGGCTCTTGCTCAGTATCGAATTGAGCAAAAAGACTTGCTTTGAGTTTATCGGCATTTGCTGGCGTAAAATCAATATCTTTAGTATCTATTGCACTGTTTCCAAATGGTTTTCCTACTACTACAGTTCGCGAGTTTGGCTGAAGATTCTTGTAGCCGATAGCTAAGTCATCGCTATATACGAGATTACCTTGTTGATTAACGGTGAAAATATCTATATTTCCAGTCCACTTATCTGCTTGGAAACGAGGACGATATACCGCAGTTGGGTCTTCTAAGGATTCACTAATCATCACAGCACTCCCTGAGGCTGGTGAAACTATTACTTGACTTAACAGTTCATTTAGAGACTCTGCGAGAGTATCTGAATCTTCAGCTAAATAAGCTGTTCCTGTTCCTCCATTACGAGCTATTTGATCAAGGAGTTGGTCGGCAAGTCCAAAGCCTACTACTCCAGTTCTAATTGACTGAATACCTTCCATATCTGTTCGTAAGTCAGTATTTTTAAGCATGTAAGCAAGATCATCTACCCAATATCCGCAGTCTTGATCCTGACAGTTAGCTGAGCTTGTTCCCTTTTCTTTACCATTATTGTTGTCATTATCTACGTCGGTAATTGGGGTACCATTCCATGACATTGTAGTATTAAATTCGCCTTCGGGTAGGCCGTCTGAAATGAGAATAATACTATACGAGGCGCACGGATCCGAAATCGGAGTGGTTGTTCCTCCTACTCCGTTTACTAAGTAGTTTGCTGCATTTAGATAACCTTTTCCCATCGGCGTTTTTCCAAAGGGTAAACTTTTTTTGATTTGATCTAGAAGTTCAGCTCTGGCAGTGTCTTTATTCGCATTCGAACTGAATGGGGCAACTACTTGATTTTGTAATGATTCATCTTTTGGTCCGTTATTAAATACAACTTCGCCAAAAGGAGCATTAAGGTTACTTTTGCGTCGCCACCGGTTAAAGGTATCAAAAGAAAATTCTATATTCGTGTTTTTTTCGATGACGTCCTTAATTGTATCAAGAGCTATATCCCATTTGTTTTTTTGTAATTGACTAAGTTGATCGTTATTAGCTATGTAGAGGATCCAAAAAAGATAGTCAGGCTCGTATCTTCCTCTCGGTAGATTAATAATCTTGCCCATGAAGTTAATTTCGCCACCTAAAGAGTGGTAGAAACCTTTGTCCCAAACGGTAAGTGCCCAATTATTATCACCAGGTTGACATCCCCAGTTACCGCCACCACCGCCGCCACCACCACCGCCACCTGGATCAAAACTGTCACCACCACCACCACTTGACCCAGAAGTTTCTCCACCCTCGCTTCCTGAATACGGACATATCGTGGGAGGCAATCTATAGTTTCTCCAAAGAGTGTATTGAAATTCATTACCAGCACTATCTACATAATGGTTTCCGGTAGGATTTTGTTGTGGAAAAGTCCATGCCAAATTTCTAGAATTTCGGATTGTTAATAGATCGCTTTGTCGGTGTAATCTGTCCGCACTAAATAGTTCTGCTCCTACGATGAAAGGGTCGGTATATTTCATTAAAGTATTACGTCTGTCAGTTAGGGTTGTGGCACCTACCGATAGGGATCTAAGAGCATGTTGGGGATACCACCGTGGCGCAATAGTTGAATATTGTGAGGGGGATTTGCCTGCTAATCGGCTATTGAAGGGATCATATCCAAGTCTATGAGCCCAGTTGCCAAACATCGAGTAGTCACCTCCTTTCCCGACCGCAAACCAAGCCATCGGTGCATAGCCACCATTAGGTACACCGTAGGAAAAGTCTTCGTGCATACATTCAAAACGAGTGCCGCAGGTAAATCCTTGAAGTAAACTTGAATTGCTTACTGTACCTAAGGTGAGACTACTTGAGTATTCAAGTTGACCTTCTTCATCCCTGTTAATATTTACTTCATTAGGAATTGCTCTTTCAGGAGTAGTTGCTATCGAATTTTCAAGGACTAAAGCTAATTCAATTGGTGAGCTAATAGACGGAATTCCTGCTCCAGATTTAATTCGCCAAATATGATGAGGAAGCCCGATATAACCTTCATAGGGATGAAAGCCTAATCCAGCATCTACCGAATTCCAACCAGTAGCAGTGGTATTTTGTCCGTTGGTACCAGAAATAAAATAATTTTTAAAACTCCTATACTTAGCTGGATTTGTTCCAGATATTAAGCATCTTGGATGCTGTTCATTGTGCTTACAAGTTGTTTCGAGGAGTTTATTGTAGTCTGGATGCTCAATCACATTCCACATTGAATGAGAGTCATCAAGCAAAATCAATACGCGTGAGCCACTAGCAGATTGAACCAAAACCGGCACTTCAAGAGCGTGAGCCTTGACGGTATAGGTGAAGATACTGGCTAAAATGGAGCTGATAACGAAGAGTGTATATATCGGTCTAACCATCATAGATAATCTCACCTTAGTTCTACACAGTATCCCTAGAACCTATAGATCTGTGACCAATGCTATCTATCGGGTCGGCAAATAGGGGATAAACTTTAGGTAATGATTTGATGGATATATTGAACCTTAAATATCCGAGATTCTCCTAATAAAGTGCTCTATGGTTTTTAAATGGTTTTTAAGGGTGAACGGGTCGGTCAGTTATATCAAATATGTTAGATAGAAAAGCGTTTAATCGCTTTGATGCCTCCTTCGGTTATCATCCACTTACGAGACGTAAGGTCTCCAGATGGTACTGGAGCTACATATTTTTGCCCTTCGAGACCATATAGAAAACGCCAGGTTTCTTTTTCGTCCTCTTCCATTTGAATACTAATTTCATCAACTTCAAGGTAAGTTCTATTTTCTCCGGTCGCTGCCAAATATAGTACTTTTAAAACAAGAAGACGTTTGAGGTCATATGTAGATAGTCCAGAAGGAAGAGAACTCTTGTTTAGCTTAGTTGCCATTGATTTAATCCTTGAAAAATTTGAGCAACAAATTGTAAAGAAAGACAATTTATTTTTAGTGCATTACATTTGCGCCCCAGTGTTATGCGATAAATTTCTGAGAAGAATACTATTTTTGCAATCGTAAAAGATGAGAAATATAAAACTATCCCCCTGCAAGTTGCTGTTCTACTAAGCGAGTGTATTCTTCCTCAAGCTCTGCTTGTTGTCTTGTTATCATTTGTACTCTCTCATTTACAACTTTATACTCTAAATATAATTCACGCAGAAGTTGCATCGCTTCCTCAAGCGACCTTGAAAGCTCTTCTAATGCCGTACGAATCTTGCTGCCTTCCTCAAGTTCGTTAATGATATTTTGAAGATCTTGAAGAGATTCAGATAAATTTTGTTCGAGTTGAGCCGTTTCTAGTTGAATTTTTTCAAACTGAATCCTCAGGTTTTCCGTGCGTTGTTCTTCATCTTTCTGAGATATTTTAAACTCTTGTTGTTCTAATTCTTTCTGTTCAACCTCTTTTTGAGCTCCCTCAAGGGTAGCTTCAATTTTTTTTAAAGTGTCTCTTTCAAGCTCTTGTTCTTTTTGAAGTTGTTTATATTTCTCATCTATAACTTCTAAGTCTAGTTTAGAGGCGATTAAATTAGGATCTGGAATAAGATTTCTAATCTCAACATTTAAATCGGATATTTCTTTGAATGTTGGGTCGTTTAGATTAACAGACTGATTTGAATTATTTAAATCACGGCGAAAAAAAAACCACCAGGCTCCTCCAGCGGTTAGCATGGGAGGAATAAGACCCAAGGCCAAATAGCTTAGCATAGACTCTTATGTTGGGTTATTTTAATAAAAGGTAATGTTTTTATAAACTTAGAGTATACTTTCATCTTTTCTATAAAAAAGAAACGACCAATAAGTCAAGTGTCTCTATCCATAATTAATTACTAATTGGCCTATTGTTTATTGATGCAAAAAAAACCGCAATGATAATATTTATTTATTTCAGAAACTATATTTGTTTTCGATGGTAGTAACTTGTGAAGCAGGGATTTGGTTTGGTAGTAATGTAAATCTGATCTCTAAGGGTAAAGAAATCTTAGTAAAAGAAATATTAGTAGCCTGTACATTAAAGTTTATAGTTTTGGAAGTTAATTTTCCTCCACTAATTAGTGGTAAATAGCTACTGAAATCGCTTTGTCCTTTCGGTGTCAGACTTACAGTGGTATTGAATGAGTAGAGCCATTTTGGCAAAGCGATTGAAGCCTCACCCTTTATAAGTCCTTCAGCAGCAGATAATGTCAAGTTTAATAAAGATAAGTTTGATTCAGATTTTGTATCGCTTTCATACTCAAAGTTACTTTTAAAGTTAATAGGGTCCCACGGGGGGAGTGGAAAAGGTATAACAATTCCTTTTGGCAGATTTTTGCTTAGTGCTTCAACAGAAGTAATTTGGCTTTTATGTAAATTATTCAAAGATACCCAACCATTTCCACTCTTAATGAGCCCATTACTTACCACCAACGAATCAACTTTTGTTGTTACATTTCCTTGAGTAATGCCAACTTCCTTTAATATTTGATAGCGAGAGATAGAAAACTTGTCGACTGATCCTGAAATATAAAAGTTACCATTTAATAGTGATTTAGTGATTTTAAGCCTTAAAAGCCCATCATCTTGTTTACCTGTTATCAATATTGTGGGGCGAAGAATTAGTATAGACCTCAGTTGGAATTGGATTTCAAAATCTGTGAGAGGAAAGTATGTGTTAGTGAGTTGTGTATCATTTGAAATGTATGAAAGAGTAAACTGTTTAGCAGTTAGGGACAAAGGTAGGGGAGAAAAGTAATGCTTTCGAATTAACTTAGGCTCGTCTAAGGAAATATAGAGTTTTTTCTGACGCAGTTTAGAATGGACTGTCTCAAGCAAAAAGTCAGTGTACTGCTTACGACTTATGGAAGCCACTGCGACAACAAATGCTAATACTATTGAGAAAAAAGTAATACCAAAAAAACGGCTGAGTGAACGTATCCTAATATGCTGAGAAATATACTCAGCTTTATTTATAATTGAAGTTTTACTCATAACTGAGCTTCTTCCTTTCTAGCTAGGCTACTGAGTTCCATTACAATTTCTAGTTGCTTATCAATTGTTCTCGGACTTATCTCGATTCTGCTTATCAAATACTTTTGAGTGCCGCGAGTAAGAGCACTGAGAAGAGAGAATAGCTTTTCAGATTCTCGGGTGCGAAATTGAACGCGAAAGGGTATTTGTTGATACCGTACTCCGAAAGGTCTAGCAGGAAGCGAACTTATTTCAGGTGAGACCCCGATAATTGAAGTAATGGTTCGTTCTAAATATGACAGACTGCCGTCTGAAGGACCAATTTGTTCATACTGCGCCTCTATTTCTTGTTTTCGTTGGAGAGTAGTGAGGTAAGTAGGAATGAGGCTGCCTAGATCTTCTGCGTTAAGTTGCAAAGCTATTAAAGAATCATATTGTTTAGAAAAAGCCTTTTTAATTAATGAAGCACCTTGAGCACCAACCATTAATAAGGCGGTTGCCACGGCTATGATTATAATTGATTGTTCGCGTGCACTTAAAGATTGGAAGTATTTTATAACTTTGGATATTGCGATACTGTCCTTAAACAATAATCTCATGATACGCACATCCTTATATCAAAAGAGAATGATTTTCCGTCACGCTGTCCACCCGTAGTTCTGCTATCAATACTACAAAAAATTTTTCTCTTTCTTCGTAGTCGTTCTTTCAGTCTATCGAGATTTTCATACTTTGGTACGGTACCTTCTATTGTGACTCTATCGCCGTTAATAACTAACTTACGGATGGATACCTGAGAATCGTGAGGAAAGAATTTTGCTATATCACCTAGTGTTGCTAATGCAGTTCGTTGTGATGGATTTCCAAGCTCACTAAGCTGTTGTTTAGTGAGTTCTAGTTGATTTAATAAATTAGCGCGCTCCTCGCCAGGAGCTGACTTAAATATTGGAACATTTTGTTGAGTAATAGCTGTAATGTCATTTTGTAGTTTATTGATTCGAATAGCACGTACTCCGTAGATAGCACTTAGGATTATTGTAACTAAAAATGCACAGGCAAAGACAGTCGGAGCTAGTGCAGGAATGAGAGAGCGCATATTTGTTGCTAGCAAATTTAGGCGAAACTCTCCTGAACGGAAATTAGAAAGATCACGGGCAAGAAGCGGATCTACGAGAGCCGTGGCAGCACATTGGCTTAAACTCCATGCACCGTCACACTCAACATGGATTATTTCAGCATCATCTATGTTAAAGGGCAGTCTAAGATCTCCAATTACGTACAATTCAATTTTACTGTCTTCTTTAGCCTCAGCTACTGAGCAACGAATGAGCTGTTTGGCTTCAGGTGAGTCTACTCGTGCCGGGAATACATGTTCCCTTATGAGATGATTATTTTTGAAGACGGCGATTGCCGTAAAGGACTGTCCTGAAAATAAAACTATATAGCTGTAAAGCGATGGCTCTCCGGAGACTATTCCGCTAAATCCAGTAAGAACATTCGCTGGACTAACAAGATATCGTGGTTGAAGTCCAGCATCTAAACAAATTTGTAGCGCATTTTTTATTTCATGACGCTCCATACCTGAAACATTCAGCTTAGTGCCCTTAAACTCTTCAGAGGAAGAGAAGTTACTCTCTTTTTCGCGTTTCTCCGATAAGTAACGACTGACTAGAATGAATGACTCAATATCAAACGGGCATAAGTCTTGAGCTTGGAGGGTCAATATTTTTTCAATCTTTTTACGATCTGTGAAGGGCAAACTAATTTCTAGAGAGAAAAACGACCGAGTGGGTAAAATAGTGACACAAGGCAATTCATCTAGTGGAACTTTGATGTTTAGTTCCATTAGGTGATTAGCAATGATATTACCAGGAGATATTTGAGTATTATCCCCTAATTTTGTCTCAATATTTACTGAAGATATTTCTTCGGAATAATTTTCATCTTCAGTTAAATAATCATAACTTATTTTTTCTTTTGATTCATCTTCTCCTGATTCAGAGGAAATTAAAGTATCAAAAGATACCGTTATTTTATTTAAGATATATGCTTTCCCGTTCTGAAAATGCACAAGAGCTATTCGGGCTGGATGCTCGGATAAATCAACAACGATTATGTAATTAGGTTCAGTACTCACTACCAATCAGTACTCACTACCAAAAAGAGCTAAGATAAATTTATTGGGCACAAACAAATCTAATTTTTGATTAGATGTTTTTAATAAAGTCTGTAAACTATACTCTACTATGAGCAAATGAAACCATGATGAAAAGATAAGAAGTGGTTGGCGGTGCAAGAGATGTTTACCTTTGTTTATCTCAGTACTGGTATTGTAATAGTAGAAAAAAAAGTCTGCTCGGGGCCTCCGTCTATGCCAGCTACGGTAAAAACAACCGAAACTACGTGTGGCAATCGTTCATCAAGCTTATTGCCCCAATCTTGACGCCATGAATTTGAATCATCATGAAGATAACTCATTTGGAATGAGAGCAAATTATGCGCTATTGGAAATGTCATTCTATCTTGTATCGCTGTATTAATGTCAGAATTAAAAGGGGTCTCATCTCGAACAAGCACAAAAGAGTTGATATGCTCAGGATCTGGAGCTACTCGATAAGTAATTTGCACGATACTTTGTGAAGGGCGGCGACCAGGAAAAGATTGTCCGGCATCTACCGCTAAAAAAGATACAGTATCACCCCGTTTCCCATTATCTAAATTTGTTGCTATACCACGAAAATAAACACTTCGCCCCTTATTCTGTATACCTGATAGGGGTATCGGCATTAGTGAACGTGAATTGTTATCGTCAACCAATTGAAGCTCCTTGTGCAACCGGTTAAGAAGGGATTGCCCAATAATTAGCTGATTCTGTCGCTCGGTTACTAAATGCTGAGTTGTAGTAGTTCGGGTAATAAACTGTAATAAAAATGTGAGTAAGACGGCAAATATTGATAGTGCAATAAGGATCTCAATTAGTGTGAAGCCTAATTGCCTATTATTTGAGACGTTATTTCGGCCCATAAATTACTGAATTTTATCAGGATGGATATAGTAAAATGGAATGTTTACTGAATCTGTGGGAAATTCACTCCAAGAAACAGTTACTGAAGCTAGCATTAAAGTAGAAGGCGGAATAACTGGTTGTGTAATTTGACTAACTGCAACTGATACTTGAAATTCAGGAAAATTAAGATTTATCGGTAAAGGGCGACTACCTAATTGATTAAGTACTTGTTTAATGTCTCCCTCTGCTTTTATCGTTTCCTGTGGAGGATCGTACTCTAGCTGAGACAGTACCAAGCGAGCCAGTGAAAGTGCGGTCATACGTTGTCCACTTCTTACTGTGGAGCTGAGAATGGTGGACTCAAGTCCTAAGATTGTTACCGTTGCTAGACCCATAATAGTTAAAGAGATTAAAATTTCGAGAAGAGTGAATCCACTATAGGAGAGGCGATCATTTTCTCTTTCATTATTGTTGTCCATAGATCCATTGAAAATCTCTATTATCGTTATAGGTAGTAACGTTGCCGGTAAACGGGTCAAGAAGAATGGTTACCTCTCGACCACTCTCAAAGCGAAGATGGATCACGGCAAATTCTGAAAATCCCAGAGGTGAAAAAGGAATAACAAGAGACCCACCTAAACCATTGTCAAGCTCAAGTTGTGAAGTTTTAATTTTTGAAAAAGTAGCTCCCTGTGGCAATGTTTGAGGCTCTGCAAGAGAAGGATATGCGGGTGGGGGAATAAAATTCTCACCATCATCTGTGAATGGTGTCAGAAAATCAGAAAGTTCAATTGTTAGATTTCCAACTGAGGCACCACTACTAACAGCTAGATTACGGTTCACGTTAGCATCGGAGCTGAGTAGCCCGACATCATAAGTCTCTGTGTCTAGATTAAATCTTACTCCATAATAAACTCTGTCTACTACTGCTTGATGATGAAGAAATTCGAGAGTAGCGCTTAATCGTCTTACGAAGGCATCTTCTCTTGCAAAAGATACACTACCCAATCCAATTCCGGAAATAAGAAGAAGAATACCTACCACTGACAATACAACTATCAGCTCAATTAAAGTGATGCCTTTGATAGTTTGTCTTTGTTGTAGCGTTAAATACTCATACAAATATTTAATATTATGGCCCTTGCACCGTGGCATCAGCATTTGCTTCGCTTCCTCCTTGTTGACCATCTGAGCCTAAGCTAGTGACTGTGTAAGTGCGTCCACCACCAGTGATTTGATAGCGAAAAGGAGTTCCCCAGGCGTCTTTAGTATCTTCTTCACTAGCCAATGGTGAGCATTGTGGCCCGGTATTTTGGTCGCAAGCCGTGAGAGAAGCAAGACTCGGCGGAAGGGTGTTATATTGAAATCTGTAAGTGTTTATTCTTTGCTTGAGTGTTTCCATCTTCATCTGATTGAGCCGGATTTTTGCACCTTCTCCGGAGCTAAACAGGCTTCCTGTGAGAAAAACAAAAAGCATAGATAAAATAACAAGTACGACTATTATTTCTATTAGAGTAAGACCTTTGTCTGATCGATTTGATTGATTACTTGTTGTATTAAAAAAATGGTGTTTAATTTGCTTCATTGATTCCTGAGTATTTTTAATTTTTAATTATTTTTTCAGTCACAGTTTTTTAAGTAAAAGATCTAAACACCCTGTTTATAATTAACCAGACTTTCGCTAATGCTAATATTCCTCAAATTTTATTGTCGGAGGACTATCTTTATCCTAAGACCGTCTTAACCTAAAGCGCAAGGTAAGAGCTACTTACCTACCATATTCATTAAGTCAAGCATGGGCATTAAAATTGATGCAACTATGCCGATGACAACACCGCCTAAACCAATAATCATTACCGGCTCAATTATTGAGGTAAGACCCTCTAAAGTGGAATTAACCTCGTTTTCATAAGCACTACTTGCTCTGTTAAGCATTATCTCTAGACTTCCGCTTCGCTCTCCCACTGCTATCATTTGGGAGAGCATAAGGGGAAAAAGTCCGCTTCGAGCAAGTTCTCGAGCAAGGCTTTTACCCTCTTTTACTCCGTCTCGAGCTTCGTCAATCGCCTTTTTAATATGTACATTTGAAGCTATATTTTTTGCGATTTCAAGAGATTCTAGTAATCCCACTCCACTATTAAGAAGTGTACTTAGTGTTCGTGCAATACGAGCTGAGGCTATCTTTTGATAAATTCCTCCGATAATAGGCAGCTTGAGCATAATTTTGTCTATTAGTGCTCTACCGTTTTCTTGCGCTTTAAACCATCTAAAACCAGCAAAGGTAACGATGATAACTAAAATTATAACAGGCCATCCTTTGGTAATACCTTTAGATATTGCCATCGTCACTCGAGTCGGAATGGGAAGAGGGCGACCCTGTCGGAGAAAGACATCAACAATTGAAGGAACTACATTAGTAAATAGAAAAAGCACCACTAATCCACAAAAACCGAGCATTAACACCGGATAAAATAGAGCAGAGGTTACTTTACGTTGAAGGGCAAGTTGTGATTCAAGATAATCAGCAAGATTTGAGAGCACTACGTCAAGGCTTCCTGAGGTTTCGCCTGAGGCGACCATATTAACATACAAGGCCGGAAATGCTTTTGGATAACGCTCTAGAGCTCTTGCAAGCGACGAACCGCCCTCAACATTTTCTCTGACACTTATTACCATTTTTTTTGTGCTCAGATAATCAAGTTGCTCAGCCAGTGCACTTAACGATTCAACTAGAGGGATTCCAGCACCAACTAATGTAGCGAGTTGTCGCGTTAATAGTGCTAAGCTTTTAGTGGAAAGCCTTTCAGATTGGAATAAGTCTTGTAAGGAGAAATTGAAGGATACTTGAGTTGTTTTTCCTTCCTTTAAGTCACTCGGAAATAAACCTTGTCCTCTTAACTTTTGTCTCGCCGCGCGCGCACTTTCTGCTTCAATACTACCACGGATCTCTTTGCCATCTTTTGTAATAGCTGTGTAATCAAATATTCCCATCGGCTGTTGTTATTTGGGCTATCTTAGAGAGAAAGAATTAATCATAAATAATTTTAGCTTATCTATCGCTTGCATCTTCATGAGTTGCAAGAAGAATTTCCTCAAGTGATGTTACACCCTCTTGCACCTTTATTGCGCCATCTTGACGAAGAGTACGAAATCCTCGTTTTTGAGCTTCATTACGGATTGTTACCGAATCTACTCGCTGCAATATCAGTGAGCGTAAAGCATCATCAACTAAAAGTAGTTCATGAATACCACTTCGACCTAAGTATCTGGTATTCTGGCATGTTGTGCAGTCGGTAGAACCAGTACCGAAGATAGGACGATTAGCAAATAGCTCTGGCTCTAAACCTAATTCAATACACCTACTTTCTGGCACCATATATGACTCTTTACAGTTTGGGCAGAGGCGTCTAACTAAGCGCTGAGCCATTATGCCCAAAAGACTTGAGGAAACGAGAAACGGTTCTATTCCCATGTCAATTAGCCTTGTGATTGCTCCAGCAGAGTCGTTAGTGTGTAAAGTAGAAAATACTAAGTGTCCGGTAAGTGAGGCTTGTATCGCTATTTCGGCGGTCTCGGCGTCTCTTATTTCACCAACCATAACCACATCTGGATCTTGTCGTAGGATTGCCCTTAAACCAGATGCAAAAGTAAATCCAATTTTCGGATTTACCTGCATTTGTCCTATTCCCTCTAATTGATATTCGATAGGGTCTTCAACAGTAAGAATATTTAGTTCTGGGGTATTTATTCGTGATAAACAAGAGTAAAGAGTTGTCGTTTTACCTGAACCAGTTGGGCCAGTAACAAGTATTATACCGTTTGGTTTTTCAATTAAGCGTTCAACAATACGAAGATTTTCTCCTGCTATTCCCAGGTGCTCTAAATCAACAACCATTGCACTTTTGTCGAGAAGACGCATAACTATGCGTTCGCCAAATTGAGTGGGAATAGTTGATACGCGGATATCAACCTCACGGCCAGCTATCTTTAATCCAATTCTGCCATCTTGAGGTAGGCGCTTCTCAGCTATATTTAATCCAGACATAACCTTAACTCTGGAAATAATGGATGCTTGAAACCTTTTTTCCTCTGTTGAAACATCATAAAGAACGCCGTCTAT
Source organism: Bdellovibrionota bacterium (assembly GCA_044347345.1). GTDB lineage: Bacteria > Bdellovibrionota_C > UBA2361 > UBA2361 > JBIKUX01 > JBIKUX01. The sequence goes on along the minus strand of JBIKUX010000022.1, from coordinate 21,126 downwards.
ACGGAAACGAACTTTTACCTTAGATTCATAGGGCTCGATGTGAACGTCTGAAGCACGGTCTTCACTAGCCTTAAATATAATTGCATTAACGTATCTGATAATCGGCGCATCATCACCTTCAGAGTCTGTCACATCAATTTTAATTTGATTGATAAACTCTTCATCATCAGAGCTTGTATTATTTGAAAGTGCTGCTGAACGGTCGCTCATGAGTTGAGTTCTCATGGCATTTATAAGATTTTTTATCTCTTCGGGAGTCGTTATAATTATCTGCACGGGACGTCCGTAGCACAACCTTAATTGAGAAATTGCGGCAACATTTATCGGTGCAGTACTAGCTACCATTATACAACCACCTACTTCACCAATTGGAACTATTTGGTTCTGTTTCGCCCAAGAACCAGCAATTCTTTCTAAATCTCCACGAATAAGGTTTTTGGGAAGTTGAGAGGAACTAAAACTGTCGCGAAATGGTAGTCCAAGCCGCTCAGCTAATTCCTTTGGTGATAGGGCAGAAGTTGTGTCTTTTGAGGAATTGAGTATTTCTGAATCTATCTCGAAATTTTCGTCCATGGCCCTTTCCCAAGATTTATTGATTCAAGTGGAGACAAACGATGCCACTGAGATGACGAAAGTCCGTGAGCATCATTAGCGGCCTCTTTAGAAACAAATTTACCGATAATCGAAGCGGTAATACCGGCATTACTTGTACCAAAGCGATATTCATCAGAACTACTAAAAAAATTTGGAATATCGATACTTGCACCGACTGGAAGTTCAATTCCGAATAACATTTTGTCTGAGAGTACAAAAGGTAGTGATGCTCCCGATTCTAACGTATTACTCTTAAAAACAATAAAATTACCGCTATCACTGGTAGATCTAGATGACAAAGGTATTTCTGGTTTTACAACTTCTTTCTTTTGCTCAGATTGACTGATGATATCTGATGATAGGGGCGCAGTAGTGATTGTTCCTGGCTCACCTTCGGGGCTATCAACAATCTCGGCTACATTATCAATGCGCTCATTATTTAAGATTTCGTTTCGATTTGGTTTATGTCCATGAGAATTAATTGTATCTGCTGTTTGTGACCTTTTATCAATAGTGACATCTCTCGCATCGAACTGGTCTTTGATTATGCGAGGAGTAATGAAAGTAAGTAAATTGGTTCGTCTGATGCGATCTGTATCACGACCGAATAGAGTACCGAATACAGGTATCTGCTTAAAAAAAGGCACACCAGTATCTGAGTCGTTAGACTCGTCAGACATTAAGCCACCTATAACTACCATTTGATTATCTTTAGTTATAACGGTGGTATCACTACTACGAACTGTTGTTGTTGGGCCAAGAGTTGAGTTTGCTGAGTCTATTACAGATGAAACGTCGGTAAATATTTGAAGAGTAACAAAATCATTAGAACTAATCTGTGGAGTAATTCTAAGAGTGATACCCACATCCTGACGCTCAATCTGATTAAAAGTATTATTCAAATTCACATCATTTGTTGAAGTGCTCGCAAGAAAAGGTACATTTTGTCCTACTACAATCTCAGCTTGTTGGTTGTCAGTAGCTAAGAGAGTTGGTGAGGACAATACGTTTACGTTTTGATTACTTCTAGCTGCATTAAGAAGGACTGCTTGTGAGGGTATTACTATGTTTCCCGGTAGCCTTATAGATCCAGAGCTTGCGGCAGCAATAGAAAAGCCTGTAAGTGCTCGTGGATCACTTAGAAGACCAGTAAGACCTGAAGCCCCACCAAAGTTACTTTGAGCAAGGACTCCACCATCTGCACCACCAGTAGATGAGAGCCAATCAGTACCGTAAGCAGTGGATGCATCGATACCAACTTCAAGTATCATTGCTTCAACTAATACTTGACGGCGTTTAATATCAAGACTTGCAAGTAGTTCTTTAATTTTTTCGTAATCTGCTTTGCTACCATTAATTATTAACGAGTTGGTGGCTGGATCGGCTGTTATGCTAAGACTTTCGCTTAACTGTACCGAGCCTGTAACACCACTTTGTTGGTCTTGTCGTTGTTGTCCAGGTTGACGCCGTGTTTGGCTAAGTCTCGAGTTCGTTCGCGAGTTTCGCCCTGATCGACCATTCAGTGTATTGTTTCCTAAGTTACCTTGGCCATTATTTCCGAGATTAGTATTAGAGTTTATACCTGAACCTCCCATTCCAGCACCAGTGAGACCACCTAGTACTTCAGCAAGCTCTTCAGCATTAGCGTGTTGGCAGCGATAAACAAAAAACCGTGATGTTGATTTATCTAGAGGGCTATCGAGTTCAGAAATAAGCGCTTTTATACGAGCTGTAGTTTCATCATCAGCTACCACTATTATGGAATTGGTGCGTTCATCTGCTAAAATTTTTGGTGCCTTGGCTCTTTTTTGTCCGATTATTCCACCAGAGCTTGATTGTACTATTCCTCCTGCTCCTGGAGGTATACCTGGAGATGGCATTGTAGCAGTTGCAGAATTTGAACGACGCAGACCCACTCGGTTCATATTAAATTGCCCCGATTGTCCCTCAGCCTCCTCTTCAAGGATAAGCACTTTTAGCTTCTCCGCTAAATCTACAGCATCGGCATGTTTGACTGGAATCATCGTCATATCTTGGTCGTAAAACGGTATGTCCAATTTACGAATAAGTGCAGTAAGACGCTGAATATTTGTAGCGTAATCAATTAAAATAAGTGAGTTAGCCCCACCATAAGCTGTAACTAATCCATCAGCTGAAATAAGTGATGATAAGATAGGTTGTACTTCGTTGGCATTAATGTGTTGAAGTCTTACAATTTTTGTAACCACTGCACCATTAGTTGGTGAAGTAGTTTCATCGTTTGGTATAGTCGGCACTGTAGATTGTTTTGCTTCTCTGCTCGGTAATACCTTCCATAGGTTTTCTCCAACTGGAACTGTAGTAAATCCTTTAAGAGCTAAGACTGTGTCGAGGATGCGCTGAGAATCTTCTGCTGTGACTTCTCCAGGTAAAAACATGGTTACTTTACCTCTGACTCTCTCATCAAGTATGTAATTTCGGCGCAGACGACGACTAAATACTTTTAAGATAGAGGATATTTCAGCATCTTTTACATTAATTGCAGGTACCGCCGAATCATTCGCTTCAGTTTGTGATTTTGATATAGCAGGAATAGGATCCTCTGATATGGTGACAGTGGGTATACCTATTACAGTGAGCAGTACGCTAAATAGATAGTTACGATTAAGATTACTTGTGATCATTTTGTGATGTTTGGGTGATAGGAGCTTCATCAAAACTTACCGAATTTGATAATTATAAGTGATTGGTTGACGGTTGCGCACTAGTTCAAGTTTTATTGAACGCTCACGCTTCAATCTTTCGAATAGTGTTAGGGCTTTGGAGAAATCTCCGAGATTTTCGCCGTTAATAGTTTTTAAAATGTCACCATTTCTAAGTCCTACCTTCTCAAAGAGACTCTCAGATTTAATGGCAAAAAGACGTAATCCCACTGCTTTTCCTTGTTCAAAATAGGGAACAGCTCGAGCTTGTGTTAGAAGCATAGGAAGATTTTCTAGCGCTTGATCAAGTTCAGCTTCCTTTACCTCAATAGATTCAGCTGTTGAAGTTTGTACATTAGATGAACCGTTACTTTGTTTACCATCTTCAAGTTCAAGAACTTCTAATTGACCGTCTTTTCGAATAGTAATTTGATTATGTTCTACTGATTCAAGTGTTCCTACTTCAAAAACTATATTGCCTACTTCAAAGGCATCCTGCGTACTTATTTTAGTATTCTCGATGATAGCTACTCCAGGCATGAGGGGTGATACAAAAGTACCAATTAAGCGAAGATTTGTTTCAGATACTTTCTTCGGAGCTGGGGTAGGAGCGGGAGTTACCTCAGTTAGCTTACCGAAGAGTGGCTCGAGAGAAACTCCTTGATAGTCGCGTTTATCAAAATTAGACCTGGGATGCCGATTGTTTTTTGAAGTAGTAGCTTGCCGTGCAAGTTTTTGCGAAGCCACATTAGTATTGATCCAACAAATTAAAGATTGCTGAAAAAAATAGGTGAGGAGAGCGAATATAATAAATATAGCTATAGCCTTAATCACCCGAGAAATAGAGATGACTTGTCTACGAGTTAAAATGCTTGGAATGTTTCCAAATAAGAGGGATGCATTCATGTTTAGGCTGTTTGTTACCACACCTCTATACTTTACCCTAATACTTGATCAGCGAAAGTAGTGAATGATAGAACAAATGGTTAACCTCTAACTTTGATACTTAAAATCTTAAAATCCTAATTAAGGAATTAAGTGATATACAGGTTTAATGCGGATTCCATGGTTAACTTGGAGAATTATCTAAGTATAGATATTACCAGACGAGGTGGGGAATCAACACTCATTAGGAGTGCTTCTTTAGCTCCAGTGAGAGTGATTAACCCGTCTGATGAGACAATAAGGTCATTTTCCCCGAAACAGTTTATAGTACGCGGCCTAGTAGTTACATTCGGGATGGATAAAGTTAGTAAGCCGTTTTTTCCTACAATGCGCCTATTTAAACTTAAGAAGCTTTCATCGCTAATTTTCTTTGAGGTTCCTAAGAATATAAACTTTTGAGGACTATCTGAGCACTCAATTTTACCTATTATTGAGCCCTGAGAATCAGTTGCTATGAATTCATTATCGCGCAGTTCAGATGTTATCTCTATTTTTTGTGAATCGTTGAATTTAGGGTTATTTTTGGTATTTATGGGCTGATTGTAAAGCTGCTTATTTTGAGTAACTGGATTGATTCTTATGGCTTGGGTAATTTTGGGGGCTTCCAACCGAGCTTTTTTGGATAGTGAGGGATATCGTGCACTAGCACGAATTGCATCTGTTGAATCGGGTCGGGTTGTAGATTTAAGCCTTGTTTTTTCATTAGATGAGGCGCGTTTAGTCATGACAATCTCTCTCTCAAATCTAGCCGCAGCTGTGGCTCTTGCATCAGCGGCTGATTCTGCATCTTGCTGAGAATAGAAATCAGACACAAAATGTTCATGAGCCGCTAACTCTTTTAGCACGGCTAGTTGCTCTCGGCTTGCTAGGACAGCGTACAGACTATCTGGAAACTGTTTTTCTAGCTTACTAAAAAATTGCTTTGCTCGTTCGAGTGGAGTGGCATCTCTACCGACTCCACCACTCGAAAGTTGCGCGCTTCTACCCGCTTTGTATAGGGCATAAGCTAAAGAGGCTGAAGAAGGGTGATTATTACAAAAACTTTCATATTCTTTTGTTGCTTCTTCAAAATCACCTTGCTGATATAAAGAGTCGGCTGACTTAAGGAGGGCAAAGTCAGCATAAGGACCATTTGGATAAGATTCAGCTAATGAAAGAAATTTTTCTCGAGCTAATGAAAAAAGTCCAGATAGGTAAAACCGCTTTGCCTCTTCGAGAAGCCCATCTTGTGGTACCTGAACGGCTCGTGATGAGGCTGACTTTAGCTCTTGAGGTTTTGCCTCTTTTGGCTCTGAGGCACTGCATCCTGTTAAATGCATTGCCGTTGCTAAATTAAATAGAAACAGAATAATAAAAATTCGCGACGTCATATCTAAACCATAACCGACGCGCTTTGACAAAGAAATATCTTCGACAATAAAACCAAGATCTTTGAAATCTGCGCAAACTAAACGATTATTCTAAGGCTGATTGGGGTCGGCGTGAGGTTCGAAAATCCTCTAAATTTACTAATCGTGAGGTTTTTTTTGCTTGTTGGGTAGTTTCCCGCGACCTAATAGATTTTACATTATCACAAACTGCTAAGGCGCCGACTGGATTACCTCGGACTCTTAAGGCTCGCAGTATATCCCCTGTGATTTTTTCAACCATTCGACTCTCTTCGCGATCCTCTTCAGATGAAACTCTTGTGTTTCCAGTGAGGATATCTTTAACGACCTGAATGAAAACATTTAATACTGAGTTGCGCTCTTTTTCACTGAGTTCGGCAAGGAGGTCAAGAAGAGTTATTGCCTCTTTCCCGCCAAGCCCCTCAAGGAGATGAGTAATTTGATAACGTAATGCTTCAATTGATGTGGAAAATAGTCCTAGACCAACAGTTCCGTGTGCCATTTGGCAACTCCCTTTTAGCGTACCTTTATCTTCTATCCTCTCTTACCCAGAGGATGCTTCAATAAATTGCAATAGACGATCCACACTCAAGTCTGGCGTAGTAACAATAGAACCAACTGATAATACGATATAAGTTTAATCAATTATTTCTTTTTGTCTGTAGCATAAATGCTACGACGTGACTAATTATCGTACAATAGATGTTTAGCTAGGCGACAGGAGGCGCTCAAGAATAATTGCCGCGGCGGCGCGTACCGAAAGGTGATTATAGTGATTTGTTACCTTAGTTTTTACACCTCTTATTGGCTCGAGAAAAATTGAAGCACGGTTTAGTAGCTCTTCATTCATTCCCCATCCAGTTCCCAGTAATAAAAGGTGAGGACTCTTGGAATAAATGAGATCCTCACGCATCTTAGAAAAGGATTGTCTGTTGATGCCATCCTGAGCAGATGTCGCGATTATTACGGGGAGACAGTTCTCATATTCAAATATGTTACTTATTGCCTCGTCTAAATCTTCAACTAGTTGGACGAATTTTACTGCTTCAGTTCTATTTGGATTATATTCAGAGCCAAATCCTTCAGTCCAGTGAGTTGTAAGAGTGCGAGCGAGTTTGCGCATTACCGGAGATGGGTGAGCAACAAAGAATTTACTGACGCCAAAAGTTCTGCAAGAGCGAGCTATATCGTGAATGTCTATAGGAGTTATTGACGTGGTAACAGCCGTTTTACCTGATTTGTCGTGCATTCCTTCATGAAGTAAAGCGACGTAAAAGCTCATGATTTTATGTTACTATGTTTATGGGTCAATAAGTCAGGACGTAATTTAGCAGTTCTTTTAAGACCCTCTTCCTTACGCCAATTACTAATATCTTGATGGTTGCCAGAAACTAAAACTTCTGGCACTGAATATCCCCTAAAAACTCGAGGACGAGTGTACTGAGGGGCTTCTAAAAATGGTGTAGTCCGATTTTCTTGTTCACTGAATGATTCCTCTAAGATTGATAATTTATTTCCAAGTATGCCCGGTATGAGCCGAGTCGTAGCTTCAATAATTGCCATAGACCCTACCTCACCCCCCATCATGACGTAGTCACCAACGGAGACAACCTCATCAACTCCGAATTCAAAAACTCGCGCATCGATGCCTTCGTACCGACCGCAGATAAACATTAAACCCTCAAATTGAGCTAACTCTCTAGCTTTTATTTGACAAAAAGGCAGGCCACCTGGTGCAAGCGCGATTGTGTAGGTTTTACTAGGCATACTGAGCCTAGAGTGCTCCATGGCCGACACAATAGGTTCAGCCTTCATAACCATTCCCGGGCCTCCACCGAAAGGAATGTCATCTATCCGAGAGTGAGGTGGAAAAGTATATTTTTTTATATCAACAGTGTTTAGGGTTAGAAGACCCGAAGCACGAGCTTTCCCAATGATGCCCGTATTAAAAAAAGACTCTAATAATTCAGGAAATACAGTGAGCACTGATATATTCATGTGCTCTTAATCCGTTCAAAAAAACTTGCTGTTTACGGTAACTTTACTTGTTTGCTCTAGCTTTTCTGTTTTTGCGCGCTTCTCGAATTTTGTTTCGCTTAGCTTCTTCTTTTGCTTCGATGAATCCTGGTATATGCACTTTTATTAAGGCTAGAACCTGCGCAGAGGTTTGAGCGCCGACGGAAATCCATCTTTTAACTTTTTCTTCGTTTAAGTTAACTAATGCTGGTGACCTCATAGGGTTGTAATTACCTACGACATCTAAAAACTTTCCGTCTCGCCTAGAAGTTTTTTCAGCCGCTACAATACGATAAAAAGGGCGTTTTTTTACACCAAATCGAGCTAAACGAAGAGTAACGGCCACGAGAAAGACTCCAAGAATTTTGAGAATTAAAGACCCCTGTAATATGGCTCAGAATCTTTATCATCGCAAGTCTTGGCGAGATTTTCTTCTCAAATGACTAAATCTTTTTTTTAGTTGAGTAAGTTCTCTACGAAGAGTTTTTGTTACTTTAATAGCTTCAGCACACTCACTCTCTTTTTTTAATTGTACCTTGGCCTTTTCACATTGGTTTAGAAAATAAGTATGGCACCCATCAATAGGATTGTTAAATTCCGGTAAAAGTTCGCCTTTTTCGTCACATGGGAGGATTGAAGCGCAGTATAAAGAATTTCCTACAATGGGCTTCGTATCAGTTTGAGCGAGAGTTTGGAGATCTGCCACACTAAAATTAATAACACTGGGCGCCATTATAAAGAGGACAAACAAAATTACTTTTAAGAATTTTATTTTTGACATGACCTTAAGTGATATTTTAACTGAAGTGAGCTCTGTTTATCTGAATCATTTACGTCCACGTTTACGAAACGTCTCTACTTACGAAACGTCTCTACTTACGAAACGTCTCTACTACGGTGACAGGAGTTATTTGCGATAGGGGTTATTCCCTTGAGTGTTACTTACCACTTACCGCTTTCTCTCGCTGCTCCTCACAACTACACTTTAGCAAACAGTGCACCGCAGAGTAAGTCCTATCCAATGTCATAATCCTTAATGCGGGCAATCTTTGTTGCAAGGCCTCATGTATCTTCCAAATGTGCATCTCAGCGTCAAGACCCTCTCGATATTTCTTGAAATATATGTATTCTCACACAAAAATGGCGTTAAAGACGCTCAACAAAGATGTTATCTAGAGCCTTACCTTGTCGTTTCTGGCTATGCTGTCCTCTAGCCAGATGGCTATGCTGTCTCTAGCCAGGCTGTCCTCTGGCTATGTTGTCCTCTAGCTATGTTGTCTCTAGCTATGTTGTCTCTAGCTATGCTCATTTTTGTTTTGAGTTATTGTGCTGCCAACACCTTTAATCCCTCTTCCCTCATACCAACAAAAGATTCATCAATAGATTCAATCCTCTCTGGTTCTTATTAAACATCTGAGGTGCAGAAATACCTTTCTTGCGCTTCTTTTAGCGCGTGTATGCAAAAATTATTTTTCGACGAACAGACCAGTTTGTTTCAGGAATTAGGCTTAAACTAAATATAGGTCCGAACCGTGTACATCCTGAACAGAAAAAGCGTCACAATGCTCTAGCTGTAAACCTTAAGCAGGGGATAAGCCTTACATCAACCATGCTGATGTTACTTCCTCACCTGACTTAGCCCGTTCCTAGCCTCGACAGAGAGAGCCACATGGCTTCCAAAAACACCACAGTAACGCCACAACAACATGGCATGTCTCTCTGGGGTATTACCTAATCAAATCGATAGGGGGTTATGGTTTTTCTACTCGTACTTGGCCCGTCCTTACCTGTTACGCCGCCGTATAGGAATCATGGAGTATGATACATAATTTTTGATGGGGGGCTCTAAACTGTAAGGGAGATATGATGAATTACATCGCCCCCAGTCTTCCCAACAACTACTGGCGGGCTGCCATTCGTCCTTGGGAGCAAACTAAAAGGCATAGAAAAAACCCCAAGAGCGCGAACATTCCGATGGATAACAACATCGGTGACAGACTGCCGACAAAGGCAAGGCTTACCATGAGTGAATTATAGGTAGCCATTGCTGCAGTCGCAATGAGTCCTATCGTTGTTCGATTCCATAGCCGCTGTGGTGTTCCCTCAAGCCATTGAAGGAACGACCACAGTAAGCATGGGCAGGTCACGATGGGAAGAATGATGAGAAATGGAATTGTACTTTCGATATTACTGGTAAACGCTGACGTAACGAAGAGCACGCCAGCGTAGAGCGACACAAGGGCAAAAACTCGTTTGACTTGCTTTTCGACCGTTAGCGTTGGTGCTATTTCTTGAGTGGTGTACTCATGAGAAAGGTGGAGTGAAGCGAGCGATTGGGTGAGGAGGAGGTTTTGCGTAAAAAAGCGAGCCCATTGCACGATTAGGAGGCTCATTGCGGCCGAGTCGATGTATAAAATCTCGGGGCAAGAGGAAAAGATTGAGTGAGCTGAAAGTGTGACAACACTCAACAGCTCAAGGCAGATGAGCGATTCAACGCTAACTTGTCGTGTTTGGATGGAGTACCACGCTAGTCGTGTAAGGCGCGGGAGCCAGATCCACAGAAGTAGCGCGTATAGCCCCATTACAACTAGTGGTATTGCTTTCGGATAGCTCCCCTGTGGGGATAGGTAGGTAACCCAAGTAAGCGTCATGATCCACATGACGATAAAGGAGCTAACGGTAAGCTCTTTCCCATCGCTGTTTGCACGCTCCTTGTGGGCTACCTGAGCCGCTTCAGCTTGGTTTAGCGGAAAAAATGAGAGATGTTCCATTGAAGAGGGCACCGCGATAAGAGGAACCCTAGGATGCACAAGGTCAATAATGGAGGTGCCAGGTCGAAACCGTGCCTCTGATGCTCCTGTTAAGCGGGTGAGAGTACTCGTGGCGCGATGAGCACAGGATGCACACCACATTCCGACCACAAGAACCGGTTGATTTAATGTAACAGGTTTTACTTCTTGAGCTCCTCGGCCGTCCATGCTGTCCCTCTACCGGCTGTCTCTGCACGTAGCCGGGCAACTTCTTCTTTCGAAACTGCGGGAGCGGAATTGCCCCAAGCGGAACGAATGTAAGTTACTACGGCGACGATTTCTTCATCATTTAACTGCGTGCCGAAGGCGGGCATCTGGCCGTTATACAGGTTACCTTTCACTTCAATCGGACCAGTGAGTCCACCAAGGACGATCTTTACTGGGATTGAAGCTGCTCCGGTGACCCAGGGCGAACCATTGAGCGGTGGGAAGGCACCCGGCAACCCTGCACCATTCTGTTGATGACAGGCGGCACATACGGTGTTAAATACAATCTCCCCACGTACTCCGGCCGGAACAGCGGCGACACTCGGGCTGTTCTCGGGAGTAGTCGTGGTGCGGGAGTCTCCTCCACCTACGGATCCGTCGCCAGAAAAGAGGATTACATAACAACTTCCCCAACTCACGGCGGCGATAATTATAATCCATACTAGAATAGAGACGGGGTGATCTGCTTCCTCGGGTTCTCCTTTCTCCCGCGCAAAAACATACTCAAGCTCGTTGGCGAAATTCGATTTAGCAGAATCCTCGGGTGTGTTTGCACTATCCGTTCCGATCATTTCGACAAAGTTGCGGATCGACTTTCCGACGATTACTGATCCCAACAAAGCGCCTGTTCCAAGGTAAGTAAAAAGCCAAAGTAGGGTTATAAAAAAAACTGGGTGCATCTTTGAAGCGGAAAAATATCGTATTCCATCTGTGATGACCGACCAGCTTAAAACAGCTGCTATCACCGAAACGGCAGCGAGGCAACAGATTGCATACCCTACATTTCCGATTGTACGGTAGTGGGGCATTACCTCTTCCCACCGTTTGCTCATCGCGAGCGCTACCGCTGAGAGAGCGGTACAGCTTAAGAGTAGCGCACCCGAGAATCCTGACAGCATCACACTGACTGTCGTTCCACTCACAATGCCTACGCCGTGCATCACTACCGCCACTGACCATACCGTTACAAGGAACAGGTATTCTGCAAATCTGGAGGGAGTCCCCAGATTGTAACGATTCGCAATGATTGCGCGGCATACCAATAAACCAAACGGCAACCAGAAGAGGAGGAGATGGAGTAAGGCGACACTACGTCCACTACGTTCGAAAGGAAGAACAAACACGCTACACACGCCGGCTATGAGTATAGTACCGAGATAAGGTCGCAGCTTAACGGCATCAACGGGAGATACAAGATCTAGGAGACGAATGGCTAAGCAGCATCCCCACACAAGAAATGTGGAGGCTATGACTCCAATACCGACGATAGACAGCCAACTATCACCAGTCATTACACCGAAGAGATACCCGCTGTACAGGAGGAACCCGATCCCGCTGAGGATATACAGAAACCGGGGCAGCGACACCACTCTAAACGAGCCGTTACCTCCCTCAAATACCGGTGTTTCTCGTCGGGAAAGAAACGCTGGTATCATAAGCGAGATACCGAGCGCAAGAAAGAAAACTCCCAAAAGTGTTGCTCTAACGGGATGGGTAATCTGGCTCAACCTACCCAGCGACCAAGCGTCAAGCTTGCCCGTAGTAAAGAGGCTTGTCACCAATATACCACCACATAGAAACTGAAGGAGCCGAGCAGCTACCACAGAGATTACATTTGAGTTCTCACTTTCCTGACGAAGTAATGTTGAGATGAGGATGAGGGAGGCGAGAAAAAGATGGTTTACGAGGTGAAAAAACGTACTAGGTTCGTTGATTGAATCGCTGAGTCGATCAACTACGATGCTGAGTTGAAGGCACCAGAGCAGTGCTGAGATCGTTCCCATGGTGATCCAATTGCTGAGAACACTCAGCCACCTTTGCTTGGTGGAAAGAGATTCATTCATGGGTCTTTTTCTCCTTTATCGGCCGTTGAGTTGAAGGATAGACGCGCCGTAGGCTCTTTAGATAAGCCACCAAGTCGAGCACCTTTTGTCCCGCTACTACTTTTTTTCCTCGATGCTTTTCGCTGATCCACCGTTCAGGAACGGTAACTATACGTTCTCCTGCTTCTACAACTGATTTATGTTGAAAAAGATATGGGAATGCTGGCATCAGTGACTCGGGGAGCACCGCCCTAGGCTGATAGAGATGAAGAAGATGCCAGTCATCACTTGGTTGACGAACTCCGATGTTCAGTAAGTCGGGACCTGTCCTCATTGTTCCTAACAGATGAGGGAAGTCATATGCATAGTCACCCGGCGTTGAGGCTCTCCCCCAATTGCGTGCTTGGTCGCTGCCAAAAGAGGGATCCCGTGGCTGTTGACTGTGGCAATACATACAGCCACTTTCGATATACACCCATCGTCCCTTTAGCTCTTGCGGTGAGTACTCACGTAAGGCCTCCTCTGCTGGCTGCCTTGAGAGTTGAATCGAGGGAATTAGCACTAATGTCATCGCAGCGAAGGCGAGGATTCCGAGGGCGGTGACGATAAAACCGATCTGCTTAACCATCGCGAGGGTTCTCCCCAGTAGTAACAGGTTGCTGGTTCATAAGGAGGAGAATATGGAAAAAAAACAGAAAATGCCCCAAGGTCATTAGCGAGCCACCTACAGTTCGTCCCCAGAGGTATGGTTTTGTAATCCTGACCGTTTCACTAAAACTTACCGACGGGTCGAGCATCGCTTGTCCCTGACGCACCCCGCCGATTGAGAGAGAAATGACGTAGATAGAGATCCCTAAAAGCACCGACCAGAAATGAAGTGACACTAACCATCGCGAAGGCCACTCCTTGCAGAGCATTCGAGGGAGGGCAAAGTAACACGCTCCAAACATGATGAGCGAATAGAACCCGTACACCCCAAGATGGGCATGTGCGATAGTATAATGAGTAAAATGAGTCACCTGATTTACAGAGCGCAGTGCCATGAGCGACCCTTGTGCTGAAACGATTGTGTAGAACATTGACCCAGGGATGATAAACCGGAGCGTTGGGGATCGTTTCATAATCCAGAACCGTTTTCCCACCGTCAAATGATGATTTACGGCGACGGCCACGACTGGAATAATCATCATTACGGATGTAACCACCGAGAGTGTAACAAGCCATGTTGGGACTGGTCCTCCGATAAGGTGATGAATACCGACCTGACTGTAGAATAGTGCCAGACTCCAAAAACCGATGAGCGATAGGTAGTACGAATGGATTGGTCGACCGAGCACTTTTGGTATCAGATAATATGCAGCGGCTAAACCAAGTGGGGTGAGCCACAAACCCAGCACGTTGTGTGCATACCACCAGTTCACCATGGCATGCTGTGCCCCGTAAAATACAGGAAGGTTTGAAATAAAAAATAGAAACGGGAACCAAACGAACGCGGCACCGATGTACCATACCGAGACGTAAAGATGGTGAACGCGACGCTGGGCTATAGTGAGCAAAACCGGAATGCCTACCAGTGCTCCACCGATTACAAACAGGCCATCCGTAACCCACGGATATTCGAGCCACTCCACGCCGTCGGTCCAGCCAGAAAATAGAGCGACGGTACCGATGACCATAGCAAAGTTCCACAGATGGGTTCCAATAATAGAGTAATGAGCTCCGACAAGCGTTCGGCGAGTTAGACGAGGGATGAGCCAGAGGGCAATCCCCATCCCACTCTGAGAGAGCCATCCGTAAGTCACGGTGTTAAGATGAAGCGGCCGCAACCGGCCGAAGGTGAGTGCTGGTAGATTAGTTAGCCAATCAGGGTAGTGGAACTTAAACGATGTGATGACGCCAAAGACGGAACCGATAAGAAGCCACACCACTGAGGAGAAGATGAGATACCAGGACGGGTGGCATGACGACTGGTCAAGCTCGCGCAAGAGTGCTCTTTCTTCAATCGGAGCATGGTTTTCGGTTGTCCCCGTTATATGGTTCGGGTCAAAAATTACCATCGCTTTGGAGGGACCCATCTCAAATTGCGAAGCTGATATCGACCAGATAAGGAAAAAAAGCGCCCCGACAGAGAAAATAAGGCTTAACGCCATCAAGAGAGAAAACGTACTAATCATAAAAGTATCCAAAGAGTCGGTTCATCGTTTTACGTTATTTTGGCACTGATCCCTCTCGATATTGAGAAAGGCATAACGGAGGAAACGTATCCACTGAAACTCCAGTACCCGTACGATCACGAAGACCTAGCTCCACTAATTGCGGTCCATGTGCAATAAACGAACTGACCATCGAATGCCCGAATTCAGTGAGCCGGACAATTGGCAAAAACAGGCCATACACCACAAGTGCTACGCCAGCTAGCTTACGTCCCACTACCCCCTTGGCGGCTAAGAAACTAGTCACACCCGAGAGAAGGTGAAAGATAGGAATAGTTCCGAGCCAAAAAGCGAAAAGGAAGAGGGGGCTGTACAGGGGGTGTGCAAGGAGTACTGCTCCAAACACATAGAGATGAAGCCATCCACATGGGAGAATACCACTCAAAACACCGAGCAGGACCGGCTTAAGCGATTGTAGACTCTTCTCGTAGATAAAGCGGTATGCCACCCCGGTTAAATGATGAATAAAGGTGATACCCTTAACTCCTCGCTTTCGATCGAGCAACAGGTTCATTCCTGCACCGATAAAAAGTAGTGCACTTGCGCCAGTGAGGTAATCACCGAACGAGCTAGTGAGGATGCGGTTACCAAGCGCACCTGCAATGACTCCGAGCGTTAGATAGCTTAAGAGCCGTCCAAAGTGATACCCCACCGAGCGGGATACTCTAAACTGTCGCACCGTTCCCGAGCTGAACGCCTGCGCGTTAAGGAATATCCCGCCACACATTACTGCGCAGTGGGGGCTACCAAACGCACTCGCGATACCGATTAGAATAAGAAGGGCGAGAAACTGACCGTCTAAACCAGACATCAATGGACTCCTTAAGTCAAACCGCGCGACTGACAGTGGTTACACATGAGGGTGGTGAAACAAAGGAGACTTGTTCTAATAGAACGAGTACCGACTCAGGCTTTCCTCCAGCTCTTTTTGTTGGAGGATTATACCATTTAGAATCGGCAACACAACAACAGGTTAGCCCGCACACCTGGGCTACGCGCTAAACAGATGGCTCCTAGACAATACTTCGTCGTTTGGAGATTGTGGCTCAGCAAAACGACGGCAACGCCTTACTAAGAAATAATCACCCCAAAATCTACGGCAGAAAAAAGTCGGCTAGAAAAAAACTATAACCAGAAGAATATAAGTCATATTGTCATGACGCGACGCGCAAGCTAAGCGCGTCGGCTTAAGGCAGCTAAAGATTTTTTTAAGAATTAAACTTGAATATTTAAGCAACCTATCTCCATCC
The DNA here is from genome assembly GCA_044347345.1 of Bdellovibrionota bacterium. Lineage (GTDB taxonomy): Bacteria > Bdellovibrionota_C > UBA2361 > UBA2361 > JBIKUX01 > JBIKUX01. The sequence continues at coordinate 5,199 of JBIKUX010000022.1, read as the reverse complement.
TTCTTGAGAGCCTCAAGTGCAATTTTCGCATTGAACTTACTTCTATATCTCACACCATAATTTCTTCCCCCCTTTCAGTACTCTTTGTCTTATTACCTGTTTTACGATTTTTGCGGTTCACTTTAGATCGTAGCGAAGAAGGGAGACTGATCCTAAGTTTTGACTCATGATATTTATAAGCTAGTTACGATGCAGCGGTTCAAATAAAAAATTAAAAAAGTATTTTTAGAGTTAAAGTGTTGCACCTTACATTAGGGCTAGCGATAAATTATTAAAATTAAGGTACCATCGTAAGCACTGAAAACAGGTAAATATCTTTTACTGTTTGAAACAAGAAGTTAAAACAGCACAAATTAGGACATTATGACAGTGTTAGGGGCAGAATTTACTGAGAGTAGGATACAAGATACAGAGACCCGTTCTTTTTATATTACAACTCCCATCTACTACGTAAATGATAAACCACATATAGGTCACGCATATTCTACAATAATTGCCGATGTACTGCGCCGTTATCATCGACTATTTGGCGAGCAGACTTTTTTATTAACTGGTACTGATGAACACGGTCAGAAGGTAGCTGATGCTGCAAGAGCTCGGTCGCTTGAGCCTCAGCAACATGTCGATGAAATGGTAAAAAATTTTACTAAGGCTTGGGAGGAGCTTGGCATTGATTACGATATCTTCATGCGTACAACTTTTACCTTTCATAAAGATGTTGTTGGACTAGCCTTACAGAAGCTATTTACTCAAGGTGATATTTATAAAAAAGAATACGAAGGGTGGTATTCTATTTCTGAGGAGATTTTTTACCCTGAAAAAGATGTAATAGATGGAAAGAGTCCATCTGGTAAACCACTCGTACGTATCAAGGAAACTAATTATTTTTTTCGCATGTCTGCTTATCAGGAAAGGTTAATTGAATACCTCAATCAAAACCGTGGTTGGATATATCCAGAAACTAGAGCGAATGAGGTGCTAGGTTTTTTAAAGCAACCTTTGGGAGATCTCTGTATTAGTCGTCCAAAAGCCAGGTTAGACTGGGGAATACCTCTGCCCTTCGATACAGATTTTGTAACTTATGTATGGTTTGACGCTCTACTTAACTATGTATCAGCGATAGGGTACATGCAATCTAACCGCACCAAAGATTTTAGTAGATGGTGGAGTAGGGTAGTGCACCTAATTGGAAAAGACATCCTGATTCCTCATGCTGTTTATTGGCCGACTATGCTTATGGCATTGGGAATTTCTCTTCCAGAGCGAATTATCGCTCATGGTTGGTGGTTAACTTCCGGTGGTGGAAAAATGAGTAAGAGCGAGGGAAAGGTTGTTGACCCTCTTAGTATGAAAGAAGTATTTGGAGTTGATGCTCTAAGGTATTTTCTTGTACGTGGTATGCGATTGGGGCAAGATGCCTTGTTTGATGAGCAAGAAGCAATTAACCGCATAAATGCAGACCTTGCCAATAATCTGGGTAATCTATTAAGTAGAACCTCTGGCTTAATTACAAAGCATTTTGAGGGTACAATTCCGTCAGTGAGAGCAACGTTAGGAGCTGCTTCTGAGGAGCTTGCAGGTTTTGCTAAAAAGACAGTTGCACTAGTACTAGAACAGATTGAAAACTATTCGCCTGATCTTGCCATGGAAACAATTATGGCTCTTGTGACTAAAGCGAACCAGTATATGAATGAGATGGCTCCTTGGAAAGCAATTTCAAGTGACCGAGATAAGGCCGCTGAGACCTTATGGTGCAGTTTAGAAGTGATGCGTTTAGCTGGATTACTTTTAAGTCCGGTTATGCCAACAAAGATGGCTGAGTTGATGAATCGTTTAAATGCAAATTTATCTTTCTCTGTTGACAGTCTAATGTGGGGTCAGTTGGCATCCGGTAGTATCCTTAGAGTTGGAGAGCCTCTTTTTCCAAAAATTGAGCACGTTGAAACGGAAACTTTAGCTTAGTCGATACGACTCTTCTTTTTTTAAGATTAAATCTGCGAAAAATGAGGAGTAGTGGTAAAGATGAGTTCGTTACAAAATATAGCTGGCAATAAAAGTTACCTAGGGGGAGAGTGTGCCTATGTTGTAAAGCGACCTCTTTCATGGTCGGTTTGGGTACCAGGGTGGTCTGACACTCGCAATGGTAGCTTCTTAGATAGATTAAACAAAGAATGGTCGCATGAGCATTTTTATTTTAATCAAAGTGGCGACAATATAGGGTTTGGGGTGAGAGGCCTTTTTAGTGAGGATGTTTCAAAGCATCAATATTATGTTGATAGTCCTTGTCTCGATGGGGATACTTTGCGCACAGCTATAAACTCGACTAGAAACCCGAAATGGTATGGAGGATTTTTTAGAAATTGCCAAACCTATGTCGCAAGAGTAATGAAAAAATATGAAGAACTAAGTAGCTTACTAAAAACTAGATAAACCACTTTTACCTCTTATTTTTGGAATTTTCATTTGTCCGGCTTTCTTCATTAGTCCGGCCTTGCCTAACAGGCTGCCTAAGCCTCCTTGAGCTACCGCAGACATCATTTTTCGCATTTCTAGATACTGCTTAAGAAGCTTGTTTACATCTTCAACTTTGGTACCGGATCCTTGGGCAATCCGTTTGCGACGACTACCATCTAAAATTTGATGATTCTGACGCTCTTTAGGTGTCATTGAGAGAATAATCGCCTCAATCTTTTTCATTTCTTTTTCGGCGAGTGCTGTTTTCTCTTCATCAATAACCTTTGCCATACCAGGAATCATACTGGCAAGAGATCCGATACTTCCTAATCTCTTGATCATTCGAAGCTGACCGAGAAAGTCCTCAAGTGTGAATGAATTTTTTCGAAGTTTTTTTTCGAGATTAGCCGCTTCCTCTACTGACACTTCTCTTTGGGCTTTTTCAATAAGAGACAGCATGTCTCCCATTCCCAGAATTCTGGATGCTAATCGCTCTGGATGAAAACGTTCTAAATTATCTGGTTTTTCTCCCACCCCGATAAAAGCTATTGGTATCTCAGTTACTGCTCTTACAGATAATGCAGCTCCTCCTCGTGCATCCCCATCCATTTTTGTGAGAATTAGACCGTTGAGTGGTACCGACTTTTTAAATCCAGTAGCTACGTTTACTGCTTCTTGTCCAGTCATTGCATCAACAACTAAGTAAATCCAATGAGGTTGAGTAATCTGAACAATATCTGTGAGTTCGTTCATTAGATTATCATCAACTTGAAGACGACCTGCTGTATCTATAATAATTGTATCAAAGCCTTTTTTTCGCCCTTCGCTTACTGCTTGTGTGACAATTTCTTGAGGAGTGTTAGTAGAACTTGAGGGAAAAACTGGTATGGAAAGTTGTTTCCCAAGTGTAATAAGTTGAGTGATAGCCGCTGGTCGGTATACGTCAGCAGGAACAAGAAATGGAGTTTTCGAGAATTCTCTTCGAAAATGAAGTGCTAATTTCGCTGCAGAAGTGGTCTTACCTGAACCTTGTAATCCTACTAATAAAATAACGGTGGGTGGGTTTGACGAAAATGATATAGGAGAGGTTTGACCTCCCATTATAAGAATGAGTTCGTCGTGGACGATTTTTATAATCTGCTGTTCAGCGTTTAAGCTCTTTAAAACAGCTTCACCAAAAGCTTTTTCGCTGACTTTATTACAGAAGTCTTTAGCGACTTTAAAATTAACATCTGCCTCCAGTAGTGCTAAACGTACGCCGCGCATTGTATCTTCAATGTCTTTTTGAGATACCGTTGATTTGCCTCTCAGTGAGCGAAGAGCTTTGTCGAATTTATCTCTTAATCCATCAAGCATAAGTAAAGATAAAATTGTATTAGTTGTTGTTCTGACGATTTGAGTTTCAAACGCTTAGCAGGCAGAAAAAGCAAAACTTGGCCTCAGCACAAGTGTATTTTTAGTTTTGCCTGCCTCAAGTCAAGTTTTTACTCTCGTTAATTGCGATATTTTCTGTTCTGTTTAACAGAAAGCTATCATTTTATAGTAAAAAGCACCACTATAGGGTCACTGTTTGTTGATTCAGGAGTTCTATTTAAGTAAGTCAGGTGCACGTTTGGTAAAATTGCCAGCGGAACCTAGAGCAAGTAAAGGATTTTTGCCGATAGACTCTTTAGTAATCTCAGCTAATGTAAATGCCTCCTCGAGGTCTCGCACTGAAGTCCCAGATGCCTCTATATTTTGGCGAGCTACTTCTCTTTCACTGAGCTTTCTTCCGATTGAATTTCGTAAGTCATCTAAGGAGTTGGCGAAAGAATCAATTCGCTCTCGGGCAGTGCGAACGCTGTAGACGGTGTTAATAATAGAGTCTTTACTCGCGAATGAGATTGAGCCAATTCCAAGGTTATCTTTCGTATCCTCTAAAAAAATAAAATCTAGTGTTTTACCTAATTCTTGTTCGAGCTCAAATTTGATGTTGTCATCTAACAATGCTGTCTGAGGGACAATCGCGCTACTTTCAATTTTAGCGTTTATTTCATTTAGGATCTTATTAGCTTTTATTTCTAGTTCAGTTATAGTGTTGGGTACTTTATCAGAAGTAGCAATACCTACTATCTCTTCTAAGCTTGATATTAGCTCCTTGATAGTTTCAGTAGCCTCACTGGCCAAGTTAGTTGCTGAGGCTAATCGATTTGTGCGCGCTAGCTCGTCACTATTTTTGCTTTGGGAAAAGTTACTAGAATTAGTTTCTATAATAACGGCTTCAGATTTAAATGATTCGAGAGAGGAAGCGAAAAGAAATGAGCTAGACACGGGACGAGCTTGTCCTAGAGGTTTGCTGATAGGCACGTTTTTTAGGCCATCTGAATTGCGAGCAAAAAAATTTTTACCATCCATGATATCACCACTTCCATGTTTGGAAATTCTTTCTATAAGAAAACTGTTCCGAGATACCTAGATTCTTAAAGCAAAAAACTAATTTTCCCTTTTAACTTTAAAGACCTCTTTCTATCTCACTTATATGGTCGGTGTTTATCAGAAATTCTTTAGAGAATTTTTACTTTGTAGATAGTTTTTTAAAATGTTTATGAAGGTTATGGGTGTGACTAAGTCGTACTAAGTATAAAGATTTAAAATCTATAGGACTCTTTAATTTAAACCGACGAGATTCTTTAGCTAATAAGTGAGCTTATTTTTTTTGTGAAGTTTGAGAATTCTTGGGACTTTTTGTTCTGTTAAACCTTCATG
>JBIKUX010000034.1:0-16624 GCA_044347345.1 Bdellovibrionota bacterium | reverse complement strand
TAGTCCATGCGGCCAAGTGGAAACGTTTTACCGGAATGGAGGTTGCCGGTAAAACATTAGGGATTTTTGGATTCGGACGTGTAGGTCGTGAGGTCGCTAAGCGTGCAATGGCTTTTGGTATGAACGTTGTTATCTATAACACTTCTTGGTCTGCGCCTCACGAGGAATTTTTTCAACAACTACTAAGCGCATTTAAACATCCACTTTTTTGCGATGATTCAATAAACGGATCTGGTCCACAACTATCCCGAACTAACCAATGTGAAGAGGCTCTAGCTAAATCTGATATTGTCAGTCTTCACATGAATTTAACCAAATCAAATTCGCACTTCCTTAATGCTAGACGCATTGCCATGTGTAAAAATGGAGTAGTCATACTCAATCTCAGCCGAGGACGCCTAATAGACCAACAGGCTTTAGCTAACAGCATTCGCTCTGGAAAAGTGGCGGCTTTCGCTGCTGATGTACTTGACCCTGAGCCCGTCGACCCCCACAACCCACTCCTTGGAATGCCTTATGTTCATCTCACCCCGCACATTGCTAGTCGAACAGTTGACAGTATCGTTAGGCAAGGCGTAGCCGCTGTGCATAATTTGGCTACAGGCCTTGCTAACGCTCTCGAAAGTGAAAAAACGGTGACACAAGCATCTAGTGAAAGATAATTTTAAACGGTAAATTGAAACGGTGAGTAGCCGCAAATGGCTAAGAATGACCACGACCAGTCAACCCCACTACAAATCCTTCAGCAGTTTAATAGTGATTTAGTTTCTGATCCATATCCAGTGATATGTCACAAAGATTCTGTGCTCGAATCCTCTCGGTTACCAATTCCTAAACTTGCCTTAGTGCCTGGGTCAAAAAGCTTATCGATTCGAGACCTCATGATAGCCTCACTGGCTAAAGGTACCACAACTATTCAAGGCTGGGCTTATTGCGACGATGTTGAGCGACTTAAGACGGCATTAGTTACTCTTGGAGTAACAATTAAAGAACAAGAGTCAGGTGGGGAGTTAGTGATTACGGGCGGTAATGGACGATTTCCAAGCACAAACGATACCGATAATGCTGATAACAAAGTCACTTCAATTAATTTAGGGTTGAGTGGTACATCTGCTAGACTTCTTTTGGCAGGTTGCGCACTGAGAAGGTCACCCACTTTGGTAGATGGTGATGCTCCTTTAAGGAGTCGTCCTCTAACTCATCTTGCTGATGCCCTTACTCAGCTCGGATGCATAATTTCCGCTGATAAAGCGGGCTATTTGCCGATGATGATTACCCCTCCAAGCTATATTTCAAAGCTAGGTTTCAATAAGAGAAAAAAAGAGCCTCAAGATAAATCAATTAATATAGATGATACTTTTGATACAATGCCTAACAATATGAGCATTTGTATTCCTGGTGACATCTCCAGTCAATTTTTCTCAGCTCTCCTTATTATTGCTCCATGTCTTCCGGGCGGCTTATCGGTAAGTTCTGATGGCCCACTAGTAAGCGCGCCTTACATTAAGTTAACTATCCAAGAGATGAATCGCTTTGGAGTAACAGTAAACACCAATGAATTGTTCAATGAGTTTGTAATTCCAGCAGGCACCTACGAAAGTAAAGAAGTTGTAACAGTAGAAGCTGATGCTTCAGGTGCATCTTACTTTTTTGCATTAGCTACTATCCATGGTAAATCTATCACTGTTCCGAACCTCAGCGGTCAGTCATCTCAGGGAGACCTAGGATTCCTTGAAGTATTAAAAAAGTTGGGTTCAAAAGTAGAAAGTCGCGACAATACTTTAACGGTTACGGGTCCGGCAAATGGAGTATTAAATCCTTTAACAAGTGCTGTTGATTTTTCGCTCATGCCTGACGTTGCTCTCACTCTGATGGGTATTGCTCCTCTGATTCCAGGGCGCACCACTCTCACTGGCTTATCTACTCTGCGAATTAAGGAATGTGACCGCATTCAATGTCCAGCAGATGAGCTAAGAAAGCTTGGGGTCACGGTAGAAGAGGGAGCTGACTGGATGTCTATAGATTATGCTCCTCATCTGCTCAATCGCAATGAAGAAGATACTCCTTTCTATCCCACCAAAACCTATCATGACCACCGAATGGCCATGAGCTTTGCGGTGCTTGGCACTAAAGTTCACGGTATTAGCATCGCTACGCCATCGGTCGTAGGAAAAACATTTCCAACTTTCTGGCAAGAGCTCGAGAAGCTTCGTGAAATACATTAAGGTTAGGTGACCTCCTAACCATACAATCAAACTTCCAAACTGAGCTTTAGCTCAGGGGGTATTTTAATTATGAGTCAGTTTTTTTGTAGTAAAAGCAGACCAATTCATATTACAGCAATCAGCGACCTGCGAACTCGCTTGTTTAGAGGTTATCCTTGGGTATTTAAAAACGAAGTAGAATCAGTCAATAGAGATGTACCTCGTGGTACATTAGCTCTACTCAAAAATCGCAAAGGTGATATTATCGCGAAAGGAATTTTTGATCCTCAATCTAATCTATGTTTCCGAGTTCTGGATCTTTCTCAAGACCGTTTTAATGACGACATAGTAGCGAGTCGTATCCAGCAGTCAATTGACCATCGTTTGTTAATAATTCCGCCTAACACCAACTGTTATAGGGTTTTAAATGGAGAAGGTGACTACTTACCTGGCATGGTCTTTGACAAGTACGGAACATTTGGAGTGTTAAAGTTTGATGGTCTTTCTCCTGCTTCTTTTTGGAATGCAGAACTCATAGCGCAACTTATTGCGCGTAAACTCAAGCTCTCCAGCGTGATTGTCAGGAATCGTGATAAAGATTCTTTAGAAGAAACTTCAAGGTGTATTTATGGAGAAGCTCCTTTAGAAGAAATACTAGTAACAGAAAATGGTCATAAGTTTCTAGTAAATATCTTAAAAGGACAAAAAACTGGCTTTTTTTTGGATCAGCGCGATAATCGCCATCTAATCGGTCAAATAGCCTGCGGTATGAAAGTGTTAAATTTATTCGGTTATACTGGAGGTTTTTCAGTCTATGCAGGGGCAAATGGAGCCAAGGAAATAACAACAGTAGATAGCGCTAAACCGGCTATAAAAGGAGCGGAAAAAAACTTCCGAGTAAATAATCTCTCTGCTAGCAATCATCAACTCTCTACTGATGACGCTTATTCGTTTTTAGAGCGTGCTGTAGCACAGCAGAAAACTTGGGATTTGATAATAGTTGATCCCCCAGCGTTTATTCAAAATACAACTCAATTAGAAGCAGGAGGCAAAGCCTATTCTCATCTTTTTACCCAAGCTCTAAAGACCCTAAAAGTTGGTGGAGTTATTGCTTTTGCCTCTTGTTCTGGAAGATTTCTCCCTGAGGAGTTTCAAAACACAATAAACCTTGCACTAAAACGAACTAAAAAAAGGGGGATTGTCATAGCAAATCGAGGATTACCGGCAGATCATCCCTTCCCATTTGAATGTAAAGAACTTGGCTATCTAAAATTTATGCTTCTTCGTTGTTTTTAACCTTACGTCATATCATAAATATCTAAGTAAACAACATTTTAAGCGCCGCATAGGACGGACTAGAGCTCAAAAACAGCTCCTATAAGCTCTACTATGACTGACAAACTCGCTGCACACCGATAACGCTGTGTCCAATCGCCTTTTTGCTAAGTAAGGTAGATCCAAAACAGAGTATGCACGACCTTTCATCCGGTTTTTTTTCTATCCTTATCTCTAAAATTCTAGGCGCATATCCAGAAACCTCAGATCCTGTCTTTACAAGAGATACAATATCATAAGAATCAGGCTTAAGATGAGCACGATTTTCTTTCGCATTCAGAAAGCGATAGGCTTCAATCTCAGCAAAGCACCGAAGGGAATTTGCGTTACCTTCAGATACAAGATCACCATTTTGGTTGAATTTAGGCCTTATGCAAAACGTACCTTTAGGATCATTACAAGGAAGAGGCAAAGCTGGATTTGCAGCCGAACTTGTCGCTGCATAGTGAGCAGCACCAGATAAAATCAATTGCTGTTTATAACGAGATCCAAGCTCTACGGTATAGCCAACTATTAATACTAAAATTCCAATTGCAAGGGAGAATTCAATTAATACCCCCCCTCTTTCGCCGTAAGGACACCATTTTTGTTTTACAGCCATCGTTTAAATCATTCCGCAACTATAATCATCTCCCATCGAGCTGCCTTGCTCTAAACTGAGATGATATTTTGCACTATTGAGGACTAGCCAATATTGCCAATAAAAAATTAATTATTAATTCTCTAAACAGTTTTTTACCTGAAGATATCTTGCAAAGGGTGAAAATCTTAAAGAGTATCAACCAATGGACTGTAAAAATCAGTCTAAAAAGGAATGTTGCGAAGACATCAGAAAAAATACATCAAATAAAGGCGAAGTAAGTGGGTAATAAACGCCAGATTGAATCAAGCCGAAAGAGCTATCTGAGTCAATATCAGAACTCAAATTACAAACTTGCTACTCTTTCATATCAGCGCAATTTTGCCAAAAATATAATTCAGCTACCACTTGAAGAACCATTTCGAGTCGACCCTATTCCTTTGGATGAATTAGCGGAAAAAGGGCGAAACCTAGCTCAAGTTCACTTAAACTACTCAGAAGATCTCACTCCACAGTTTATCCCCAAACTAACGGCTCTACCGTTTTTAACAAGAAGTCGGTTGATTCAAAAACGGTTCAAAGACAATGTATCATTTTTACAGTATGCACATAAAATTTTACTCGATTCAGCCCACAAAGATGAAGTCTTAACTTCTGGAGCTGACTGGCTACTCGATAATTTTCATCTTATTGTGCGACATATCAATGAAACTCGCACTCTATTTAATCGCTCTTTTGATCGTGCGCTACCTATTCTCATGTCCACCAAAAACGGTGATTATTCAGCTGGCGACAGGCTTTATTTTGCTCCTAGAGTTTACGATGTTGTAGTGGAGATGATTCGATTATCTGATGGAATTATCGACCCACAGCGTCTTTCAACATTTCTAAGAGGCTACCAAGAAATAATCCCGCTAAAAGTAGGAGAACTTTGGGCAGTTCCTATTATGGCTCGATTCGCTCTAATTGAGAACCTGCGGCGACTCTCCCAACATTTACTCAGAACAAGAGAAATAAGGCACAAAGCATTTAATGTTGTCGATAGTAGTTTAGAAGAAGTGCGCGAGTACAATGAGCGATCTTCTGATCTTTTGCTAAGAATAGCTCAAAAAATAACTGAAACTCCAGAAGTCGATGGTCAAGACGGCGCAGTTCACTTATTCCATAGGCTACGTCAACGTGCAGGCCGAGATCCTTTGGTGACACGCTGGTTAGAGCAACGTCTTGACGAGCGAGGTGTTAATCATGAATCCCTTGAGCAAATTTTTTTAAATCAACAAGCTAGAGATCAGTTATCGATCGGAAATACGGTGACTGCTCTGCGAAGTGTAGGCATGATAGATTGGCGTTGTTGGTTTGAAGAAGTAAGTCTTGTTCATCATGAACTACTCCGTGACCCCTCTGGGATTTACCCTCTGTGTGATTTTAAAACTAGAAATTTATGTACCCAGCAGATAGAGCGTAATGCCAAAAAAAACGGTATATCAGAACTACAAGCTGCTCGTGATATAATTAATCTTTGCGAGTCTGCCAAAAACACAGATAAAAACGCGCACACTAAACCATTTCCAGACAAAATATATGAAGTGCCACGTCAGTGGCATGTTGGACACTACTTACTAAACGGTAACGAACAGCATACATTTTTAGCTCCGCTACAGAAATTTCGAATATGGCTGTATCTAGGAAGTTTCGGACTTCTGACCCTTCTACTACTTATTGGTATAATTACAGTAACTAATTCTTCACCATTCTCCTCTCTCCGATCCACGATGATTACACTCATTATGGTGGCAGTTCTCCTTGTTCCATCTTCTGAACTTGTCATCAGAGTGATTCAGTGGGTTCTTAGCCATCTAATTAAACCGCGGCCTTTAGCAAAACTAGAATTCGCTGACGGAATTCCTACATATTGCCGTACTTTAGTGGCTGTTCACGGAATTTTTTCAACATCTAAACAGATAAAAGATGCCATAAATGAACTTGAAGTTAGATTTATCGCGAACACTGATAGCGAGCTAAGATTTGCCCTCCTAGCGGATTTATACGACGCACCCAGTCAGGTTATGCCTGATGACGAAGAAATTATAAAAAGTGGCAAAACTCTAATTAATGAAATAAACAACAAACATGGATTTAAAGATAATCAAAAATTTTTCGTTTTCTTTAGACAACGCGTGTGGAGCCAAACTGAAAGTAAATTCATGGGTTGGGAGAGAAAACGAGGCAAAGTTGAAGAGCTTAATAAAGTTATCCTTGCTAAAGAAGGTACCTCATCACTACAGATAACTCAGAGTGAACGAGAATTACTCCAAACAATAAAATTCGTTATTACCCTAGATAGCGATAATACCCTTCCTAATCAAACTGCCCGCAAGCTCGTGGGAACAATAGCTCATCCTCTAAATCATCCCTATGTAGACCCAATTGAGCGACGAGTAACAAAGGGTTATGGAATAATACAACCTCGGGTGAGTAGCTCCTTAAGAAGCGCATTAAAATCAAAATTTGCTGCGACCTTTGCCCACGAGGCAGGAGTCGATCCATACACAGAAATGGTATCTGATTTTTACTTCGACCTATTTGGTGAAGCTTCATACCTAGGAAAAGGTGTATACGATGTAGACGCACTACACCAATCCCTTTTAGGGCGAGTTCCTCAAAGCTCACTCTTGAGTCATGACCTATTTGAAGGTCTTTTTGCTCGAACCGGTTTTGCATCGGATATTGAATTATTCGATGATGTACCATCAAAATATCTCTCTTACATAAAACGAGCGCACAGATGGGTTAGAGGCGATTGGCAATTAGTGCCTTGGATCGGTAAAAAAGTGCCGATTATTGTTGAGCAGGAAAATAGCTCAGTCATTCAATTAGTAAACTCTCCATTATCTGCATTATCATGGTGGAAGCTTTTTGATAATTTACGAAGAAGCCTTCTAACTCCAAGTCTGTATCTGCTATTTTTGTGTTCGGTTAGTATTTTCCCTGGAAGCTCAATTTTCTGGATAGCAATAGCTACATTGATTTTAAGTTTTCCACTATACGCTGATCTGGCGCACGTTGTACTTATTCCACCTTTGCGTATATCTCTAGAACTTTATTTTAAATCGCTGGTTTTTACCTTACGCTCGCGATTAATTCACACTCTTTACCAAATTACATTTCTGCCTCATCAGGCGATGGTAATAATACACGGGATTGTCATATCACTTTTTAGAGTATTTATATCTCATAGAAATCTATTAGAATGGCAGACTTTTTCGTCAACTGAAAGTTCTATCGGAGACAACCAGATAACCTATTTAAAAGAAATGGCATTGCCAATTTTTTTAACGTTACTCCTAATAATTCCAGCTCTAATTTTATCGTCAGAAAAATGGAATATTGGGCTTATTTTAAGCGCTCTATGGCTTTGGTCACCATTTGCGGCTTTTTCATTAAGTAAAAAAAATGCTGATTCAATTAGTGAATTTTCTCAGTCAGAGAAAAAGTATTTAGACGATATACTAAAAGATACCTGGCGTTTTTTTTATGAATATCTTTGTCCAAAGTACCATTACCTAATACCCGATAACATACAACTAGATCCTAAGCTTGTTGTAGCAGAACGCACATCGCCTACTAATATAGGTCTTTCGTTAGTGTCTATTTTAGGGGCACATAAGAGTGGTTTTATATCAATTCCAGAGAAGTTAAAATATCTGACAGATGTAATTAATACTATTAAGAAACTTGATAAATTTCGCGGGCATTTATTTAACTGGTATGACATCGCAACATGCACTCCTTTAGCTCCTCGTTATATATCATCGGTAGATTCAGGAAACTTGTCGGCTTCTTATCTTATTGTAAAAAGCGCTTTAGAATCATTTCAAATACAGCCCTTAATTGAAGACAGTGCTTTTGAGCGACTCAGTTCAATTGCACTTTCATACCCGGCTCTACATCCTTTGTTACAATATTTTGAGCAAAAAAAGCCCCTTACCCTTCCGCAAATAGCTCAAGCTATTTCACATCTTGAGCGAGTTAGATCCAGTAGTTCAAAAACTCTACCAGATGCAGCTAATAAAGATTTATCTGTATTAACTTCCGTAGAACCGCTTGTAAAATGGTATCAACTATTTCAACTACTGCCCGAATCAGTCGCCCCACACCACTACGGTGATAAGATTTCAGCAACGGTGCAAGAAATAAATCGAGAAGCAAGAAACAATCCAGTATCTCTTACTTTAGTAAATCAGCTTCTAGAAAAAGTGGTTACTTTACTTCCAATACTTGCTACGGACAGCACAGACTTTATCCAAGCATTTACTGAAGCGAAAGTTTGTCTTAACGAGCTTACCCAACAAGGGACTACCATAATAGCTTCAATATCAAGCCTTTTTAAAGAAGTAGATTACTCTTTTCTTTATCGACAAGATCAGAGACTATTTCGAATTGGCTTTCATGTAGACTCTGCTACCGTAGATAATAGTACCTACGATTTGCTTGCAAGTGAGGCAAGAATACTTAGTTTGGTGGCAATTGCTAAAGGAGACGTCCCCTACAAACATTGGTTTGCTCTCGGTAGGACTCTTGCAGATACTTTCAGCGGTAAGTGTTTAGCTTCATGGTCGGGTACTATGTTTGAGTATCTGATGCCTCTTCTCTTTATGCGAAATCATCCGGGCACTCTCATCTTTGAAAGTTGTAAAGTGGCAGTTAAAGCTCAGCAACGATACTCTCAGCACCTTGGCATACCGTGGGGCATTTCTGAATCAGCCTATAGCAGAGTAGACCAACATGGAACTTATCAATACAAAGCTTTTGGAGTGCCCTCGCTCGCTCTCAAGAGACAACTTGATCAAGACTGCGTCATAGCGCCTTACGCTACCTTACTCTCAACTATGGTAGAGCCAGAAAAATCAGTAGCCAATTTACGACTAATGGAACGATTAGGATTTAGGGGTGAGTACGGTTTTTTTGAGGCAGTCGATTACAGCAAAGATAGGCTTGGTGCTGAAGTACCTTACCATATAGTACGAGCCTACTTCTCTCATCATCAAGGCATGGGTTTTTTAGCGTTAATAAACGTTTTGAACAACGGAATTATACGCGAGTGGTTTCATAAAAATCCAATAATATCCAGTATTGAGGAGCTCTTAGATGAGAAATTTCCATCTCGAGTGCCTCTTAAAGGAATTACAGTTGAAGTTGAACCTCAGCCACTGGCAGCAAGCAACGTTGATAATACTCACGCCAACTGGAGCGGAGTGGTTACTACACCATTTACCTCAGTGCCTCACACTCATATTCTCTCTAACGGTCGGTATACCGTAATGGTTGACAATCAAGGGAATGGCTTTAGCGCTTTTCATAACGATATAGCACTCACTCGGTGGAGGAATGACTCACTTACTCATGATTACGGCAGCTTTGTCTTTGTAAAAGATCTTAAAACGGGAAGTATTTGGTCAAACACATATCGACCGACAAGAACTACACCAGAAAGTTATGAAGCTAACTACAGCGCTGACAAAATTGAGTTTCAGCGAAGAGATGGCAAATTCACTACAAAAACTATGATTGTGGTAGCTCAAGAGGATGACGCGGAAATACGTCAGATTACCATCTCAAATACTGGAACAAAGCGCGCTTTTCTCGAGCTTACTAGCTTCTCAGAAGTATCCCTTGCTACTTTTAAAGCTGATGCTGCACATCCCGCCTTTCAAAAAATATTTATAGAAACAGAGTACATCTCTGATTTTGATGCCTTGATTTGCTCACGAAGACCGCGCAGCTCAACAGAATCACCGCTATTTTTAGTTCATTCTTTAGCTATGTCTACAGTTTGGGGAAAAACCGAGTATGAAACATCACGAGAATCTTTCATAGGGAGAGGCAATCCTCTATCTAGTGCTCAATCTATTGGTAAAGACTCCCTCAGCGGAAAAGTAGGATTCGTTCTTGACCCTATTGTCTCACTCCGAACACGCATAGAGATTGAGCCAGGAACCACCGAAAAAGCTACTTTTATTACAGGTGTTACCAAGTCGCGGCAAGATGCCTTGCGTTTAGCCATAAAATTTCACGATGTAAATTACCTACAAAGAGCTTTTAACCTTGCGTGGAGTAAAAGTAGTGTTGAATTACGCTATGAAAATTACTCTTTCAAACATACTCTAGTATTTCAAAGAGTAGCAAACGCCCTTTTTTATAATTTTAGTCGCTTACCAGCTCAATCTGAAGCTCTTTTTCGTAATAATTGTTCACAATCAGCTCTGTGGCGACTCGGTATATCAGGAGATATACCGATTATTTTATGTACGGTGAGTGACAATTCTCATATCTCACTGGTTCAAGACCTTCTATTCTGTCACAATTTCCTGCGATCGCGGGGTATTCGCTTTGATCTTGTTATAATTAATGAACACCTTGACGGGTATCTACAACCTATTAACGAGGCAATCGAGCGATTACTTCATCAAAGTAATCATCCCTTTTTAATCAACAAACATGGGGGCATACATGTAAGAAGTAGAAATCATATAAGCGACAATGAGTATATTCTTCTTAAAGCACTAGCTAGGCTATTATTCGAAGGTATCTACGGGTCCTTAGAATCGCAAATGGCAGAAATATTGTCAGCAACTCATAATAGACTCACCGATAACTCAATCACACTTATCCCAACAACAACTCATACTACTCAAGCAATAGTGCCTCAAATAGGAGAGTACTTTCCGGCGCCTGCACTTGAATTTGGAACTAACTATGGTGGGTTTACGGATGATGGAACTTCTTACACAATTCTTGCCCAAGGGCAGAAGCTCTCACCACTCCCGTGGAGTAATGTCATAGCCAATCCCACATTTGGGACTTTAGTGACTGAAACAGGGGGTGGATATACCTGGTCGGAAAACTCTCGAGAAAATCGCCTCACACCATTTTCCAACGATCCAATTACAGATCCGAATGGAGAAATCGTTTACATTCGCGACGATACTTCGGGTGACTATTGGGCTGCAACACCTAGACCCTTCACTCACCACGGCAGTTATCATGTAACACATGGCTTTGGATCATCAAGATTCCAAACTCAGTATGGCTCAACTAAGTGTAATCTAACTATCTCAGTTGATCCAAAGGATGCGATAAAGTTTCATGATGTAAAACTTACCAATATTGGATCTCGAACCAACAAGTATTCACTGTTCTTCTACGTCGAGCCAGTCATGGGAGTATCTCGTGATGAGACAGGTTGGATGCTTCGCTCAAAATTTGACTCAGAATTGCAATCTTTTATTGCATCAAATTGCTATCAGGGAGATTTTGCCGAACGTAGATTATTTGTAGGTTCAACAGAACCTATTTTGGGATTTACTGGAGACCGAAGAGAGTTTATCGGCTTAAGTGGAAATCTATCCAAGCCACAATTCCTCAATGATCAAAAAGTCATCTCAAGCGGAGCCATTAAACCTCTCAGTGGTCTAACTGGTGACAGTCTTGATCATGGTCTTATACTGCAAGTAAGCATTCAGCTAGCGGTTGGTGAAACAAAAACTATAAGTTTTTTTGTAGGAGAGGCACCGAATCAAGACTCTCTTAATGTTTTAATCGAAAAGGCAAGAGGAACTGATGTCACTAATCTGCGAACAAGCTCCACCGCCACAATTTGGCGTGAATTACTCACCAATATTCAAATACGCACTCCATCCCGCTCTTTTGATATTTTAATGAATGGATGGCTTCTGTATCAAACAATTAGTGCTCGGTTATGGGCGCGCACTGGCTTCTATCAAAGTGGTGGGGCTGTTGGCTTCAGAGACCAACTACAAGATGTATTAGCGATAATGGTAACCTCTCCAAATATTGCTAGAGAACAGATACTTCTGCACGCATCCAGGCAATTTATTGAAGGAGATGTGCAACATTGGTGGCATCCTCCTTCGGGGCGAGGAGTAAGAACGCGCATCTCTGATGATTACATTTGGCTTCCGTACGTAGTTGCTCAATACATCAACACAACATCTGATACATCCATACTGTATGAAAAGATTGCCTACATAGAGGGTGACTTACTGACACATGATCCCGAAGCTTATATAACTCCCACTACTAGCAAAACCGTGGCGACAGTTTATGAGCATTGTATAAAAGCTCTTGATAGAGCCATTTCACTCCGAAGCGTTCGAGGCTTGCCTTTAATGGGATGTGGCGACTGGAACGACGGCATGAATGAAGTCGGTAAAAAGGGACAAGGCGAAAGTGTTTGGCTTGGCTGGTTTCTGGCTAAAACCCTAATGGATTTTTCCAAACTTGTGACAATATCAGAGCAAAGCAAAAACTATTGTGATAATGCACGTGAGATAGTTGCAGCTATTGAGGCTCATGGTTGGGATGGACAGTGGTATCGACGTGCTTACTTTGACGATGGTACGCCCTTAGGTAGTGCTCAAGGCCACGAATGTACCATTGATAGTATTTCTCAGAGTTGGGCAATAATTTCTAACTTAGCAGACCCTGAGCGAACAGAAGTAGCTTTTGAATCCGCTTGTAAAATGTTAGTTGATGAATCTGCTGGAATAATAAAACTTCTTACTCCTCCTTTTAATACCCACTCCCCTTCTGCCGGATATATACAAGGCTATATTCCTGGCGTAAGAGAAAACGGTGGACAATATACTCATGCAGCTGTTTGGATGGTGATAGCTGCGGCTAAGCTTGGTAAAAAAGATTTAGCTTTTCAGCTTTTTTCACTTATTAATCCCATAAATCGAACAATTGATAATACTGCTACCGAGAGATACCGTGGCGAACCTTACGTCTTATGCGGAGATGTCTACGGCGTGGCACCACATGATGGGCGAGCTGGATGGAGCTGGTATACTGGTTCAGCCGCTTGGCTTTATCAAGCAGGTCTTAATGCAATCCTTGGACTTAACTTAACTAAGGAAGGGATAAGCATAAACCCCAATATCCCACTCGACTGGTCTGATTATGATGTCACCATCAAAAGAGATGGTTTTACCTATGTTATCAAGATAAAGCAGCTAGCTATAAGTAACGGTCAACATTTAAATACAATAACAAAAGGTAATTACTTTAAGTTTAACGTTCAAGTTTCGGGTGCATTTACTTGGTCATATCATGGTGATACACCTGCAACCATACCATGGATATCCGATGACTTAAAAAATGGGGTACATGATGTGAGCATAAGTGTTGAAATACTTATATAATTAAACTTTAAGTCCAGATTAAGTTAATACAAGCACAGTACCAATTATCTAGGTATTTTACTTGGCAATTTTTTGCCTATTTATTAAACATAAAGAGAAAAGCGTGATACCTACACTAACCCTAAATGAAGTAATAGACCGAGACGAACGAGCACTCCCCGGAAATTGCTCAGGTGAGCTTTCAAACTTACTCACAGCAATCGGACTCGCTGTTAAGGTAATTTCTCAATTAGTTGCGACTGCTGGATTCAGAGGACTGTATGGTTATACAGACAAAATCAATGTACACGATGAACAAACTAAACTTTTAGATGATGAAGCAGATAAGGTTCTAGTAACCTTACTTGGTCGTTCAGGGCATTTTGGATCACTTGTTAGCGAAGAACAAAACACTATCATTTTAACTGAGGCTCCTTCAAACAGTGGTAAATATGTAGTAGCTTTTGATCCGCTCGATGGTTCATCTCATATTGGTTCTAACATTCCGACTGGCACTATTTTTGCAATCTACCGGCGTCTTTCTTTAACTACACCTGCCACAGTTTCCGACTTTCTACAGCCTGGGTCAGCTCTTATTGCTGCAGGATACGCGATTTACGGGGCAAAAACTTCTTTTGTATACTCTACAGGAAACGGTGTACATGACTTTACCCTCGATCCTACTATTGGAGAATTTTTACTCACAGAGGAGAATTTAAAGATTCCTTCGGGAGGAAAAATTTTAAGCGTCAATGAAGCAAATTATCCCTATTGGCCACAGTCGCTTAGAAATTATATAGAAACCAGAAAAATTCAGAAAGATGGAAGTAGCACTGGCTACACATGTCGATATGTCGGAACATTAGTAGCTGATGTTGACCGTACTATTAGAAAGGGGGGAATTTTTCTTTATCCTCCAAGCTCAAAACATCCAAATGGTCGTCTCCGATTACTTTACGAATGTATTCCTCTAGCATTCCTAATTGAGCAAGCAGGAGGAAAAGCTATTGATGGTCATGTCTCTACACCACTTACAGCTCGTGTTCCGCAAAACATTCACGAAAAAAGTGGCTTTATTGCAGGGGAGTCCGCTGAAATCACAGAATATGCGAAGATGGTCAATCTTTCTTAAATTCTGCCTATCTTATTAATGCTATGAGAAAAAAGTTAGAGAACTATTGTTTATGCTAGCACAAACAACTTTCACATCAGTTTGGTCTCCTAAGTACTTAATTTTAGTTTTTGCCGTAGTATTAGCTAGTATAATAAGTGGGTGTCAATCTAAACCTTCTAATGAAGGCATTCCAGGAAAAGATGACAGAGCTCTACGTACTGATTGTGGTGTAGTATATGATACTCAGATTTTGAATCCAATTGAGCGAGACATAGGACAAGAAATATTTGGGGTTAGTATTATTGAGCCTAATATTTACAAGGTTACTTTACGTCAATCAGAAGAGTTAGTAATTCTTTATGGCCTAGATCAGATAATTCCAAGGGTTTCATCTAGAGCTAAACAAGCAGCAGTAGAATTACTCAACAAACAGCCTCTTTTTCTATATATTCCTAGAAAAGCTACCCCTTTTTGCCGACGCTCTACTCAATATGGTGAAGCTCGTATTGCAACTATTGTTACACAGAGTGGCGTTAATATTAGTGAAGAATTTGCAAAGAGGCGCTATGCTAATGTACTGCCACCTAGCAGTAGCTTTTGCTATGAAGATTTAGTTCGCTCGTGTTATCAAGCTTTATTTGAGGATGGACAATAATAAATTTATAACTAAGATAATTTTTTATTGTCTACTTTACAGAGGAAGCAGCTTCCACGAACCGTTTTTACCATCTTCTACTAAATAACCATGAGATTTTATTTCATCACGTAAAGCATCAGAACGAGCCCAATTTTTTTCTTTACGTGCCTCTGCTCTTTGGTTCGCTAGGTTTAAAACTACTGTAGGTATATTACTCTTCGCTTCATGTAGCTCGTGGTCAGGACATATCCCCAGTACGTCGAGGAGGACAGAAACACCATAATGTAACAAGTCAATTTGACTCTTATCGTAAGTTTTTTCATCATAGGTGCGAATGGCAGTAAAGATACTTCCTAAAGCCTCCGGTATATTTAGGTCATCGCATAAAGCTTCCCACGCTGCCTTTAAAACAGGGATAGATAACCATTCAGGTTCTTCGCCAACAGAATCACTCACGTTAACTTGAGTTTTAGCTACAAATCCTTGCAGCCGCTTTAACGCACTTTGAGCACTATGAAGGCTCTCAAAAGTTAAATTAAGAGCGCGACGATAGTGACCGTTCAATAGAGCATACCTTACATCTAAAGCACTATAACCCCTCTCAGTTAAATCCGTTAAGGTATAGAAATTTCCTAAACTCTTGCTCATTTTCTTACCATCTACTAACAGATGAGCACAATGAACCCAGTGGTGAACAAAAGGCTTTCCAGTTGCTGCTTCACTTTGAGCTCGCTCATTTTCATGATGCGGAAATAAGAGATCTTCACCTCCAGCATGAATATCTACTGAATCACCAAAAATTGAGAGTGCCATAGCACTACATTCAATATGCCAACCAGGACGACCTCTACCCCAAGGACTTTCCCAATAACATTGACCATCGGATTCTTTATGCGCCTTCCAAAGTGCAAAATCAGCTATTTCTTCTTTTGAATATTCATCACTACTTGTAATAGTGGCAAGCCTTCCATGAGCATGATCCCGAGATAAACAATCAACTCGAGATAAGCTACCATAGTCACCAAAAGATTGTACGGAAAAGTAAACTGAGCCATCAGAGGCTAAGTAAGCGTTACCTTTTTCAATAAGCTTTTCAATAAGAGCTATCTGTAAGGGTATAGTTTCAACGGCAGACGGCTCATAATGTGGAGCTAAAAGACCTAAAGCCCTGCTATCTTCTTCAAAACGAGTTCGCCACCTACGAGTGAAAGTGGCTAGCGACTCCTGACCTGCTATTGCTCCTTGAATTGTTTTGTCGTCCTGATCAGTAATATTACGAGCATGCTCTACAATTAAGCCACACCTCTCAAGCATGCGCCTGATCACATCTTCTATTATAAAAGTCCTGAAATTTCCAACGTGAGCAGGCGCATAAACAGTAGGGCCACAACAATAAAAACTTACAACCCCTTTACCGTCAGCTCTTTTCTTGCCCGGCCTAATTTCTCGCACAGTGCGAGAACCAGAATCGAAAAGACGCAAAGAGGAGCGTGTCACTATAATAGACCTGCCAGAGACTCGAGAGATGTTTGACTAATCCTAGAAGGAACT
>JBIKUX010000033.1:0-16812 GCA_044347345.1 Bdellovibrionota bacterium | reverse complement strand
CGTAGTCAGAAAATCTGCAAATTCCGCCGTCTCTATTCGCGGATGGTAGCCCATATACAATACTTCTCCTCGCTCATGTTTGAAGAAGTACTCGAATACAAAAACAAAATGTTGCTAAAATAACTCAAAAAATAACTACTACTACGTCTCTGTGACTTACTACTACGACTAACCTGATAACTCCACTAAGGGCGGCGGAGGATGAGGGTGCCGTTTGTGCCACCGAATCCGAAGGAGTTTGAAAGAGCGTATTCGACTGGCTGTTTTATGGCTGTGTTCGGAACATAGTTTAAGTCGCAGATTTCGTCGGGTATCTCAAGATTAATCGTAGGCGGAATAACTCCCTCATTAAGAACTTGAACACAAGCCATGGCTTCAATCGCTCCAGCAGCACCAAGGAGGTGTCCAGTCATTGACTTTGTAGAGCTAATCAATAGACCATTTTTTGACCAATCTCCAAAAACACCTTTTATTGCTTTAGTTTCAGAAGCATCGTTTGCTGGGGTAGATGTACCATGTGCATTGATATAACCAATTTGACTAGCCGAGATACCAGCATCAGCTAAAGCATCTTCCATGCATCGTCTAGCTCCTTCCCCATCCACTGATGGCGATGTAATGTGATAAGCATCACACGATGATCCATAGCCTACTATTTCTGCTAAAATAGTTGCTCCACGTTTTTCAGCATGCTCCAAAGATTCAAGAATAATCGTTGTTGATCCTTCTCCCATTACAAATCCATCTCTGTCTTTATCAAATGGACGTGAAGCTTTTTGAGGTGCGTCATTACGAGTCGATAGTGCCTTCATTGCACAAAATCCACCGATTCCGGTAGGAGTGATGGCTGCTTCAGCTCCGCCCGTAATCATAATATCCTGATATCCAGAACGAATGATGCGATATGATTCTCCGATTGCATGCGTTGCAGAAGTACATGCACTTTGAATTGTGAAATTAACACCTTTAAGACCGTATTTAATCGCAATATGGCCAGGAGCTAAATTTGAAATCATGCCAGGAATTAAAAAAGGAGATACCTTTCTTGGACCACCAGCGAGAAGCGCTGCATGATATTTTTCAAGTATTGCAAGTCCACCAATTCCCACTCCATAAACACTCCCAGCTCGAAAGCGGTCAAAATTTACAGATGTAAGGCCAGAACTTTCCATCGCTTCCGTGGCACTTGCCACAGCAAACTGTGAAAACAGATCAACTTTTTTTAAATCCTTGGCCTCAAAATATTGGCCGGCATCAAAGTTTTTTACCTCTCCAGCAAAGGTGGTAGCGTATCCCGAGGCATCAAAATGAGTAATGGATTCAATTCCAGAAACACCCTCTACCATATTATTCCAGGCTTCTGTAACAGAATTTCCGATTGGAGATATACATCCCATGCCGGTAATTACAACCCTGCGATGAGATTTTAACACTGTGCCGTTCATACGTACGTTCCTTCTCAATTGATATGTAGCCACAAGACATTCGCTCATATCGATAAGCGAAAAGTTATCAAAACCAGAGTAAATTGACCAATCCTCCTGTAACGGATCTTAATAAATTATCCACAATTTTCGTTTTGTTCCGGACGCAGGGCATCATTTAAGACCGAAAAGTCTATTCGATAGTGCTCATTTAACTCTGAAATAATCACAGCTCGTTCAAGAAGCGCTTCTATAGCTTGAATTGACCGGCCTAAGCGTTGTATCAGGTATTTCTCTTTACGCTCTGTCAATGCAAGTCCGCGCTGTCTAGCCAGTTCGGATAAAAGAGGAAGCATGTCTTCATCAGAGGGTTGAGTGATGTGATAAATACTTCCCGATGCTATTCTACTTTTAATGTGATCATCACATGGGAGCTCTTCTGGAGATTGTGTGCTAAAAAGAATAATCGCACCACCTTTTCTACGGCGTTCTTCAACCAGATAAACAAAAGGTCCGGACGTTCCAGGATGAAACGTATTTAGCAGCACCTCTGCATTGTCAATAATAAGAACCGGGGCTGAAACTTTGGTGATATCAAATTCCGAATTGTTTTCACGCTCAGTAAGCTCACTTCCATCAACAATAAATGATTGAACCCCCTGATTTAACAAATAATGTGAAAGATATAATGATAGATGAGTTTTGCCACTCCGTGGTGAACCTTGAATAAAGGATAGCGCAAAGTGACTTTTTAACGTCGCTTGTAGCGCATCAAGTATGACTTTAACCCCAGTATGTATAAAAAACCGCTCAGGAGCATACTGTAATTTTGGTATAACTTTGAGGGGTAACTGTTCCATCGTATCGCTTGTTCAATCGTAATCCTTACCGAGCTACCCACTAACATCCTATGAACATAAAGTCTTCAGCGTCGCTAATCCGTGAGTATACTTGCGCACCAAGTGAGCGAAGATTTTGTTCAAAGTGTTCATAACCTCTACGAAGGTGGTGTACCTCGTGTACTCTTGTCAATCCTTCGGCGGCAAGTCCAGCTATAACGAGAGATGCAGCGGCTCTAAGATCCATACCCTCAACATAAGCACCAGAGAGTCTAGGCACTCCTTCAATATATGCTGTCTTCCCATCCACTGATATTTTAGCACCCATACGACTTAATTCCGAGATAATGCCGAAACGCCCTTCAAAAATATTTTCTGTTAGAGAGCTTTTGCCTTCTGCTGTAGTTAGTATGGTTAGAAGTGGCGCTTGGAGATCAGTTGCAAGAGCAGGAAATGGGCCAGTTGCTGCATTAATGGCTCTGAATGTTTCCGTACTTCTCCTAACTGATATCCAATCTTCACCTTTTTCAATTATACAACCGCCCTCTTCGAGTAAATCTAGGAAGGCTGTTAGTTGGTCAGGGAAAACTCCCGTAACCTTAACTGGCCCTCCCGATATAACTCCTGCCGCAAGGTAAGTGCCAGCTACAATGCGATCTCCATCTAGTTTGGCAAAACCTTTACCAGGTGAGGTTGTGCCACGAATATGAATCACATTACTACCCGCCCCATCTATCTCTGCTCCTAGTGACGAAAGAAACTTGGCTAAAGCAACAACTTCTGGTTCTCGCGCAGCTCCATGAATAGTAGTCACTCCAGGAACTAAGGTTGCAGCCATCAAGATTTGATGAGTAGCCCCAACAGAAGGAAATCTTAAGAAGATATCTGCAGGTTTAAGCCCTTTGGGTGCTTCAGCAAAGACTACCCCGTGTCGTACTTTTATATCGGCACCCATTTGCGATAGAGCTGACAGGTGAAGGTCAACTGGCCGAGCCCCAATTATGTCACCACCGGGTAAAGCCACTCTTGCTGTTCGTGCTCGTGCAAGTAAAGGTCCTAGTACCCAAAAGGAAGCTCTGAGTGCTTTAACTACTGAATAGCTTGCCTCAGTCGCTGATAAAACTGGAGTATGAACGGTAACTTTATCTGAATTGAATTCTGTTTGAGCTCCAAAGTGTTCAAGAAGCTGTAGGCTGAGACTAACATCTTCAAGGTTTGGTAAATTTTCAAATGTGCATGGCTGATCCGTCAGCATAGAGGCAAGTAGCAGAGGTAAGGCTGCATTCTTAGCACCTTGAATTGGGACAGTTCCATTGGCAAGTGATGGTCCGATAACTTCAATAAATTCGTGCATAAAATAAATTAATTGAATTGATTTTTATTTGACACAAAAAAAGATAATTTCTTAATGCTGCTAACAAGGTAAATGATTTGTTTGGGTGATGCCCATTAGTGTATGCAATCTATTCATGGCTTCCTGATAATTTTGTATATCTAATTTAAAATTATGATTTGGGAGGTATTTTGCTCCTATGCTACAAATTTGGTCGAGTGCTGAAAGTCCATGATCTTTTCTAAATTCAATGCCAAGTCGGCGTCGCATTACATCTCTGAGACTCGTAGCCTGCTCAATAGAGAAAGCCCAATCAACTTCACCATTTAAAGCTACATCACCAGTGAGTGGCTGCATTAGGTGTAAATTATTTGCAAAGTATCTAACATTCCCCCCCATTCTTTGGCCAGCCAGTTTAATTAAATGATCAGAAATTCCTAAAGACTGCGCTCTTTGATGAAAATATGGAAGATTAGACAATGTAGCAGTAGCTTCAAGCGGAATACTTTTTAGTGAATGTGGCTTATTTGTTCTACCTAAAGACTGCCAAATTATCTTCAAGCCTTCAAAAGCTGTCCAATAGGCTGTAGTATACTTTCCTCCGAATAGCGATAAAACCCCATCGGAATATTCCCAGATATGCTTTCTCGATAATTCACTCGTTTTAGTTCCATTTCTTCTTTTTTTTACTGGTAATGTACGTATTCCAGCAAAACAATAACTTAGTGATGAACGATTGAGTTCTGCATGAGGTAAATCTCTAGATAATCTAAAAAGTATTTCCTCAATCTCATCAGCTAATGGCTGCGGATCAGATGGTATTTCTGATATTTCTCGCTCAGTAGTGCCTACTAAAGTTCCTTCTGAATGAGGCCAAACAAAATAGTATCTGCCTTTCTCCTCAAGTGGTAAAAATAATGAAGGAGCATTCCAGAGTTTTGTAAATAGCAAATGAGTTCCCTGACTATATCGTAATGAGGGGGTAGATGGAGTAACTGGTAAACCTTCTATTTGTCTGACCCAAGGTCCTGCACAATTTATTACAACTTTAGCGGTTATAGTTTGCTCTTTGCAGGAGAGAGTATCGCGAACTATTACAAATTTGTTTCCTTTTTGTCCACCGATTCTTGTCGCTTTCACATAGTTAAGACACAAAGCTCCGGCTAGTCTAGCTGAAACAATATTGTCTATAACGAGACGAATATCATCCATGAGTCCGTCATAATACTCAAAGCATCCTTTTAAATTACGCATATTCCCAAAAATATTTGATATGCTGAGCTTATTACTCGGTATCCATCTATGTACTCTTAGCTTATCTTTTACGAATAGATCATAGAGAGAAAGACCTAAGTGCATTTTAAACTTCAGAAATAAAGAGTTATCAAATACAGGGATTAAGAAGCGTTCAGGACGAACAATATGTTTTGCTGTGATAAAAAGGTCTTCACGAGCCTTAATCCCTTCAAAAACTTGCTTGAAATCAAACATCTCAAGATAGCGTAGACCGCCATGCACCATTTTTGAGCTTCGACTTGAGGTGCCGCTTGCATAATCTTGTTGCTCAAAAAGTGCAGTATCTACGCCATTAAGTGAGCATAAACGAGCAATAGCAGCACCATGTATGCCTCCACCAATTACGATCACGTCAAAGTTATTTTTTTTGTCTAAGGAATGCCAATCCTCAATACGATGATTTAATGGCTTGTTATGTTCTGTTCTAAGATCCATTAACGTTGAGTAATAATATAAATTCTTGTTATTGTTAGGAGTGGAAGAAATTGATCAACAAAAAATTGATTAACTAAAAAAATAGAGAAGAATTTTACTGCAAACAATTACTCATTCTTATTATCCTAGGTAGTCCTGCTAAGTCTTTGATCAAATCAACTTCTTTCCACCATTTTTTAGCATATTGATAAATTATTTCTCCGTTATTTGCGCCTATTTCACATAAAAAATAACCTGACTTTTTTATATAATTCCGCACTGATTCAATTAAATAATAAGGTGCATCTGTCCCTGTTTCACCACTGAATATAGCCTGATAAGGTTCAAAGTGTAAGTTTTTATCTACATCCTCATGAATTCCAACATAAGGAGGATTAGCGACTATTAAAGAGTATTTTTCTTGGGTAGGGTTCAGTGCTTTACACCAATCAGACTGTATTAGCGTTATCGGTGCGTTTTTAACAAGAATATTACTTATGTTTTTTTTTGCTATGGATAATGCCTCGGGGCTGTTATCTATAGCTACTCCTCGCCATGGGATAGATGATTTTGTAAGTTCACGGGCAAGTGCGATGGCAATACAACCAGAGCCAGTTCCCAGGTCTAAAAAATTTACTGGTTCATTAGATTTTCGTTGCCACAAGTTAATAGTTGAAAGAGCCTCTTCGACTAAAATCTCAGTCTCAGGGCGAGGAATTAAGACCGATGGACAGACAGTAACAGTAAAGTCCCAAAAGTCTTTTTTACCGGTAATATAAGCTACTGGCTCTCCAGCAACGCGTCTTTTAATGAACGAGTTAAATCGTAAATAATCGTCATCTGAAACAGTGTCATTCGGATTTGCAATGATATACAATCGCGAACGATTTAAAACCTCTCCTAGTAGCAACTCAGCATCAAGTTTCGGCGTACCAGAAGATTGTTCATGAGATTGCTTTAAAGATTCTTTGAGAGCTAAAATAGCCTCAGCAATCAAAACACCTATCTTATTTTTTGTTGTTCGTTCATTTTTCACTCACTTCCTTCTGATAGAGCCTCAGTTTGATAATGATTAATTAATGGCTCTAACATTTGATCGAGATCTCCATTGAGAATCTGATCGAGAGAAAAAAGAGAAAGACCGATACGATGGTCAGTTATACGCGATTGAGGAAAATTATAAGTTCTTACCTTTTCTGATCGCTCTCCAGTACCTACCTGACTACGTCTTTCAGCGCTACGAGCGGCCTCTTGCTCTTGTAGCTTGTGCTCATACAATCGAGCCTTAAGCACTCTCATAGCTTTATCTCTATTTTTTAACTGAGATTTTTCATCTTGCATTGCTACCACGATACCAGTTGGTAAGTGAGTAATTCGAACAGCAGAATCAGTAGTGTTAACGCTTTGTCCTCCTGGACCACTTGATCGATAAACATCTACTCGCAAATCTTTATCTAATACTTCTATTTCTATATCTTCGACTTCCGGTAAAACTGCTACAGTAGCTGTTGAAGTATGAATGCGCCCTTGAGTTTCTGTATCAGGGACTCGTTGAACACGATGTACTCCTCTTTCGTATTTCATTCGAGCAAATACACCATCCCCACGAATCATGGCTATTACTTCCCGGTACCCTCCGGCAGATGAGTCACTACTACTCATTAGCTCAACGATCCAGCCTTTTCCCTCTGCATAACGAGTGTACATACGGAGAAGGTCTGCAACAAAAAGTGCGGCTTCGTCGCCACCTGTTCCTGCACGTATCTCAAGGATAGTGTTTTTTTGGTCATTGGGATCTTTAGGCAGTAGTAATATTTTTAATTCTCTTTCAAGTGCTTCACGTTCTTTGGTTAAAAGGGAAAGTTCCTCTTTCGCCATGTCTATCACGTCAGGATCACTATTTTCCAGAAGCTCTTGACTTCCGGAAATCTCTTCTTCTACTTTGCGATACGCACGATAGGTGGCTACTATTTGAGATAAGTCTTTATGCTCTCTTGAATATTGCTGGAATAGAGGCCTATTTTGTATGATTTCTAGTTGAGTAAGCATTAGGCCTACTTCTTCGTACCTCTTTTCAACCTCTGCGAGTTTGTCCCAAATTGCCATATTTTTCTTTTCGCCGATTCTTTTTTTAAGAACATCAAGATTTATCTTCAACTATTTTTAGAGCACTTTGAACAAAAGCTGCTCTAAAAGCTGATATTTTTTTATTTAAACGAGTTGGAAAGATTCTATTTGTAAGAAGAATTATATCGCAATTTTTTTCTGGATCTATCCACAACGCACAGCCAGTAAATCCATTATAGCCAAAGGATTTTTCGCTCATACTTACTTGATTTAATCCATTTTCGCGAGATGGGCTATCCCAACCTAATTTAATCTTGAAGCCATTCGACGAAGCTCCCGTAGAAGGGTTAGTATTAATGTTACCAGGCGCTAAAAATGCATTAGCTATGTTAGCTGATAAAAAGGAGGATTCTCCTCTAAGCGCTCGTCTTAGTTCCCTGGCTATTATGTGTAAGTCCTTAGCTGAAGTGAATAGACCACTGTGACCTGCAATACCTCCCATCATCCAAGCATTGTCATCGTGTACTTCACCGCATAAAACACGCTTACGCCATGAACACTCTTCGGTTGGCGCTATTATGTCTGTGTACGGTGTTATAGTGCCACGTCTAACTTCACTCAGGTCTATAAAGCTGGAATTCTTTAAGCCTAATGGTTTAGCGACAAATTTATAGAATGCCCTATCAAGAGATAAAGCTGTAAGATTTTCAATGAGAGCACCAAGTACAATCATTCCGACATCGCTGTACTGACTTTTAGATCCAATATCGCCTCTTATCGGTGAACGACAAATTGTGGTAATTACGTAATCGTGAGCACCTTTAGTCGTTAAAATACCTAATCGTGACGCTGCGTTATCACGAAGTAGTTCTTCAAAAAAAGGGTACCAGCTTGGTAAGCCAGCAGTATGACTGAGTAAGTGACGGAGGGTGATTGGTGATTTACCCAATACCCCAAACCCATCTAAATATCGCGACACTCGTTCATCGAGTGAAACGCGCTCTGTATCGATTAAACGCATTAAAATAGTTGTTGTAACTACACCTGCGGTGAGAGCAGCCACATCAAAAATTGTGTCTGTATTCATTGGAAGGAGAGAAGGATTGCTTGTTCTCTCCGTTTTTGCTGCACCTGAAAATGATGATACCTGCGAAATTCCCACTGAGTGCCGCCTAAGGCCCTTAGCTTCAAAAAATACCAGAGACTCTCCGGAAGCTATAAGAGCTACTGCGCCCGGGAAAACTCCGTCGCGAACACCTTCTTCAAGAAGTTCAGATAATTCAGCTATCTTGCTATTTCCGCTATTGGAAAAAGATGGAGACGACTTCTTAGTCAGAAAGACGGGGGAATGAATGAAATTAGAATCCTTAGCTTGCATAAATGATGAATCAATAATTAGTGTACCCTAACCGGAAGGGCTTCTACAAGAAAACGGTTAGCGACCCCTCAATAAGAAAAAAAATGTAACCTCGCCCTTGAAATTCTATTTTTCTATGCTCATACACAAAGCGCATTCGGTTGGGTATTGGTTGAATCTCTCTTATTTGAGCAGTTACTTCAAATGTCATTAAACCAAAAGTTAGCCTTAACTTAAAGTGAGGCTAATTTTAAAACTTGATAGCTTGTAGAACTCGGTAACGCAGATTGTGTTTTACACAAATTGTGTTCAATACAGAGTTTAATACAGAGTTTAATACAGAGTTGGCTAGCAGTATAGGGTTGGCATCCGGCGAAAAGATATTTGAGCTGTAACAGATAAAATGAAAGAGATAAAAGTATAGACTACGACAGGTCAGGTCTTTATTAGACTAATCATTAGTTTCTTTACTATGTACTTGGTTTAGTGAAAAACGAAGGTTTAGTTGACTATAATGTAGTGGTTGTATTGAAAACCAATTGCGTTAAAAAAAAGATTGGCTCATTATGCAGTCGCTTTTTGACTTTAGTTAGCTAGCCTGCCTGTACCGGTAAAGAACCTGTGTTGGTCTTAAAAATACTCAGGCGAAAGTAAAGATACCATTTCGTTAGAATTTAGTGACGGGTGGTTAAAACGAAAGCAACTATTAAAATATATATATTTATTATATTGGAGAAAAAGACGTATGAGCAGTAATGATTCTGCCTCCGCTTCGAAGATTCGCCCGCTTCAGGACCGAATCATAGTTCAACGCCTCGAAAGCGAAGAAAAAACCTCATCAGGACTTTATATTCCCGACAGCGCGAAGGAAAAGCCTCAGCAAGGTCGAGTAATAGCTGTAGGTAAAGGTAAAGTCAGGGACGATGGCGCAATTCAGCCTTTGGATCTTTCTGTAGGTGAGAAAATCCTTTTTGGTAAGTATGCAGGTACAGAAATTAAGATTGATGGAACTGAGTACCTTATTATGCGCGAAGATGACGTACTTGGAGTTGTTCAGGGCTAGTTTTTTAGAGCTGAACCTATTTTAAAGCTGAAAAAACGTCTGAAAAAAACTAATCAATAAAAAGAGAAAAAAATGGCTAAAAATTTAAAATTTGGAATTGAAGCTAGAGATGAAATTTTACAGGGTGTGCGCACCTTGGCCGAGGCTGTTCGAGTAACAATGGGTCCTAAGGGACGAAATGTTGTTATTGAAAAGTCTTTTGGTGCACCTACCGTAACAAAAGATGGTGTAACAGTAGCGAAAGAAGTTGAGCTGAAGGGCAAATTCCAGAATATGGGTGCTCAGATGGTCAAGGAAGTTGCTTCTAAAACATCTGATGTTGCAGGTGACGGAACCACTACAGCAACTGTTCTTGCTGACGCTATTTACACACAAGGTTTACGACTTGTTGCTGCTGGGCACGATCCTATGTCATTAAAGCGTGGTATTGATGCAGCAGTAAAAGTAGCTATCGACGCTCTCAAGGCTCTATCCAGTCCAACAAAAAACAAGCAAGAAATCGCTCAAGTAGGTGCTATCTCTGCAAATTCTGACAAAGAAATCGGTGATATCATTGCTGAAGCAATGGAGCGAGTTGGAAAAGAAGGAGTTATTACTGTCGAAGAAGCTAAGGGTCTAGACACTACTCTTGAAGTAGTCGAGGGTATGCAGTTTGACCGTGGTTACCTCTCTCCATACTTTGTAACAAACGCAGATCGTATGGAAGCAGAGCTTGATAATCCTCTAATTCTTATCCACGAGAAGAAGATATCCAGCATGAAGGACTTACTACCGGTACTCGAACAAGTAGCAAAATCCGGTCGTGCTCTTGTCATTATTGCTGAAGATGTTGAAGGTGAAGCACTGGCAACTCTTGTAGTTAATAAAATTCGTGGAACTTTAAACGTCTGTGCAGTTAAAGCTCCTGGTTTTGGCGACCGAAGGAAGGCGATGTTGGAAGATATCGCAATCTTAACCGGTGGAAAGTGTTTCTCAGACGACATTGGTGTGAAGTTGGAGAGCGTAACAGTAGTAGACCTTGGTCAGGCTAAGAGAATAGTCATCACTAAGGATACTTGTACAATTGTTGACGGAGCAGGTGCTGCTGATGCTATCAAGGCTCGTGTTGGCCAAATTCGCAATCAAATCGAGGAGACAACCTCTGATTACGATCGTGAAAAGCTACAAGAGCGACTTGCTAAACTCGTTGGTGGTGTAGCCGTAATTAACGTAGGCGCTGCTACTGAAGTTGAAATGAAAGAGAAAAAAGCCCGAGTTGAGGACGCTCTTCATGCTACACGAGCTGCCGTAGAAGAAGGTATTGTTGCTGGTGGCGGAGTGGCTTTAATCCGTTGTTTAGAGCAGTTAGATAAGCTTAAGCTTGAAAACGAAGATCAAAACTTTGGAGTTAAGATTGTTCGGGAAGCGCTTGAAGCTCCTCTTCGTACTATTGCAAAGAATGCAGGTGCTGAGCCGGCAGTAGTTGTTGCTAGAGTTCGGTCTGAAAAAGGCGCTGTAGGATTCAATGCAGCTACAGATACGTTTGAAGACCTTGTTAAGGCTGGGATTATCGATCCAACTAAAGTTGTTCGAACAGCATTAACCAATGCTGCTTCTGTGGCTGGATTAATGCTCACAACTGAGGCTTTAATTGCAGAAGAGCCTAAGGAAGATAAGGAGCCAGTTGGTGGAGCTCCAGGAGGAATGGGTGGTATGGGTGGCATGGGCGGAATGATGTAAGGGTATTACATTTTACCGTTTCACTTATTATTACTAACGCAAAGGGGAGCTTATGCTCCCCTTTGTATTTGTTAACTAAATTTATAGTTAATTTATGATTTTTAAAGCTACACCAGAATCGCTAAATATGGCTGCAACTCGTCTCAAATTAGATGATGTGGTTGTGTTTCCGACTGAAACAGTATACGGGATGGGTGCTTTAGCTCTAAACGAGACTGGTGTACAGAAGATTTTTACTCGTAAAAATAGACCTCACACCAATCCCTTAATTGTTCATGTAGCAAGTGTTAACCATATTTTTTCAGTTGCTTTGGTTTCAAAACGGAATAGAAGGTATTTAGAGCTTCTGTCCTCCTTTATTCCTGGACCTTTGACGGTAATTCTTCCTAAGCATCCGTGTATTCCTAGTATTACTTCAGGTGGGCATGATACTGTGGCAGTGAGAGTTCCGCTTCATCCGGTAGCACAGCAGCTTCTTCACATTGTCGATGCTCCTATTGCTGCTCCAAGTGCAAATCGCTCAACTTATGTGAGCCCGACTACGGCTGAGCATGTTGAAGCTGAGTACGGAAATGATGCGGATCTTGTTATAATTGATGGTGGACCGTGTAAAGTTGGAATAGAGTCAACAATTATTTCTCTTGTTGGAAAAGAGAATGAGGAGGGTTCGTTAAATATATTACGACCAGGAGTGATTACGGCACAGCAATTAAGTGATGCTCTTGGTGAACCCGTTTTAGAGCCGCATCAGAGTGCTATTAAAAAATTTGGAAGGATTGCATCCCCAGGAGATTGGACGCATCTTCATTATGCTCCGCTGACACCTTTATTTTTATTTGAAAATTTAGAATTAACCAAGGGGTTAATCCAACCAAAAAATAAAGATGAAGCTATCGTTATTATTAACGCTAGTGATAGTAGCTTAGTACCAGTTGGTTTTGCGGAGGTAAGATTTTTAAGTCTTACGGGTAATTTTGAAGAAATCGCGGCGTCTCTCTTCTCTGTTCTTCGTGAGCTTGATACTTTAAAACTCTCTAAAATATTTGTTGAGTTATGCCGCCCTGAAGGCATTGGCATAGCGATTCGTGATCGACTTAATCGGGCTGCAAGGAGAAGGGATGGCACTGACTAGCGATAAGGTATTTATTTTTGACGGAGATATTAAGGGTGTCGAGATTAAGGATTTAGTATCGCATCCTGATAATAGAGGGTTTTTTCGTGAGATCTTTCGTTCCAATGATTCTGTGTTCTCAGGAGGCATTTTTGGTCAGTGGAGTCACAGCAAGATGGAGAAAGATGTCGTTAAGGCGTGGCACTATCATCATTTGCAAACCGATTGGTGGTACGTTCCGATTGGCGTCATTAAAACTGTCTTGATAGATTTCCGAAAGGAGAGCCCTACCTACGGAGCTAAAATGGAGATACTTATGGGGAGTATTTCTGAGAGCTCAATTGAAAATGTTCGTTCAGCTTGTGTGCGTATTCCTCCTGGAGTGCTTCACGGTTGCCGGGTGGAAACTTTAGAGGCACATCTTTTTTACATAACTAGTCAGCCTTATGACCCTAACGAGGAGGGTAGGTATCCCTTTGATGCTTCTGAAATTAACTATTCTTGGGGCGATGGTGTAATTACATCGGAGCGCGATAGGCGATATTTTGTTCCAACAGCTCAGCGTTTACCAATCGATGAATCTCTTGAGTCTGAGGAAAGTAAAAATAAACTTTGTGCGGTTCAATGAGTTCTTCAGAGGTAGTTAAAGATTCTTTTGTTTTAGGGGGTATAGTTTCTCCTAACGGAGGATCGGTTACTTCAGCTTTGCGCTTTTCATTGGCAGTAGCTAATCGTCATGGCTTGATTACTGGCGCTACAGGAACTGGTAAGACTGTAACGATGCAATTACTTGCAGAATCTTTCTCTAACGCGGGCGTGCCGGTTATTGTTCCCGATATAAAAGGTGATTTATCAGGAATTGCGGTTTCTGGGGTTGCTAGTGAAAAAATAAGTAAGCGACTCGCAGATATTGATAACTCTGCTTTCAATGGCCGAGGTGTGCCGACCATGTTATGGCGTATTGGGTCGGGACAAGAGGTGCCACTTCGCTCAACAGTGTTAGAATTTGGCCCACTTTTATTGGGGCGCATATTAGATCTTAACGAGACTCAGTGTTCAGTATTAACAATTCTTTTTCGGGCTGCTGATAGATCAGGTTTACCTTTATTGGATGATAAAGATCTCTCTGCTGTATTGCGATGGGCACAAAATGAGGGAAAAAATCTTGAAAAAGAATTTGGCTCCTTCCCTGTGCAATCGCTTGCCGCTATTCAACGAAAATTACTGACATTTACTCAAGCGTCGGGTGACTATAAGGTGTTTGGAGAGCCAGCACTCCTTATTTCTGATCTTATTCAGCGTGCACCCGATGGTAGGGGGGTAGTTAATGTAGTAAAAGCTACAGAAAGTGTTACTCGTCCTCAGAGCTATGCGGCTTTTCTTTTATGGATGCTTTCTGAGATTTTTGAAGAACTTCCAGAAGTAGGTAATCTACCTATTCCTAGATTAGTATTTTTTTTCGATGAAGCCCATCTTTTGTTTTCTGATGCATCATCCACTCTTGTTGATACTATAGAGACAGTAGTGAGGTTGATAAGATCAAAAGGAGTAGGAATTTACTTTGTTTCTCAGCGTCCGAGTGATATTCCAGATTCTATTCTGGCTCAGCTAGGGCATCGAGTGCAGCACGCACTGAGGGGATATACTCCAAAAGAGCAAAAAATGATTCGCAGTGCTATCGAGTCAATTCGTGGTGCTGAGGAGATACAAGGAGTACAACTTGTACAATCATTAGGTGTTGGAGAGGCTATTGTCTCATTACTTGATGAAGAAGGGGTTCCTTCTCCAGCACAAAAGGTCTTAATTAAGCCGCCACTATCTCGAATAGGACCGCTAACAGAATTAGAGCGAAGTGATATAGTAAAGTCATCACCTCTTACTGCTCGGTATATGAAGGAAGTTGATCGGAATTCAGCTTATGAAATTCTTGCTGCTAAGCATAACGTTAGTCTTGCAAAAGATGATGATTCTGTCCCTAAACCAGCAGAGGAGAGTAGGAGTAAAATCAAGGATATCTTGAGTGATTCCTTCGAATCGGCGCTAAAGAATGTTTTTCGCTCTGTAGTTAGGTCTATTTCGTCTGAGATAGGAAGAGCAATTACGCGCGGTATTTTTGGCACTATTTCCAGACAAGGTCGTTAAATTTAATAGCGCATTAGAGAATAATTGATATTTTTACTAGGTAGCTTATAGTTGCTTGGGAAATTAAAAAGCTTGGTATTAAAAGTAAGTAAACTTCATGAAAGCAGCAGCAAAGTCATTATTTGATGAGTTTAAGGCATTTGCCTTTAAAGGAAACGTTGTAGATTTAGCAGTAGGGGTAATAGTTGGAGCCGCATTTGGTAAAATTGTAGATTCTTTCGTCAAGAATATTGTGATGCCTCTACTTGGGGTGATTCTACCTGGAGACCAAGGCTACACCGGTTGGAAGTTGACTATCAACGGACAAGACATACCTTATGGGCTTTTTATTGGGGAGATAGTTAATTTTTTATTAGTAGCATTTGCTCTTTTTATTTTTACGAAAAAATTTCTTTCTTGGTTGAGCCGTTCTCGCAGTGAGGAACAAGCTGAGACACCGCAGGTACCTTCTCTGTCAAAGGATCAGGAGCTTCTTGTAGAGATTAGGGATATTCTACGTACTCAACGGAATGCATAGATAATCTACTTGCAAATGAAATGGGTTTTTGCTCTGGTTATTTTGTTGGTTATTGCACTAATTGTTTTAGTGTATTGGGAGACAAATACGCCAAAGCGTGTTGATGGAATATCTGTCGACTATTTTATCTTACGCGATAAATTTCGTGAGGCTGTACAAAGTAGAAACGGCCTTATATCTACCTTTCTCATTAGTGCAGAAGGTCCGAACGGTAAAGATTTAACGGTAGACTTTGGCTATTTTGGTGACTCAAAAGCCAGCAAGGTATTAGTGCATATTAGCGGTACTCATGGGGTTGAGGGGTACATCGGTAGTGCTATCCAGTCAAAGATCATTTCATCAAAATTAGATAAATTGCCAGAAGATACAGCAATTGTATTTATTCATGGATTAAATCCATGGGGTATGGCTCATGCCCGTCGGTTTAACGAAGAGAACGTTGATCTCAATCGAAATTTTTATGTTGACGATAAGGGATATCAGGGTGCTCCTGAGGCTTACAGATCAAACTATAATTTTTTAAATCCGTCGGGTATCCCTGAACGTATTGATACATTCTATTTAGAGGCTCTTTTTTCTATAGGGAGATATGGTTTCGCTAATCTTAAGCAGGCTATAACTCAGGGGCAATATGACTTTGCTGACGGAATTTATTACGGAGGCTCTCATTTACAAGAGTCTTTGGTTATTTTGCGTCAGTTTATAGAGGAAAAATTAGTTTTTAGTAAAGAAGTAGTGGTTATTGAGGTTCATACAGGTTTAAGTGAGTGGGGTAAGGATATTTTATTTATAAACCATTCTCTTGATTCTCCATTGACCAAAAGAATTGCAGTAAAAATCAATGAAACTTTTGCTAATGATGACCCCACGCAGGGGGTAGCGTTTAAGACTTCTGGAGATCTTCAAAAGGAAGTTCCAAAATTATTAACTAATAGTAAGGTAGCTTGGATACTTCAGGAGTTTGGTACCTACAATCCTGTGAGTGCTTTGCGTGCTCTACGTAATGAGCATAGATATCATAATGCAGGTGGGCGAGATATTTTGCATTGGTCAAAGGCCCAACTTGTAGAAAAGTTTTGCCCTAGTGACTTAGCTTGGCAGGCTTCAGCTCTTGCCAGAGGTGAGGAGCTTTTTGATAAGGCTCTATATCTTTTGAATCAGGGATTACAAGATTAAGTATTAGCCTCTCTTTATAAATTATGTATGGCCATGTAGAAACACTTTTAGGTGCCATTAATCGTGGTGGCTCGTGTGTAGCTCCTGTGGAGCGTACATTTATTTGTGCAGATGGAGACTTTCTCGATGTTGACCAGTATGACGTTAGTAATCCAAAGGGAGTAGTTATCATTTCTCATGGTCTAGAGGGTAGTGCGCGAAGTAGATATGTGCTTGAAGCTGTTTCGGTATGCGTAAGCCATAATTATGCTGTTTTAGCGTGGAATATGAGGGGTTGTAGTGGTAGGCCGAATAGATTTCTCAGATCATACCATTCTGGATTTACAGATGACTTGGCTTATCTTGTAGATGTAG
>JBIKUX010000057.1:0-4832 GCA_044347345.1 Bdellovibrionota bacterium | reverse complement strand
TTTCTGGGGCACGCATCGATAACAACATCAACTTGGCTTACTGAGCGAATCCGCGATAAAGCGCCAGGAGCTGCGGTGGAGCAGAAAGAGCTCGGGGTGGATCCGTTCACTTTCTATCCTCAGAAGCAAAAAAAGGCAGAAAGAAGAAGCAAGATACGAATAGGGATGGTATTACGGGCAGCCCCTGACAAAGGTCAATTCGTTCTGCGCGAGTTGTGTGACCAACTTCTCCGGCTTAAAAATCGAGTTTCTCTCACTCTCTTCAAACCTAATGGATATGAGTTTTTATCACCCTGGATTAGAGAAAGTGATACGAGAATCGCTGTGCTACCGCTTGACAGACCCAAGATTGCGCAGCTACTACGCGAGGTTGATATTTTCGTAGATGCTTCACTCCACGAGGGCTTTGGTTTGTTTCCACTGGAGGCCATGGCCTGTGGGGCGGCTGTGGTCGCCGCTGACTCCGGGGGGATCACCCATTTTTTAAAAGATTGTAGTAACGGTATTGTGATAGAGCGAGTAAATCGCCCTGAGGCGTACCTTGAAGCCATTCAGCTGCTACTTGATAACCCGATTCATTTAAAATTTCTGAGAGACACCGCGGTCGTAACAGGTAAGAGATTTAACGATCGGCGTTGTTACGCTGAATACGAGGTCTTTCTAAAAGAGCTACTTCAAGTAGGAACAACCTATCACTGCAAAACAGTTAATCAATGATCGGTTAAATCTGACACAACAGGGTGCTGCTCAAGCGGTTTTACTAGGCCCGAGCTATCAGCCAGGTTTCGGTGGTTTTTAGGTTGTATTCACAATTAAGATTGGTCCTGTATCTCTCGTTCTTTCCGATTTGATCAAAGTCCAATTCCATTTGCTATTATTTTAGTCGTGTAACTTCTGATCGCTGGAAGCGTTCCTCTGGCAATCCTATTGTTTTTCCGTTTACCAGTCTGCACCAGCTTGCCTTTCTCGATAAGAATTACATGATGGTTGGTATCGCTTGGGGCTTAGATTCTCTCTATTACGCATGTAATCTCTGTTGGCGTCTCAGCTTTCCCGTTTCTAAAACTTATGCACTAGCCGGTTAATGCGTTACCCGAGAATTTACGAAAGCTGTTTAGCCTCAAGCCACTTCCCATTATCAAGAATTCCCCCCGAGATGCTCTTGTTGATGAGCAGCCGGAGTGGGAGAGAGTTCTCCGGGGGACTGCTGTATAAGGCTATATTAATTTGAATTCAACGCACAAGAATAAGAGTTGCAAAGGTTATCTATTGCCGTAGTTGTTCTCGAGAATGATTTTAAGCGGCACCGCATCTAGGCAAAACAGGCATATAGGCTTAAGTAGCTTTTCATCAGCAAGTAATGTGAGCTCTGCAAAAGGGTTAGGCTGGTAAGGGATGCATCTGCATACATCGAAAAGGGAAAGAGTTACGGATTTCTAGAAATAAACTTTCTGGACAATGTCTCTACTGCTCTAATTTTTAATACACATATTGAAACTATCCTCCAGGTCGAGTACCACCGGCGCGCCAACCGTGGCTCTGCTGGGCACTTAAGCAGGCTTTAACCGCGAAGTTTTAGGTCGAGCCAACTTATTTAGCAACCAAGCTGTACTCAGAATCTCTCACCAGAAAATGTACCAGTGTTTAGCCAAAATCGTTTAATTTCTCGGTAATGGCCATTCGACAGATCCTCACCCAATCTGTTAATCTTTGTTCAAGAGTAATATTGATGCAGCTGCGGCTAATAGTTCAACATTAGCGCAACTAGCGCCGCTCAGGGCTGAGATAGCTTAGTAAGGCAGGAATCCCAAGGGAGAGTTCTCACTTCGATCTAGATTTACTGTTCAAGGACGCTATCTCAGAGTCACCATCTGCTAACGGTACCAGCTCAGCAAAGGTTGGCTAAGCAAGCCATCCCAGTGCCATGGCTGCGCACCTCCGTTATAGGGGCTGATCTGGCGTAGGCTCGGCGCTCCTATCCGGTAGGGGTCTTTGTTACCAATCATGGAAATGGATTTGAATTAATTTACCTCGCTACAAAAATGAGGGCATTTGAGAATGAATAAAAGCCTATGGCGTGAAGCATACGTCGAAATATCTTCGAGCGGAGTGTTAGGTCGGAAAGATGCAAATGTGGACTCCTTTACCTATAGCGATACGGCTGAAGATTATCTCTTGAACGCCCTTAAAGCGGTGGCTGACCTTTCGCATAACTCGCAGGAGCTCGCTTCTTTGATAAAGGATTGGCCATCAGAATATCATTTATCTCAGGTACGAGGGAATATTCTCCGCCCCTTTGCGTCGCTTTTATCGGGGCAAAAATCAGTTCTTGAAATTGGGTGTGGTTGTGGCGCAATAACGCGGCAATTAGGTCAAATGGGTGCAGAAGTGATAGCCCTTGAAGGGGCTTTTTCCCGCGCCCTAGTCACCCGTGAGAGATGTCGCGACCTTAAAAATATCACTGTAGTATGTGACAATTTCAGTCAGTTCAATGGTTGTGGTCAATTCGATATAGTTACATTAATCGGGGTTTTAGAGTATGCCAGAGCATTTTTTGGAGGCTCCACCGCTCCCCAAGAAATGCTCGAGAGAGCTCGAATGATGTTAAAGCCCGGAGGTATGTTGATTTTAGCCATAGAGAACCAGCTTGGGCTAAAGTATTTTGCAGGACACGAGGAAGATCACGTCGGAATCCCTTATCGGGGGATTCAAGACAGCTATGGAGCAAAAACAAGCGTTACCTTTGGTCGAACCGCTTTAGCATCGTTAATCACTGAAGCCGGCTTTGCGAGTTCGGAATTCTTTTATCCGTTTCCCGACTATAAACTACCCTCAGTTATTTTTTCTGAAGATGGCATTTCGAATGAGTACATTAATGCCGCTGATATTCTTTTGGGTCACTCATCCCGGAGTTATAACGGCTTGGTCAGCCTCTCATTCGATGAGCAGTTAACGTGGCAAGCTTTGCAAAAGAATGGGTTGGTGAAGGACTTTGCAAATTCCTTCCTCGTATTTTGCAATCTCGATACCAAAAGAACACAACAGAGTGATTTTCTGGCTCTTCAGTATTCAACGGTAAGTCAAGATAGTAGTATCATAGAGACGGCATTCATCAGGCAACCTAACGAAGTAACCATAGTTAGAAAACATAAGGTTTACGGCAACGCGCCTACCGGTTATACAACTGAAATATCAAAAGATGAATACGTGCAGGGTCACAATCTACTTGGCCTATTGCGGCGCGCGTTAGTAGCTGAAGCTTCGCCTGATACGGTGCATAGTATTTTCCATCTCTGGATTCGTTTTCTATCAGATAGCGCGACTACTAAGGGGAGTGACCTAAATAATTGGAAACTGCCTCCAAATTTTGTGGATTGTGTGCCACACAATTTAATCGTTCCCACCCAGTATCACTTCGATAATATCGGCGAGTGTTCACCCGCGGAGGTGGCGTACATTGATCGTGAATGGGTCTGTGATGCTTCAGTCTCGTTTTTTTGGGTGCTTTTACGCGGAATCGCGGGGTCTTTATCACGAGTTTCATACTATGGCCATTTTGAAGGAAATCAATGCTGTAAAGTTATTTATGACATCTGTCTTAAGTCGGGCTTTAAGATTGAGCGCGAAATGTGGATCACCGCGAATGAAATGGAACGACGACTGGTGAAAAAGGCCAAAAGTATGGCTATTTCTGAAGAGTTTGTGTTCTTAGAGGAGTTTATGGGCAGCATCCTAATGAATAAGATCGGTGCCCTTCAGAAAGGTCTTGAGGAGACCCGCAGGATAGTGCGTAGCGTTGCAGATGCTCATCGTGATACCCATAGAATTATTTTTGAACAAAATGAGATTATTTCTCAGCGAGACCACTCCCTACGCCAAGTGAACGATGAATTGACCATAACTACCGATAAACTCATATCTGTTACTGCTATGGCTCAGCAAAACGAGATCTATTTGATCAAAGCTCAGCAAATGATTGCTGAGCTGAAAGAAACAGTAGATAAGCTGGACTCGACTTTAAATGCGATTAAAAGTTCCAAAAGTTGGATGATGACACAACAATTAAAGCGACTCATTCGCAAAATCAGCAAGCTGGCTGCTTGGCCAAAAGGTTATCAAAAGACTAACTATTTAAAAAAACACATTAACCAGTTCTCTAAATGAATAAGATTTTCAATTGATTTCAAAGTATTGACAGTCTAGTTTAAAAAATAAACGCCAAGGAGCCGATTTTCCTGTTACGAAGGTTATTTGCAACTTAATCGTGACTGGTAGACCTGTCGGCCACGTTAAGGCAGGAGTATCCATGCGTAACTGGATTAGTAATACCTCCCATTTTAATATTCCCATGGGGATACTAAACATTTTTCGTAAAGAGTTTATAGTTTATACTTATTACTCGCGAACAAAAACTCATCAAAAATAAATTTGGATTACGAGATCTAGCAAGTTTTCTATCCTAGTTATTCACTAAAACACCCCGCCCACTAGTTAAGGAAAACTCTTAACCATCTTTCAATCTGGTCTTTACTTACTCGGTTATGTCCACCAAAGCGAGTAAGTTCTAGATGAATAAACGGGTTCATACGAGCTTCTGCAACTGGATTAGAGTTAAGTGGAAAAAAAGGATCATTTTTGGCATTTACAATAATAGTAGGAATTTTAATCTCTGGGATAAAACGGTTTGAGCTTGCAGCTAGCCAATAAGAACGCGCTGAGGAAAACCCAAACCAAGGAGCTGTAAATCGCTCGTCGTAGGTTTCAAACGAAGCTATGCCTTTCCAAAAGTCACAAGTAATAATTTGAGGAAAAAGTTCCTTTTTCTGATGCAA
>JBIKUX010000008.1:0-97363 GCA_044347345.1 Bdellovibrionota bacterium | reverse complement strand
ACGTTCATACCAAAAGCCATTGCACGCTTAGCGACCTCACGACCTACACGTCCGAATCCAAAAATCCCTAATGTTTTACCGGCAACCTCCATTCCGGTAAAACGTTTCCACTTGGCCGCATGGACTAGAGCATTATGTTCAGGAATATGCCGTAATATACTAAACAAAAGGCCAAACAAGTGTTCAGCTACGGTAGTGTGATTAACCCCTGGTGTATTTGTAACTTTGATGCCAAAAACTTGAGCGGCTTCAAGGTCGATTGTATCAGTGCCTACACCATATCTGCTAATTATCTTAGTGTGAGGAGCGAGTCGTTCGAGAACCGCTCTGGTAAATTTATCTTCACCAGCAAGAATACCGTCAAAAGGACCCTCGCGCTCAATAAGATTGAGGAGCTCGTTTTCTCCCAGAGGCCCTCGAGATTTTATTAAATCAAATTCAAACTTCTCCAATTCCTCGACATGTGTACCAGGGGTGTCAAGAAAGCTGGACGTTGTAACAAGAATACGAAGCTTCATCACTTTCTTTTCTTCAATGACTCAATATTTCTTATTTGAAGAATTATTGTTAGTAATTCTTACCTAAAGTATTCGAATGAATGTTTCACAGGAACTAGAACAGTCGGTCGACCAAGTATAGCGAAAAAGAGTATGTATTCAAGGCGTGTAATTCAATAATTTTACGATAGAACGATAAAACTTTTAGGCAATTCAAGACTAGAGAGTAAAGATCGAAGGTTGTGCCGTCGATACCCTAAGTGTGGTAGGAGATAATTTTTCATCTAAAACTTCTCAAATTGGGGCGACTTCTGGGAATGGCGTATTTGCGTCAAATTTAGGGGAAGTATCTAAGCGTGACCCACCTCCTAAAGTTTTGTTTGGCTTTGTTATGTTGATTGGAGTGCCATTTCTTCTTGGGCTCGGAGTCGCTCTTGTTGTTTGCTTTAACTGGATAATTCCTATCCTTGCATCAAATAGTTACTTAGGTGAAGCGGATAACTCTAGTCAGCTCTTATTGATGGCACTAAGCTTAGCTGGTATCGGATTAATTTGCTGGTTTTTAATGTTATTTAGTCTTCGCCGTATGATAATTACAAATCTTTTTAGGAGGCTCATCCCAGCCTTTGAGGAGTTATGTGGCATTAGAGATGAGCTTACCGTCTATTTAAGAGACATCGACCGCAGGACCACGGGAGTGGTTCACTGTATTACTTCTACGCAGGTTGTAAACCACTTTATTTTACAGCAAATAAGGGAATCGCTCGTCTATAATTTGGATGAATTAAATAAATATTTTTTAGAAGGTTCTTTACTTAGCTTCTACAAAGCCCACAAGCTCATAACGGGTGACTTGTGTTTTCAAGACGGAGTAATTGCTGGCTCTGGAGGGCAGCATACAATTCCTTTAAGCGAAGCAAAAGATACTCTTCAGCAGTTAATTTATGACTTAGAAAGAGGA
Organism: Bdellovibrionota bacterium; assembly: GCA_044347345.1. GTDB lineage: Bacteria > Bdellovibrionota_C > UBA2361 > UBA2361 > JBIKUX01 > JBIKUX01. Next base: position 95,905 of record JBIKUX010000008.1, on the reverse strand, counting down.
ATGAGGGTCTTAGAGGGTGAGTTAGAGTCGCTCAGAAGTTCTTACCGTCGCTCTCCTACCAACCAAAATCACCACAGAACTGCGCCGGAAAGTAATGAGGTATTTACCGCTTAAGAACTCTGATCAATTAGATAGTATGATAGTATTTTGTTCTTAAAAATAGGTTTTAGATAATAAGATTTTTAAGAATAGGAGCCCAGCAACGAGCCTTAATTAAGGTTTCGACGTATTCATCCTCTGGATTTGAATCTATGGTGATAGCTCCTCCGGAATTAAAAATAAATTGATTATGAAATATATGAGCTGTGCGTATAGCTACATTAAATTGGCAGGTTCCATCGTAACCAATCATTCCAATGGTGCCAGTCCATATTCCTCGTGCCGTACTCTCGTACCGTGATATAGCATCAATAGCAGCTTTTTTTGGAGCACCTGTTATACTACCAAATGGAAATAAAGAAGTGATGAGAGGTATCAGGTGATCTTTGTTGCCCAACACCCCTTGAATTGTGCTAACAAGGTGATGAACAGTTGGGTATGATTCTAATGTTTTATGATTTGCTACTTTGACAGAACCTAATTCTGCTGCTCGATTAAAATCGTTGCGAACAAGATCTACTATCATAGCAAGTTCTGCGGCATCTTTCGAGCTTGTAAGTAAGGAGTTTATCAAGTATGTATCATCTAATACGGTTTGCCCACGCGGTCTGGTTCCTTTAATTGGCCGACTGGATGCTAAAAGACTTAATCCATCGTATTTGGTTGAAATCATCAGTTCAGGGGAAAGAGAGAGAACGATAAAAGATTCAGGATTATAAGATGATTCTTCACAGAATAGTGAGAATCGGCCTAAAGCACCGTAAGGCGCAGACTTTAGCTCGGGGTTCCATGTCTCACTCAAGTTATCTAAGCATATTTGCAGGGCAGAAGAATTTATCGGGATGTTAAATTGATTACTAAGATTTACTTGGTAAACTTCTCCACAAAGTATCTCCTCTTTAATATGTTTGATATCCTCAATGTATTGTTTCTGAGATTTAGTGGCGTGAGAAAGAATCTGCCTTTCAAAGTTTTTACTTGTTGAAATTAAATTAATTTCATCTGATGCTTTTTGTTTTAAACTTGAGTTGGTCAGTGACTTAATAAATTTTTGGCTTATAATTCGGAAATCCTCATCAGCTAACCACATAGGAGGATTCCTGCGATTAGGGGAAGAGAATCCCTCTGAGAGTCTACTGATGGTAATCTTGTTAATTTTGTAGTCTGCTTTAATTACTGTCTGGTACTCATAAAAGCAGTAGTAAGGGATCTTTGTTAAATTACTTTTTTCTCGGATTTTTTGACTATTAATTAATAGATTTTTGTATCCATACTCGTAACTAATCCACCCAGCAAAGTGAGGGATGGATTCAGTACCACTATTTTCTGCCAAATAACTTGTTCTGCTGGCAGAGGTTGAAGGTGAGCAAATGTGTGGCATTGCTATTGGCTCTGGATAAGTGATGCGTCGGAAAGGTTCTAGAAATAAAAAAGATATTCCGTTTTGTTCTAATCGCATAAAGCCTTGATGTTTAATGAACTTACTTGTTAAGTCCCCAATAAATTTCGCAAGATTGTGACCAGAGGCGCAGTAGTGCGAAATAGAGCCCAGATGTGGGAGTTCATACGGGAGAGTTGTTAGAGCCATAATAATTTACTACCGAGACAGAGGTGGGATACAGGTAACAGTGAAATACAGGTAACGGCGAAATAGAGGTAAGAGCGAGGCTGAGGTAACGCTAATTTTCTCTATTATAGTTAGTTTCAGTATAAGCTAAACATTTATCCAAAAAAGCGCTAATTAGCTCATCTCCATTGGAGGTTAGAAAAGATTCTGGATGAAATTGTAAACCCCAATGAGGGAGGTCTGTGTGGTGAATAGCCATTATTTCTCCTTCATTTGTCCAAGCATCTATTACAAGATTACCAGGTATAGTATTCGGGTCTATGACTAGCGAATGATACCGTGTAGCGCTAAAGCTATCTCCATTTAACTTGGAAAAAAGACCAGTTTTATTGTAACTAATTTGATGCGTATGCCCGTGAACTGGTCGTATTGCCCTGCTTACAGTAGCTCCGTGATGAAATCCGATTGTTTGATGCCCAAGGCAAATGCCTAAAGTAGGAAGTGAGTGAGGTGCATGAGCTAGTAACTCAAGAACCACGCCTGTGTCTTTTGGTGAGCCCGGGCCGGGAGAAATGATTAAACCAGAAAGGGGGTAGGAAAGTATCTCAGATGATGATTTCTGGTTATTAGTTAGTACCATCGTATGGAATAAGCCGTGGTATGAGATGTGTGCAATCCATTTAATCTGAGCTGCCAAGTTATAAGTAAATGAATCAAAATTGTCGATTATTAGGAGATTATTGGGTTTCTTTCTAGAAGAATTTATTCGTACAGCCATCTTATATGCCCTCATCCCTGTTGTTCGATTGCTTTTCGTTGTATACCCTTGGAGCTGTATTGGAGCTATCACCTAGTAATAACTGCTTAGTTAAAAGCCTGTTTAGTATAAGTTTAAGAATTTAGTTTTTTTACAACAAGTTTTAATGCTAGCCTAGATTGAGTGTAGACGTAGGCTATGTTTATTCAAGATTTTGGAGCTTAGATACTAGATTTATGGGTATTATAACTCTAGTAAAGTATTAGTAGGTTAGGCTGCTTTCGGTAGTGTTTAACGATTTTTATGATTTTTTAAGATTTACGGCTCTGTTTTCTTATGGCTCTGTTTCGTTTTCAATCAGTTGCAATTGAGGCTTGGGCTTTTCAAGCTAGTGGGTCTATCGTGTCTTCTGCTGAGATTGAAGACAGACTAGCACCAGTCTTTGAGCATCTTCGCATACCGTCCGGTACTCTTGAACGTTTGTCAGGTGTAAATACAAGGCGATGGTGGCCGATTTCTCAAGCTCCCAGTGTTGGTGCGGCAGCTGCCGCGAAGGAGGCCTTAGACAGTTCCGGTATACCTACCAATAAGATAGGAATGCTTATTTCATGTTCAGTTTGCCGCGATCACTTTGAACCCGCTACAGCTTGCCATATTCACCGAAGTCTTGCTTTGCCAAGCACTACGATTGCATTTGATGTTACTAATGCGTGTCTAGGGTTTTCAAACGGACTTATTCTTGCTTCGCAATTAGTTGAGTCAGGAGCGATGGAAGCCGTTCTTGTGGTTACTGGTGAGAATCCTGGGCTAGTAATTAATAACACTACCAAGCTTCTCTTAGATAATCCTAGTCGTTTTACGCGAGATGAGTTTATTTCGTTTTTGCCAACTTTTACTTTAGGCTGCGGTGCGGCTGCTTTTCTTGTTTGCCATGAAAAACTTCTAAGAGAGCGTCGTCCAAGGATTAGAGGTTCCATTGCTTTTACGCAGTCAGAACACGATGAGCTTTGCCGAGGTAATGTAGATTTTGCTGTTCTCGAAGAAAATCCTGTGCCTCCCATCATGCACACTCAAGCAAGTACACTTATCAATGCGGCTGTTCATTTAGCACGAACATCTTGGCAGGAACTTAGTCAGCTTTTGGAGTGGAAGGCCGATGAAATAGCGGCATTTTTCCCTCATCAGATCGGTAAGCAGGTAAGTAATTCATTTTTCGAATTTATGGGGGTTGGGGTAGACAAGGATGTTAAGGTATATCCTGAATACGGTAATATGGTATCAGCGGCTCTGCCAGCCGCAATTGTACTTGGTGCAAAGGCACTTTCGTTGCCACCTGGCTCCAAAGCCTGTACGTTAGGTTTTGGTAGCGGTTTAAATTCAATATTTCTCGGAATCGAATTCTAGCTTTGTTGCGAAATGAGTAGTCTTGTCAAGGCAGTTGGCTTAATTGGGATTCTATTAGGTTGTGCTATTTTTTACTTCATAACAGGCTAGTTACCAGTAAAGTTTTTAATAGTTTTAAATACTTAAAAGTTTTTCCATGGATAAAAATGGATACGATAACTACTAGGAATATTTTACCGTTTAAATCGCATTTCGTACCTATCAAAGGTGGTTACAACGTCCATTATCTCGATGAGGGAGAGGGAGAAACGCTTGTATTGATTCACGGTAATCCCACTTGGTGTTTCTTTTATCGAAATTTAATTCGAGAGTTAAAGGATAACTTTAGGGTAATAGCTCTAGATTTAGTAGGATGTGGTCTGTCTTGTCGACCGAAGGGTGAAACATTTAGATTGCAAGACAGAATTAAGCATTTGGAGTCTTTTTTTGAAGAGGTAGGAATAAAAGAGTGCTCACTTATCATGCATGACTGGGGCGGTCCTATAGGCACTGGTTTAGCTGTGCGTCATCCTGATTGGATAAAGAGGTTAGTCTTTCTGAACACTACTTTAACTGAAGTTGAGACTCTACCATGGATTATTAAAACTGCTGCTCAGCTACCTCTCGGCCGACTACTCACTAAGTATTCGGGCAATTTTGTAAAAATGGCGACTGGTTGGGGAGTATACCGGAAGCTTCCTCGTGAAATAAAGCAGAATTATCTGGAACCTTATCGCAAGATAGCTTCTAGAGAAGCTATCGCTACATTTGTTGAAGATATACCTCTCTCACCGCAACATCCCTCCTATAGAGAGCTTGTAACAATCGGCGAGGGTCTTAAGAAATTTTCGAATACGCCTGTACAAATTGTTTGGGGGTTAAAGGATCCGTGTTTTCATCGTGAGATGTTAAGTAAGGTTGCAAACCATTTTCCCCATGCTGAAGTTGTAGAAATACCAGACGCATCGCATCTAGTGTTAGAGGATGCCCCCGAGCGGTGTTGCTCTGTTATTAAAGAATTCTTACTTCGTACTGCTGTCGAAATTAAAAACCAGACTAAGATAGAGGGCAAGCACCAGAATTCGAAGCGAGCTCAAGAAAATGAAGCTATCAAAGCCGTTGAAGTTAATCAGATATTCCCAAGTGAAATCAATTCATTATACAGTCGATTACAACACTGGGCCAGTGTTTCACCTGATAGGGCGGCTATTGTTACAGCTTCAGAAAATAAAAGCTCACTTACATTCCAATCTACCAGTTACCAAGATCTTTTAAAGTTAACTCGCAGATATGAGCGCGGCTTAACTGAACTTGGGCTACTTGCGGGTGACAGGGTTCTTTTTTTGGTACCGATGGGGCCAGAGCTCCTAGCGTTAGTTTTTGCGGTAATGGGTCGAGGTGGCATCCCAGTTTTTGCTGATCCGGGCGTTGGACTCGCTAATCTTACGCGGTGTATAGAAACAACCGACTGTTCTGCTGCCATACTGGCGCCTAAGGCTAAATTATTGCAATTTCTTAGAAGAGGCTCATTTAAGAAGATGAAGTTTGTAGTGACGGCAAGCGATTGGCGCCTTTCAAGAGGAGCTACTCTGTCATTTCTTAAGAAGTACTCTTCAGCTCCGATGGCAAGTGTTGAGCCTAACTCTACAGCTTTGATAGCCTGCACTTCAGGAGCTACTGGAGTGCCTAAGGGAGTAGAGTTCACTCAGGCAATGATTAACGAGCACATTCGTTTATTTACAGAGGTGCTTGGACAAAAAGAGGGAGACAAAGACGTTCCGTTTCTTCCTCTTTTTGCTCTGTATGACATTGGCTTAGGCGCTACCGCCGTGTTACCGAGATTCGATGCATCGCGTCCATTAGAGATTGATTCAGCTCATGCTATTCGAGTTTTAAGAGAGGCACAGGTAAATTCATCATTTGGCTCTCCGACTATATGGCACAAATTGAGTGAGTATATGGCTAAGAGTGGTAGTGAATTGCCAGCTCTGCAGAGAATTTTTTTGATTGGTGCTCCTGTACAAGATGCTACTTTGAAGATGCTTCGAAAAGTCGTATCTCAAGACTGTTCAGTATTTACTCCTTACGGAGCTACTGAAGCGCTTCCAGTCGCTGTGGTGTCATCAGATGAGCGGTTAGATATGCCTCAGGTGGCTAGCCTTTCTAGGGAACAAGGAGTACTGGTTGGTCGAGCTGTACCTGACCTTGAATTAAAGGTAGTAGCAATTTCTGATGGACCTTTACAAAGTATTGATTCGTTACCTCCTCTTGAAATAGGAGAAATATTAGTTTCTGGTGCGCAAGTCAGTCAGAGATATTTTCGCAACGAATCAGCAACTAGGTTGTCAAAGATCGATATAGATGGCAAGCGTTGGCATCGTATGGGTGATGTTGGCTATCTTGATTCTAATGGATTCCTTTATTTTTGTGGAAGAGCTGTTCACAGAGTTGTTACTCGAGATCGTACATATTTTTCGGTGTCAGCTGAACGTGTAGCGAACGCTCATCCAAACGTCAGAAGGTCTGCTCTTGTGGGATTGTATGGTGGCAGGGAAGCTGCTTTGGTTATTGAACCTGAACCAAGTAAATGGCCTGACTCATCGAGCGCTGAAAAATTGTTTGAGCTTGAGCTTCTGAAATTAACAGAAGTAGCCCCAGCTACAAAGGGCATATCAAAGTTTTTCTTCCATCGTTCATTTCCAGTGGATGGGCGGCATAATGCAAAAATATTTCGTGGTGAGCTTGGTGAATGGGCTACTAAAGTAGATCGTAAACGCTCTTCCACATCTGACTCTACAAAAGTAGTTAATTGGAACCGGCGCTAACTGTCTAAGTGAAATTCATTTATGTTTAGTTCAGCAGTAACGGGAGCCGGTGGTTTTGTTGGTAGTGCCATTGTTCGTAAATTACTTTCTCAAGATGAAGGTGTCGAGCATTCCAATTATATTAGAGCTATCGCACGGCGACCTTTGACGATACATAGCTCTTCTCACTTACAAACAAAGTTAGTTGATCTTAGCTCCAAAGATGCTGTAACACCTCGTCTTTTTGAGGGATGTGATGTAGTGTTTCATGTTGCATCAAAAGTTGCGATGTGGGGAAATTCAGAGGATTTTGAAAAACAAAATGTAGGCGTCACCAGAATGGTTTTACATGCAGCCGCCGCAGCTGGTGTAAAAGCTTTCGTCTATACCAGTTCCCCCAGTGTTATAGCTGGTGGGGAAGATTTAAAGGGAGTCGATGAGACCTATCCATATCCTAAGCATTACTTGGCAGAATATCCCAAAACGAAGGCCATAGCGGAGCGCCTTGTGTTAGCGGCGGATAAAGTGGGTGGCATGAGGACATTGGCATTGCGTCCTCATTTGATATTTGGTCCGGGTGATACTAGTTTAGGACCGGCAATTTTAGCGCGTGCTAAAGCTGGCTCGTTGGTGCGTCTTGGTTCTAGGAATCCTCTAGTTGATTTTACTTATATTGATGATTGTGTTGACGCACATTTAGTTGGGGCTAGAGCCTTACTGAATACTCCAGATTTAGTAGCTGGTAAGGCCTATTTTATTAGTCAGGGTGAGCCTACCCCTTTTTGGGATTGGGTGAATGCCTTTATTGCCATCTATAATCAGCCTGCGATTACTAAGCAGATTCCCGTAAAGGTTGCGTATAGCGTAGCCTCTTTGTGTGAAGTAGCCTGCCGGCTTTTTCCATTTTTGGGTGAGCCTAGAATTACTCGTTTTTTAGTAAAAGAAATGTCAACTGACCATTACTTTTCTATAGAACGAGCCCGCAATCTTTTAGGATTTCAGCCGTCATGTACCGTAGCTGAAGGGATTAAAAAGACTGCGATGGCATTAGTCTAGTTGGTAGCTCATGGCTACTAAGTAGTTTGGACTACTAAGTAGTTAGGGCTAAATTAGAGGTTAGTTCTTCTTTAACTAACTAGTGTCATGGAACCTAAGAAGGGCAAAGTTGGTTTAATAAATCTATTGCACTTATGGGTAAATTGCGCTAGCCGTAAGACCCATAGTTTCAGGAATTTCTAAAAGAATGTTGGCATTTTGGATAGCTTGGCCGGCAGCGCCCTTCACTAAATTGTCAAGCACAGAGGTTACTATTAGACGATTAGTTCGATTGTCTACTGTCGGCGATACAACAATTCGATTGGTGCCTCGAACAATTTTAGTATGAGGAGGATTACTGCTTATAGTTATAAATGGCTCATCAATATACCACTCACGGTACAACTCTCTTAACTCTTCAGTATTTATTGCTTTTGATAGAGAGGCAGAGCAAGTTGCATGAATGCCTCTGGCTACCGGTATTAGATGAGCTGTCATTGAAACGACAACCGGTTTATAGTTGCCAATGCTAGCTATTTCGTTAAGTGCTTGTTCAATTTCTCCCGTATGTTGATGGCATCCGACCTTATAGGCATTCATGCCTTCACCAAGATGTGAAAAATGAGTGCTAAAACTCATTTTTTTGCCAGCCCCTGACGTTCCAGAGCAAGCATCAACTGTAATCGCACCATCAATGAGTCCATGTGCTACAGCTGGAGCCAAAGAGACAATTACACCCGTTGCATAACAACCAGGATTTGCAATCTGCCTGGTCTCCCTATTTGATATTGAACTTCTAAAGCACTCAGGAAGACCATAAACCCAACTAGCAAGTGATTCTTGATTTGAGTGAGGTTTACCGTACCACTGAATATAAAGACTGGGATCACGTAAGCGAAAATCACTGGCGAGATCTATGACCCTTGTTTTTATCGTTGGTAGAACATCCATGCCTTCACCGTGAGGTAGACAAGAAAAAACAATATCGCATTTATCTAATTCTCCTTTTTGATCTTTAAGATTTGTTAGATTAATGCCTTTAAAAGCTGTTAAATGAGGGAAAATCTCGTCAATCGATTTTCCGGAATCTGAATTTCCGGTCGCTACTACTACTTTTATTTGCGGATGTCCCTCTAGAATGCGTAGAAGCTCAGCGCCGGTGTATCCAGAGGCTCCAATAATTCCGGCAGAAAAAGAAGAATTCATATTTACTCAAAGTTGTATTTTATCGTTTTTTTACTAAGTTCACCTATCCCATAAATAATAATTCGCAAATTCAATAAAAGCTATAATTTCAACTATCAGGCGAATTCCTTAGTCCTAGGATTCAATTGTACGAATTTATTTGAATTTTGTTTGAAGTAAAAGTAGCAATGAGTAAAGAGTTAAATGGGTGAAATAGGGGGACATATCATGGCCGCAGAGATTTTCGCACCAAGTTACTTAGCTAATTTTGATTTAAATATTATTCGTTACGCTAATCAATTATTTGAGGGAAGACTTTCTGGACGTGGGTCTCATAAATTTAGATTTGACCGAGACATCAGATATTCTCTACAAGCTTCTCTAGAAAGAGTAAAGGATAGTTTCTCTTTAGAGCGATATTTTTCTCTTCTTCGGTCAGCCTCGCCTGAGGAAACTATTGAACATTTTGGTGATATCTTAAGGTTAAGGCCAGAGTTTTTAGACCTTGCTAATATTCCGTGTAATGAACCTTTTGAGATTTTAGTAGATAAGGATAAGCACTATCAGAGATCCCTTGTGCCACTTTTGCAGGAGACATTAGAAAACATTGCAAACAAATATTCGAATAAAACTCTGCATGTTTTTGAAGTAGGTACTGGGGTTGATGCTGCACATTCTCCGGTAGTAATGGATTCAATAATTCCTTGTGGCGAGAGTTTACAATTTTGTGATGTGGAAGATTACTTAGCCCCACAGGCACAAACAGGTCTAGTTAAATTCATTAAAGGAGTGTCACCAAACGAGCTTCACCGTATATGTAGTTTGCAGACTGAACCATCTGAAAGCATTCAGACTATGCTAGCTTTCAATACATTCCATCATTTTACCTCACTTGGAAAAGCTCGCCGGACTTTACGAGAAATTTTTCGAGTTTTGGCAGCAAATGGAACCCTTATATTAATTGAAACTACGCATAAAAGAGACGATATCTATTGTCACTTAACAAATGCGCTACTCGACCTAGTGATGCATGATGTAACTAACTTACATTTTATCGATAATCCAGTAGTACGCCCATTCCCATGTTCTTTAATGTTCTTTTCAGACGAAGATCTAGAGGAAGAAATGTTACAGTTTGGTAATATCACCAGCTCATGTGTGCTTGAGCCTTCGCCAGTAGCCCCTATTCGTGAACGTTTTTATGTAGTAAGTAAACGGTCACATTAGGCTAATAATTTTAAGATATCTAAACATATCTTAAAATTTATTAAAGAAAATTCTTAAGAGTATAAAAGCGCTTACCGACCGACCTTAAACTATATAGCGTGTTTTTAAATTTGCGCTACTAGAAAAGGATAGGTCTAAAGCTATGAGGCAGGTAAGGGCGAGTCTTTATAAAGTTGGAGTGTATTATAAGTTACTAGCATCTCTAACGTTTATAGTACTTGTTTTTTTCTTAATTATTTCGCCTGTTTTAGGTGAGCAATTAGTTCGCTCTCCGCGTTATATGAGTATTCATTCAACTGTTTTAAGTAGTAAAGCTAGTAGACCCAATGAAAAATTCAGTAAAAACACACTGAAAATTTTTGCTAAAGTTTTCGGCAATACTCAACTTCGTTTTATTTTATCTGAGGTAAACTATAAACAGATCAACTCAACTGAAAAAAAATACCAAGGTTTTGTATTTAGCCGAAGAGGAGGAAAGCAAATCAGGAATCCGGCGACGGCGGTTTCATCGTATAGCCATGGCAAGACAATTTTAGTATTAAATTTTTCATTACCGGTAAGAAAAGCAGTACAAGACGGTCATAGTGATAAGCGAGTGGTGTATTATCGGGCATTATTCAATAGAGATGATAAAAAAATAATTGTAAATCGTGCTCCCTATTTTGCTGTTCCATTAGATGGCTGCGGTATCAGAAGCAACAATTATGTACTTAAACATACAGCCTCTAAATTACCCAAAGTATCATCTAGTCAATTAAGAGTTATTGAAGTTGTTACTGAAGCAGACCGTCAATTTGTAAATAAGAAGGGAGGCAGCAATGATGCCCGTATTGCATCATTAGCATACGTTAATGCGGCTGATGGTATCTATCGCAAAGATCTCTCTCTCTCTTTTGATCATAAGAATGCTGAAACCAGTGGGGATGATTTTGGGAGTAACAATCCAGAGTTAATACACGAGAGGTTTAGTATGAACATACCTAAGATTCAAAGTGATGTTCATATTCTTTTTTCAGGTAGAAATTTTGATGGAGCGACTATCGGCCTAGCCTGGTTAAGCGGTGCTTGCGCGCAGGGTGGTTTATCAGCAGGTATTGTCCAAGAAGTTAATCCCGCTGTCACTCATATTGTCTTTGCTCACGAAGTTGGACATCTCTTGGGAGCTGTGCATGATCAACAGATTGTGAACCGGCCTGAGTGTAGTAAAAATTTTGTGATGGGAACAAGTTTAGGCGATAAACCTCCAACTCAATTTTCATCATGCTCAAAAAATGATATCGCAAATTTTGTAAGGTCTAAATCTGAATGTTTTTCATCCCTTGATCTTGCAACCCCCACTCCTACAATTACAACGGATACTACACCAACGGCGAAACCATCACTTCCACCTAGTACTGATTTCCCAACGAATGTACCGACTATACCTACTTCTATAAATTTATCAGGTGGGATAAATGCTAATATGTCTAGAAACAGACGGAATATAAATGTTACGGTAAAATTATCGTCAATCCCTGGCAATTTATGTGAAGTTACTCTTTATCGTACCTTTACTGACTCTGGCACAACGGTGAGTTTTAATCGTTTAATTTCAAATAAAAGGCAGATTTTTAGGATACCAGTATCACGAAAAATCCCTAAATCACTACCGCAAATACAGGTAAAAGCTCAAGTGCGGTGTGCTTTTGGTTCAAGTGCGTCATTGGGTCCAGTAAATGTAAAAATTACTCGTTAGAATATAATAGCGAAGATTAATCCACCGTCATCAAGCTATGAAATAAATCTTTTGTACCGTAAGGCTTGATTTATTAATAATTAATTATCCTTTACGAAAGGTATTTCATCTCGAATCTGAGTCCTTTTTTTATATTTTCTAATAATAAAAAATTCGCTTGGAACAAAATTATTTTGCTCCAACCAGTCGTAAATAGCCTCAGCTGTGATTCGGTGACCTATTTCGTTGGGATGACGGTCTTCTCCAGGTATTACTTGTATTCGCTCAAGGGGTATGCCGTGAAATTTTGAGTAAGTATCAAGAAAAGGAACCTGATTATGCTTCATTAATTGTTTAATTTTTTCGTGTACTCCATGGAATGGATAATTCTCATCTAACGGAACTCCAAATAGGGGAAGCACCACCGCTATAAGCGGTGTTTTAGCTTCACGAGTTATTTGTACCATTTTCTCAACGCTAGTACTGAAGTGATTCCAAGTGCGTTTTTCTTCAAAAAGATTAATAAAATACTGAATATAATCTCTACGAGTTTTTTCATTGTGAATACGAGTAAGGAAAAAACCTAAAGATTGCCAATTATTCAGTAAAGTTTTTTTCCAGCCCGTGACCTTTAATTTCCCCCAAGTATCAAAATGGGTGATTCCAATTGGGCGATAAGGTTTAATTTCAGGGTCATTAAGGGTTATCTGCAATATAATTAGGTCGGCGCTCTCTCTTAAAGCTTGCTGTACTACTTGGATTTCATGATTGCTGGAATAAGCTGGTACTCCGTAGTTAATGACTTCCACCTGTCTTGGGCCAAGACGTAGGTTAAGCATACGTTCTAATATTTTGGGGAAAGCATCTGTAAACTGCATATACGGGGCAAATGAGTATGAATCCCCCACAATAGCTATGCGATAAATTGATTGAGCTTTCTCTATGTTGTGTGGATAATCTTGCAGTGTTATTGCGCCTTCTTGTGTTACAGATCCTTCATGAGCATAATAAAAACTGGGTCTATCAGATGTTGGTGCTTGACGGACGAGTAAAGGTTGAGCTACTCGAAATATAACTTCTACAACGATTAAACTAATAACAAAACCAACAATGCTCAATAAAAGAGGCAAAAGTATTGCTTTAAAAATTTTTGTGAATATCAAGATTTTCTCCTCCCGTGATGCGTCGTTAGCTTAAGCCTTATCAAATTACCGAGAGTTTTAGAATAACTGTGCTGATAACCAATTTGTTTAATCAAAGCACCTTCACGAAGGCTGTGGCATAAGGAGTTCAGGCTACACTGTTTGCTATTGTGTTCCAACACAGAACAAGATGAGCCGATTCGTTGAGATTCGCCTGCGAGTGGTAGTGGGTCGCTACCAAGCAAGACCCTATGAGTTTGAGGTAGATTCAGTAAAGAAGGAAGAACTTGTGTTTCCCCTTTGTTATTTTTGGTTGTTATTTTTGTAATTGGGCGGGTAGGGATGTCTCCGAGAATCACAAATGGATTTTCTTGTAGAGCTTGAATAATAATTTTTTTTCGTTTAAACATCCATTTCCCGAATGACCATGGGATAACGGGAATGCCTGAATTTTCGTTAACGGCCTGAAGAGTGTCAAGCAGGGGCAGGTTCTCAGGAGGCGGTTTACTAGACCCTAGGGAGAGAACCTCTAAACGCTCCGATGTGGCGGTTTGGAATCCTTGAATTAGCCAAAGTTTAGGTAGAAATTCCTCCAATGTAAAGGAACGGAGGCTTGGCTCATGACAATCAGTAAACGGCATGATTCCCTCCCAATCGCGGTTCCCACTCCTCTCAACGATACATAAAGCATAGATTGGTTCACCGTGGTATTGCTCGGGAGTTAAGGTAATCATCCTTTTTAAAATTTGAGCGAGAATTTTTTTATTTCTACTCTCTTGATAGAAATGGACGTGGGTATCAACAAGAAGCATTTTAAGTTACTTTTAAGCGTATTTTACGAGTATGAGGCATTGAAATGACTATTCAAAGGATTACATTACTAGGATCATCTTCAGGAAGAAATGCCGGAGATGCCGCCCTTATAGCCGGCATTATGGATGCTATAGATGAAGCTACTGAATCTGAACTTTTATATGAGATTCCAACTATTAGGCCTGATTTTATTCGGAACAACTATCGCAATCGTACTTTGCCCATAGGAATGATGCCGTGGCAATTTTCGTTAAAGATGTTGGGAATCCCAACTTATCGGTCACTTTTGCGGAGCGATCTTGCGCTCATTTTTGACGCTATATTATTTGATAGAGCTTTGTATAATCCGCTTTTTAATTATATGTCGTCACTATGGTTAATGTTGCCGCGGATCAAAAAGGCGGGCAAGCTCCTTGGATGTTATAACGTCGGAATTGGTCCAGCAGACTCGAGTATGGGACAGCGCATGCTTAGAGATATTTTAGAAATGATGGATTTCATCACGGTTAGAGAACCAAGTGGGCTGGCCGCAATAAAAGACCTTGGAGTCACCAATCCAAGGGTAATGGTAACAGCTGATGCTGCTCTAACTCTACGTCCTGCTGATGACATCCGCATATCAAGTATTATGCGTTCACTGGGTATTAATAATGAAAAGCATCTCCTGGGCATAAATATAAATGCTTATCTCGATACATGGGTACGGCCAAAAAGACCTTCTATGGGACGGGAGCGCTTTTTAGCAGCCTATGCCGAAGGTATTTCAAAGTTTGCGCGCTCTACGGGTGCTACACTTGTTTTTATCGCTACTCAGCACCATGATGTAGCTATTACTAAAGCGTTAATGGAAAGGATCTCAGCACCGGTCAAAAAAGTGTTACTAGCTAATACTGTTTATAACCATCATGATATTAAAGGAGTTATGCAAAGGCTTTCATTATTATTTGGAATGCGGTTACATGCTACCATACTTGGTGCCAGCGCTTTGCTCCCGACATTAGGTATCGAATATCAGCCAAAAGTGAGATATTTTTTCGAGCTTCTAGGTCTTCCAGAGCGGTGTATGAGCTTTGCCAATTTCTCCAGCGAAGAAATATATAAATATCTTCAAAGCGGCTGGGAATCTCGTGCTCTAATCAAGGAACATTTAATCTCCGTAATACCTGCACTGCAGGAGGAGGCACTTAAACCTGCCACACTTATATCATTATTGAGTCGTGGTGACTCTCTGGATAGCGCATGGCGTCAAATAAACTCTCCACAAGCAGCACGAGCAAGTGCACAGTAGTAGTAGCATATTAAATAGCAATGGAAGCCTGTGAAGTACTTGTTATCGGTGGAGGAGTAACTGGCCTAGGAATTACTAGAGCGTTAGCTGAAAGAGGTGTAAGGGTCGTTTTATTAGAAAAAAATAAATTAGGAGCAGCAACATCAGGTCATAGTTTAAGGGTAATGCATGGTGGCTTTCGCTACTTAGTAAAAGGAGATATTTTTAGATTATGGCGTTCTATGTTAGCTCAAACGGAGCTTCTTAGGTTATATCCAGATTTAGTGACCGCTCTACCATGTGTAATGCCATTAAGTGGGAAGGGTTTTGAAAAGAGAATTCCAGTTTGGCTTGGTGCCCGTTTTTTTGACACATTTCGCCTAGCGGCTAAATCTCCGCTCTTATCAGCAAAAGTATTATCTGAACACCAGTTAAAAACTATTGCTCCTCTATTTAGGAATCATCATCAACGCGGTTGTGGAGGGTTATTATGGCATGATGCCTTACTCCAATCTCACTCAGAGTTGATTCAAAGAGTTAGAGAAGAATGCAAAAATAGTGGCGCTATAATTGAAGAAGATTGTAAGGCTTTATCAATTGAAGGCCATGGCTTGTATGCCATTACCTCTACAACGAGAGGCCAGATGGCCGCTCGTTTGGTAATAAATGCCTCTGGAGGACATCATTCTTCGCTTAAGTTTAACGACCAACCCTGCTTTCAAAATATATCATGGGTTCGCGCGTTTAACATTATTATTGGTAAGCCACTTGTTTCTAGTCATGCTATAGGAATCCCTGCTCCATCTGGTCGTTTATTCTTTTTGGTGCCTCGTGTTACTACTAAGCTTAACGGAGAAACTTTGCTCCAAGAGAATTATACTGCTATTGGAACTGGTTATGTTTCTCTTGAACGTCCTGAAGCAAGCGAGCTACTAAGTGAGGAGGATATTGAGCCTTTTATGCTTGAATTAGAAAGTGCTCTCCCCGGGGGAACGTTAACTCACTCAGATGAATTTACAGTTGAGTGGGGCATACTTCCTCGCGAGCCAGCGAGCAAGACACCTTTACCAATCAATAAAGCTCGTATTAACTGGATCTCAGATTACTATCTTGAGGTTCTTGCGGCAAAGTATACTACGTTCTTAAGTTTAGGAGTAGCGATAGCTAAACAAGCGCTTAAGCGTTTGTCGAAAAAAATGTAAGATAGTTAACCACATTTATTACGGTTAACTACCCTTTAACCTAATTTATTTTCAAAAGCTCTCTAAGCTACTTTTAAATTTCTAATTATAGTCATAGCTCCTTCATGGCCATTTTTTGAAAGAGTGCTCTTTGTTGAAAATTCTTGCATAACCATTTGTGAAATCATCTGAAATACCATCATCTGATTTTGTTGCTGTTGGTTTTGTTGAATTAAATTAGCGTAGTTATTCTGCGAATTAGCCAAGTTGCTCGCATTACCTAATGTTCCACTTTTTGAGATAAGATTAAGTGCAGAGCTGAGTATGCCACTGCCAACCCCTTGAACAACTCCTTGAAGAAGTCCTGCTATTGGTAAGCTCATAGTAATTTTCCTTAAAGTACGATTTTTATTGCATTTTAAGTCATCTTTTAAAACTCTAGTCGTTGAATAAGGGAATTTTGACCCTATACCAAACTTTTTTTTCTACAAAAAAGTCAATGAGTAAAACTAAAGAAAAATAACAGATGACGCTTCAAATAGGCTGTTTTCAACTGAAACAACCTTTCTTAATAAAACATAGTCGATGAGAGTCTTATTTTGTTGCGTGCAAAGGTGCAAAAATAGTTATTGTGTAGTCCTTATCACTAATCTATTTTGCACTTCGTTGAATTCTCTAAGGCTTTCACCCTTTCGGCATCTTATTTACGAAAATTTTTTATATCAGCGGCACGAAGGCTTGAAGTAAGTTTTAAGTTAGTCCCATTTTTACATGAAATAGTAGCTCCGACATGTACAATCTGACCTGGGTTAGTTCGTGGTGGACGGGATATCAAAAAGCTCGAGGTAGCTCTTGTTATTGCTGTGGTAAGAGTGGGTTGTCTATTAAATAAGTCTTCTAAATTGGTGCTTCGAAAAAATGCTATTCTACAATTTTGAGGGGGATTTGAGCTTAACTCTGTTTTAACCATCATAGTTTTAAAGATATTGTTAGTTACTGTTATTTTGCCACTAAGCTGTCTAGGAGTAGGTGATAATGTAGCAGTAGGTGCAATAGGAGGTTTTACTGTAAAAGAAGGTGAAGGTATTACGCTGATTACCACCGGTGGTAAAATTGATGTTGGCGTTAAAGATGGAGTCACTACAATCGTAGGGGATGGAGTTATTGGAGTAGTTGGCGTGCTTATGGGAGTTGTGACGACCGTAGGTACTGGGGTATTAGTCGGTGTAGCAGCCACAGTAGGGGTTCTAGTTGGTGTAGGAGTGATTACAATAGTTGTTGGAGTCATAGTTGGTGTAGAAGAGGGTGAAATAGTCGGTAATGTTGTGGGAGTTGGTTGTACATCTGCTTCTTGACTCGAGAAACATGCAGGTCGAGCATTTACGAAAGAAGAAAATGACGAACGTGAGCAAGTTGAAAAAGTTGAGGGAGGATTTAGCCCCAGTGTGGTACCCATGATGAAATTTGATAGACATTCGGGTCTGGTGCTAAATACATTGTCATGTTGTGCAGACAGTAAATGCCCTAGTTCATGAGCAAATATGATATGGGTAACAGCGGGATTTAACTCCTGTACTAATCCAGTTGCATAACCTTTTGTGTTGCAAGCACCACCTATCCAAGCAAGTCCGATAGTATAGCCGTCAAAGTCTCTCCCTGAGAATAAAAGATAAGCATCACTTGAAGGTGAAAGAGATTTTCCACTAAACAATTGAAGAATAGTATTAGAAGAATTTGTCTGATAATCTTCACCCGTAGCGTTAACTACTTTATGATTCAGTATTAGTTGGGAATCTCGTCGGTATATTTGATCAGCAGCGTTTACGTAAGACATTGTGGCAATCTTGCTTCCATCAGCGCCAGACTTTCTTGAGACAAATTGTGCATCTGCATCGGTATATACTTCAACAACTTTAAAAGTTGTCGTAAGAGCGCTTTTTAAATTTTCGTTTAAACTAACTGATTCTTGATTAGTATTAGATTTGATATCTTGAGGGGCATGAAGTTCTGTACAGCCATCATTTTTTGGTATTGCAAAATATGGCACACGGTTTACTTCAACAGATTTATCACCTTTTTTTATTGTAGCTCGGTAATATATTTGTTGCGCGTTATGTTTAGTTTTGGAGAGAGAAGAACGAATTGGTAGTGAAAAAGTTATTATTAATTGTTTTACACCTTTTTCTTCAAAAGAGACGGCGGAGGCTAATGATTTGATTCGTTGCCCTCTTCTTCTTACTGAAACAGTGCCTTGGTACCGTTTGTTTGAGTCATTGAGAGAATCTTCTGTTGGTAGTTCATCGATTGATTTTAAGAAAAAACGTAATTGAGCACTACCGTTAAGAGCTGCTGAAAGCCTCACTGTTTCTGAAAAGCTTCTTGTGCTACTTAGTCTTTTTGTTTCTTGTGGTTCTGAGTGTAGTACTAAATGCCTTGGTGATTGGGTCTTATCCTCGGCCATCCCATGAGTAGCTCCGAAGGATAAGGTTATTAAAACTAAAGACCGTACCAAAGAGGATTGTGATAAATTACAACTACTTATTTTCATAAAACCTTAGGCCTAGTGAACAACAGAGAGTTCATCGGTAGTTTTTGAGATAAGTTAATGATTGGTGTAATTTAATCAAATAGTAGCTTCTACCTTTTTCAAAAACATAGGTAGTTGGGCTATGCCAACTCCTAAGCTCATGATTATCGCGCAGATAATTTGGTAGTTATCAAAGGTTTCACCGAGTAAGTAACTTCCTGCAATAGCACCGAAAACAGACTCAAGACTTAAAATTAGCGAGGCTTGTCCGGCAGGAATTTTTCTTTGAGCCCAAATCTGCAGGGTGTATCCTAAACTTACGCTAATCAGGCTCTGATACAGGATTGAAGGAGTCGCATGCATTATGGATTGTAACGAATATGATTCAAAAAAAATAGCTGAAATTAAAGATAATGTAGCACAACCTATACATTGAGATATTGATAAATCAATTGAGTCCCAATACGAACCTTTTCGTTCAACTAAAACAAAATGAGCAGCGAAAATTATTGCTGCCGTAAGAATTAAAAGGTCACCTGTAGCTGATCCTTGTAGGACTGTTGCAAAAGTTACTCCACTAACTCCGGCTAATCCAAGTGAAGCAATGAGCGCACCTAGCCAGTGATACTTAGAGGGGCGCTCTTTGAATATAATGGCATGAAAAAGTGGTATTATCACAATGTATAAGCCTGTAATAAAAGCCCCTTTTCCAGCCGTAGTTAAAGCTAAGCCTTTTTGTTGTAATTGGGCACCGAGGAAAAGGCATAATGAAAAAACTGGGGTTTGTAATGTTAGGTTAGCAATTTGCTTTATTCTGGTTATTCTTCCCGTCAGGACGGTAAGGGCTAGCGCAGCCAGACCAAATCGAAGCGAGTTAAAAGAACTGCTTCCAAGATAGGCAGCACCAACTTTTTGCGAGACAAACCCTCCGCCCCAAATAACTGCCACAAAGAGTAAAATAAAGGATACGAATAGGTTAGATTGTTTAATTTTCACTTTAGGGATTCTGCTGCTTGAATGGCAAAATAAGAGAGTATTACTTTTGCTCCGGCACAAAATAGAGCGTTAGTGCTATCTTTTATAGATTCTAACTCATCTATGATCCCAGCGGCACTTCCAGCTTTGATGAGAGCGTATTCTCCACTTACTTGATAGGCTGCAACTGGAACTGAGCTAATTACGCTTATTCT
This sequence comes from Bdellovibrionota bacterium, assembly GCA_044347345.1. GTDB lineage: Bacteria > Bdellovibrionota_C > UBA2361 > UBA2361 > JBIKUX01 > JBIKUX01. Next base: position 76,014 of record JBIKUX010000008.1, on the reverse strand, counting down.
TTTTATTATGTCTAGGTAAGGTAATCCTGGCTTAATCATTACCATGTCGGCGCCTTCTGCTATATCGAGGAGAACTTCTTTGATAGCTTCATCGCTGTTTGCAGGATCCATTTGATAGGTTTTCTTATCTCCAAATCGTGGAGCTGAATCTAGCGCGTCACGAAAAGGCCCATAGAAGGACGAAGCGTATTTGGCTGAATAGGCCAAAATTCCAACTGCAGTGTGTCCATTAGTATCAAGAGCAGATCTTATGGCTCCCACCCGGTAGTCCATCATATCTGAGGGAGCTACTATATCGGCACCAGCTTCAGCTTGGCTTATAGCCATAGCTTGCAGAATTTCTAATGTAGGGTCGTTTAATATATTTCCGTTAACAACTAGCCCGTCATGACCGTCACTTGAGTAGGGATCCATAGCTACATCGGTAATTACAGCAAGCTCAGGCACTTGATCTTTTAATCTCTTGATAGTTTGCTGAAAAAGTCCGGCCGGATTGGTGCTTTCTGAGGCAAAAGCATCTTTCTTATGTTCAGGGAGCACTGGAAAAAGTGCAACGCCTTTAACTCCAGATTTGTAAGCTTTTGTAGCTTGAGCTACGATATTTTCAGGAGAAAGACGATAAAAACCGGGCATAGATAGAATGGGCTCTTTAACATCCCGACCATCCGTAACAAACAAAGGTAACACAAATTCCGGCGTGGTTGATTCTTCTTGGAGGAGGGGAAAGAATTTTCGGAATCGTTCTCGCATCTTTAAAGTATCTCCGGAGCGTCTCTTATTACCCAAAGAGTTTGCCCGTCAGCCACAATAAAGGCTAGATCGGGTGCCAATATTTGAAATATTGCTTTAACTTTTTTATTGTTTTGGCTCGCTTAAAGTCTGAATTAAATGAATTTAGAGCCAAGACGCTTGGTGCTGGACTATTGAACTTTTGTAAATTATATTCCAAATTCAAAAAATTACATGGTAAGCAGCGAAAATTATTAGTTTTGTGTCAGAACTGAGGCTAAAGACGCTTCGGTACTATTTCTAATGATAATGAGCGACTAAAGTGCCAACCAGCAAATTATAATAATCCTTAACCGTCACATCGGCGACGCCAGCCACCTAGCAGTCTATATGGTTTCTATATGGTACATCCTAGAATTATTTTCAAATATTTCCAGGTATATAGTTAGTCTAGAATTCTAGGCTGTACCAAGTTTTATAAGCTAATCGGTATATTCCATAGTCTCAAATAAAGGTAACGGATCGAGTCTCCACTAAAGCATCTGATCGAGAATGACATAGTTCTAGTACCATATCATATGGTACACCGTAGAATTTATTTACAATATTTACAACTATATAGCCTCAACTTACTAAGTCTCAGGGATTTCGGGGTAGGGATTGTAGTGCTCAACTTACTAAGTCTCAGGGATTTCGGGGTAGGGATTGTAGTGCATAAAGTCAGAGAAATTAGGATTAATTTTGAAAAAGCCTGATTGACTTTGGTTTAGGTTTTTGAATCGTTTAAGAGTTATCGATTCTATCTTTAGATATCTCGACGATCCGTTAAACATGAAAATTCCGCTCGGTAACGAGCTATTTCTGCTAGATCAAGATCGCAAACATCGACAGCATCAGCCTCACCCATATCTAATAAAATCTCACCTCTCGGACTCACAACAAGCGAATCGCCGCTGTAGACAAGGCCGTTACCTTCACCAATTCTGTTGACGCCCACAACATAAGCTTGATTCTCAATCGCTCGTGCTTGTAGCAGAGTACGCCAATGTAAACGCCGACTAGCTGGCCAATTTGCTACAACAACAAAAAGGTCGACTCTATTGGCGAGTTTGGCGAAAGATTGAGGAAAGCGAAGGTCGTAGCATATAAACCATCCGACGCGCCAATCTCCAAGTTCAGTTACTAATGTCTGATTACCGCTTCGGTAAAATTTATGCTCTCCACCGTAACTAAATAAATGAATCTTTCGATACTCACCAATGAGCCCAGCTGAGCTAAAAACCTTAAGGCTGTTATAAGGTTGGCTATAATTTCCATCAGATGCTTCAGGAGAGCTTCCAGCTACGTAGATATTTTCACGAATACCAGCTATAGATTTTAGTAGCTCAGATGCTCCAACTTCCGCTTGATAGGCTAGTTCTCCCGAGGCAAATGAGAACCCTGTGGTACACATCTCTGGTAGAACTATAAGGTCTGCACCTCTTGCAATTGCATCACGACCCAATAACAAAAGATGTCTACTATTTGCAGCAACATCATTCCAGAAAAGGTTAGTTTGAATTAAAGCTACTCGCATATGACTCATCAGTATACAACTAAAACTCTGCCAGTGCTAGAAGTGGCTCTAGGTGAAATGGCGTATAGCTAGATTGCATTACGTGTTAAAATTTTCGATTAAACTATGCTGAAGCTGTCAGGACCCAATTTTTAAAAATTAATAATGAAGAAGCTTTTAATCTATGTATTTGTAAGTCTGGTTTGCCCTTTTGTTGCTTACTCTCAAGCAAGGGAAAACGGTTTAGCTTTAGCTGGCGGAGGGGCTTTAGGCTTTGCTCATGTAGGAGTTTTAAAAGTTCTTAACGAGGCATCTGTTCCCATAGATTATGTAGCTGGCACGAGCATGGGGTCTATTGTTGGAGCAGCTTATGCCGCGGGAGCAAGTATTACTGAATTAGAGGAGATTATTTCTAATACCGACTGGGAGAGGCTTTTTAGTGATGGGCCTTCTCGTAGTGATGTTCCATTAAAAGATAAGACTGGGCGTAATCGAGAAATCTTAGGTGATGTAAAATTTGGAATAGTTAAAGGAAAACTTGTTGTTCCAACAGGTATTCTACAAGGCCAAAAAATTAGACTAGTTCTGCAAAAGTTGTTCTATCGTTACCCAGAGAGCGGCTCTTTTGATAATCTGGCACTGAAATACCGAGCGATAGCCGCAGATATTGAAACTGGTTTGCCCGAAGTAATTGATCGTGGCGATTTATCAATTGCTACAAGAGCGAGTATGGCAGTTCCAGGAGTGTTTTCTGCGGTTGAAATGAACGGAAAGTTATTGGTTGACGGTGGTATAGCTAACAATCTTCCCATAAGTGTTGTGCAAGAGATGGGAGCAAAAAGGATAATTGCTGTTGAGCTTTATGCTGATTTGGCAAAGAGAGAAGCATTAAATAACCCACTAGCAATATCTGGTCAGATGTTATCTCTTTTATTATCGCAAAATTCTGCATATCAACGCCAAAAGCTTAAAGTGGGAGATATTTTAATCGAACCAGACCTTAAAGGTTTTTCGGCAACTGATTTTAATAAAGCCAGAGAGCTTATTAAGCGGGGAGAGGATGCAGCAAGAGCTAAAATGTCTGAGTTAAAAAAACTCTCTATTTCAGAGCAAGAGTACAGCGTTTGGGAAGCAAAAAGAACTAAGGTTAATTCAGCTTACGATAAAATTGATTTCGTTAAGATAAAGAATGATTCATCTGTGCCTGATAGTGTTATTCATGAACGAATAGAAGTTAAGGCTGGGGATAGTATTAACGACCCTGCCATAGATTCCTCAGTCGGTAAGATCTATTCTCTTGGCGCTTTTTCTCAGGTTTCGAGTGAAGTTTTAAAGCAAGGTGACCTTACTGGAATTCAATTTCTTACTAAAGAAAAAGATTGGTATGAGCAGTATCTTAGATTTGGTTTAGCTCTTGAGGGCGATTTTAAGAGCGATAATTTTTACAATTTAGGTGCTGGTTTGCGGATAAATGACGTAGGTTTGCACAGCGGTTATGCTGATGTTGGCGTTCGTCTTGGTCGGGTAAACTCGCTGAGTATAGAGTATGAAGACCCTATCAATTTTGGCAGTAACTTTTTTTATGCGGCGCAAGGTCTGCTTGATCAGAGAAATTTATATATTCGTAATGGTCAAGATTTAATAGCTGAATATGAGAGAACAAGAGCTCAGGGAGGAGTGAGTCTAGGCTACGGTTTTTATGAATCATGGGAAGCTTTGGTCGGATATCGTTTGGGTAATGGCGACGTTCAAAGAAGAGTAGGGGACCCTAGCCTAGCTGAAACCTCTTTTAAGATAGGTGATATTTATACTAGAGCTATTTTTGATACTCTTGATGACCTAGATTTTCCCCAGAATGGTTTGCTTAGTAGATTCTCTGTATCTCGTTCCGCTGAAGTAGTTGGAGCTAGCAGAGATTTTACGGAATTAAGTGGAGAAATAGTTAAACCAATAAACTTGGGCTCTCTATCTTTTATTTATCGAGGTGAATTTAGTTTTACAGAGGGCGTTAGGCCGACTGGAAGAAGCTTTACATTAGGTGGATTTCTTGATCTTTCGGGCTTTGTACAAAATTCTCTTGTTGCTTCAAGTTACAAGGTTCATAAATTTGTAATGTTACAAGAATTAGATAGTGCAAGCGCTCTGTTAGGATATAAACTATTTGGCGGAATATCTCTTGAGTTAGCAAATTTGCAATCTGATATTCCTAATTTAGTAGATGAGGGGTCTGTAGTTGCTAGCTCAGTGTTCTTGGGAGCCAATACTCCCATTTTGCCGCTTTATATAGGATATGGTATGGCAGAGGATGGTAATCGTGCTGTCTATCTGATGCTTGGACGAATTACCTCAGGTGCGCAACGATTTGAGGGTGGATGACCTCCTGGCTGGTCTAGGATAGTTAAGAATTAACCACACTTTTTAGTGGCAGAGTGTTGTTGAGGCTGTGTTTTTGAAGGAGTAAGTAGTATCTGCCACTTACTCCCTGATTCCCTTGTCTATTACCCGTAAAAATCCAAAGTCTCCGAATTTTATTGACTCTGAAGAGACTGGTCATTAAACCAAGTACTAATTAGCGATCGCATAATAAAAGAGCCCACAGCTACCACAAGTAACCCGAGTGCTGCTTTATATTGTCCAAACGCCGATGCTAGAATCGCAGCTACTCCTGCCGAGACCATAATTAAGGCACCGAAAGTTCCATTGATGTAGGTTAGGATTATATCAACGGATTCTGCTATCCGGTCGTCATTGTAGCGTGCCTGAGGGGTGTAAGCCTCTGCGCCGTTTATAAGGCCTGCAGTGATAAGAACTAAACCGAGTAAAAGTAAATAAATTTGAACGTTTTTAGCACAGGCATTTAATATAGATTTCTTGAGCTGTTCTTTGAACAAATATATTTGCTGGCAGATGGTACTATATTTTGATTTATAGTCCTTATATATCATAGTTATTTCCTTCATATATTTTTGCCTATTATTTAATCTAGGGAGATTGTAAGTTCTCATCGTTAAACCAAGTACTAATTAGGGATCTTAAAATAAAAGAGCCCACAGCTACTACAAGTAATCCGAGTGCTGCTCGGTACTGACCAAATGCTGAGCTGAGTATAGCTGCAATACCTGCTGAAACCATAACTAAGGCACCGAAAGTTCCATTGATATAGGTAAGGATAATGTCAACGGATTCTGCTATACGGTCGTCATTGTACCTAGCTACCGGCGTGTACGCGCTAGCCTCATGGTTAAGCCCCAAGGCTAGTAGAGTAATTCCAATTAAAGTAAGAATAAATTGTAATCGTAAATTATCTTTTTGTATCCCAATAAAAGGTAGGCTATTTTTTAGATTAAATTTAGATAGATTAAAAGCGACGTTTAACCAAGATAGCTTCATAAACAACATCTCCTTGAGCCGCTTATAGTTAAAAATTTCAGGTTAAATACTCTGCTTTAAATACTTTTTTCTTTCGTTCATCGCTATTCTATCCTTTAATCGACGAGGGTAGTCGATATGTTTCCAAAAAACTTTTTTGATTGATATAAATAGGTAAGATAGTTATTGAGTTATTTTATCCAGCCCCTTCTATCGTAAGGCCTGGAAGATACTTTTCAGGGTGTTTAGGAAATCCACTTACTCTTACTTCAAAGTGAAGATGAGAACCCGTTGACCCACCAGTGGATCCAATAGTACCAATTATTTGCCCAGCAGAGACTTTAGCGCCGGGCTCGACTTTAATTGTATGGCAATGACCGTAGTGAGTCGTTATCTTTGAGCCGTGATCAATGACTATCAGGTTCCCATATTTTGCATACGGGTCAGCAAAAACAACCACTCCCTCAGCTACTGCCCTTATTGGAGCTCCAGTGGGGGCGGCGAGGTCTATACCATTATGATGTCTAACCGCGAGTATTATCGGATGTTTTCTCTTTCCAAAATCACCTGATTTGCGCGGCGCCATAACAGGATAAACAAATTGAGTAAACGGTATCTCTGCATAAATTGGTGATGCACAAAATGCGACTGATATTATGATAAGACTCGAGCTGAAATCATGGATCAGCTTAAACATACTCTTATTCTGATGAAACGACTTTACTTTGAGCATGATTTCGAAGATGTTGAAAGGCTCGTTTGTCGGCATCAGCATCATCATCATCTAGCGATGGTGGCTTTATAGACGGCTCTCTGACAGCGGCGATAGAAGCCTTATTGCCAAACTTTATAACCTCTCCTGCTACCCATGCTCTCGCTCCCGTGGGTGTGATCACTCGGTACCACTCTCCTTCACGGGTTTCCACAGCAAGCCTTGTCCCTTCAGATACAGAGAGAAGGGGAGAATGGTCTTTCCCTGGGCCAGTTCTTAAATGAGCTTTAGTGACAATAACTGTAGCAATGGGCATTTCTCCTGGAGCGTCAACCTGTTCAGCAACTGGCTGGTTTGCTATAGAGTTATTTAATTTCGAAAACTCTGACCGCTTTAGATTTGTACTAAACAGCTTGTCCTCAACTTTACCACTTTTGTTATGAACTTTACTGTCATTGTAGCGATTCTTCTTATCTACACGGCTAAGGACGAGTTCATTTTTTTGATTAAGTAGAGCTGATAGACGCTCCACTTCAGTTTCAGCGATCAACAGATCTGAATGTGCCTTTTTTAGCTCGTCAGTGAGGTTTTTTTGTTTGTTTTCTAGTCCCACTAATCGTTCTTTTAGTTGGGCTATCTCCGCTACATCAGCGAGATTATTTTGCGGATTGTCTGTAATCACCGGAACCGGAACAGAAATTTCAGAGGATGTAGATTTTGTTTCTTGTTGGTCTGCAATTTTTTTATCTGCGTTTCTAGTACTTTTCACATCAACTTCATCACTTTTAGTGAGAGCTAATATTGAATTGCTGGCACTAAACTTAGCAAGATTCGAGATATTTTCTGGCTGTGAGGAGGAAGCATCGTTTTGTTTGACTATAAGTGATGCTTCAAGTCGAGCTAAATCTTCTTTTGCTTTCTGTAATTTTTCCTCTCGTTCAGATAAAGAGGCTCTTACTTCGTTATGGTTAGCGGAGTCTTTAGCAATTACTACCGTAGGATTAAGTAAAATTACTACTAAATAGAAGATGATTATCTTTACCACTCGATACTGAGAAGCGAGGCAGTAAAATTCATGAGAAAAAAAGTACGAACACTTCACACCAACTCACCTACTCAAAGGCTTCTAAAAAGCTCTTACTGAGACTCTCAGCATTTGGATATCATAATTGATATCCAAACAGCCAAACCTTAGTCTAAATTTGATAATTAACCTTAGTCGATTTTTGTTCTGTCTGTTTCAACTCCACCTCTTTCTAATCTGCGACTACGCTCATCTTGAATCACTTGTTGAACTGTAAAGGGTGAGCTAATCCCCTCAAGTTGAATTTCAACTCCCCCTGTAGCAGCAGTTCCAATTAGAATATCGCCAACATTTAACATTCGCTCGAGAAGTGTCTGCTTTGTTTCAATTCCTACGATATCTTCGTACCTAACTTTAAACATTGTTTTATTAACCCACAACAGTCCACCAAAATACTCAACCCCAGTTTTACTGAGTAAGTATTGAACATTATAAATTCTGTAAATAGCTGTTAAAATTAAACCAATCGGAAACAGCAAAAGAACTGGGAGTTTAAGAAAAAAATCCACTCCATTGATGGTAAATAGGTACCCTTGTAGTACCGTCCACGGTAGCAATCGGCTCAGGAAAACCGCACTAACAGTTAATATAATATAACTGGCAAGTAAGAAAAACTCTGACCTCCACGTCTTAGGTATGGATACTTCTGATGCCATATTTTAGAGCCATGACTTAGTGATATAAAAGCTGAGCAGACTTATCTTAAGACATTTTTTTGGCTAAACCATTAACGTAAGCCGATCGCTCGTTCTATTTCGTCTAGCCCCCCTTGCTTCTTACTCGGTTTCTCGGCTCGAGGATCCTTTTTAGCATTACCGTTTTCACTATTTTCACTATCTGATTTATCAATATCTGTTAACACATCGTTTAGTGGAGAGGGAATTTTTTTGACAGTAGAAGTTAGTTCATTATTAAAATCTTTTGAGGAGGATGTAGTTGTATTGCTAGTTATAGCCTGATCTTCGTTATTGCTTGTGGTGCCAAAAAGTCCGCCACCAGCTATACGAAAAGCGGCAAATATTGAGGTAACTATCAGAATCGTGAGCAGATTAGTGGTGTTTGTAAAAGGTGCGAGTAGTATACGACGATCAAGCATTGGTAAAATCTCAATTTTAGATTAACTACGTCAGGCTAAGTTTTATTGAGTTTCATCGCCTCTTAAATAGCGATATTGACCTTGTTGAACTTCCCTTAGAGCCCGATGAGCTGGACGATAATAATGACCTTCAGGGTCATAACCTGGTGGCACATCAATTACATCAACCATCGGTTCCTCCCAAACGAACTCCATCGTTCCCTCTTGTTGCAGGTAGTCTTCAGTAGGTCTTAAGCCAGTGCTACTATCGATTAGAGTATTAGAGGGATCAACAGAAATATTTGATCGGGTATGTTTTCTGGAGCAAGAAGTCACAGAAACAGCGCATGCTATGACCAGGAAGGTTCGAATCAAAGTGTAGTTTTTTGTGACTTTCTTATTTAAACTCATCTGTACCTCTAAATTAATCTAAAGGGTATATTATTCCCGAACTTGTGATATTTCATTGTTATTTGCGAAGTCTGTTTCTGTTGGATCCGTTTTAACGTTAAATCTGCCACGAACCGACCCGGCCCCATACGGAGCGATTCTTACTACTTGCTCAAGGGCAGCCCAAAAATTATTGTTGGTCTGGCGGAGTACATCAGCAAAAATTTTGTTGTCATCGCCATTATTAGTGCTTACCCAATAAAATGCTGGTTCGAGTGGAAGTGATAAAGCTCCTTCTCCTATATCTGATAAGAGATAAAATTGGCTCTCAACACCTTTTATAGTTTTGAGACGGAGTATAACTCCAGACTGCTGTTGCGATAAATTAAAAGCTTGCGCCGTAAAATGAAACTTACTTGGATCTTGGCGTAAGAATATTTTATGCGCACTATTTTGCACGATGGCTTGTCCGCCCTGCCCAACATAAAAGTCTTCGCCAGATTGTGACGCGGCAATAACAATACCTTTTCTTTTTCTATAAAGACGAAATGCAGTTTCGATAGTACCTGATGCAGTCTTACCGATAAGGTCATGAGCTTCATCAAAGATTAGAATTTTTCGAGCATCCAGTTCTTTGGGGTCGTTCATTACTGTGTCTGCCCAAAGCATAGCAATCTTGAGAAATACTCTCTGAAGATCGGGATTGCGATTTAGAGCCTTTAGGTCAAATACTATAAATCTTTCTCGCAAGGTTAAAGCACCTGGTCGATCAAAAAAACGAGCAAATGTTCCATCTCCATGATAGTCGCTCGTGAGCATAGCGAGTCGTTGTCTTCTTAAGGCATTTTCGTCATTTTCATCAACGCGCTTAGGAGCTCGAAGTACTGAAACAACATCACTTAAGATAAATTCTCGCCTCATTGGGCCGTTACGATAAAGTCGATGAGCTTCAACTAAAGCTTCAATAATTGCGACTCTCTCTAATCGGTCTAAAGATTTACCTTGGTCTGTAGCCATATCAGAGATGATATCGGCACACATATCTATTAGATCCTTGTAATCCTCGTTCGCTCCGTCTATCGATATGGTACCTAAGCGAGCTAAGAAATTCATTGAAGGAGCTTTTGACGGTGAAGCTTCATAAACCCGACCACCAAATAAATGGGCAACTTTTTCAAATCCGCAGGGTTGCCCGCTCATGCCTTTGTCAAAAATAAATGTGATAGGCATTCGAGAATCTATGGCTCCGTTTGCGTTTACGGCGTAATGACCTCGGTTTAAATTAATAATTAAAAAGCATAAAAGGTAACTCTTGCCTGCTCCTGATACCCCGCTGATAAGGACGTTGGGGGCTACGTTTGAATCAAATAGATCAAATCCTATCAATTCACGGTTCCAGAGGCTTGGAAGTAAAATTTGAGAGCCCCTACTTCCTCGCCAATTACCATAGAATGGGAATAATCTCGCAGCACGAGATGAGCGCATCATATTGGTCCATCCAGGTCCATCTGTAGATGGGTCGTAACATCCAGGTAAGCTGGTAAGAAATACTCCGAGATCTGATATCTCATGCACCATGGCTCGAGCACCATTCATTTGCGGAAATGTAGCAATAGCTTCCGATGTTGCGCGCACCGCTTCATCGTCTGTTTCGCATATAAAGGTTTGATGCACTCCTACGCGCACTAATTGGCTGCGCGAATTGTATAGCTCATCACGAGCCGCTCTCACGGCTTGAATCTGATGTTGTATTTTTTGATTACCTCGACCACGAGCCGTAAACTCACGGTATCCAAGCGTAGCATCAAGTCTGTCAAGACGTCGTAACTGAGCGGCTTTTTCGTCTTTTGAAAGGGTGACTGTCAGAATGTGTTCATATGGCATGGATTGAAGCGGAGCTACCATGAGCGGTAACATGGCTCTTGGAGCTTTTACCATTGATACCGATCGATAAACCCGACCATCTTTGTGGATTAGGCCATCTGCCGGATGGAAAAGAGGTGTTTCAGATAATTGATTAGACAAAATATCTCGAGTATCAAATTGCGGAACTGGCACAGCAGTTGATGTGCCTCTTCGAAATTTACCTGATTTTACGCTTCTTCTGTTGAGTAATGGGTACAAAATGTTTATTGCGTCTTGGCCGTTCAGTCGTCGAGGAGCAAAGCCTAAATCTGCTAACTTTGCTGCTTTACCGTCGACTTGTCCACGAAAATCATTCGCATACGATAAAAACTCTCGTTTCCTTGCGTCCTTACTCACTCCTACATTGCCACTTAATAGCAGACGAATAGCTCTTTGGAATTGCTCTGAGATTGTTCGGGCTCGCCAAGGTGGATCATATCTAAACCCCATTATTAGTCTCATTTGTCGGGGTCTTCTATGTATCTGGGCTGATTTAGCACTTCGCTTAAGTGATCGCACCCAACGCTTTGCCATCCAACCAGCAGGGCCTTCAGTAGGGTATGAGTTGATGCAAGATTTTAAGAGATCATCTACATCAAATGTTGTAATCCAAGATACCTGAACGCTAATAGTATGATCGAGTGAGTCAAGCAGCTCTTGTATCTGGTCGCTATCACGAAATGCACCCGTATCGGAGACGGAAAGTAGTTTGAGAGGCTGAAGTTCCCATAAAGACCACAAAGAAGCATCTGCATGAATAAAGAGGTCTGTTTCATCATCGTAATGAGCGAATGGAAGAAGCTGATTAAAAAGCGTTTCGTCCTTATACAGTCGTTCACGGGTTATGCGAGAGATACTCATTATGGTAATTAGTTCAAGGTAGTTTTGGGCTACGATTGCCGCTTTTCTTTTTTCTTAAAACTCTTACTTCCCTTAAATTGTGATCAACTATAACTCTAACAGGAGCCACATCTTCTATATATTTAGCAAGTTCGTCGATAGTTCCCATCCTGTTTAAGCTAATTTTATTCTGACCAACTAACGAGGAACAATAAAATGAATATCGGTGAGATTCAGCGAGAACTTTTGTTATTTCATAAATCGTAGCATCCTCTATTTCTAGATGTATTATAGGGTTAAGTTGTGGGCCAGTATTACCCGAATATTGCTTTGCGGGGAGGGGCTCTGGTGGCCGCACTGACATTAGTCTTCCATAAACTGGAGGAGGCGGAAGCTGTCGGGTAGGAAAAAAATAGACTCTTTCTTTAACTTTACTCTGTAAATTAGAATTTACTTCTAAAGCTGGGCGTGATGACTTTGAACATCCGACTAATATCGATAAAGCTATAGTAGCAATAGCTACTATAGCACACGTATATTGCTGATAGAGCCTAGTAATGTAGCCTTTATGATTTCCAGCATAATTACCCGAAAATATTAAGAGAGGCATTACAAGTTTCATCTTTTATTATGATAGCTTTTAAGTGATTGCTCAATTCTTTGATGTTCTCCTACTTATTTAACTGGGACATAAGGTACTGAGCTCGCATCACCAGAGCGAGATCCCAGTTGTGATTCTAGTTCAAAAGCATCTCTTACAGCCCAGTCTTCTTTTTTAACTTTTAGATAATAGAAATGAGCTGGGACAAGATCTCCATTACTGTTTACATGGTCTGGCACCCACATAAGTCTCACTACAGCAGGATTTATAACTGGTCTATTTGGTCCAGGCGGTTGTGCAGCTTGATAGGATGCCATTTGTTCAAGAGCTGCTCTAGCGGTACTGCCCTTTGACTGCTCACCGTTTAAAGCGTGGTCGTTACGATTACCTAAGAGAGCCTCTGGAGCTGGATCTTCATAAAAAGGGTTCATTACATTGCCAACAGTAGAACATGCTACAAAAGCTGAGATAACTGTGGATAGTAAGAGAAGCCTAAATGCTCGCATAATGAGAGTCATACTTGTTTGGCCTATAAATTTAATCGAGTGATGCATAAACATTCTCTTCGTCGTCAAGAGCTTCAATTAATCCCTCTACAGCGAGATTTTTTGAAAAAACAGCAGTTGCTTCACGACCTGATAATACTTGTACTACTGGAACCATTGCATTTAACCTCTGACGGATTATACCTGACCATTCTTGAGATGCTCGTGCTGCGGCTCGACCCGCCGCAAATTCAGTCAAGCTCCCATTTGTGATTACGGATACACCTCCTTGGCCATTTTGAAATACCTGTTGATTTGACTGTGCCAGGCCTTGACCGGCACCTTCGATGGCACCAGTCATTGCGGCTCCAGCTATAGCTTTGCCGATTGGGTCAATCAAAACTCCAGACATTCCTCGAACGCCGTCCTCTCCGACAATCCAACCATCTACGTCATAAACTTTTCTCTCGCCGCTTGGCAGTTGAATGTTTAGTGATGTAAGACGAAATAATGCTCGTTGGTCAGTCAGAGACCCTTGAGCCGCAGCAATCAAACGTGCCCCACCTAACGGTAGTGTTGAACCGTCAGGGCCGTTTACATCGCCACTTAATTCAAATACGACGGGGTATGGGGTGCCATCTGTTGGGGCATTTACTCCAGCAAGTAGTTTAACTCTTACTGAGTCTCCAGCTCCTACGAAGGCTACTTTTTTTTGTGGTGGTGGCGGTGGCGGAAGAACCTCTGGCTCTTCATTACCAAAACCTTCAAGTTGTTCCTCTTCGTCGTCATCAGGAGCAGTTGTTGCGTAGGGGTCTTCAGCTGTTACTGGTGCACCTGTTGGGCTATTAGCCCCACCAGAAGAGGTGCTATCTTGATCAGCCATTCTTTCAATTACTTTTTTGAGTATTTGAGCGGTACGTTCTTCGTTTTCTTTCAAATCTTCTTTCAGTTGAATAGTTTCTTGTTGAGTTTGTTGAATGCTTTTTTGAATTTGTTCTACGTCGGTTTGAAATCGTACTAATAGATCTCCCGACTGTTCTTTTGTCGCGGAAAGAGTGGTTGGTTCAGTACCTTTTTCCTGAGCTGTAGGTATCGGCCTTTTTCGAGGAGGTGCTCCCTTTGGTCCGAAGATAAGAAAGAGGATCATTAATATCCCCATGAACACAGCAAATTTAGCCTTGCGCGAGCCTTGAACGAGTAAACGTAAATCTTCGAGTTTTTGTTTCATGTTGTTACTACTGCTACTACCTTACTCACTTTGCTCTTGTTACAATGTACACTTTAGATTTGTGCCGACCTGCTATTTGTTGTTCTACAGTAAGTGGTCGTGGAGAGAGTTCCCAATAATTTGCAGATATTGCCCGAGTTCCATCTATTCTAAATGTGGCTGGATTAAGCTTTTGAGCGACATCGAGTTGATTTTCAACTGTAAGTACATACCCCCAAAGTGCTCGGCCTATAAATATTTTTTCAATAGTAGCGAGCAATGTTCCATCATTCAAAATTGTTTCACCCTTGTATCTTTCACTGACTCGGTAGCCCGGAATATTAGATTTAGCAAATTCAGCGTGAAGGACTAGTTCACGCATTAGGCCACTAATTTGTGTTGGAGGAGCATATTGAAAGTCTCGCTCTTTAAAAGGAGGTTCTTCTTCCTCCTCTCCTAGAGGTGTTACAGGTGACCTAAGATCATCGATTTGTACTACATCGTCACGCGGTGGAGTATTTTCTCCAGCCCGTTGAATGCGTAAAGAGTACGATCGACCATCATTTAGTCTTACTATAATGGCTTCTCCTTCAGAAGCTATTGCCTCGTTGGCAAAAACGATTAAATCTGATTGTTTTCGGTCTAAAGCGATAGAAGATTTTTTCTTTTTAAATCCTCCAGATATGGTGCCGGGGAACCTAATTTGGGTAGGTTCTCCAGGATTTACGTATACAGCTACTTCGCTTTGATCGTATTCGAGAGTTCTGGCGCTAGCTATTTCCGGTAAGCCCACACTGACTAAAACAAACGCCCAGATAACAACAAAACAAAGAGCTAGTTTGATACGAGCGAAGAAAGATGACCGACTCAGAGTATTCATTAGTTAAAATATTGCTCCTAAATTATCGCACTATATCTTTAAAATTTGCTCCCACGATAGCTATACCGTAGGGGTTAAGTTTGTTGTGAGGAATAGATGACAGGATAATACTATATTCTGAAGTTACAGATGGTAACTCACGTCCAGCTACTATTTTTAATCTTTCACCTACAAAATTTACTGTCACTTGATCTCGGTCTCGTTTTACTGTTGTTTTAGTCGGGTCTGTAAAGAATAGCTGGGTTCTTTTGGTAGTTTCGATAGCACTTAATTCTGTTTCAAGCATTTCCCGACTAAAACTTGTGAGCATTGGTTCAGCGAGTAACTCGCGAGCTGATTCAAATTGTCTTCGAGCAATTATTGGTTGATAAGATGCGATGAGGTTGACAAATTCGGTAGCGGTATCAATAAAAACTATATCAGGGATTTCTTCCGCAGAATAAATGCCGGGTGCTGGTTTAGCTGGGACATGAAGCGTAGTGTGTCGGCTACTCCAAAGATAAAAGCAGAAAATTATGAGAAGTAGTGAAGCCGGAGCCTGAAAAAGTGCGACAGATCTCCAGAGCAGAGCTTCATCACGATACTGATCCCACACTCTAAGCGTATCACTTGTCTCACCAAGGCTTGAGACCTTACTTGCCTCTAGTAGCTGTGAGACTGCTTCTTTTGGCCTTTTTGCCATTTTTTACTTTCTCTTTTGGTTCAAATTCTTGCTACTTACCAGTTTATTTATATCACTGGTTTTAAAGTTTTTCTTTCGTTTGTTCGTCTTCTCTCTACTTAATGCTACGGTTGACGACCTTAACGACTTGAGTAACTTTTTAGACAGATAAACTTAAATATTTACGCATTTTTAGTGTTGTGATTCGGGTCACTTTCATCCCACGGGGTTGTATCAAACACCTTGTCTAATCCGAGTTGCACAAACTCGCGTTCCGCCGGCAACTCTCTTATTGGTGCGCCGCTCCAAATAGGCTGTAACTCAGCAGGAATAGGGATGTTTGGAGGCGGAAAACCGCACTTAACAGCTAGTAAATTTAGGAGACCTCGCTCCTCATCTGGGAACCGTTGTCTGAGAGTTGCAAGGGTAATTGTAGTTCCTATCATACAAATAAGTAGGATAGGCATATTTTTAGCGGCAGAGCCTTTAAAAAAGAACTCAGAAACTATTAAAAAAGTAGGGAGGCCAGATAGCCACTCAAAAGGCTTTGCACCTAAAAATGTCCAAGAATCTCCTAATCCGGGAATTTCTTCACCACTATCCATAAAATTTACCCATGAAAAGCACCACCATGAAAAGCACCACCATCAACAAACCACCGTTTAGGTATTTATCCCTCCATTCCTAAATTTCTTTAGGCTTTGTCGGTACTTTTTTCTATCGACCTAAGTTACTTTGTTGCTTCACCTAAAAGCCTAGGATCTGGTTCAAATTGAACTCCAGTTTTTGATTCTCGTGGTTTTGGACTGAGTATTCTCTCTAGTTCAGCGGCGTGACTTATCATTGACTCCCTCCACACATAAGTGTCAAGAAGGGGCGAAGCATCAGCCTTGGACATTCCTTTATCGAACTCTCTTACTGCAGCTATTAGGAGCGAGCGAGCTCGGGCATAATGACCAATAGCTGCGGCCATTTGTTCGCTAGAGGCTGTAGCTATAGAGACCGAGGCTCTGGCACCTTTCTGCGCGTTGGGAGAATTTTTCTTTTCCGATGTGGGTAAATTTTGTTGGGCAGTATCTGATTCTTGGACTGCAACTGAACTTTTTACCGTCGCAGCATCTTTTATTTCTGAGTCACCTAATTGATTTTCAGTATTTGAGGAGCCACTATCTGCGATAGGAGATGATGTTTTGGGTTCTTGGGAATCTGAGGCCGATACTTCTTTTTTGGTGTTATCAAAATACTCGTCTGGAGCCGAAGGGTCATTTGAGTTAGTTTCTGAAGTACCAAAACTAGAGGTCCCATCTGCCAACGTTAATCCGCAAAATAGTGAATTTATGATGATAGACAGTAGTATCATCGTCTTACTCAATACTAAGCTCTTTGTTGATTTGCGAGAGTTTGAATAAAGAAGGCCTTTCATACTGAGTTGCTCCTGCCATTTTTGGCTACGGGTAATGCTTTTTGCGCTAACTTAACAAGAGAGCCTACGCTAATAAGCCTCAGGCACAATCATATCTAGTGTCTGTAATAAATATCTGTTGTCTGTAATAAATAGCTTAAACTTTTTTTTCGGCCTCTTCACTTATCTAGTCAAGGTATATATTTTTATGAGGCAAAAAATATATAGTCTCAGGCTAAAGCTGATTGGTATCACCGCAATATAAAATAACTAAAAATAAATGACGCATGTTCTAACTCCTCAGTAATAACTGAGTATTAGTGACTAATTTAGTTTGGGAGCACGCTGCTAAGACACGCGCTAGGGTTTTTGGTTAACTCGGCATGAACAGAGGTTACAGCGTTAAGGTGTTTTTTTTGAAGGGAGCGAGTGCGTATGTATTTCGGTGGCATCACATTTTTTATCAACAAATCTTTTGGGCGTTTGCAACTTGTTCCTCAGGCCAATGGTCTTAGACTGCTTTACATTCCCATAGTTGAGGGTATTCAAGCTCCGTCTACAGCTGGAGCTGCTGATATTTTACTTCCTCTTGATGCAGTCGGAGGCTTATGGGCTACTACTCGGGCGTTTCTCTACGAGTTTGAGTCTCTTGACGAAAATATTATTCTTCAGGGTAGTGACGAGAATAACACTCCAGACATTTTAATAAAATTATATCGAGATAAGACGGTGAAAGGTCAAAAACCATCCGCTAATGAAACATCTTGGTTAAGGATTGTGACCGGTAGAACAGAAGAGGAGCGTCGCCGAATAAAATTAGGCAGCCGTGACCTTCTAGCCCTTGAGTTGGCATGCAGTGCCGTGATGTCTCTGGCAGCTGTATCGGGCTCTCATCAACCAAAGTTACTTTAACGCTAAGAGGTTCTGGTCTCTCTTAATGATAGTTTCTGTGTAGCTAGCAACGTCCTGGTATATCTCGCCACCGTACTTAACTATCTTGGCTAAAACTTTTGGTGTTCGTTTTGTAGAACCGGAATATTAAAACGTTCGTTAAATTTTGGTACATCGTAGAATTAAAAGCGAGTTATATAGCTGAAAACACTGTTAAATAATTCTAGGGTGTACCAAGGTTTTATGTCTTATTGGCAATTAGGTGCTGAAAAGTAGCCCAAATATCGATTGCGGCAATATCAGTTTCCAGTTGTCGGTGGTTAGTTGATAGGTACAGGTGATTATTTTCTACTATAGTCACTTCCCAGCGCTGCTTACCTGTCTCAAGTTCACTTAATTGGTGTAAAAATCTGTGATCTATTCGAAAAAAGGTTACTGGTTCAATCCAATTACTGCCACTACCTTTTAGAGCGGTGCAGATGGCCTCAACTTGTACTGATTCAAAACAATATCCTCTCATTGCATTTGAACCTAATTCTTTTCCTTGCCTTGCGAACGCTTTTAAGGCTCGTGTAGAGGGAGCGCCAATAAATAATTTTTGTGGCATTAGGCCAGAGTAGTCCTCGGGAGTGGATGCTACTATTTCTTCACTTGACCGGATATTTGACTGAAATTGAAGTTTTTCGTGATAAGAGTGAATAAAAGCTATAATTTTTGCGTAAAAAAATAGCACCGGTTCTTGCTCGTGTCGTGGCGCTTTGAGCCGAATAATAGCTTCCGAATTTTGCTGGGCATTATATAGGGCAATATGAAATGAAAAGATTCCGTCAAGGAAATTCATGTAACTAGATCTATTAAGTGGTTTGACAGGGAGAAACTACGGGAAAAGTGGTAATTTTAAAAACGGCTTTACAGATTTTTTGATGACTTGTTTTTTTTCGTAGTGTACCCTTTTCGTTTATTGAGCTATTTCTTTGGGATTTTTTTAGTTCAGCCATCGTTTCGATTGTGGCGTTGCTCATTGTGGCGTTGTCCGTTTTGTTATTGTCCGTTTTAGCATCGCGGTAGCTGTTCAGCTCTGGTAATAAAGTATGTTAAATAGTTAACGGTGTTAATCATAAGCTTAAAGAGTTACGAATATTAAATCCCGCAATATTTAAACTAGGATTCGTAATTAATGTGGGATTAGTTAATTTTGTCTAGCACAGTAAATAAATGACTTCTAAAAATACCGATACAAGTAAAAAAGTTGGCCACCAGGATACTCTTAATTTGTCTGGCGTTACTACTGCCTTAGTCACACCATTTAAAAATCGGCAAGGTGAGGTTAACTATGACCGCATTAAAGAGCTCATCAAGGCTCAGGCTCAAGCTGGTGTTAACGGAGTTGTACCATGTGGCACCACTGGAGAATCGCCTACCGTTAGCCACGAGGAGCATGAGGCGATTGTAGAATTAGTGGCTCGTACTGCGAAGTCGTTTGGTATGACAACTATTGCGGGTACTGGGTCAAATTCGACAGCTGAGGCAGTGCGACTAACTGCTCAAGCCGCACTTGCCGGAGTTGATGCATGTCTAATTGTGTGCCCCTATTACAACAAGCCCTCGCCTCAAGGTTTGATAGCGCACTTTAGTGCCCTTAATGAAATTGGTGTTCCTTTAGTTGTATACAATATACCAGGACGCTCTGGTATAAATATTTCGCCCGCAACTCTTACAAAGATTGCGCAAGAATGTAGCAATGTAATTGGGCTTAAGGCATCTAACGGTGACCTTGACGAGATCACTGAAGTTGCCGCTTTACTCAGCAAAAGCGGAAGAAAGTTAGCAATTCTTTCCGGCGACGATTCGCTTACTCTTCCAATACTCAGCGTAGGTGGGTGCGGAGTAGTCTCAGTTTTAGCGAATGTTTTGCCGGAGGGAATGGTCACCTTGTATAACGCTTGGATATCAAGAAATACTGAGCTTGCCGCTCAGGTAATGTACGTAATGTATCCGCTAGCAAGGGCATTGCTTAAGATTGGCCCAAATCCAGTTCCCATCAAGGCTCTTATGAACGAGGTTTCTGAAGATGTCGGTGAGTGTAGGCTACCTTTAGTTATGCCCAGTCGAGAAGACATCGCTAAGTTAGTAGTTATTTACGAGCAAACCAAATCAGAGTTAGCTCAGTTGATTACTACTTCTTGTTTGCATCAGTAGCAAGAGTTACATCGGCTTTAAGGTAAACTAAAAGTTCCCAGAGCAATATTTTTAAGGCCGCGGTAGCCGGAACTGCTATCATTATTCCCAGTAGACCAAATAAAGTTCCTCCTGCTATCAGCGCAATTGAAACGGTAAGGGGGGACACTCCTACCTGGTCACCAACAATTTTTGGGGTAATTAAAAAGCTCTCGAGCAGTTGCACTACAATAAATACAGTCCAAACGCCAAGGACGTGGCCTAATGAGCCAACAGATGAAATTGAGATTAATGTTGCTAAAAAGGCACCTAATATTCCTCCAAGATACGGCACTAGGTTACCAAATCCAGAGATGATGCTAATAGCGGCAGAGAGTTGTAGACCAACAATTTGTAGTCCTACAAGATAAAGTACTGATAGAATGGCTCCTACGATTATTTGTCCCGTTAAAAATTCTCGAATAATTTTATTAATTTTGGTTATGATCTGCGTGACTTTGGGTCTGTATCTACTGGGTATTGTAAGTAGAGCGTTTTTATGAAGTGGGATAAAATCAATGGTTATGTAGAACACAAAGAAAGGTAGTAGTGCGAGGTTAATTACTGTCATTCCGAAGGAGTAACCTCCCAAAAGAGCACTCCCTAATGCCGCAGTTACGGTTTTAAGTGTTCCATCATTAATGAGTCGCGATTTTAAAAACTCGGAAATTTTACTGCCCGTTATAAGTTGATCCCAAGGTAGGTGATTGATAAAGGGAATATTCTTTAGCGAGTTTGTTATCACCTCCTGTGCTTGACTGAATGATGATGGTAAGTGCTGAATTAGTCTGATTACCTCATTAAGAATATAGGGAAGAACTGAAAGAAGTAGAAGCAGAGCGACAAGGCATACACCTCCAACAACGCCTATACATCCCATCCAGCGTGGAACACCTTTTTTTTGTTCTAGCCAACTTACCGATGGATGGATTAGATAACTGATAAGATAGGCGAGAAGAAGAAAAAAACAGAGCTCTCTAAGTTTTACTATGATCCAAGTAAGCCCAGTAAGAATAAGAATTACTGAAATCCATGGAGGGGGCAAGATATTTTGAATATTGCCACTAGAATTATTTTTCATAGATCCACAAAGTGTAGTGATGGTTTGAACGTATTTGAGTGTCAGTAACAAGAATTGTGTTTATGTTTGCCCACACTGAACCCAAGCATGGTGACCGCACAATGCGTTTTTTTGCAACTGTGCTTTTATTAAGTATGGCATTGTTATTTTTTTGTAGCAGTGCTCTGGAGCAATTTTATCCATCAATCGACATAATTCGTTCATTTAGTGAAGCCGCTATGGTCGGAGCTTTGGCCGATTGGTTTGCGGTTACGGCTCTTTTTCGCAAGCCACTTGGTCTTCCAATCCCTCACACTGCGGTTATCCCCCGAAACAAGGAACGAATAGGGCGGAGTCTAGGGGAATTTATCGAGCAGTACCTAATATCTGAACGCATACTTACGGAGCAGCGTATCGATATAGCAGGCCCATTATCTAGGTGGCTGGCAGATGACGATAATCGTACATTTATTCTTAACCGCATCCAGCGAGTAATGGAACGTTTAGTTGATGTAGCTCACGACCCAGAATATCGTGTCTTTTTTCGTGAAGTTATTCTGGAGGAGCTTGGGCATATTGAGCTACCAAAGTTGCTTGGAGCATTAATTGAGACAATCGCTGAAGCGAGCAATCATGAGGTGTTTTTCGATGAAATTGCAAAATTAGGTAGAGAATATTTACTCGCCAATCAGAAGTGGATTAAAGATAAAATCCGTGATGCGAGCCCGTGGTTTGTGCCCTCTTTTATTGATAGAACAATTGTAGAAGCGATTATAAATAAGATTAATGATACAATTGAAGCCGCTCTAACAGATCCTTCTCATGAGTTGCGCATACGGTTTCGTGAATCTGTTGGGCAGTTTGTTTTGCAAGCTCAGCAAGATTCCAAGTTAAAAGTTATGATTACTCAGATAACCCATGCATTTGTAACTAACGATCGGCTTTTGTCGTCTATTAGTTCTATCGGTTATGCAATTGTATCTGCTGTTGTGGCTGATTTAGGTAAAGAGTCTCCTAGGCTCATTGAACCAATTGACCGTTTCATAAAAAAGGTCAGTTTATCAGTTAATCAGGATCAAGAATTTTGCGAGCGCCTGAATCGTACCTTGAGGATTATTGGAGAGATGGTTATTGGAAAGCATCGCCATGAGATATCTGACACAATTGCTCGAACGATAGATTCGTGGGATACACCCACTTTGGTGGGTCGCCTTGAATCTTACCTATCTAAGGATCTGCAATACATTCGAATCAATGGCACATTAGTAGGTGGCTTAGTCGGTCTTAGTCTTTACTTTATCTCAAAAATTTTTTGACTAAAGTAGAGGTACTAAAAGTTGAGGAATATAGAAAGGTATGGATCCGTCTGAAAAAAAAATAGCTCAGGTTTCTCGCTTTCGAAAAAAGATAAGCCAGCAACAACAAAAAGGGCATGCAATTAGGCCACATTTATTGTCTCAGGGACCACTTTTAGCTTTGGCTGTGTTACTAGGAGTAATTTTTACGTTTATATCTATTTATTTTCCCGGTACCAATCTATCACTTTTTTCCTTTTATCTTGCAGGTAGGCTTTTTGAATACGACTTTCCTGTACTTCAGTTACTACCTCTTGCTTTGGTATTAAAAGCCGCCTATTCCCTTTATAACGAAAAGCTGATGCTCGAGCGTAACCATGTTGTGCATTACTCGGGAATACTTTCCCCTATAAGTGACCGCAAAGAGATTGCTTACCACTCAATTAGAGCTCTTAATGTAAAGCAGTCGTATTGGGGGCATCTTGTAGATGTGGGCGAAGTTCAAGTTGGAATGACTTTAAAAGATTTGGGCTACATAAAAATTGGTGGTGTAAGGCATCCAAAGCGTGTAAAGGAACTATTAGAAAGTCTGGCAAAAAAGCAAGGTGATGGGCTATAAATGGATATTATAGCTAAAAAAGATATTCGTCTTAACAACCATTTCATACCTTAGAATCGAGTAGCATTTCGCGCTGGTGCGCTGAAATACTCTGCTAATGACCAGTGCTAATCTCAGATTCAGATCAGATTTAGATCAGCGCAGATGAGCTGCTATGACCTAGGAGAGGCCACCTAGGAGAAGGAACCTAGGCGGGCTGCTTTTAGACAGAAGACACCAGCTTGAGCATTGTTAAGGATGGGCAACTGCTGCGGATTTAATAGTTTTGTTTACTCGTCTATTTATGTCGCTTCTCTCTACTTATTTTTAATAAATGAAATTAGACTTTGTCTTTAGTTAATAAGGAAATTTGTGTTGAATTTTTTTAATAGAGCTAATACTCCATCTAATAATAATGCATCTCCATCTATCTGCTCATGACCTTCCATTAGAAAAACCAAAAGGTAACCAACAGTCACCGATACAAAGACTGCCAGATTGTTTTACAGCGGCCTACCTAAGGGTGGGTGATACAGTCATAACTTATCAAAATTTTAGTCTTTATGGGCTTTCTAACCGGCAGCCAGAAACTGCACACAATAACATATATATTTGGTACGATAATGCTAACTCAGGTCAGGTTAGAATTTTTACAGAAGACCAGTATAATCCCAGAAGGAAAATAAACCCTCGGAGTTATAATATAATAGAGCTTTGTGCCAGAGATGGAAAAGGAGAATTTGGGCCATTTATTCAATTTGCCATTTTAGAAACTCCTCCAAGTACAACAATTTGGCATCTTGACGGCGGGAGAGACAAAAACCCGATTCGGCGCCGTTACCCGTGTGGACGAGGCGAAAATGACCCTAGAGGGCAGCAGTACATTAAAGCAGAAGATATTGAGTTTAATTAAAAAAACCAAAACTAAGGGGTCTAAATGATTAAAAACCCCTGAAGCACTACAAGATTTAGCTAAATTGTTTAATAGACTTAACAAGAAGATAGGCAATTAATCAGCTAGAACGATTTAAACTGATAAATTTTTGTGATTTTTTAAAAAAAAGGGTGCGGTTAAATTTACAATGATCTTAAATTTTTTTTACTAGTTACTGGATTGAGGTTGTGCGCTGACTCTTTCATATAGTGTGCAAGACTGGGAGTCCATCTTAATCTCATTCTTAATTACCTGTAAATTAAACGTCCTTGGCCATTGCTCATCTTTAACATTTATTTCTAATTTTTCTGGAGTGGTAAATTTCTGTATTGAAAATGGGGGTACATAGTGCGTTTCCTGATACTCATTCATCTCAATTATGAACCCAACCTTAACCAACTCCTTCAGTTTATCTTTTAAACCACTTAAAGTGTCTGCAGTAATCTGGGCTCCTTGTTGTGGGTCTGATTTCTGTGATGGGCTAGTGTTGGTGCTTGGCATATCTGCATTTCTCAAGTTTAAGCTAAATTACAAAACATTTTTTTAAAAAACTACCAGCAGCAGTTTAGGTAATCAACAAAAGATACAAAAAAAATGTATATATAGTAGTAAAAAAATTTTTTTGTGCTCGTTTAAGTTAAAAACGAGTTAGTGTCTATGTACTCGCAAGTCTTTTTAGACAGCTTAGTGTAGTTAAATACGGATTAACCACCGACGCAAGAAAAGAAGTCGTATACGGGCTGGAGTATCACTGATCGAGCTTGTCGATAGCGAAAAGCTACTTGAAATGCTGGAGTTACTACAGTTGGGACTCATTCCGGTTCAATCTACCGCCTCGGTGAGCAATTCTTTGAGGTATATCGATTTTAGATCAATGAATCATTTAATGTAGGGTAAGCTTGTCTTTCCATTATGTTGCAGTTCTTTTCTAAGTAAAGATACCGTCTCCTCGGAAGCTTTAGCCCGCTCCTCTGCAGCTTTCGCCTCCCCGGTAAGGGCTGCAATAACTCTGGCCTGCTCATAAACCTTGCCATCCAAGGCCTCTACCCGCGTGCGCTCCCGCTCAAGCTGGGAGGTGAGCGACTTCTCTGTTTCCTCCATCCGGGCGACTCGCTCCTGAATCTGCTCCTTTGCTTCCCGCAGGTTCTCAAGTTGCTCCTGCGTAGTCTTAACCCTCTCGTGTGCCTCTCCCTCCCGTCGCTTGCTCTCGGTGAGGCGCTCTTGGGTGATTTGTGCCTCCATTGTTAAGCGGACAATCTGGTTGGATTGCTCATTGATGGTTTGCTCAAGTGTGGCGTTCTTATCGGTTAGGTCGTTGAGCTTAGCTTCTAAGGCTTCCATCTGCCCGGTTAGCTTGGAGGTAAGCTGCTTTAGCTCACTGTTCTGGGTTGCTAGTTTGACGCGCTCTGACTCGTGTTTAGCAAGTTCTGCTTTTGCCTTGTCGCGAGCGGCGTTGGCTACTGTGACCTTGTCTTCCATCTCTGCCAACTCGTCACCGCACATCTCTTCGGTCTTACGGCACCCAGTGGCTATCCACTCTTGGGTCATCTCCCAGAGCTGGTTAAGCAGGTCTTTTAGCTCCTCTGGGGGTGGGGGAGTAAAGGCTGCTGGATCTTCGCTACCGGCTTTGACGGCTTCGTAGGCGGCTTCGACATCGGGGGAGAGATCCGGGCTTCCTCCAGCTTCAAGAGCTTTCCAGATATCGGCGTACTTTTTAGTGGTGGAGTGAGAGCCTCGACCCACTAGCGCTCTGATGCGGGGACCATTTACTAGCCTGCCATCGCGCTTGAGGGTGACAGCGGCTTGGAAGCAGGCGTAGGCGGCTTGATATTCTAGAGATTGGGGCGATTCTCGGAGGGAAGGAGCATTCATAGGCATAAAGTTACATAGTAATTACATTTACACAGCGTAATTACTGGGTAATAAATAGTCAATAGATCTTCGTCTTAATGCATGATAAAAGAGCTTATCTTGCACAAAAGGTGTGGGGAGATAAAGTTAAGGGAGCCTATGGGGGATGTAAGTGAGGTAACAGTAAAAACAACGGTGCTGCTGCCTGACGATGACCAACGGGTAGCCATGCCGCCAATTTTGGCGGGGTTTGAGTCTGAGCGAGCGCAACAAAACCGGGTGCAGTCGTTTTATGAGTCTATTGGCGAGATTTTTGAGCGGTGGGTAAAGAGGTCAGAGAGCATCCATACCCAAAGATCGTATCGCCGTGGGATTATGGCCTTTATCGAGTTCATGGGGTGGGTATGGCCAGAGGAAGCATATCGGTTTCTTACTGGCACCATTCATGATGTAGCCTACTGGCGCGAGATAATGCTTGAGCAAGACAAAGCCCCTAAGACCATTAACCATAGATTGGCAGCCGTTTCGTCCTTCTACCAGTTTGTGGCTGGCTGTGCAGCTGAAGCGCGGCTACCTATCACGGTGCCTAATCCAGCCCATGTGCAGTTTATTAGACGGCTGGCAAGCTCTCCAGTTCAAGAAACCTTAAGCCTTAATGCCACCCGAGCAAGGCAGCTTATGGGGCTTGTAACAGGTGAAGGGGTGCTGGACTACCAGGATCGAGCAATGCTCAAAACTTTGCTCTACACAGGCATTCGGATTAACACCCTACGGCTCCTTGATGTCGCTGACTTCTACAATGATGAGCACGATGCAACGCTTAAAATTCGCGAAAAAGGGGGTACCCAGCGCCGTATCGGTATTCACTTTGCTGCGGCTGAATCGATTCGCCAGCATATTGCCAAGGCTGAGCTTACTAGTGGCCCACTTTTTCGGGCGCAAGCTGCTCCAAGGGATGCTAGTAGGCTAGCTCTAGCGCGGGCAGATACCTCGACTCTATGGCGGAAGATCGTTTGCTACCTAAAGCAGTTGCCAGGGGCTGTGGTCAAAGAGCAGGTAAAAGATGAGGCTGGGAATCTGGTGTTGGGGGAAGATGGAAAGCCTATCGAGGTTGAGCGGTGCATCTACTCGCCCCATTCGCTCAGGGCTACCACCGCAACGCTTCTCCTTGATGCAGGGGTTGATATTACCAAGGTCCAAGAGCTTCTGGGGCATAAACGAATCACCACTACCCAGATCTACGATAAGCGGCGGCGGACTACCTCTGAGAGTGCGTCGCACGATATGCCGATTTGACGCCTCCATTTTAAGCAACGATAAAGAGCTCAATACGAGCATGGTTTGTTATTAGCAAAGCAGTGAGATACCAAGATCAAGATAAGCTCCCGCCTGATTTTGTTAATGCACCTCTGATCGTAGCGAAGAAGGGGGGCTGATCACCTGCACTACTGTAACTAGTTTACTTTGTGCCATAAGTGCGCTGTCGACCTGTAACGAACAACCGCAGGCGACCGTGCGTCGCTGTAACATAGATGGTGCACGGTCTTGTCGTGAGAGAAGTGGTAGGTGGTATTAGTCGGTTTCAGTGGAAAACTGCATTTTGAGAAGATTTGTAGGCGTTAGATCGTAAGGGTGGTGATATTTATCTGCCAATTCTACAGGAACTATCAGCCCAAAATTTGGCGACATGAAATGATAGAGCTCTTTCCTATCTTCATTTTGGATGACATAAGATTCTTTAACAAGTTGTTGTCTAATAGCGAGCCAAACATCATATAGAAGTTTAAGTTTCATTTCATTTATATCATCCCCATCATCTTGAGGAGGCCTAGCCTTAGAAATATCAAGAAGTTCACCAAGAGAAGAGTTTGCTGTAACGTTGCTTCTTGCTTGCGCAAGAATTGAACTTTCTTGGTTCTTGTAATTTTTACTCGGGTCTTTGGTAAGTGATTCAAAGGCACGTGAAAAGATTTCAGTAGCTTTTTGAGCGTTCAGTATACATTCCGATACTTCTGCTGAATTTGAGTTTTGTGTAATATGCGACTTATCATCTCCCATCTGTGGCATCTTTCTTCGTTTTAAAAAGTCTATTTGTTACTCTCTTTATCACTAATCAAAATCATCAAAAGGAGTTACCCCATGTTTTAGTGCCAAAGCAAATAGTGGGTTAAAGAGTTATAGCTGTAGCGGTTTGTTTGTAATATCCTACGAAGTTGTCTCTCATTAATTAACATCACCCCTGAATATAGAACTTAATGTTTACTCTGTAATGGAGCATTTTTAAATAGTTGTTACTTTTGTTATATTAGTATTAAGCTGCTTTAGAATTATTTTTTGAAAAATAAAGAGTATGCAATTCAAAGGTAAATATAAAGATATATATTAGGGATATATAGCGTACGGCTACTTTAACTTGGTTTGCTAACAGTAAAGTATTAGTTACTATATTTATTTTTGCAACTTCATAATTCTTAGACTAAAAGATTATAAAAATTTTAAATAATTAGTTGCACACGAAAATCATTTAGAAACTGGGGTCAATTGTTTGTCTATTGCTGCCTTTTTGAAAGCGTTTCGATCTAGTCTCTGACTTTTTAGTTTCTGTTTTTCTAGTTTCTGTTTTTCGATTTAAGCTCTGAGTTTTGCAGAGAGCCTATTACTTACCCGATCATTTGAGCCCTATTTTTTTGGCTTTTTTATAAGTTTTTTCGGTCAAGTTTTTCCCAGATAGGTTAGAGTCTTATTTATACCCTTTTATCTAAAATAAGTTTTCATTCTAGTGAACTCTATTCAAATGAGATACGCCGAGCTACCCCATTATGAACTCAATTTAGTACTAGAGGGTGAGCCAACTCGAAATATTTTGGTGCAAAGGTAGAGCAGCCCACCAAAGATAGTTGGGGGAAGCCAAAGCACTGTATGAACCATGAATGCATAGACTGTCGAACTTGGAAGCGAATTTCCCACAGAGGTCATAGCATGTGCAGTGAAATAATCAAAAGTCCCAACATATCCTGGTGTGCTCGGTAGGATTGTTGCTAAGGTTCCTAGCGGTAGTGCAATCCAAGCACCTAAGTCATTTGAAATAGTTGGAATAGAAAAAGCAACAAACCAAAATACTAATCCTTCTAAAAGCCATGATAAAAATGACCATACGATTAACTTAATCATAGTATTTTTGTTTGACGTATGTTCTAGAGCTAAAAAGATCTTTGATAGTTCTTTAGAAATCAGTAATCCTATACGCGGTAGCATACGGCACAAAATAGAATTAATTTTGAACGTGATTGGTTTAATGAGATTAGGAAAAAGTAAGAGTGCTAAAATTAAAATGACGCAAGCAACAAGAAAGTTTCTTCCTACCCCAACAATACTGGTCGACTCTAAGTCAAAAGAAGCTAATGCTATAGCTAAAAACATCATCACCATCAGTAGATCAAGTAACCGTTCTACAAGTAAGGAAGTAATTGATGTAGCAGCACTTACGCCGAGTTTGTCATTAAAACCAAAGGCTCGTAAAAGGTCTCCAGCTCGAAAAGGTACAACATTATTGGTTGCTATACTTGTAATAAAAGGAAGAATACATTCAGACCATTTAAGATTTGTGTTGTCTCGAACGAGCATTAGTCGCCAACGTTCAATTCTACAGGAATAGCCCACAAAAAATAAAACTGTAGCACATGCTATAAGGCTAATATTTGCCTCACTACAGATAGTAAGCAGAAGGTTAAAATCAATATTTTTCAGGCAAAGCCAAATAAAAAAACTAGCTATGCTTACTCCTAGAGAGAAACGGATAAACTTTTTCATTTATTATCTTTATAAATTATCGGACTGCGGGAAAAGGTAGGCGTATCTGTTTCTCGAACAAAGCCAACGTATTCTTTTACTACGTAGAGTGGTCGCCTTTTGGTTTCGTTATATATCCTACCGATATACTCGCCTAAAATTCCGATACAGACTAGTTGGATACCGCCGATAAACAGAATTGCAATTATCAAAGCAGTCCATCCTTCAACCCAAATACTTGTAAAAATCCTCAGAATTAGGGCATATACAATTCCGATCAGTGCTAAGGCTGCTGCTAAAAGGCCAAGACCAACGGCTATCTGCAACGGTTTTGTTGAAAAAGAAAGAATACCGTCTGAGGCAAACCGTACCATTTTTGCTAGAGGATATTTAGAATATCCAGCAAAGCGCTCTTGTCTTTTATAGGGTAGAGATGTTTGCCGAAATCCTACCCAACTTACCATGCCTCTTATAAAGCGGTCACGTTCAGGCATGGCTTTTAATGTATCAACTACCGCTCTACTCATCAGTCGAAAATCGCCAGTGTCCAAAGGAATTGGTACGTCAGATAGTTTATTTAATAGTCTGTAGAATCCTCGAGCAGTAGCAATTTTTAATACGGATTCGCCTAAACGCTCTGTACGGGTTCCGTAAATAACATCATAGCCCTCTCGCCACTTTTCAATCATTTCATGAATCACTTCCGGTGGGTCTTGTAAATCAGCATCAATTAAGACTACTGCATCCCCTGCAGCCGCATCTATACCAGCGGTAACAGCCATTTGATGACCAAAATTTCTTGAAAAGCAGATAAGCTTAATTCTTTTATCTTCATCTGCATACTTTCTTAAAATCTGCTGAGTTTGATCTTTACTTCCGTCATCGATAAAAATAAGTTCAGCCGCGATATCCTTTTGGTTGGCGAAAATTGCCTTAAGACGATTGACTGTTTGATCAATAACTTCAGACTCATTGTAGCAAGGCACAATAATAGAGAGAAGTTTAGATGACAGCTCGTTTGTTGTCATAAAATTTTATAATGCTAATTTTTGATAAATCAAACACTGACTTTGTTATACTATATATATATTATAGTCGGTCGGCTTTATTCTCCCTAGCCATTACTAATTTGTTAAGTGATTAGATAATTAATCAAAGCAGTTTACTAGTAGGACAGACCTTAATTTAATTAATCGATATAAACCAAAGTTTAAAATACGCTGTTTAACTTTATTAAAAATGTATCCTTTTTATACTAACTGATTAACGATTTACTACCATGGAAGCGAATAGCTAAAGATATGTTGGTCATCAATCCCACTTATTATACTGAGTGCCTGTCTGTATTTGGTAAGATTACTTTCGTCATTATCAAATGTGATTAGAAGTACGGCTTTACTATCGTCACTCATCGTTCCAGTAACTAATCGTAAAAACGTACCTGATAAAAAACATGTAGGCTGCTGAATGAGGAAACGTTTATTTTTTTGTAAAATTAGATCAGACTCAAAAGAGTTAAAAAAATAGCTCTGACATTGTTTGTAATTAAGAACAAATTGTACTTCCTGACGAGAAAGCCAATCTAAAACTTTTGGCTTATCAGATTCTTTGATGTCGCTATAAGTATCATTTAAAATGATTGGCTTATCAAACTCTAACCAATCAATAGCTCTTAATACATTTTCATAACTCTTTAGTAATGACAGCTCACTAAGAAAATTTTTATGTTTTAACTTATTTTTGATGTGTAACGAAATTTGTTGATGGGGTAGAAACTTACTTTGATCAAAGTTACTAACCGATAGTTTTGGAGGCTGAACTTCGTGCACAGTTGGCTCTATCGATTGATTCACAGTGTTTTGGCTTATGGGTTTATTTACTACCGATTGCAAATCAACAGGCCTTTGTCCTTCAAGATACCGAACTTCTACAAAGCCCAGCTTATTGTCGAGAGGGTCAATGTTATCGACAAATATATCTTTAATGACTGATTGATATGTCACTTTATTTGGAGAAGTATTATCTTTCTCTTCCTGATCAAGGAGAAATAATCCGAGACGCGCTCTGGTAAGGCTTACGTATAGAAGGGATAGCGAATCTTCTAAAGCTCTTAATTCCTGATGCTCCCTTACTTGAGCACTCGGTATCTCTGGAAAAAGCCATTCTAATTCTTTCGGAATCCTCGGGAATATACGCAGAGGACAAAAGGTCTGTTGGTCTCGCTGGGTTATTATCGGACCTGTTCTTGTTCTTAGATTTATAAGAGGTACGTCTAATTCAGGAAGAATTACATAATCAAATTCAAGGCCTTTTGATTTGTGTATGGTCATAACTCTCACTTGAGTGCTGGCAATCCCCTCAGAGGCAGCCTTTTGAATAGCGAATTGGAAGGGGCTAGTTCTGGAGCAAAAGTTTCGCTTTTCAATATTTTCAATAATGAGGAGTGACGCATTAAGCGCTAAATACTGTGAGTGATCAAGGCTTTTAAATAATACGGTTAACCTGTTTCTAAGGGTGTTGGCAAGCCCGCGCTCTGTCCATTCGCGCCTGATACTCTGATATAAATGCTCAAAAGTTTTATCATCTTTGTAGTTATTAGTACCAACTAAAACATGCATGGGGCTTGTAGCTAAATGATAACGAGAAATAGAATCATGAGGATGATCAAGAAATTGCAAAAACGATAAAAGACACTTAACAGCAGGAATATCGGCAAGAAGAGCCCCAGCTTCAGAGCCAATTTTAATTACATCTTTTAAAGAAGATTCTGCGCCTATTTCTGATTTTATGAAGCCTTGAAGATACCTAGCTGTCTCATTGGTTCTTGTAAGAATCCCAATTGAAGGAATAAAATTATCGTTATAAATGGAAAGAATTGTTTTGATGGCATTTATTGTAAATAATCCAGATGAAGCAATAGATTCCTTATCATCACTTAGTGTGCATACTGCTACAAATCCATTATATTCACTGGTGGCGTCAGGTAATTTAGCTGAAGTGTGAAGAGAATATTTATCAAGCCACGGCTTAGCGAGTGGTAGAACACTCTTTATTGACTCGGCTTTACTTAAATTACAAAACAGAGTGTCAGTAAAGCTAAGAATCGCTGGGGAGCACCGAAAACAAGTAGTAAGTGGTTTGGTAGTTAGAACATTTTTGTAACTTTCCTCTAAAAAAGAAAATAGTGAGGAGACGCCACCCCTCCACCCATAGATAGCTTGTTTTGTGTCTCCTACGCAGAAAAATGTTCGTTCTGGACTAACAGATGAGAGAATTTCTTCAGCAAGTGGGGCAATAAGCTGCCATTGAGTAAGGGCTGTATCTTGAAATTCATCTAACATTAAATGACGGTAAACGGTATCAAGACGAAAAAAAACTGTATTGAGGGACTCAGACGATAAGCTACGAGCCAAATGATTAGTGAGCTCGTCAAACGAAAATAGGGATTTCCCCATCTTTATGCCAGTCAAAATTTGACTATACTTTTTTGCCAGGCTGATAAAGGCTTGTGCCCGTTGATACATTTCGTATCTGAGCATCTGAATTGCATAGTCAATAAGTGGTGAAGCCGCTTCAATCAGATTATCCGGAGCCTCTTTGTTATAAAAGCTCTCTTTTTTTCTCAAAGCCTTAATGATGGAACTACCTAATGCTTCCTGCCATTTTCTCTCTAAAATTTTTTGTGAGAGTGTCGCACAGCCTTTAATCCAATGACTATTTGGTCTTCCTTGTGTAGTGACTGGTACGGGGGTTTCTAAGAATCTACTTACTAGCTTTTTAATATCCTCTGAGCTTAATGTTGAGGATGTAAGAGTCTCCTTTGCCTCCTGCCATAATAAATCATTAATTTCAGCATGAGTGTGCTTTAAAACTACACCGAGAGATCTTAGCGGACGAAGGACTGAACTGGATTTGGTTTGACCTTCAATTAAATAAAGCGCACTACATATTGCTTGTGGTGATTCAAGCTCAATAAGGTGGTTTAATGCTTCAAGGGTAATTTTTTCCTCTTCATCAGAACTTATTATTTTAGGTACCTCAACCAATCCTCCTTCCAGATGGTAAAGTTGTGCCACCATCAAAACAAATGAGTCTAGAGTACAAACATTTAACTTGTGTTGCCTTGCTATCAATCGTAGTAAGGCATTGTCAGGAGCTTCATTGGACACAGAATTGGACTGGAGAAAGTCAAGTTTTTTGAGAGAGTCTATGAGTGACCGTTTTTCAGATTCGTCTACAGTTGCGGCAGCAAGCTTGGCGAAAAGACGTGAAAGGATTTCACCGGCAGCCTTGCGCGTAAATGTTGTAGCCAAAATTGCTGAAGGGTCTTCTCCGAGAAGAAGTAGGGAGATCATCCGCGCGGTGAGTTGAAAAGTTTTACCAGAGCCAGCAGAAGCCTTAATCAACTGAGCGTAAGAGTGAGATGATGACCACATATCAATTATTAATAAGGCTATATCGCTTAAATTATAAGTCTCTTAAATTCATCATTGAATGGTAACGTTGATGGAGGCATGTACGGTCCATAACGAGCTTTTTTAGCGATTGTTAGAATGAAACTGAGAGCATCATCAAGTTCCTCATCGGAGAAGTTAATTATAATTGGATGTGAGTTGGATGAAAAAGTCAGGTAACAGCTTTCAATATTTTGTACTTCAACATTCTGCTCTTTTAAAAAATCTCTAAGTAACACTGCATACATTGGAAGCTGAATATCTTTCCAAGAACCATCTCGTTTTTTTAGAGAAGAATGTTTACTGAGACTACCGCCTCCTGTATAGCCAGTTTTAACGTCGATAATCCGAAAAGATTTTGTTTGTTGATGATATTCCACGCGGTCTATAACGGCTAAAAACGGGATATTTTCGATTAAGCTGGTAATCTTAAGTTCGACTGCCCAGGGCTTCCATCCTTGCAAACGGAATGTATTAAAAGTTTTTGCCATAGCGAGGATGCTATCGGCTAAGTGAACTAGTTGTACTTTAGTTGCTACAGTCGGATACGGAAGAAATTGAGCTTCTGATATTGTTTCCCCTGTTTCAGTAAATAATGTCTCAAGAGATTCAGGGCTAACATCGCCACTAAGTTCTTTTTTGCCCGCTTCATAGTGAATTGAGTGAATAAGATTTCCGTATATTTGCGGACTAAGCTCAATAAAGGAGTCGGTAAAACCTCTGAGATTGAGAATATATCTCAGATAAAACCTGTAGGGGCATTGTTGATAGAGTTTAAGGCTTGACGCTGAAAGTGGTCGTAAAAAAACAGCCCCTTCTTCAGGGAGAGGAGTTTGCCACTGAAGTAAGTTCGATGCATCGAAAATGGTACCGTTGGGTATGGACAGAGTATGTTCAGAATTTTCTGAAAGAGAAAAAAATTCAAGGTAACGCTGTGCTGCTTGTGAGGCAGAGCCTTGTACAATAAGTCGTGATGGAAGCCTTGGGGTATCATTTAAAGACCGGGTATGTGCTGTTATCAAGACTGAATCACGACTATTGCATACTTGCTTTAGGATAAAGGCATCTCTTTCAAGTTGAGAAGTATCGTTGGGTAATCCTAGGCGCCGTCTTAAACTGTCTGGCAAAAAGGAGTCGGTAGATATCGCGGACTTTTTTGGCAAAAGCCCTTCATTTGCTCCCGATATGGCTACATTCGTTGCGTCATTGAGTGGTAGTTCTAGCCAACCTATAACCTCAAGACCCTCGCCATGTAAGTCAACAGGAAAAGCTGCTGAATTTTCAAGTAATAGCAAAATATCTCCGATGTGTTCAGCGCATGAGGAGAGTTCTAAAGTTTCTTTAGAAGCATTATGTAAAAGGTTGCCTAGATTAATCAAAGGTTGAACTAATGCGCTATATTCTTCTGCGTCAAGTGTCTCAGATTCGATAATTTCAAAAAGTATGGCTAAAAGAATTTCACATGCTTCAATTGGCGAAATTTTAGTGTTAACTACAAGTGGAGATATTAACTTTTGTAAAGCTTGTAGCGTGTGCTTAACGATTAATTGCGGTGATATTCTCTTTTCCTTGTTACTATCTGAAGCACTAAGATAAATTGCATCTGGGTGCCAAATGTCTGGAACATGCTTTGTAGCAATGTAATCAAAAGCTGAAATGATGCTTAGATTATCGGCGTTGGTTTCTACTTGCCTGCTAATCCATGAAAAAATAAAAGGATTGCGAATTGCAGAAGTTATAACATCAGATGAAAATTTGTCAGCTAGCTTTACGATTATATCCGTGAGTAAACCGAGACGGGATTGTCTAAATGGCAAAATAGCTCCTAGATGAGTGGGGATTCCGGCCATATTAAGAATCTGAGTAAAGGTGGCTGAAGATTCTTCATCATTAAATACAAAGACGGCTTTTTGGTTATTTTTGTTTTTATCGTAGTGCTTGTCGTTAATATCCTTCTCACTGTTGGCTGCTAAGTTGTTTAGCCATGCAATTGATAACTCTGCTTCATTTAGAGGGCTACTTGCAGTTTTAATCCGGACTTTTTTACATTGCTCGGAAGGTAAGCAAATTTGTGCCCCAATATCTGGTCTGAGTGCACCTGTATTGGTGAAAGCATTTTTGTATGATTCAGGTGCACCAATTAAAATGATTGGAGTTGGATTAAGTAACTCAAGTAATTGCTTAATAACGTTTGATTGTTCAATTAACCCAATAACGTACAGTTGTTTAAATGGAATTTTTATTTCTGATTTAAGTAGTCTGCATATTGCATCGAATTCGTCGGTTTTTTGAACTACTTCAGCTAAAACCTTGAAATAAATCTCTTCAATCTGCGATAAAGCCTCCCATCTAGCAGTTTCACTATCGGGAATACCATATTCTTCATCTGAGATCAGTCCGCCTGAGATTATGCGATAAACATCTTTAAAACTATGGAGACTGCAAGTTACGGTCGTGTGAAGCTCTGCAATGGTTGTAGCAAGTACGCGCTCACTGTGAGTGTTAAGCACAATTTTATTGGCAGTTAGCTGATTTAGCGTTGAAGTAGAGGTTAATTGTAAGGCTTTACGCCATCCCATATACCTTTCCCAGTTTGATGCTATGGGCAAGATATTTCCGCTTTGCTCTGCCAAGATATTATTGGTAGGCGTGAAAGTCTTGTTTAAAACCATTCGTGGGAAGTGTTTTGGCGTAATCACAATGGGAGGATTAAGGAAATGCGAATGGGTTACATGTTTGGGTACAGCATTACTCTTAATTTTTTCGGCTAAAAGTAATTCTAAAAATTTTCTACCACTCTTTTCTGTTGGTACCAAAATCACAGATTCGCTTAAATTTTCACAACAACGCAAATAAGCAGCTTCGTTAGTTTTGCTATTGTTGGGATTATCTTGCACATCGTTATTATATGAGTGATTACGTAGTGCACTGTTTCTTGTGTTTGACGATGTAAGGTCAAACACCTTGGTAGCGGCTAATCTGACTAGAGGGGTTTGCCATCCAAGGAAAATGAGGTTTGAGTTCACATCGAAAGAAATTTAGTTAATACGATTTGACTAAAATTGAAGCAATTAGGTCTCTAAGCATGATCTATTTTATAGACTCGCAAAAGTAATTTTTATAAAAGTGCGTAAAGTATAATTTTTCTTGAAAAAATCGGCAAGGTTCACAATAATAAAGGCGCTAGTAAAGACGGGCTCTAATAAATACAAGCTATAATGCAGGGCAATAGCAATTTGGTGTAAACTCAAATTGTTTCCCCCATCAGTATTGGTACCTAAAGTATTGTCGCCCAAGTATTTAAGGTATGCCCCAGTTTGTGAGTATATCTGACTTATGTCTTCATCTGACTTACAAAAAAATTACGATCCTAATCTAAGTTCTAGAGAGTCTGGAACAGATCTCCTTTCTGCTAAAGTAAAAACTGGTGATTCAAAAGACCTTACCGACAGTTTGCGTTCAGCTCTCAGCAAGTCTCCTGAAGTTAAGTTAGGAGAGGCATCGTACAAGAGTTCCAGTAAGGAGGGCTTCAAGGCGGAGCTAAATCCTTATGAGAATAAAACAGGAGAGTATGAGCCCAACCGACTCATGAAGCTCTATTTGTTGGGTCAGCTATCAAAGGGCGAAATGTTGCATCGCCTTAGGGTTTATAATTCGGTGAAAGCTGAAACCACTGTTCGCGAAGACCGTCATAATCCGCTAGTTGCTGCCGATATGCGTGATTTTCGTCCGGCGAGCATGGATCCTAAGGGCAATATCGCACCACCTAATCCTCAGGAAGAGTCTGAACAGCAAAAATATAAGAGTATCGGTGAGCGTGCCATTGATAACGACCCTGAAAAGCAGAAACAAGAGGCTCAACAAAAACAACAAGATCAAATTCAGCGCAGACAGGAAGTTTTAATAGCGACCATAACTGACGAGATTAACAACCAAGTTGTTGTTACTCATCAAGAGGCTGAGGAATTACGCAACAAAGAGGCAGAAGAGATACCACTTCCTCCTGCGTCTCCTCTCGATTATTTAGGGAATGATGCGTTTAGAAAAGTAAACGCATCTCTGGGCACCATAAGTGCGCTGCGCGACAAAGACAAAGATGCACATACTATCGGCCACAATACTCAAGACAGTGCGAGTGAGGCTCAATCCGGTACTCAAGATTTATCCCCAACGTTAGCTTCAAGGTAATAAATTCTAGCATCTGCTATGTGTTGCTATTGCAATTAATTCGCATTAAGATGCGGCGCGAGTTTTTTGTTAAGGATGGCACTCATGCGAGGCTTAAGCACAAGTTTCTTGGTTTTTAGTATTCTTTTGTTTCGGGTTCCCCCTCTTTATGCAGAGTTAGGATCTGAGAGCGGTACGACATCAAAAACAAGTGAGGCACCAGCTACAGAGGTTTTTGTTAGTGGCTCGCTGGCTCCAAAGCCGCTTGAATCATATAATATGCCCTATACCCTTATTACAAAGGATGATTTAGATCGCTCTTTTTCATCAAATATTTCTGATATTTTTAACGAATCTGTGGGAATAAGATCGTCTTCTTTTGCTCCTGGCGTGGGCAGGCCGGTAATTCGTGGGCAAGGAGGAGGAAGAGTTAGAGTTGTTAATAATGGCGTTGCAATTGGTGATATAAGTGCTAATAGTGATGATCATAGTGTAGCTATTGATACCTCATTAGTCGAAAGGGCTGAAGTTGTTAGGGGGCCTGCAACTCTGTTGTACGGAGGTTCTGCTATAGGAGGTTTGGTTAATTTTATCGATAATGACATTCCCTCTGAGAGAATTGGTGAGGAAGTAAGAGGTTCTGTTCTTGTCCAGAAGGGAGATTCCGCAAGTGATCTTTCTTCAGGAAGCGCTGACTTAACCGGAGAAGTAGGAGAATTTCAGTGGCGTATCGGCTCATTTTATCGCCGAACAGGAAATATCGCCATTCCTGGACTGGCAGAGTCTGAGCCTTACAGAATAAATGAAGAAGACAACCATCATCAGGAGGAGGGAGAATATGGTGAGGAGGAGGAGGAAATAAAAGGTCGTTTACCTAATAGTGATACACTCAGTAAGGGCTTTGTTGTTGGTGGCTCCAAAGTACACTCTTTAGGTTATTATGGTGTATCACTCCGTTATTTTGAGTCTCAGTACGGAGTTCCCGGTCATGTTCACCATGGGCACAAGCATGATGAAGGACATGAAGATGGTGAAAATGAAGATCATCATCATGACGAGCACCATGACCATGACGAGCACCATGAAGAACATGATAAGGATTTTTCCAAAGATTTTAGATTTTTGAAGTCTAGATCGTCCTCATTGAATGAGGGGGATGAACCTGGCGTAGCGATTAACCTAGATCAGTGGCGTTTAGCATTTCATAATGAGACAAAGGATGTTGCTCGCGGTATTGATAAAATAAAAGTTAACGGAGCCGTTAGTACCTATAGCCACAATGAGATTGAGGGTGCCGAGGTAGGTACAAGATTTCAAAATGATACAGTTGAGACTCGCCTACAACTTCAGCACTCTCCTGTCGCGATTGGTGACTCTCAACGTAAGCTTTCTGGGGGCGGAGGTTTGCAGATTAATCTTGAATCTTTCCAAGCCGCCGGTAATGAGGCTTACTTGCCTGACAGTAGAGTAGCGTCTCCTGCATTGTTTTTATTAGAGGAGCTTGAGCTTGGTGAGTCTTTGGTTTGGCAAAATAGTGGACGATATGAGTGGAGTAACATTGACCCGGGTGTCGGGACGAGTGAGAGAGATGGTCATTCCTCTATTAGAACGATGAAGGATAGGGGGCATGTTATTAATTATTCAAACAGAAATTTTCATTTAGTGAGTGCTTCTACTGGACTCTCAGGATCATTTAATAAGGCTAGATCTAGCAACCCTTTCGTCTATGGTCTTTCCCTAGCTTATTCTGAACGAGCACCAAATAATGCGGAACTTTTCGCTAATGGAGCTCATACAGCCACCCGCACCTTTGAAATAGGAGACTCTTCTCTTGAAAAGGAGAGAGCAATTGGCGGAGAGCTAACATTACGGAAAAAATTTGGCAGATTCTCCGGTTCAGCCTCAGCATTTCTTCAGCATTACGATGATTATTTGAACTTGGCTCCTACTGGAGAGGAGGAGGATGAATTACCCGTCTTTGCTTATCAAATGACTAGAGCTCAGCTTTTTGGCGGTGAGATTGAAGGTAAGATAAACTTGGTAAACCTTAGAGGCCATTTAGTCGATTTTGTTTCTTCATTTGATTTGGTGCGAGGTCGTAATCTAGTAGAGGATGACCCGCTTCCTCGGATGCCTCCGAGCATTACGAGAGTAGGGTTTAACTATGATTACAACGATTGGAATTTACAGTTAAGTCAGATTTTTGCTGAAGCGCAACGTCGAGTAGCATCCTTTGAATTACCAACTGATTCATACCAACAACTAAATATAGAGGGCGGTTATACGTTTCCCTTTGAGAAAGCCAGTATTACAACCTTTGTACAGGGGACTAATCTGACTGATGAGGAAATTAGAAATCATATATCATTCACCAAAGACCTCTTCCCACAAAGAGGAAGAGCTTTTCTTGCTGGTGTAAAAGGAAATTTTTAATATGATCCTCAACAATTGATTTGTATTTTTATACTTTTCTGATGCGTTATTCAAAATATGCTGTAGTTGTTTTAAACGGTATTCTTCCGTCCGTCACTTTGGTTAACAAGTTGTGTGCATCCGCGCATCTGGTAGTTTGTGCCGATGGAGCTGCAAACTGTCTTGTAACTAAAGGAATAAAGCCAGACGTAATAATTGGCGACCTAGATTCTCTGAGTGATCATACACGATCTATTTGTGCCTCTGACACGAAGATTATCAAGAATCCCTGTCAGTATTCTACGGATTTTGAAAAGACCCTAGATTACCTCAAGGGGTCTGGCTTAACTGATGTCATAATTATTGGTATAAGTGGTGGCCGTTTTGATCATGCTGCAACTAATTTAGGAGTTGTGCATAAATATGCCCATATTTTTAGTTTGTGGTTGGCTCACGATGAAGGATTTGGATGTTTTCTTTGCGCGACAAATGATGTAGAGGTCGTTTGTTCGTTAGATGAAATTCCCGTAGGCACGACTGTCTCGCTATTGTCGTTTAGCTCGGCTCTTAATATCTCTACTCAAGGACTGAAATATCCGCTCTTTAAGGAATCACTCGTTTGGGGGAGTAGGGACGGGCAAAGCAATTTTATTATTACTCAACCAGCTTTTTTAACATTTAATTGTGGTTCGATGTTGGTTTATGTGGTTGGAATAGAGATTACAACCAGATTCAGAGCGGAATGCAATTAATCTTATTACTGGCTACATTTGTTAGTTAGATAATTTAGGGACTTATTATGAATTTAGTGAGTACTGTTATTAAAATTATACTTTTATCTTCATTTTTTGGTTTTTCCAGGTCGGTTATTGCAGATCCACAAGAAGAGTTCCTCTTACCTCTTTCGATTACAAAGAATTCGGCTCAAGTTTCTTTTAAAGTAGAATCAACTTGGCACACAGTTAGTGGCTCTATAGAGGCAATTAAGGGTGAGGTATGGCGCGAGAATAACAGTGGCGGCTTTCGAGCTGAAATAGACGGAGAGGTAAAGAGCTTTAAAACAGGTCTCGGCATGAGAGATAGGGAGCTATACAAAGTTATGGCCGCTGATAAATATCCTTCAGTACATTTTTCGTTAGCTTCGATTAGTGGAGAGCAGGGTGTGAGCGGAGAGCACAGTAAAGAGCTTTGCAAGCTGAGTGAGATTACAGAAATTAAACCGTGTCTAGCTTCTATTGACGCATTTGTTACAATTCGAGGGGTTAAAAAGCCGCTAAGATTTAGTGGCACTTTTAAACGAGTAGCTCCTGATAGAATAAAATTAGTAGGTAAGGGCAAGTTAAATTGGGCTGAGTTTGGTGTTGAAGACCCTTCTATTCTAATAGCAAAGCTTGATAAAGAGGTGCGAGTGCGTTTTTCGGTTGAAATTCCTACTCACCTTTAAGGTTACTCTAATAAATTGACTTAATCCTATCCTATGCAAAAAATTAAACAATGGGCTCCGACTGGGCAGGGCTTAGCCGCTGTAGCATTAGGCTTAGTTAACGGAGCGGTCTATATATTTAGCGTTGTTTTGATGATTCGAGGTTTGTACTATGGGCTACACTGCGGTTATGGTACTGCATCTGGTGTATGGAGATGGATAGCTAACTTTAGTCTTTTAGTTCAATTTCCCATTCTTCATTCCTATTTAGCTAGTGAACGGGGGCATGGTTTATTAAAGCGTCTTTCTCCTCATCCGTTTGAAGTATCTACCATCTTTACCTTAATAGCTGGGCTACAATTAGCATTTGTATTTCTTGCATGGTCCCCGTCGTCAAGTACTTTATGGGAGCCTCATGGAGCGTTACGAGTATTGTTAAGTTTACTATATGTTGGGGGATGGATGTTACTGGGGAAGGCTATTTTTGATGCCGGCTTTTTGTTTCAAACGGGTATTCTTGGTTGGCTAGCGGTTGTTACAGGAGAGAAGCCTAAATATCCTGGTATGCCGAATAAAGGATTATTT
The DNA here is from genome assembly GCA_044347345.1 of Bdellovibrionota bacterium. Classification (GTDB taxonomy): domain Bacteria; phylum Bdellovibrionota_C; class UBA2361; order UBA2361; family JBIKUX01; genus JBIKUX01. The sequence goes on along the minus strand of JBIKUX010000008.1, from coordinate 33,443 downwards.
CGGTGTTGTCGGCAACCGATATACTTAGCGTTTCTCTGTACTCTTTGGACGAGTCCAGTGTGGACAGCCGACCATCTTTTCCTCGCTGTTCTTTGGTCATGTTACTGTTTAGCTGCTCCTTTATTAAAGGAAGCTAGATATACTAAGTATTTCGGTCAAGATTTTGCGGAATATCAAAAGAGTACTCCTTACTTCTTCCCCCGTTTATTTGGGTCTAAAAAATTGAGGGAATAAATTAAAGCTCTTGATAAGCCTTACCAAGAAATTGCTGATAAGGAGTGCTTAACCAAATAGTCATTAGTCTTTGAGAAGTGTCGACAACCAAAAAAACCTCTGTATGCAGATAATGGAGAGGGATGAGAGGCAATTAGTATTTTATGCTTTCCTTTATCAATTAGTAGTTCCTTCTTTTTAGCCGCAGTGCCCCACAGAATAAAAACCACATTTTCTTTGAATTTGCTGATACAAGATATTACGCAGTCAGTAAATTGTTCCCAACCTTGATGAGCATGGGAAAGTGGCTTCCCTTTAGCTACGGTTAGAATGGTGTTTAAAAGCAAAACCCCTTGATTTGCCCAATTTGAAAGATCCCCATCTTGGAAGCAAGCTGTCCCTACATCATCTTTTAATTCAACAAAGATATTTTTTAAGGATGGAGGGATTGGTTGACCATGCTTAACTGAAAAGCATAAACCATTTGCTTGTCCCTCATTAGAGTAAGGATCTTGCCCAAGAATAACTACCTTTAGTGATTTAAGAGGTGTAAGCTCAAAGGCGCGGAACATATGGTGTTCTTCCGGAAAAATAGTTTGGCCAGAAGTGCGTTGTTGTTGAATAAACGAAATTAGGCGCGAGTAATAAGGTTTACCAAGCTCTTCTGCAAGAATGTTTCGCCAAGTTAATTCGTCAGGTTTGAATATAATCACTTAATTTTTGTTAATTAATAACTAAAAAATAATCTGAAGTATCTTCTTATGAATAAATGTACTATTGATAAAGTCGTCCAATTTCCTCTGCACTACCTGTTGTAAAAATTTGCAATTCTTTATCTATGCGCTTGCAAAGACCTGCTAATACGTTTCCTGCTCCAAATTCAATAACAATACTGTCAGGTGAAGCCAGACTTCTGGCTGCTTGAATACATTCTACCCAACGCACCCTTCCACAAACTTGTTTAATTAGTAAAGAAGCAATTTCGCTTGGACTTGAAATAGGAGTAGCAGTTACATTGGCAATAATTGGAAATCTTGGACTTTTGATAGTTAAGGCATGGATATCAGCGGTGAGCCGTTCAGCGGCGGGGCGCATGAGTCGAGAGTGAAATGGAGCACTAACAGGAAGTGGGATATATTTACCCTTGCCGAGCTCGGCGATAATTTTTGTCATATCTGAGCTAGAACCTGACAGAACAATTTGTCCGGGGGCATTATGATTAGCTATATCAACGGCGCAATCGGGGCAATTTTTTAAAACTTCTTCAATTTCTTCGAGGTCTTTACCAAGCACAGCAACCATCTTTCCTTGTTCTGGAGGCACTGCCTCTTGCATGTAGATACCACGTTTGTGAACAAGCACGATAGCATCTTCAAATGAGATGGCTCCGGCAGCCAGTAATGCGCTATATTCTCCTAAGCTGTGACCTGTAGCGCATGCTATATTTAAGTTATGGTTCTGTTTGCAAGCTAAAAATGTAGCATAGCTTACTAAAAGGATTGCTGGTTGAGCATTAGCCGTGAGCGTAAGTTCGTCTAGCGGCCCATTCATACAAAGTTGTGAAAGCGAAAATCCGAGAAGAGAGTCAGCCTTTGCCAGTAGATCGTGCCACTCTGGTAATAGATCGGTTAAATGCTTACCCATCCCTACTACTTGCGAACCTTGTCCCGGAAAAAGGGCGATAATCGGGTTATTAATCATATGTTTTCTTAAGTTAAGTGATGGTCAGCTTAGCCTTTTAACTGAGGTTTATCACTACTTATGACCTACTTCAGCATTTTAAGCAGTTGACCGATGATCTACTCGTCAAGGCGAAGCAATAAAAGTAACGCACTTGCAACTTAAAGGAAATATGGAAGAGCAAGGAGCTCCGTCAAGAGATCAGGGTACCATTCTCGTTGTTGAGGATAATGTGCTCATGCTCCAAACTTTAAGGGGACTTCTTGAAAGTAAGCAATATCAAGTTCTTACATGTGAAAACGGTGAAGAAGCACTGGAAATCATTCATGCTAGGTTAGTTGACCTTGTAATCTGCGATGTAATGATGCCAAAGATGGACGGGTACACCCTCTATAAGCAACTAAGAGACGAGATTGCTTACGCTCATATACCATTTGTTTTTCTCTCAGCTCTAGATGATTTAAATGAGGTCGAAAAAGGTAAAGCAATAGGGGCTGATGACTATCTTACTAAGCCATTTGAACCGAGAACTTTACTTGCAGTGGTTGAAGGCAAGGTTAGTCGGGCTAGGTATCTGCAATCATCAACCAAAAATCGCATTGATGAATTTAGATCGCGAATTGTTCAAACTTTGTCTCATGAATTTCGTACTCCGCTAGTTGCTATCAGTACGGGCACTGAGCTTCTTCTCGACCATTTTGATACATCGCAAGCATCACAGACTCAAATGGTGTTATCTGCAATAAAAAGAGGAGGGGATAGGTTAGAGAGGCTTGTTAATGACTTCATGGTAATTCAACAGATTGAAGGTGGAATTGCCGAGCGGACAGCTAAATCTCGAAGACGCTCTATTCCTATAAGTGAGCTTACCTCTAGTATTTTGGATGGGTTAAACGGTTTTTCTGACACTGATAGAGCGCGAATAGTGACTGATTCGCTCACTATTGAGGATAAAAGAAACGTTAAAGTTTTTATACCTCATATAGTTGAAGCTATCTTGCGCTTGGTAAGTAATGGAATAAAATTTGGGCTTTCTCAACCGGTTTATTTAAGTGCTCGCGTTGAAGAAGAATTTTTGGTTTTGTGTGTTCGTGATTTTGGTAATGGATTTAATCTCGAAAGATTACCTCAGGCTCTCTCCTTGTTTGGACAACTTGATCGTGAACAATATGAGCAGCAAGGGGGGGGATTTGGTTTAACTATTGCCGAACGTCTTATTACTTTCAATGACGCTCTCCTTAAATTTTGCCACTGTGAGGAGATCTCAGACTCAGATGCGCCCAGTAATCACGCATTTGACGCTCAAATACTCATTCCACTCTGCTATAATAGCTAGTAGATTTACCTTAATTAATTCCAATAAAAATGCATTATGCTGATTATAATAATCTGTTAGTTTTGTAATTAGCTGACTGTTGAAAATAAAAGTGCAAAGATAAGGAAATTGATCTTTGATGGTAGGGGGGCGATGAGTGATAGTGTGTTTACTCGAAATAAGGTTAACTTAAGTTATTATGTTTTAGTTAGTTTAGGATGCTTGCTTAGTGTTTTCTGCAATATTGAAATCGATTTCTGTAGAATGCTTAGTAAGTTTTTGTCCACAGGTGTAAATATGAGTGACACTGCATCTTTTATGAACCTGTCGTCTTCAAGGGTGGTTCTGGCCGATGATGCAAGGTCACTGCACAAATCTTTGCTTGCTTTAGAAAAGCATGTAGAGGCTCACACTTTATCAAATGGATTAAAGGTTATTTTATATAAACGAGGTAAAGCACCAGTATTTGCGGGATTAATAAGTGTGCGGCTTGGAGGCATAGATGAGCCGGTTGGAAAAACTGGAGTATCTCACTTATTAGAGCATATGGCTTTTAAAGGGACTTCCGTAATAGGTACAAGCGATTTTGAAAAAGAAAGAATTCTTTTGGGTCAGGAAGACAAACTTAGAGCGATTAAAAATCGTAGTCCTGAGCAAGAAAATGAATTAAACAGCATATTATCTACGCTTGAAAAGATGACTAATGCTGAAGCATTAACCGAAGAACTCACCAGAAGAGGTGCTTCAGATTTAAATGCAACAACATCAAAAGAGCTTACCAGTTATTTTGTGAATTTACCTAAAACTGCCTTTGAGTTTTGGGCTTGGCTTGAATCTGAGCGTTTGATCAACCCAGTATTTCGACAATTTTACCAAGAGCGGGACGTAGTTCTTGAGGAAAGACGAATGAGATATGAGGACGATCCAACCGGTAAGTTATATGAAAACTTACTAATGACAGCGTTTGTAGATCATCCTTACCGGGATCCTGTCATCGGTTATGAAAAAGATTTACTTGCCTTAACAAGAAAAGACCTCTCAGATTATCATTCCCAGTATTACATTCCGAGTAATTTAGTGGTTAGCGTAGTCGGTGATGTAGATCCACAGCGTGACTTAGAGGTGTTAGAAAAATATTTTGGAAGAATTGCAGGGGATAAAATTCGACCCTCACTTTCTACTCGACAAGAAACACCTCAGACAGCAGAGCGTCAAGTTGTAGTAAGTCATCCATCGTCACCACAACTTTTTATTGGATATAAAAAACCAGCATACCCTCACAGCGATGATGCGCCACTTAGTGTTCTTCAGCAGATTTTAGCTGGAAGTTTTGTTTCGCCTCTTTATGTAGAGTTAGTTAAAAACCGACAAGTAGCAACCAGTATTTCTGTGTTTGAAGCTCCCGGAAGTAGTGCTCCTAATCTTTTTGTTTTTTCTGCTTCGCCGCGTCATCCTCACTCAGTGGATGAAGTAGTCGAGAGTGTTGATGATGTCATAAAAAAATTTATTGATTCAGGACCAACTGAAGAACAACTAGCTATTGCTCAGCGAAGTATGGCGGTAAATTATCTTGGAGAGCTAAAATCTAATATGGCTCTAGCAAGACAATTTGCGTCGTCTCATCTTCTTTTTGGGGATTGGAAAGCTAGTATAAAATGGTTTGGTGAAGTGTTGGATGTAACGGTTAGTGACGTACATCGGGTAGCAAGGCAATACCTTGTCTCTCATGGTCGGACTATTGCTAGAATTAAAACTGTTCAGGTTGAAACAACTAATAATTCTAAAAAGTAGGGAAGAGACTTTTGAAAGGGTAAAAAGAGATGAGCCAAGCTGCACTATCTGATTAATTTGTTAGCCCACTTATCAGCGAAGAGAAAAATCAAAAATAGTTTATTAGGATTTATTAATATGCTGTCCGTCTCACTGTTTTATTTGAAAGCACGGCGATGTGTATTGATCGGTTTATTTGCCATTATTTCGGCCGGATGTGTTAAAGGAACTATGAGTGATAACGCAAGACCTCAAGAACAGCAGAATAATCCCTTACAAATGGGGCTTGCCCCTGTTAGTTACGTTCCTTCTGCTCCAGCAGTTTGGGAGTTGCCAAATGGAGTAACTGTTCTTCATATCAAAGACGACGAGATTCCTCTGATATCTGCATCGCTTCTAACGCGTGGAGGAGGACTGTGGGAGACTCCAGAGCAAGAGGGAGTTGCCAGTGTAACTGGTCAACTACTTAGAAAAGGTGGAGTTGTCGGAATTTCACCTGAGGAATTAGACTTAACGCTTGAAAAACTTTCAGCATCTATCTCTACTACAATCGGTGGAGAATTTGGTTCTTTCTCTTTTTCTTGTCTTAAAAGTGATCTCAGTAGTGTTAGTTCTATCTTTAAGAAGATTATGCTCGAGCCAACTTTTGAGGAAAGCAAGCTTAATCTCCACAAACTTCAGCTCTTAGAGAAGATTCGTAGAAGAAAAGACGACGGCGCTACTATAGCAGGATTGGCGCTGGCTTCTCTGTTGTATAAGGATAGTCCTTACGGCACTGTTCTTACTTCAATGGAAGTGAAAGAGATAACCAGAGCAAAGGTAATTGATTGGCACCGCAATAAGATCAGTTTACGTGGCGCAATTTTTTTAGTTAGCGGTGATATCTCAGAACACGAGGTGCGTGATCTTGCGAACAATATGTTTTCTTCGTGGCCTGATAGTAGTGCTAAAAGCTCGGTTTTTGATAATTTACCTCCACTTAATAAACCTCATCCCCCCGGAGTTTATTTTATAGAAGCTCCGTTTTCACAAGCTACCGTAGTTATGGGGCATTTAGGTGTGCCACGCTATACTGAAGACCACTTTGATATAAAGGTATTTAACCGGATATTTGGTATCGGAATGGGTTCTCCTCGTTTATATCAAAGGATTCGTAGCGAGCTTGGTCTAGCGTATTCGGTATCAGGCTCTATTCAACCCGGAGCGCCGCTCGGTACAAATTCTGTTCAGTTGCAAACAAAGGCTGAGAGTGCTGGAGTCGCGACTAAGGAAGTGTTTGAGGTCATTCGTGATTTACAACAAAATGGTGTAACTTCCGCCGAATTAGTAGAACGACGTCGCGGGGTAATTAATTCTTTTGTATTTGCTAACGAGGATGCAGATTCAACTCTTGAGCGGCAAGCTCTTTTTCGACTCTACGGATTCCCACTTGATTATGATAACTTATATGTAAAGAAGGTTGAAGCTGTGACGCAAGAGAGTGTATCTACTATGTTAAGATCTAGATGGAAAATTGATGAGATGGTTACAGTTATTGTAGGATCTAAGGTGGCTCGCAATGCTATAGAATCAGCGATGCCTTTGTTACCTCTTGAAATCAGTCAGGCTGGTATTAAAGATTTAGGGTTTGATGAGACTATAGTCTTTCCCGATGGTAGCAGTGCAGAATAAGTATCTTTTTTATTCTAGTATTATTCATCTACTTGTTCTGACATCATGTACAGCTCATGCACCAGTATCAGGTCCAGACAAGCAAGGTGGAGGGTTACTTGAGGGGAGTATTACCGGTGCTGGGGCAGGGGCTATAACGGGTATGCATGTAGCGGCTGCTACTGGACCTGGAGCGGCGATTGGAGCTGGGTTAGGGGCATTACTTGGAAGTATTCGCGGAGCTGCGTTAGATGTTCAGGAAGAGAGCTTATTAAATATTCATGCTCAGACAGAAGCTGAGCAATCCCGTATTGGAGCTCAAAGGCTTCTTCAACATCATTATGAAAGACGTTTAAGCGTTCATCCTGGAAGAGACATTTATCCTGCCGATTACTTTTTTGGGTCTGGTGATACAGCTGTGTGTTCTAGTGGAGAGGCTGTAATTAACGAGCTTGCTCAATTACTCAAAGACCGCTTGCCTTGGTCACGAGTTGGAATAATGGTGTATAGTGTAAGTTCTGATAAACAAGCTCCTTACGCTCAACATCTTTCAGAAGAGCGCGCATTGACTTTTGTAAACGCTTTGGTGAAAAGAGGTCTTGAGCCTAGACGATTTGTAGCTCAAGCTAAAGTAGTAGCTGCTCCAGTAGTAATCGATCCTCTAGATCATCCTAACCGTTTTAACGAGGCTGTTGAAATCATTTTAATGGATAATTAAAAACCATAATTGTTGGGGGCTGATAAGTAAGTATGGCAACAAAAAAAAGTATTAGGCGTGATGCAACGTCAGATGAACTACCATTGGTAAATCAAAGCCAAGAAAGACGAGAGACAATAAAAGGTAGTAACACTAAAGGTCGAGATGAGGAAGATGGCACTACTCATATCAAAGTAGGTAAGGAAGAACTTCTTGTATTTCTCCTAAATGTTAGGGATAAACTAGTTGAAGGTGTCGCCACTCCAATATATGGAATGGCTGCTATTAAGTGTCTTATGGGATTGGATGAGCTTTATGGTATAATCGATGAAGAGGTGCGTGAGCTAGCGAGAGACATTTGGTTGCGTCTTGAAAATGCCGGCTTACAATTAAAACGTCCACCATTATTATTTACCTAAATCTGTAAAAGAAATCACCACTTACGCGGATTATTGTAGTGCGCGTAATTTGCGATACTTACAGCAACTGTTTTCAGACAATGCAAAAGGTATGTTTACCTTTTGCGAAATGAAAGTTTTAAATACCCGGTACTACTTTAAAAAACTGGAGTATCAATTAATCGTTTTCGTCAATGTCACTTTCCTGTTCACTTGATTTTTCACCATTAACAGCATTTTTTAGTATTTGACTAGGTTTAAACTTCACAACATTTCGAGCTCTTAATATCAAAGCATCACCGGTTTGAGGGTTGCGACCTCTTCTGGGGCGCTTTGAATTAACTAAAAAAGTACCAAATCCTGAAAGCATTACCCGTTTATCCTGCTCTAAGCCTTCTTTCATTAATTCTATGAAGTCTTCAACAAGCTCTGATGCCTTTTGTTTTTCAATAGGCAGTGTTGTATAGATTGTTTCAGCTAATTCTGCTTTGGTAAGACAGTATTTTGCCTTGCTCATGGGGTGTCCTTTTACTCTACTTTTTTGTAGCGAAAACCTAAATTACTTTACTATAGAAAATTCCTTGTTAAGGTAATACCCGATTAGGGAGATTCTTGGTTAGGAAGTCTATATCTCCATAAAGGATGCATTTTTAACTACTTTTTTGCTACCTATATTTTTTATGTAAAATCCCCTCAATAATTTTCTCACATATAATTCATAAAAATAAAACTTTAGTTGTAAATATTTTACTATTGAAGGGGTATTTAAAAAGGAAGACCCATTGATGTGACCTAGGGTTTGTTTCTTGTCGACTTTAATCTTAAGTCTGATTTACTGCATCTTAAGTCCTAATCAAAGCTATTTTCATTTAATGATATATGACTGAGGAGAGGGATTTAGAATTTTTTGAAACTTTACGAGTCACTGCTGACGAATTATCTAACCTTGAATCCCTAGGTTCTAAATCACTCGCTGAATCCTGGCAATTAGCCCTGTCCCTTGTTGAAGATTTTGATCCAGTACCTTGGTTTGTTAGGCGGTTAACCAAGATAGCCCTTAGTAGTGGAGGAGGAGCTCAAGGAAATAATAAAAGACTTCATGAAGGTGCTATAATCGGACTACATAGGGTATTATTTGCAGCAGTTGCCGATCCGATTGTTGGTGCAGGCTGTCCTGTTGACTCAATCAAGGAAGCTATCCCTTTGATTAAAAGTGATGTCTTTGCTGCTGTGGTAGTTATTCACGCCGTTTCAAGAAAGATATTAGTGAAAAATTTTGATCGGGTTTGGATGCCCATACTTGATCAAGCTCTAGTACGGGCACAAATTGGCTATTATATTGGGTTAAATACTGACGACTTTGGAGCTGGTCGAGGCATGTTGGCAGGCTTTGCCGGTTGGGTTGGTATCTGCATCCTTATGTGCCGAGGAACTAAAGCTCAAGCTGGAAAAACTCTTGAACTTTTAATGCGAGGCTCCAATATTGATGAAATAAGCATGGAAGTTTATGAATGTTGTCCACTGCACATTGGTGCCTTTCTTCTTTCTTTAGTGGGATGTGGAAGCAATGCTTCGAGAGGTTTTGTTGCTGCATCTTCTCGAAAGAAAAATATAGTTAAGTTTGAAAATCGTGAACAGAACGTATGGTTTGCGACGCTAAACGCGATAGAAGCTATCAGAGCAGGTGAGCTTGATAGCTTAGCTCCAGAACAGTGGGAACATTTAGGACTTTCTAAGCGGAGTAAGCAATTAGAAATTGAACAGCTAGCGCATATAATGCGTCGAAGAGGCCATCGTTGGCAGTGGATGCTCAGTTAGTTTGCGCACTCAATTGGATTCTCGTTGCTAATCTCAGGTAAGGACTTTGATGGTTTCACACCTAAATCTTTTAATTTTTTTGCCGCACTTATTAAATTTCCGCGTTGGTTGGATAGCTTACCGTATGCAGAATCGTAGCACGATTGTGCTTGTTCAAGACGCTCACCAATTTTTTTTAAGTCTTCGACAAAACTTACGAATTTATCGAATAGTTTCCCACCTTGCTCTGAGATAGCAGCTACGTTTTTAATCTGAGCTTCTTGCCGCCAAAGATGAGCAATAGTACGCAGGGTAAATAAAAGTGTCGATGGGCTTACAAGAAGTACATTTTTCTCCCAAGCTTCTTCGCATAGCTTCATGTCCCCAGATAAGGCCAAATTAAAGGCAGGCTCAATCGGAATAAAAAGAACTACAAAATCAAGATTATTTCCTGCTTTTAATTGTTGATACCGCCGTTCAGATAAGCCTTTAATGTGAGAATAAAGTGAATCAAGATGTTTTTTAATGGCAATAGATGCCTCATTCTCATTTTGAGCTTTTACCCACATTTCATAAGCAACTAAAGATACTTTTGCATCAATAATTATATCCCGCCCTTGAGGTAATTTTATGATGATGTCAGGTTGCAGCCTTTTACCATCTTCTATGGTAAAGCTCTGTTGAAATGTGTACTCTTCGCCGCGCCTTAATCCTGACATTTCAAGAATTCGCTCAAGAATTACCTCGCCCCAATTGCCTTGTATTTTTCGGGAACCACGTAGCGCTTCTGTTAGATTCTTTGCCTCATCACTCAGATTTTTATTTAGATTTTTTAAATCGCTGAGTTCCTTTTCAAGAAGTGCATGCGCTTTAATCTCCTCGGAATGAATTCCTTCAATTTTTTTTCGAAAAGATGTCATTTCGTCAATCACTGGATATAGTAAGGCTTTTACCTTTGATTCATTTGTTTGGGTAAGCTCTGCTGATCTTTCTTTGAGTATTTCTGCTGCCAAAGACTTGAATTGTCCAAGAATGTTGATATTGGCTTGCTCTAAATACGATCTCTCCTGAATAATGGCATTCTTTGCCGCAATAACGTTTTCTTCTTGTCTGGCAAGAGCGACTGCAAGACGTTCTCGGTCAACTAAGAGATTTTTGTTTGCTTCCTCTAATGTTCTTTTTTCTCCAACAAGGATTGTTATCTGATGACTTAACAAGGCTCTCTCAGATTCTACAATTTTTAATTGAGAAACAGTATTTGCATACGCATCGCGCTGTGAACGGCTGTAGCGATATAGCAATACTAAAGCACAACATCCAATCAGAATGCCGCAACATAATAAGATCATCGTATACTGCTCAAACATACAAAGTTACCATCACTACTTGATTATTCTTGCGGTAATTCGAGCAGTCTTTTCAGATCCTCAACAGTAATCGGGAGGGCTCCAGAGGGTGTATCGCCAATAAGCGCATCAGTTAATTCTTTCTTTCGCTCTTTTAATTCCATTATGCGCTCTTCAATTGAATCTGCTGTTACTAATCTGTAAACATTGACGTGATTGGTTTGTCCAATACGATGAGCTCGGTCAACGGCCTGAGCTTCAACCGCTGGATTCCACCAAGGATCATACAAAATAACGGTATCAGCGGCTGTCAAGTTAATGCCAACTCCACCAGCTTTTAGGCTAAGAAGAAATATGGGGATAGACGGATTAGTTGAAAATGAATCTATTCTTTCTTGACGATCGCGCACATTACCGTCGATATATTCATATGGAATGTCACTTTCATCGAGCCACCGCCTAAATAGGTTAAGCATAGCTCGAAATTGGCTAAACAAAAGCACCTTACGCTTTTCATATACGGCTTGTAACAGAAGATCTTTTGCGGCCTCAAACTTACCTGAGCTCAAAATGGTGTCTCCACTATTTTCAAGTTCCGGTAGCGATAGCGGATGATTTACAATCTGCCGAAGACGAAGAATGACGGTTAAGATTGTAGCACGAGCTCTGGAGAGACCTTTTGCATGTATAACAGCCGCTACTTCAGCACTACATTGAGTAGCATACCTTTCATAGATTAGACGCTGTTCTGGCGTCATAGCTGTATAAATTGTTGATTCAAGTTTTTCTGGTAATTCAGTTAGTACATCTTTTTTAGTGCGACGAAGCAAAAATGGAGCAACTCTTTTTCGAAGAGAAGACTGAGAATTAAGGTTGTTTTCAGTTAAGATAGGCTGTTCATAGTCAAGTCGGAAAAGAGACCTAGTACCAAGGTATCCTGGATTAACGATGTCTGCTATCGACCATAATTCTAGAGGTCGATTTTCCGTGGGAGTTCCAGTTAAAGCTAGACGCCTTGGAACTATAAACGATTTTATTGCCTTTCTGGTGGAAGAATCTGGATTTTTTAAGTAGTGAGCTTCGTCTAGTACAACCATGGAGAAGGATTGACGAGCTAACTCATCACAATCTATTCGAGCGAGCGAATAGGAGGTAACGATAATATCATATTTGGCAAAAGTCTTAATGGTTAGTTTTCTTCGAGAGCCAACATAGTGTAAAGCCCTAAGATTGGGAGTAAAATGAGCAATTTCATGAAGCCAATTAGTAGTAACGGAAGTCGGAGCAATTACCAGCACTGGTGCTGATTTACTCGAGCCAGTGTTGGTAGATTGATCTTTAATAATGGCAGTATAGGCTAAAGTTTGAACAGTTTTTCCTAAACCCATTTCATCTGCCAGTATCCCACCTAATCCGACAGAATGAAGCGTTTCAATCCATCCAATAGCACGTTTTTGATAGGATCGTAATTTGCCATTGAAGGATTTAGGTGGTGTTCTTTGTGGGAATTTTGTCAAAGCTGTTAGCTGACTACGTGCAGCCCTCAGCTCGTCATCGAGTATGACTTGAATGCCGTCATTACCATCGAGGGTAGATAGACCAAGAGCTTCAAGTTTGGTTATGCGACGTGATATTGAATGGGCAAGTTTTAAATTTTGTTCAAATGGCTCTAATGCTCTTACTAATCGAATAAGGGAGCCTCCAGGAACACGTGCAATAGCGTTATTTTCAAGATCAATCCATCTAGTTTCATTATTTGGATCATTTAATGTTTTGATGTGACGAAATAGAAGTGATAAAGGAACTTGTGTACCACGTAAAAGAAGAGAAATTTTCAGATCGTAACTTTGAGCTGTTGAAACATCATTAAGATTTTCTGGTTGATAAGAATTTAGAGCTATGATTAGTTGTAACGGTGCGATAGATGCGCTAGAAGTAGCATTTACTCGCTTATCGCTTAGGATCTCCCAGTTTTCTGGAAATATTGCGTGAGGTCTGTGTAATATTTCTAGAGCGATATCTCCTTTCGCTATCCAAGTTGACTCATGTAATTCAGGATTGTCTAAAAATACTTGCTGGTTAGTTTCCAGTATTTTGCTTTTTGAATTATTAAAAATACTACTTGTAGTAGCGTTTACTTGATTAGAAGAACTGCGACCAGAATTAATCGCTAAAAGCCCTAACTTTTTCAACCGACCCCAAATGTCCCCTAAAGATATTGGATCTAGTTGAGTTATCACAAAAGAATCTTTGTTATTCTTATTATTTTTGCGAGGCGGTTTAGTGCCCGCACATTTTACCTTCAGCTCTACCTCAATATTATTAATAGTAGAATGGTTTCTAGTGGCAGAGACTGTGAGCGCTTCGTGATTAAGATTCCGATGAGATGGTGAAACATATACATTTATGCTGACATCGGGCTGAACGGTAATCACTTCCGGACGCTTTTCACTGTTGGACTCTATTACTAAGGGAAGATCCTCAAAGGGTAATAAAGCGAGAGGTGCAGCAAGAGACAAAGGGGTATCTATGTTTACGGATGTGTTAAAAAAGCGAGCTAAGCGAACAACACTTGCTGTGACTGGATAAAATGTAGAGCCAATTTTAACCCAACTTGGCTTATCATAATTCTCATTATGCTCATTAAATGAGGAGAGTTCTGAGCTATTACCCAACAAAACTCCATGTTTGTTTGTTAGCTTGCCAAGCACCTCCCACTTTAATGTAGTACGTACTACTTCAGAGCTCCAGTCAATTAAGATCTTAACAGTGGCATGATCCCGACTTATTTTTAAGCGATTATTATTTTTTGAAACAACGTGCCCCTCATATTCCGATAAAAGTGCGAAGAGAGCAGATATAGCCTCTGTCTTATTAACTCGCCAACATACTTCTCTTTCATCCCATACCGATTGTTGAATGAGAGTAGAAAGTAGTTCTCGGTCTAACAGTCTCGCAGAAACTGCCGACTCTAATTCAGGAAAAAAAGGTGCCTCTTGGCTTATGCCATCAAAAAGCACCTGTACCAGCAGTTCACTGCGATTTATATCAATCATAACCTGAACTTCTGGAAACCAGGGGGTATGTTGGGCGCCTTTAATATTTGATTGTTGTGTTGACCCATGAATTGATACATCTCGCTCTCGTTGAGTGACTGCAAGATGAGTCAGAGATTGGGCAATTGCAGAGGCAAATGATTTATTGTAAAGGCTAAAATCATTAGCTGTTTGATGTTCCGCTAAAGTTGAGAGTTCTCCCTTGTGACTGGGGCTTAAATAGTATGAACCAATTACAGCTAGGGCGTGAGCACACCAAATATTGGGCTTTGTTTCTCCGTTTTCATTTTCACTATCGTTAGAACAAGTACAGCTAGTTTCCACTCGACTTGGTTCATATATTTGACCAGTGGAATGACTCGGTAATATTTTTATAGATACTGTGGCTTCTCCTTGAGGAGCTTTGCCGGTACTCGAACCACTATTACTGCTACTCGAGGCTGTGATTGTACCTGCATCAAGGGAGACTAGGCCTCGAATGGAGTGACGATGAATTGATATATTGTTAACAGCCTGTAATCTTAAATACCTCGCTGCCTCATCCCAAAGCTCTTGTGAGCATATACGTTTTAATAAATCACGCAGACGTGGAGAAAATCGACCGAACGGTATTCCTTGCGGAATAATGGTAGGTGAGTTACTAAGCTGCCGATTAGACGTAGGAATCGAGTTATTCATAGCCACTTATAGTAGCAGGTGACTTAACTTCGTGCGAGTGTGGTACTTAAAATAAAAGTTTTGAGCGAATAAATTAATTCGAGCGAATTGATAAAATTTTTACCTACTCTACTAACCACGCACTCTACTAAATTGGGTCTGGTTCGAATTGATCTAGTAACTTAAGCCTGTTTACTTCTTGGCTCCACAGTTGGTGTAGATAGATAATTGCATGACTTAAGACGTCAGCTACATCGGTTGCCACAACATTTTTTATGAAATGTTCAGCTATTTGAGGTAAGAGAGGAAGAATTTTTGTTAGCCAGCCGTTTTTACCAATTTTTGAGAGCAATCTCCAGCCTCGAGAAATTCGGGATAAAGCTAGAGCTATCACGTTACTCGGTAAGTGAATGCGATTAAGTTGTAAAGCGGGGTTAGTGGTTGGTAAATAACCCTGCAAACGCTCAATAAATGTAGACTTTTCAAAAAGAACTGGTTGAACTCCCATAAACTTAACTTTTAGATGTAAAAAGCCTCCATAAAATAATTAAAGAACGATAGGTTACTTGCCTAATAGCAGTTGCGTGAATATTAGAAACAACCGTGCTAGGCGATAAATAGGATGTAACAATAAATTGTATTATTACGTAATCCTAATTAAAGGAAACTTAAAAATAAATAAATTTAATAAAATTTTTATAAAATTCTATCTGGCTACTTATTAAATTCTCTAGGATTTTTCTAACTGCCTGAAAATAACTACGAAAACCGCGAAGTTGAAATTCACAAAATTTAGATGTTCATTTCGATACCTGGCGAAAGGCAGTGTAGTGGAGAAAGACAGTGTGCCTACGACTTTTTCATACCAGTCTTGAGACTGGATAGTGCAATTAGTAATGTGCTAAAGCAAGTTAAAAGGAAACAGATTTTATCCAAATAATTATGAATACACCTCCTTTGCCTTTATACTCCTACCCACCTGAAAAAATAAGGATTCTTCTCTTAGAAGGCATTCATCCTGTTGCTCAAAATATTCTCTCAGAGCGAGGTTATCAAGTTGAGTGTAGACAATACGGGATGACGGGAGACCAATTTGCCGAAAGTCTGGAAGGCATTCACTTGGTTGGAATTCGCTCAAAGAGCACAATTAGTAAAGAAGTGCTTAAGCGAGCTTCTTCACTTTTAGCGATAGGGTGCTTTGGTATAGGTACGAATCAAGTTGACCTTTGTGAATCAGCTACAGCGGGAGTACCAGTGTTTAATGCTCCATTTGGAAGTACAAGGAGTGTCGCTGAACTTACTATTGGTGAGATGATTCTGCTATTCCGGCGAGCAGTAGTGCGGAATAGCGAAATGCATAGAGGTACTTGGAAGAAAATTACCGGTGCCGCTTCTGAGGTGCGAGGTAAGACTATCGGGATAGTCGGATATGGTCACATCGGCCAGCAAGTAGCTTTACTTAGTGAGTCTTTAGGCATGAGGGTGATTTTCTACGATATAGTTCCGAAGCTACCTTTTGGAAATGCTGTAGCGGTAGGGTCATTACAAGAGCTGTTACGTGAATCGGATGTAGTCACTTTGCATGTTCCAGAGACCTCTGAGACTATTGGTATGATTGGAAATCATGAACTGAAGTGCATGAAGCAAGGCGCAATACTATTAAATCTGAGTCGAGGCTCAGTAGTTGATCTCGATGCATTACAGTTAGCGCTTGAATCAAATCATTTGGGTGGTGCTGGTCTTGATGTATATCCTGAAGAACCAG
The DNA here is from genome assembly GCA_044347345.1 of Bdellovibrionota bacterium. Lineage (GTDB taxonomy): Bacteria > Bdellovibrionota_C > UBA2361 > UBA2361 > JBIKUX01 > JBIKUX01. The sequence goes on along the minus strand of JBIKUX010000008.1, from coordinate 17,099 downwards.
AAAGTAATGGAGAGGGGTTTGTTACACCTGTTACAGATAAGCCAAATGTGTTTTTAACTCCGCACATCGGTGCCGCCACTGTTGAAGCTCAAGAGAATATCGGTAGAGAAGTGGCCTTAGCTCTGCGGCGATTCCTTGAGCAAGGTAGCACCACTGGTGCTGTAAATTTTCCTCATGTTGAACTCCCTGTTGTTGAGAATGCACATAGAGTACTGCATATTCATCGCAACGTCCCAGGTGTACTACGTGATGTAAATGAAATAATTGCTAATCTAGGAGCAAATATTTATCGACAATTTTTGTCAACTCAAGGAGAAGTCGGGTACTTAATAATGGATGTTGAACGCACGGTGTCGCGTGCGGTTAAGCAAGAGATTGATGCACTACCAGCAACTATTAGAACTCGGTTGCTATTCTAAAAAATTCACAAATCAAATTATGACAATTAGTGAGATAGGATGAATGGCTTAAGCTCGGTTGATGCTGTAGTGATAGGCGGTGGTGTCACAGGGCTTACTGCTGCTTACGCTCTGAAGCAGCTCGGAAAACGATTCGTAATTTTTGAGCCTGAATCTGTTGGCGGGGTATTGCGCTCAGTTCAAAAGGAAGGGTTTACTCTTGAGGCTGGGCCTAATGTTTTTTTGGATAAACATCAATTCCCCAGTTTTTTGAAAGAGCTTGGCTTAGAAAAACAGAAGCGATATCCGGTAATATCTGATTACGCTCAGTACGTTTGGAGTAGGCGTGGTGCTGCGCCGAAGGGCATATTATCTGCGCCGATGATAGCGGGGGGGCCTTTGGCAGTCCCACGTGGCTTATTCCCTTTTTTAACCACGCGTTTGCTAACCTCTCGAGAAAAAATTAGATGTGTCCGAGGATTATTTCAGAAATTTGCTCACGAAAAATTTGGGGATGATGCTTCAGTAGCACATTTTATTGGTACGCTTTTTGGTGACTCTACTGTTCGTGAAATACTGGAACCAGCGCTTCAGGGAATTTACGGAAGTCCGGCAGATTTACTAAGTGCGCGTAGTATTCTCCCTGGTCTGTGGGATTCTATGTTGAAGGGAAAAACACCGCTTAAGTGGTTAGCCGATCGGAAGAGAGCAAATAGGTTAGTGACATCAGAAAATCAAGCCTCTTCGCAAACTTCATCCTCAAAGAGTCCAAAAATCTTCACTCTTAGTGGGGGGAATTCTTTACTTATTCAATCACTTTATGAATCGTTACCTGAAAGGGTGTGTTTAAGAGAGGCTGTGATTGGTATTGAGCAGGTAATGTCTGAGAGCCCTGCTTGCAAAGGTAGATTTTTAGTGCGAGGTTGGAATACGCAAATACTTACCTCTAAGGTAATAATTGCAACAGCTGGACCTGCTACATCTAAGTTTATATCGACACTTTCCCCTGATTTAGCTGGAAAGTTTAGCTCGATGTTGTTCGTACCACTTAGTGTCATTCACTGTGCTGTTTCCTCTTCAATGCCGTGGCTTAGTAAAGGGTTTGGGGTTCTTTTCCCTCCTGGCGCACCGCGGGGATTACTAGGAATAATGGCAAATTCAGTTCTTTTTCCTGAAGTAGCTCCTAGTAAAGCACACCTTCTTACAGTTATGATGCGTGGCTTAGCAGAAGAGGATTTTGGTGGAGAATCTCCTGAGAGTGCGGCAGTGGCGTCTATTAAGGAGTTTCTTGGGTTCGGAGTTGATAAGGTACTTTTAACGACTCGTTGGCAGCGTGCTATCCCTCAGTTATCAGTTGGTTCGTGGCGTTTGCAAGCCGCTATGGATGAGTGTGAGGCAAACTTTTCAGGGCTGAGATTCATTGGGGTAGACCGAGGTGGTGTGGGAGTTCCTGATAGAGTTGGAATGGCATTATCGGCTGTAACTTCAGAGTTTCAGGAGTTTGTTGGGTAGCTTTCGGTTGAGAAAATAGTGAGTTTTGGCCTATGACTACCTTTCGTATTGGTTGTGAGTCTGTATATGACCGCGTCGGTATTCTTTTTGCGCAACTTGGTACTCCTGATGAGCCTACAACTTCGGCTCTGCGTCGTTATTTAAAGGAGTTTTTGTCTGATCCCAGAGTAATTGAGGTGAACCGTTTTTTTTGGTGGTTACTCTTGAATGGGATAATACTGCGCACTCGTCCGCGCAGATCTGCTCGATTATATTCTCGTGTTTGGACTTCTGAGGGTTCACCGTTACTGCTAACTACTAAGCTACAAGCTGAGGGTGTAGCTACTCGATTACGAAATCATGGATTTTCTGATGTAGTGGTTGCTTATGGCATGAGATACGGAAATCCCAATCTAAATTTAGGTGTGGATCAATTAATAAAGGCAGGTTGTCGCCGAATTCTTTTAGTGCCTTTGTATCCTCAATATGCTGCTGCAACTACAGCTTCTACCTATGATGCAGTATTTAGGCGCTTATTACGGGAACGTTGGATACCAACATTAAGAGTAGCAGAGCCGTATTACCGAGACTCTCGCTTTATTTCGGCACTTGCTGGTTCGGTAAATCGTCAGCTTGCTACCTTACCAGTTCCTGCTGATAGATTAATTTTATCCTATCACGGTATTCCAGTCAGATATGTGCAAAAAGGAGATCCATATTGTTGTGAATGTGTAGAAACTACTACTAGATTAATGCCGTTTCTTGAGTATCCTCGGGAGCGAATTGTTTCTACATTTCAAAGTAGATTCGGTAGAGAGCAGTGGCTTGTTCCTTATACCGATGAAACGATAGAGAAACTTGCAGAACAAGACGGTGTAAAGCATCTAGCAGTGGCATGTCCGGGTTTTTCTTCTGATTGCTTAGAAACCATTGATGAAATAGGGCATGAGGCGAAGGAGCTATTCTTGGAAAAAGGGGGGACATCTTTAACTTTAATTCGATGCTTAAATGATGAACCTCAGTGGTTAGATGCATTAACAGACATTGTTTTGGATAATTTGCATGGCTGGATACTCCCTAATGTTGAGTGCAAGCAGGAATTAAATTGCGACATTTCATGTCCAGCACGAGCATGTGGTTTAACTACGTTTCCGAATAAGGATAGATCTGGTGATTAAGGTTCTTCAGTTAATTTTTGGTTTATTTGTAAGTTGTATACTTGTTTTTTGGATGGCTAGGCAGGTCACTATCTCGGATTTGGAGAATCACATCTCGACTATGAATTGGGGCTGGATGGTTCCGATTAGTTTAGTTTGTATATTGCAGAACTATTTGAGAGCGGTGCGGTGGCGGTATTTATTGCCCCGTTTGGAAGGTACGCCCCCAAGCACTCGTTTGTTATTTGATTCTTTAATGATCGGCAATTTAGCCTCGTATTTTCTTCCTTTTCGTGCTGGAGAGGTTATACGTCCGGGAGTTTTGGTCGCTCGTTCAACGGTATCTTTTAGCTCAGCAATGGTATCGGTAGTAGTGGAGCGTCTTTTTGATCTGATTTTTGTTTTGGTAACATTTTTTATTGTTTCAATAAAACAGCCCTTTTTCGTTGATGGTTGGATTTTGCAGGGAGTGCGTATTCTTTCAATAATGGCTGTGTGTCTGAGTAGTCTTATTCTTTTGGTTATATTCAAGCCAAGGGTTGCTGAATTAGTGCTGCGATTAGTTTTAGGATTTTTTAAACCTCTTTTATCTCAAAGAAATTTTGAGGTAGTAGAGAGGACTTTAGCAAGATTATTTGCGTCTGTTTTTGCTGATATTCGTCAAATTGCACGAGGTAAAAAGGTAGTAGTAATTACTTTTCTTACGTCAGTTATTTGGTTGATGACCGCCGGATTTTTTTATATGGCTGGATATCTTTTTTTTGTTCCGCCCTTGTCATTTGGGCTTTTACTGATGATTACGGTATCGCTGTCGGTGGCAGCTCCCAGTGCTCCCGGTTTTATCGGAGTGTATCAAACTGGATGTCTTGCTGCTTTTTATTTTCTTAAATTACCAAAAGATGTTGGCATTGCTTTTGGTATCGTCACTCACCTTGTGCAGTACGTTCTTGTTATTGTGTTCGGGGTGTGGTGCACGTTACGGAACGGTTTTTCCCTAAAAGACCTTTTATCAAAGAAGCTATGTTAGCTTTTACTAGTTTTTACTGGTACATGGTAGAAGTTATTATTTAAAGATTTCAGCATTATATGGTCTATTTTCTCAGAAGAAAGCCAGTTGGCTCAGTTCTTGATGCTCTAATTTTTGAGTAGATCTGGTTGGAAGGAATTTCCCTCCGAGCAGGAAATTGGCGATAATCTTCTACGGAGTTGATTCGCCTGAAAACATTCGAGGATTAAGCTCATGCGGCTTGAGTCAGCCCTTCATACCAGTCGTTCTGGAATAGACATTTTCGGTCGAGCAATAAGTGTAGTAGGTGATAATGTTGCTAATTCCAATACCTTAGGGTTTAAGCGCTCTCGTACTGAATTTGCTAGTCTCTTTCCAGGAGGTTTAGAGGGGGATATTGCTCAAGATAGGTTAACGCCAGGGAGTGGCGCTGAGGTGAGTGTTATTCGTCCAATACTTACAGCTGGAATAATTGAACCTACCGAGCGAAGTCTCGATTCAGCTATAATTGGCCGTGGATTCTTCATAGTTGGAACATCTGAGAATCCTTATTTTACCCGGGCAGGTAATTTTGAAGTCAGTCCTGATGGATTCTTAGCTACCACTAGTGGCGAACAGATTTTGGGATATCCACTCGAAGGAGAAGAGATTGGCCCAATAAATTTACGTAATTTTCTGCAGCCTATCGAAGCTACTACTGAGGTATCACTCTTTGGTAATCTAGATAGTCGCTTGCCACAAGCAGAGCCTCCAGTGGCACCACAAACTATTGCTGAGGTAAAGTCTGCCGCCTCATTTACCGCTTATCAGGATGTATATGATTCGCTTGGCGATCGGCACGGAGTAACACTTGCTTTTTTCAAGAATGCAGGCTCCACCTGGACTGTTAGAGCCTACATTGATGCAGCAAAAGTGGGTGGCCAAGCTGGTGTACCACAACAAATCGGTGCTGATACTACTTTGCAATTTCAACCAAATGGAAGAATAGCTCAAGGAGGGAACACAGTATTAACGGCTAATCCAGCATGGTCGAATGGTTCAGCTCCTGGTGCATTTACCATCAATTTGGCCGGATTTAGTCAATATGCTACTGGTTCTTCGTTAACCAGCTCGACAGTTAATGGGAGTGGCCCGAATGAAATTGAAGGATACGAAATAGGTAAAGATGGGAGCGTAAATGTAAAATTTGCTAGTGGCGCTATTGAAGCCGTTGGTACTCTGGCACTCGCAACATTTAATAATGAAGAAGGTCTTGCGAGACATAAAGAATCTCTTTTTTCAGAGAGCTTTGATAGTGGCGAAAGAATAATTGGTAGACCGGAAACAGGTGTTCTTGGTTCTATAAAAGGGTCAGCCATTGAAAGATCAAATGTAGATATTAGTACAGAATTTATTGATCTCACTGTGCTTCAGCGAGCATATCAAGCTAATTCCCAAACCCTAAATGCTACAAGTAATCTAATCAGAGATACTATTCAGCTTATACGGTAATTCGAGTAAATAATTGCAAATTGGGGCATTATCGGGAGTCTCATTAGTAATTACCAAAGTTGGCGTCCTTAGATGCATACCTATAAATTGCGGATTCTGTAATATTTTTGTGACAAAAATATTACAATTTATCGCTATTTTCGAGCCATTTATTTGTTGACGCACTTACTTTAAATAGTTAAAAGTTTGCTTGTTCGCAAAAAGAATTAAGCAATTTTGCGCTTAAAACGATATGGAGAATCTTCATGAGCAGCATTCCCGCAGGAAATAAATTTCTCGCTGACGACGATGATGTTAATGACGAAAATGCCCCTGTTAAGCCGGAAAGAAATTTGCTGGCCGCGGTGCTTGCACGCGCAATTTGTGACGCATTTGGGACGGCTCATTGTGAAAGACATATAGTGCGTAGCGCCAGGCAGTGGCTTTTTGGCGTCTTGGATCCATCGATTGAATTCAGCTTTGCTTGGGTGGCAACCCATCTTGACTTAGATCCGGTAGCACTTCAGAAAAGTTTACGTGGATATGAAAGGCGTCCTGCTGACATTCAGAATCGACTTACACTCCTTCGATAGGTACAAGCTATACAGCGCTACAAAAATTCTAGCGCTGTAAAATGTAAATTTAAAAATATTTCGTAGCTAGTAATACTTTAAAATGGTAGTAAAAAGTAAAGCTTGGTCTCTAGAAATTAGTATTGTTGCTATTTCTTTGGTGTTAATTATTCGTTTATGTTCGGTAGCTGCCGAGTCAGGTAATACCCATGGAGCTATCGTTTCAATTATACACATAGTTTTAGTAGCTAGTGGAACTTGGATTACCCTACGAAGCGGATCGAATAGTTAGTATAAAGCTTTTTTAATTTTTTAAAAATTTTTAAACAAGCTATTTTGTCTAATCTCGTCTGACTAATATGCCGTTGGTAATTGGTAGCGAGGTAAGATGTGGCACCGACATACCAGTCTGGTAGAATAATTGGTAAGAAAAATTCCCATAAATCCGAATTTTTTAGTCAATTAGGTAGCTTAAATACAGAGAAACCTAATTATAAAATAAATTTTGGTTCATCACTTATTTATTTAATTGCCGCATGTATTGCCTTTGCTACATGGATGCTATGGGATCAGCTATTTTATGGAAATATACTTTTATACCAAGACCTTGGAGAACGTTTCTTTAGCCATAGTATTGATAATAATGAAAACGGTAATGCGACTAAATTCGTTACTTTAACAACAGAATCTGACTTAATTCCTTTGGAAGAGTTGGAGGCAATCGGCGTAAAAACCCCGTTGTTTAAGGCACCAAAATTAAGTACTAAGTCAACCAGAAATATAGCGGATAATACGGTTTCAAATAAAACTAAGGAGGAAGGTTTATTTATCTCACCAGTTATTCTTACTCCCCAGCAAGAATATGGTGAAATGACCGTAAGAAAGGTAACCAGCTTAATCGCAAAATTCGGCAAAAAAAAAGGTGTTAAGCCTGCAATGCTTGCTCGGGCAATTGTAAAAGAGTCAAAGGCGCAATTATTTGATCCATTGTTTGTTGCCGCTGTGATTAAAACGGAGAGTGCCTTTGCTACCGATGCAATTTCACCAGTAGGTGCCCGAGGACTAATGCAGATTATGCCAGGTACAAAAGCTCATATTGAAACCTTTCCATCACTAAGTGGCCTTCCTAGGGGAACTCTTACCGAACCAGGATATAACTTAGCTCTAGGAATAACTTATCTAAAGTACCTTGAATCAATGTTTGATGGTAACAGAGTATTAACGCTAATTGCCTACAACTGGGGACCCGGACATCTTAAAAAGACGGTCATGGGAGAAAAAAAGGGAGTGCCTCGCCAAGTGGTAAATTATGCACTCAGAATTTTGGGTGATCATCAGAGATGGCGTCGAGAGATAGCGGTAGCTTCCTCTATGGATAACAATATTTCTACAAAAAAGAATTATCAGTTCCAGAGTTAAGACTTTCAACGCGAACGTCTTTTTCAACTTTTTTGATACTAAGTATAGTTGAAGCCACTGCACGATATGCGTTGGCAAATTGGCTTATCTGAATACTTTCGCTGATGATATCTACTCCTGCTGAGGTGTTGGGAGTGACGTTTACTACCACTCCTCCTCGCGAGTCTTGGGTTAGTACGGGGTTACTTGCTATGAATTTTTCAGAGCTCGCATTGGCCAAATTATTTGATCGTACTCCTATAGCAGTGCTGAGTGCCGATAGTGCTTGTGATAGGTTTTTTAGATTATCAATCACTCGTAGATCCGAATTAATACTTATTTATATTTTTTCACCTTTCGCGTTACAAATCTAATAAACGACTCCGCTGATGTTTTCTTTAGAAAAAGACTTAAAAAAGTAAATTGATAAGCTTTTTTTACGAAGAATTAGGAGATTTTTTTGGTCAATCGTAAAAACTAGGATAACTAACTTATCAAATCGGCCAAAATATTGTGCTAAATTTGCATATCAAGGCACACTAACTAAAAGTGACCTAAAATAATGTGAGGATGCCTTTGTATATCAAGGATCAAAACGGTAAATAGTTTGAGTATATGAAATACTGTAAAAGACTTTTATTAATTTTTATTAGCATAACTTATGTTTTTTTCGAGGGATTCTTTCAAGAAGCTGTCTTGAATAAGCACCAAGCTAGAGTTGTTTATGCAACTGACCAACCTCCAAGTTTTTATCCAATTTGGAAGCTTCTAAACTTGGAGCAAAAGCAACAATTTGTTGCCGGTTATTTGCACGGATGGCGAGATGCAGCTCTTGTAACAGATATCGCAATTCAATATGTGCGTAAGAACCCGCAGAAGGCAGTGGCAAGTCTAGAAGGTGTAAAAGAGCTATATAATCTTCGCTCTGTTCGTTCTGCCGATTTAGTTGAAAAGATAGATGAGTTTTATTCTGATCCTGAAAATTTATCTGCCCCATTGTCACGGGCAGTAACATCAGCTAGAGCACTTTTACGCTAAATATATTAGGTTTTAATGTTGCTAAAAAGGATAAAAGTGAGTCTTAAGGTTAGCTACAATAAAGTTTTTGGGTCATCTTCAATTTAATTGTTATCAAAATAAAAAAGCCAAACGGCGTTACGTTAAATATGAGGAAAAAAGACTCGCGAGAGAACAAAGAAGAAGAAGAGAGTCAACGATTTGACGCGACTACTTGGCGTCGCTTCTGGATGGTGGCTCGTCTTTATTTCGTTGGGGAGTACCGCGTTAGGGCAATCTGTCTACTGATACTTCTAGCCGGTTTTTCAATTGCGATGAATGGTCTTAATGTTTTAATGAATTTTATTGGTCGCGACTTTATGACCGCTTTGTCGCGCAAGGAGCAGGAAGAATTTTTTCGCCAATTGTACCTATATTTAGGAGCTTTTTTTCTGGCAACACCAGTGGTCGTTTTCTATCGATACGTCGAGGAGTGGATGGGTCTTCATTGGCGACGGTGGCTATCATTAAAACTTATAAGCCATTATTTTTCTAATCGAGCCTACTACAAGATAAATACTGAAGGTTATATAGATAATCCTGACCAAAGAATTGAAGAAGATATTCGAACTTTTACAACATTAACTCTATCTTTTTTGCTTATAATCTTTAATTCACTCATAGCGCTATTTGCCTTCATGAAAATACTTTGGTCGATCTCTGTGCCATTAACTTTGGTGGCGATTGTATATGCAGTTTTTGGATCAGTAGCTACATACTATCTTGGGCGACCGTTAATTCCACTTAATTTTATACAACTGAAACTTGAGGGAGATTACCGATATAAGTTGATCAATGTAAGAGACAACGCTGAGTCAATTGCTTTTTACGGTAATGAAACTAAGGAGCGCACACGAGTGAGACAGCGGCTAAACCGAGCTGTTGATAATATGAAGTTAATTATCGATTGGAATAGAAATCTCGGATTTTTTCGCACAGGCTACAATTATATCATTACAGTATTGCCTACTGTTGTAGTAGCGCCTCTTTATCTTAAGGGTAAAATTGAATTTGGAGTAGTAACTCAAGCTACTGTAGCTTTTGGGATGGTCTTGGGAGCACTCTCAATTATAGTTTCTAATTTTGGTGGCCTCAGCGCTTTTGCGGCAGTGGTTACTCGTTTGGGAACATTTTGGGAGGTAGTTGTCGATGCGGAAGCTGCGGCGACTTTCCATGGGCAAAGAGAACTAATTACTTTGGAGGATAGCGATCATTTTTGCTGTGAAGATGTTACAATCTTAACGCCACTTAGTGGTGAGATAATTTTAGATAACTTATCTTTTGCTCTTCCTAAAGGAGAAACTCTTCTTATCTCTGGCCCGAGCGGTAGTGGTAAAAGTTCACTGCTAAGAGTGTTAGCAGGTCTCTGGAATAATGGTGTGGGTAAAGTTTACAGGCCTCCACGCGATGATCTTTTCTTTATACCCCAAAGACCTTATATGGTGCTCGGTACTCTAAGAAGTCAATTATTGTATGGTTTAAAGAGAAAGATTGCCTCAGATGATGAATTAATATCGGTAATTGAGCAGGTTAGATTATTTGATACTTTTCACCGCGTTGGAGGACTAGATGAAGTTCTTGATTGGAGTACAATTTTATCAGTTGGTGAGCAACAGAGATTGGGCTTTGCTAGAGTATTATTAGCTAGGCCTAAAATAGTGCTTCTTGATGAAGCGACAACAGGCATAGAAGAAGAAGACACGGCATTAATTTACGCTCTTTTGCAGACAAAAGTACAGTCATTTATAAGTGTAGGATACCTGCACCAGCTTAAACCCTACCATAAAAATAATCTACAATTATTATCTAATGGTAGGTGGCACTACAATGGAGATAATCAATAGTATATGAATCTCCAAAAAGTACTCTTAATTTTTTTTTCGGTTATAATGCTATCTGTAATACAGGCAAATACCGTTGTTCTTGCAGAGACAATCAACAAAGATACAAAAAATAGTATTTTTTCTAACTGTGCAATAGCTTTTGAGAATATACTAAATTTACCAAATAATCAGCATCTTGAAATTATAGGGTATCTTATTCGAGTCGTGAGGATGGAAGTTGATGGTGGAGCATCAACTATACCAGAGTTTGCTGTATCAGCTCCATTTGTAGGAGATGCTGCCTTAACAGGAATTGGAGAGGCGGTGGGTGCTGTATATGATAGTGGAAGATATTTAAGCGCTCGACGTTGTGCACTTGATATTCTTGTGATGATGGCTCCTAAGTCCTTCTTCGTTGTTCCGGAATTGGTAGCTGAATTTGGAAATCCAAAAGAAGGTGAAATTGACCCAGAATTTAATCAAAGAGTACAACAAGCAGCTGTGCGTATCGCTGGAGAGGCGAGACTTTTTCCAGAGTATGTAACAGATGATGTTTTAGAGCAGATATCTGCAAATCTTCTGTCCTCATCTTTGTTATCAAAAAGTGCGTCAGCCGTTTTTAAGGCACTTGGAAAGAGGGGAGTGACTTTTTTAGTTCGGCAATCAGCTAGTAAAGACACAGGACTTTATCTTTCGACTGTTTTAGATCTTGATCCACTTGGAGTGGTTTCAGGGGATGCACTTCTAGATGCTTATTGGGGGGCTAAGTCAGAGGATGCTCGGGCGCAATATGCCACTACTTTGGCTAAAATGACATTTCCACCTAGAACTGGAACTATTCCGGTATTTATAAGGGAGATTTCTCTTGGAACCTCTCAGATGTTGAGTAGACTAGGTCCATTTATTCGCCGTCATATTGAGTCGGGATTATTTTTGCGAACTAGTGCAGCTGGACAGCAGAGATTAGTGGAGATACTAGTCGATAAAGATCCTCTGCGCCGGTCTCTTGCACTAAATATTCTAAGTAATTGTTGTCTCGGAAATCCTCCTGTTGTTCAGGGGATTTTGGGAGTATTGACTAGAATAGAGCCTAACTTTGTACCTGAAGTAATAGCTACTTTAGGATCTGCTACGACTGGAGTAGCTCAGGTAGCAGACACTTTGATTTCTTTATTATACAGTGCCGACCTTGCTGGTAGCGACCGTAACGTTCAAATTGAAGCTGTACGGTCGCTAGGTATTTTAGCTCATCCTAATCCCCGAGCCATGTCGGCTCTTGAGCAAGAGATCGTCAGAAGATTTAAATCTAGTCCTCGTGATGATGATCTGTTAATTGAGCTCGTTAGAACACGTGCGCGACTCAGTAAAGAAAGAATTAGAATAGTAGGGAGTGTTTTAATTGAGCCACTTCTTTCATTATTGCCTATATTTCTGGAAAAGAATCCTTCTTTCGACTCTTATCAGAGCATATCATCTCCGGCCATATTATTGGCAGAGCGCGGGGCTAGTATTAGTCAGCGCCTACGGGATGCTTTTGACAAAGTTCCACTAGAAGTAAGAGCTCAGTATTTACAGATAGCCAGCGATATTAATCCTCCATCTGCTAGTGGATTAAAGCTTCTTCTATTGGGTTTAAAGGAAAAAGATAACCGCTTGCAGTCACTCACATTACGACTTCTTTCAAAGATAGGGCAGCCGGTAGCCGGAATTTTAAGGCGAATGCTTGCTGATGAAAAAACCGATCAACGCGCACGTATTACTATTGCTCGGGCACTTATAACTGTAGATTCACGAGCTGATGATGTGTGGCAAATTCTACAAGAAGGCTTAGGTGCGATGCCATGTAATGAGAGAATTGATATTATCAATGCGCTTATCCCTCGATTCGCCGCTAAGGGAAACATTACTTCTTCGTCTGGGTATATGCCACTTTCAACGCTATTTCGTGAAGCTATGTCGTGTGTAACAACTATCTCTCCTGAAATGAGAACTAAAGTTTTTCACAATTTGGCATCATTTGGGTTACAGGCAAAAAAGGTAATTCCTTTGGTGCGTATGACTACTCAGAAGGCAGATGTTGGAACAGCTGTAGACCTGATTGCAGCAGTCATCAGAGAAAGGGCTAGTTTAGGGATTTCTGTCGAAGATATGGTGCCAGTTATTGAGCCATTTCTTACAGCGGAGGGGGCTACGGCTTTGTATGTTTCGGCAGCAACAGCTGGCATTGATGCACTATCGCTTGCGTCGATATTTGAATCAATACTGCGAAATGAAGAGTTGAACGATGATGTCAGATTAAGTGCGCTTGTCGTTCTTTCAAGAATAGATTCTACTCGTTTGGAAATACGCCGTGCTTTATCAGAATTTGGTAGTGAAGAGCACATAGCATTAAGTCTAACTATGATGCCTGAACACTTAGCTGTTCCCCTGTACTCATATTTTCTTAGTACAGCATCTTTATCGCTCCAATTAAGGTTACTGGAGTCTATAATACGCCATCCATTGTTAACCACTGAACGAGCTTTAAAATTAATCCGTTCAGCTCCATTAAGGAAAGAAGAGCCTTTTCTTCGGATGGCAACGGCAAATGCTCTTGGATTAATTATCGAGCGATATCAGTTGTCAGCTAGTTCTTCTGCGTCGTTATTGCTAACAGATTTAATTAAAGATGATTTATCCTCACAGGTAACGATAGGTTCTATAAGTGCGCGTTTAGCAGAAATTATTTTTCATAATTAATTTTTAGTGGTAGTTACAAGATTAGTTCATTTAAATTATTAATCAAAAAAGTTGGCTCCATCTGAAGAGAGCTTAAAATATCACTCTTAATAAACTTTGATCTTTTAATTAATACGGTGTCACATCCAATGGCGTTACCAAATTGAACATCAACTATTGTATCACCTATCATAAGAATTTCTTGGCGATGCAAGGAGGTTTCTTGAAAAAATCCAAGTAATAGGGGGGCGATTCTTTTTTCAAAAACTTTTGGATCGGGTTTAAAGGGCATATCCGTTCTTGAACCGAGAACTGAAAAAAAGTATCTGGTTAGATGGAAGCGGTCAACTGCATCTACCAATTCATCTTCTGACTTGTTGCTCACTATTACTTGCTTAATACCTTTCTTATGGAATGCCTCCAAAGTGGGTAAGGTGTCAGAAAATAGAAATTCATTTTTTCGCCCAAAGACTGGGTAGGCTTCTCTATACTGCCGGCAAAGATGATCAATCTCTTTTATAAAAGGCTCTGTATTATATGAGCTTAGGTGTGTCGGATTCTTTTGGTAGCGATTTTCCAGAAGCAGGGTAAATGCTTGGCTCAGGGTTGCTCCGTTTTTGAAGCAATCCATTAAAAATGACACTTCTTCTGGCTTTGTTATCCCACTTCCAATGACAGAAGCTTCGATGGCACCAAATGTATCACATAGAGTACCATCGAAATCCCACAATATGAGAGAGTAGCCGCCAGTCATCGGCTATCCATGTAATCGACGAGTTACATCGCTCCAATTAATTACTTTAGTAAAGCTATCTAAGTAAGCTCCTCGGTTGTTTTGATATTTCAAATAGTAGGCATGCTCCCATACATCACAAGCAAGAAGTGGGGTCACAACCCATTGACATAAATTTTGATGTTTTTCAGCAGTCAAAATATCAAGTTGTTTGGTGATCTGATTCTTACACAAAATTACCCAACCTGAACCCTCAACGGCTGTTCCTGCAGCTTTGAAATGAGCAATAAACTTATCAACGCTTCCGAACCGTTCTGATAGCGCATCTCTTAAAATGCCAGTGGGTTCTCCTCCTCCATTTGGCCCCATATTTTCCCAAAAGCAGCAATGTAAAAAGTGTCCAGCGCCGTGAAAAGCAACTTCTCTTTCCCAGTGCTTAATCAGTGAATAATCACCAGTTTCTCTTGCAGCAAGAAGCTTTGATTCAGCATTGTTAAGTCCTGTTACGTAACTTAAGTGATGCTTGCTATGATGAAGTTCCATAGTTTGGCGGTCAATGTATGGTTCAAGAGCATTGTAATCATACGGAAGTGGTGGAAGTTCATGAGTCATTATCAAATCTCCGCAAGGGTTTTTAAATTATCGTAGGTAACCTATCTCTCTTTGCGAGTTATCGCTATGCTGTTACTAACTAATTTATTGGTAAATTGTAAATAGCAGTATTGAAGGAACAAGTCGTTAGCTATTATAGTGGGGGTATGAAAGTTCCACCTCTTTCGATTGTTATATGTGCGGCGTCGTGTGCCCTAGCAACCATGGGGACAAAGGCTTGTCAGGAAGATTATGACCTTGGAAGCCAAACAACAATCTCAACTCCCACTGAAGGCTCTACAGTAAGTCCCACGGCAAGTCCCACGGTAAGTCCCACTCTCAGAGATCCAACAGTAATTGTTTCAGTAACCGCTGTTGTGTCGCCGTCGATTACGGTGTCTGTTACGGTTTCTCCTAGTGTTTTCGTAAGTGTAAATCCAAGTGTAACGGGTTCTCCAAATATAAAACCCTCTGTTTCTACCAAAACTCCAGTTCCAGACAAGGTTACTACATCAGCATCATCCATGTTGGTAGCTCCGCTTAATAATGTGAACAATGATGGCGGTGGAGGTAATTGGTTGGGGAGAGCTTTCTCTGACTATGGTAAAAACGGGAAAGACAACCAAGGTCATGATGATGATGATGATGATGATGATGATGACCAAAGTATAGTACCAAAGAGTCTGGCTTGGGTGGATAGTGATGGTGATGGGTTCTCCGATGATTTCGAACTGGAGCATGGTTCTGCTGTGTATGGAGCTGGTTCAACACCTCAGTTAGTAGAAGACTCAGATAGATGGAGTTATTTGGGTGAAGATGGGGATGGTGACGGTTGCCCTGACGCATTAAGGTCTATAATTGGTGAAAGTGTTTCAACAGCGGATAGTGACGGAGATTGTTTACCCGACATTTTTGAGATGCAGCAGGGATTAGTCGCTGAAGCTTCTGACTCTGATTCTGATTCAGTACCAGATGGTATAGAGGTGCTCGCTGGCTCGTCAATTCACAGGGTAGATACAGATGGCGATGGAGTATCTGATTACCAGGAGTTGCGTCTCGGATTGGATCCGCGGCTTCCAAATTTTACAGAAGATAAATAGAGTTGTGATTCATGAAAAGGCGCGACTCTACTAAATCATCACAATATTTTAAGGAAGCGAATTCTCTTTTCCCTGGGGGAGTGAACTCACCTGTTAGAGCCTTTAAAAGTGTTGGGGGTGAGCCATTTTTTGTATCACATGGGGAAGGAGCTTATCTTTTTGATTACGATGGTAATCGATATGTAGATTTTATTATGAGTTGGGGTCCTTTGGTATTGGGTCACGCTCACAGTTCAGTTGTTAGCGCAATTAGTCAACAGGTTGTTAAGGGTACGACCTATGGTGCTCCGAATGTCAGTGAAATTCATTTAGCTCAAGAGATCTGTAAATGGTTTCCATCTATTGAAAAGATAAGGTTTGTTTCGTCTGGTACAGAGGCTGGAATTTCAGTTATTAGGTTAGCGCGTGGGTTCACAAATCGCTCTCGGATCTTGAAGTTTAGAGGGTGTTATCATGGACACGTCGATAGTTTACTAGTTTCTGCTGGTAGTGGAGTAGCGACATTATCGCTTCCAGATTCGCCAGGGATATTACCTGAGTTAGCATCTGCTACTATTGTTGTAGAATACAATGATCTCGACGGCGTGGAGCGTGCTGTAAAGAAGTATGGTGATGAACTGGCGGCTATAATTGTTGAACCTGTGGTCGGAAATTCAGGTTTTATAACTCCTAATCCAGGTTTTTTGGAAGGCTTAAGGAATCAGGCTGATAAGTGCGGCGCTTTGTTAATTTTTGATGAAGTAATGACTGGGTTTCGTGTGGCTTTAGGGGGAGCTCAAACTCTTTTTAAAGTTGAGCCTGATTTAACTATGCTCGGTAAAGTAATCGGTGGAGGGCTTCCGGTAGGAGCTTTTGGTGGGCGCAGAGAAATAATGGCTAAGATTTCGCCAGAGGGATCGGTGTATCAAGCAGGAACTCTTTCGGGAAATCCACTTGCAATGGTAGCGGGATATACTTCGATTTTGGAGTGGACAAGTAACGACCGATTTTATGAAACTCAGCAAGCAACGGAGAGTTTTGTGAAGGGAATGAAGGATAGTGCTGATAGACACGGTATTCCGTTACAGACGGCAGTGATAGGTACGATGTTTGGATTTTTCTTCAGTGAAACTCCTGTGAGAAATTATGAGGATGCGTTAAAGAGTAATCGTGATTTATTTAACTCTTTCTTTCACTTGTCACTTGAGCGCGGAGTTTATTTTGCCCCGTCAGCTTTCGAGGCCGGTTTTACTTCGTTGATGCATATCGGAAAGCCCTTCATGGAAGCCCTAACCGTAGTCGATGACATCTTTTCCCACCTTGCAATTGGCCACCTTGCAATTGGTACAACCTAGAAGTGAAGAGTGAAGTAAACTAGGTATTTATAGGTTTGGTTATTTTTTTAATTGAGAAAAAAGTTTTTTAGCAATTTTTAATAGGAGGTTTCGATTATCTGTGTGTTATGCCAAGACAACGCAGAGTAATATTTGAACAGAGACTATATGAGATTATCCCTCGAGCTAGGGAAGGTTTACCGTTACCTCCGACCGAGACGACTAATCAGCTTATTCTTGGCATATTGGCCAGAGTTCAACGAGACGACAAGG
>JBIKUX010000021.1:0-45659 GCA_044347345.1 Bdellovibrionota bacterium | reverse complement strand
TGAGGAGTCTATATTTGGGGCGATACAGCAAATTTCTCTGAAAAGAAATTCGAGATCATCCTGAGGGTCATGTTGCATAACCAACGAAATTGCGCCTTTTTCCCTTAAACTTTTAATTAGTTCTGAGGAAGCACTTGTACCCAAAGCGACAAATTCTGCTAGACCACCCTTCCATTCCTCGAGGAATTTTAAAGTGTCAAAGTGAGGGCAGTATAAATCCAGAACCACTACTGATGGAGTCCAATTTATCATTAAATTTAAGGCTTCCTCCCGGGTATTGGCGAATTTAATGTCAATATCATAATCGTAGCGTAAAAAATCAGATTGCTCTTTTGCGAGCTCTTTGGATACAGCGTCCTCTGGAATAAATAAGAGTCTTATTTTTTGACGTCCTCTTGTCTCTTTCATCTTAGCATCCTTGCTAAATAGCACTTTTATCACTGCTATAGAGTCTCTGTCGGAAAAAATTAAATTCATATTGAGAGGTATTTGAGCTAAAACAAGTTTTAAGCTATTTCTACTATTGTTCTATATGGAATAGTAGTATAGCATTAAAAAGTAAGTTTAAATAATTTAAGTATAACCCCCGCAAAAAATTACTCAGTGATTTAGAATAGGTATTAGAGATAGTTATCAAAATCTAAGAAGAGATTCAGTAGACAGCGTATTGTGGAAAAAAGTAACTCTAGAAGAAAATAACTGTGGAGGAATTTAGCTGTGGAGGAAGGTAAAGGGATTGTTAAGCATAATCCCAAGGGTAAGATACGAAATA
This sequence comes from Bdellovibrionota bacterium, assembly GCA_044347345.1. Classification (GTDB taxonomy): domain Bacteria; phylum Bdellovibrionota_C; class UBA2361; order UBA2361; family JBIKUX01; genus JBIKUX01. The sequence goes on along the minus strand of JBIKUX010000021.1, from coordinate 44,887 downwards.
GAAAACAGAAGGATATCTTACATCGGTCTGTTAGTCTTGCACCCGTTCAGAGGGATACTCTCGAATTTCTCAGGAGTTACATTTCTGACCGAGGGTATGCTCCAACTCTCAGAGATATAGCAGAGCACATTGGAGTTAAGTCTCCTTCCACTGCTCATTTCCATCTTGAACGATTAGAGCAAAAGGGTTTTCTTGTGCGAGGTGATGACGGAACAATTGAGCTCATTGATAGCGAGCGATTAGACTTAGGGGCTACCGCTGTACCACTGGTAGGAGTAATTGCAGCTGGAGTGCCACTGGAAGCAGTTGAACAGCGAACTAAGATTGAAATTCCGGCTCGATTAATGCAGGGAAAAGGAGAAGTATTTTGTCTTGAGGTGAGTGGTGACTCCATGATTGATGCACATATTTGTGACGGGGATATTGTAATAGTCCGAAAGCAGGATTATGCCGACAACGGTCAAATCATCGTAGCACTTTTAGATGATGGGTCTGCAACTCTTAAAACTTATCGACGATTAAAGAACGGAAAAGTAATGCTTGTCCCCGCGAATGCCAGATTAGCTCCAATGACTCTTGATTCAGTAAGAATTCAAGGGCGGGTTATCGGAATTATGAGGGAAATGTAAATTGTAAAAATAGAAGGTAGTCATGGCAGAAGAAAAACAGAAAAGCGGCGCAGGTGGTGATAAAGACAAAGCGCTTAGTTCAGCACTTACTCTTTTAGAGAGAAAATTTGGTAAAGGTTCAATTATGAGTTTAGGCACTTCAATGCCGACTGCTGTTGAATCATTTCCTACTGGGAGTCTTGGTTTAGACATTGCGTTGGGTATCGGCGGGTTACCAAAGGGGCGCATATGTGAAATATACGGGCCTGAGTCCTCTGGTAAAACGACTTTAGCTCTTCATCTTGCTGCTGAGGTGCAACGTAAGGGTGGTACAGTTGTTTTTATTGATGCGGAACATGCTTTAGATGTTGAATATGCTCGCAAATTGGGAGTAGACACTTCTAAACTTTTGGTTAGTCAGCCCGATTGTGGCGAGCAAGCCTTTGAGATTTTAGAAACTTTGGTGCAGTCAGGTTCTATTGATTTAGTGGTTGTTGATTCTGTTGCTGCGTTAACTCCTCGAGCTGAGATTGATGGAGAAATAGGTGATCAGCTTCCTGGCTTACATGCGCGGTTAATGAGTAAGGCTTTACGAAAACTAACAGCAATTAGCGCCAAATCTGGCACTCTAATACTATTTATTAATCAAATAAGAATGAAAATAGGGGTGATGTTCGGTTCGCCAGAAACAACAACAGGTGGTAATGCACTTAAGTTTTATGCATCTGTTCGGTTAGATATAAGGAGAATTTCTTCATTAAAAGATCAAGGTGAAGTAACGGGAAATCGCGTACGGGTAAAGGTCGTTAAAAATAAGGTAGCACCACCCTTTCGTGAAGCCGAATTTGATATAATGTTTAATGAGGGAATTAGTAAGTCCGGTGAGGTGCTTGATCTTGGGGTTGAGCATGGCATCGTTGACAAAGCTGGAGCATGGTTTTCGTACAAGGGAGAAAGGCTAGGTCAAGGTAGAGAAGGGTCTAAATTATATCTAAAAGAGCATCCAGTTATTATTGAAGAAGTTAGAAAGGTTTTGTTAGAGAATCTGGGATCTAATACTGATACAGTTCGTTTAGGTTCTAAAGATGATCGTAGAAATGAAAATGACGAAGAAGCATTTCTCGTTGACGACGATGAGGTTGCAAATTCATAACAGGTACTCCTAAAACCTTTATTAATAGTAAAAATCTGGCATTATTTAGGAATATTTCTAAGAGAGATAGGGAATTTCGTGGTATCAAAAAAAGGAAGTAGATTTTTATCAGTGATTTCCGATACCCCTATTCCTCTTAGAAAACACCCGATAGAAAAATTTTCTTTAACTCCATTTTTAAGTCCTTCGGAATGGCCCCCATCTGAGCAAGCTGAATTGCCGAGAGCTCTAAAGTCGCTGGCTCAGATTATTGATAATGGACTTTGCCATCGGTGCGGAACTTGCGTCGGGATATGTCCGACAAAAGTTCTCGGACGAGATGAGGAGGAATATCCTGTTGTTAAAGATCTTAATTCATGCACAGATTGTGATTTATGTGTAAAAGTGTGTCCTGGAGACGAGTTTGATTTGCTTACTCATCATCAGGAGGTTTTTAAACGGCCGGCGGAAGTTACTGCTACACATGGGTACTTTGAGCGCAGTGTTGTAGCGCATGCTACCGATCCGGAGATTCGTGAAAGATCTACTTCAGGAGGATTAGTAACAGCAATTTTACTTGATTTGCTGAGTAGAGGTGAGATTCATGGTGCAGTTACCGTAGGATCTCATGAATCCATTTTATGGATGGGTTCTCCGATATTGGCTCGAACTAGAGAGGACATTATCTCTACTATGAAATCAAAGTATGCAATTTCGCCGACTAATTCAGTTCTCGATGCTGTTCGTGACTTAGATGGGAAAGTCGCTGTGGTCGGGCTCCCTTGTCAAATTCATGGTATTTTAAAAGCTAAAGCATTAGACTCGAGACTGAGGGATAAAATAACTTTTACAATCGGGCTTTTTTGTCACGCTGCTATTGAGCATGAGGCTTTCTCAGTTATTTGGGAGACTTTAGGTGTTAATGTAGATGGTGCTAAAAAGTTTATCTCTCGAGTTGGGAAACATCCTGGTTCTCCGCATATTGAGCGCAAAAATGGTTCCCTTTATCCTGTATATTTTGGATCAAAATTTGGGTATCGTCCTTCCTCTATTGAAGTGATAAATATTTTATATCGATTATATACTCCTTCCAGATGTTTGACTTGCTTTGATGCGACATCAGAATTTGCCGATATTTCTGTTGGGGATCCTTGGATGGCGCCCCCTAATGATTCAGTAAATTTTTATGATGGATGGAGTTTTGGTCTTATTCGCACTGCTAAGGGCACGGCCGTATACGATAGATTAGTATCAGATGGTAAGCTCAAATCTGTTGAAGTGTCTCGAGATGAAGCGCTGGCATCAAACCGTCTTATGGCGAATGAAAAAAGATGGCGAGCTTTTCGAGTGATAGAGACTCATCGGCGACAAGGTAAATCGATTCCGGATTACGGTATGTTTTCGCCTCCCCATTCGGTAGGGCATTTTGTAAAGACAGAGCTCCACATGTTGTCACATTTTCTCTGTTATGTACCTTCATTCAGGGCTGGAGTACTCCGATTTATGCTCGGTAATGGAGGCTACGTGCTTTTTTGGCTAAATCATAAGCGACGTAGTTTTCGTTTTTGGCGACGAGATAAAGCGGCTCTATTGCGGAGAAGATGGCGCGAGTGGAAAAGGCCTTAGTTGATTGAATAAATGGAGGATATGTCATGGAGGACAGGGATTTGGTAAGTTATCCTACTCAGGAGCAGGTCATTGAGGTGCTTAAAACAATTGAAGATCCTGAATTGTTTCTTGATATTTGGTTTTTGGGATTAATTTATTCCATAAATATAAATGATGAAGGTAAGTCGATTTTAATTGAAATGACTTTTACATCACCAATGTGTCCAGCTGGACCTCTTTTAATTGATCAAGTTAAGAGAAAAGTTGGTGCTTTAGGGGGTGTTGAAGAGGTAGAGGTAAAAGTAGTTTTTTCTCCTCCTTGGCAACCGTCCGATGACGTTAAACTCACGCTAGGTTTATCGTGATTGGTTTAGTTCAACACTCTGGTTTTAGACTCTTTACAGTATTTTTAGAGGATCCTGTGATTTTAGATCGGACTATTTATGGCTGAGAATCCATTTTCAGTTAACGAGGAAGTAGTTTCTTTGAAGGCAAGTTTAAGTACTGCTTTTGAAAGATCGAAGGAGAGCTCGAGCGAAACTCGTTGGTCGATTTTAGATGGTTTGTGTATTGGAGAAGTCATTAGAACTGGAGAAGGGGCAGTTTTCCCATATTTAGCGGTTTTAGCTGAGGAAGTTGGTAGAAATTTAATTGGCGGTGACTACTTAAATTATTGTTTCTTTAATGAGTATGTAGCTAACGGTAGTCAAAGTATATGTCAAGATACCGGTGAAGCTCCGCTAATTTTCGGTGACTTAACAGGACTATCGCTAGAAATAGCAGCTGAGTCTGTGAGCGGAAGTATTTCTCCGGTCGAGGTAGCGAATAACGATAACATTTCTTCGGTGCTAGTAAAGATAAGGGAGAGAGGCCTAATTCTCTATGGGACTGGTTCTGAACAAAAGCTCGAGCTTGGCGCGGCTCCTGATCAAAGTATTATTGTAGAAATAAGACTAACTCCAGAAGAGGTTAGGACTCATTTACAGCTGGACATGCTTAATGCACTCGATATATCTAGACAATACTGTAGTTTCAAGTTTGTAAATCCTGCAACTAACTTTCGAAAAATAATCGCTCCTCGAGCCTGGCATTTAAAATTATGCTATAGATTCTTACGCGCTATTGAAATTGCCTCCATTTCTGAGACCGTTCTTGAGATGACGGTATCCTACGTTCAGGATAGATTGCAATTTGGCCGTCCGGTAGGTTCTTTTCAAGCAGTACAGCATGGCCTTGCAGATGTAGCCGTAAAGGTAAAAGCGCTTCGGAGTTTAATTGATTGTGCAATCTGGAATATTGCGCAAGGTACTAGTGACCAAGAAACAGTCATTTTAGCCGCTATTTGTAGAGCAACTCAGTGGGGTTCTTGGGTGATTGAACGAGCAATTCAATATCATGGAGGGATTGGGTTTACTTGGGAGTATCCGCTACATAAATATCTTCGACGGGTTAAGCAGTTGGAAGTCTTATGTGCACTTAGTACAAGCGAGGAAGAGTATTTTGTTTATTCTGTTTAGTAGGGTTTAGGAGATAAATTTTGTGATTCGAGAATATTTTATTTGGCTTTTAAAATTCTTAACGGTAATAGTCGTTATATTTGTTGGTGCACCATTAATATTAGCTTTAGTTGGAAGTGTTTTAGAGCGTGGAACTGACCTAAAAACGAGTAGTGACCGAATTGTGGGTGTAGTAGAACTTACTGGTGAGATTTTTGATGTAAAAGAGGTGGTGCAGCGTCTCCATGACCAAGTTAAATCTTCCAATATTACTGCCGTTGTTCTTAGAATTGACTCACCAGGTGGAGCAGTTGGGCCATCTCAGGAGATATATGAGGCGGTAAAAACTCTTCGTCAGAAAAAGCCCATAGTGGCATCAATGGGAATGGTTGCTGCCTCGGGTGGACTATACGCCGCGTTGCCGGCTTCTAAGATATTTGCAAACCCAGGGACTATGACTGGTTCGATTGGCGTGGTTGGGCAATTCCCTAATTTTACCGGCTTAACTGAAAAAGCCGGTGTATCAATGATTACAGTTAAAAGTGGCTCAATGAAGGATATTGGCAACCCATTTCGTCCTTTTACAGAAGAGGATAGAGCTTACTTGCAAGATATGTTGAAGGGAGTGCATCAACAGTTCATTACTGCTGTTGCAGAATCACGTAATATGACCGTGGAAAAAGTTAGTACATTTGCAGATGGAAGAGTTTTAACTGGAGAACAGGCACTTAATTTGGGATTAATTGATGAACTTGGTAGTGTCTATGAAGCTGCTGGTGAAGCATTGGCTTTGGCGGGAAAACCTTTAGCTGAAGGTGAGCTTCCGACTCTCTCATATGCAGAAGACCAACTATCTAAAATTCGCCGCTTGTTAACAGAGACTAGCCGAGCGATAGGTCAGTTTATTCCATCCACTCAAATTCGCTTCGTTGCCTTCTAGCTTTTTGATTGCGGAGATAGTGATAAAGCCCTGAATAAGTCTTACCGTCAGAACCGCTTCGAATACCGAAAGATTGTTCTGGTGGTAAGCTATCTGTAAATTGATAAATGTAGATTCTCTTCAGGGAAGGAAAAATAGAGAAAAGATAAGGCCATAGACGTCTTGCATATTTTTCCTGATTTTTTGCTCCCTTAATTCCAGACTCAGTTATCCAAAGTGGTTTAGTAATTCGAAATATTTGGTCAGTAATAATGTTAGAGGCGATTAGCCTTTCAATACTTTCTCCGTAGAAGTGTAGGGAGATAACATCGACCTGTTCTTGTAGACCATTATCTAGCAGTAGCTTAAAGTAGAGAGCTGTCTGCGGAAAATTTTGAATAATTGAAGTAGGAGCCGCTGATATAAGCTTAGATTTAACATTTAAGTTTTTTTGGATTAATCTTCCTGTATTTGTAAACTTTACAAATTGTTCTGGATTATCTAGGAATCCTAAAGCTGCATTATCTGGATTGTTTTTATCATTGGGTTCATTCCACAACTGAAAACCCTCTATAGAGGAAATTCTATTGTACCTTGATAGTACTTTATAAAACCAATCATTTAAAAATAGCGACTGTTTATATGAATTATCTCCTTTATTTCTAGCCCATGATGGTAGTCCAGTTACAACAATGACTGCGCGACTACCGCGGGGAAGAGAGCTAATTATTTCATCATAAAATCCCCAAAATGGCGCAGCCTCACCATTTGGCTGAATTTGATCGTTCCAAGAAAAAAGTATCCGAAGTCTAGGAATCTTAAGAACATTTACAGCTTCACGATATTGGGAACGAATTGATCCAAAAACTCTCTCATTAGCAAAAGCATTTAAACCGAGAGAACTGTGAGATAATCTACCCAGAGGAAGGATATCTACCAAGGATAATGGTGCCCGAACTTTTATATCATTGCTGACAATCTTATCTTCACCTTTAACCGAAACAGTAACCGAAACAGTTATAAAGAAAAAAAATCTTATTATCTTTTTCACTGTTAATTAATTTAGTCTTTTTAAAATCTCTGCTAATGCCCCTTCTACTGAGATGCGTTCTTGGTTCGTAGTATCGCGGTTACGTATAGTAACTGTTCCGTTATCTTTGGTTTCATGGTCAATTGTTAGGCAAAAAGGAGTGCCTATTTCGTCGTGCTTGGAGTATCGCTTTCCGATTGATTGTTGTTCATCAAGACGGGCATTTATACCAGCACTTAAAAAATCTTTTACAATTTGTTGAGCTGCTTCGAGCAATCCATCTTTTTTAACTAGTGGTAGGATTGCTACTTTTATGGGAGCAAGACGAGGATGAAGTTTTAATATTGTTCGAACTTTATTCTCACCAGCAGCATCTATACCTTCCTCTTCGTGGAATGCATCGAGGAGATAAACAAGTGTTGCACGACTTAACCCCGCAGCTGGTTCAATAACATACGGAGTATAGCGCCACCCTTGTTTGCCAGTTTGAGGATCGCACTTTGTTTGATCAAAGTAGGTAAGTTTTTCACCCGATACTTCACTGTGGCGTTTAAGATCATAGTCAGTGCGAGAGGCTACGCCTTCAAGTTCATCCCATCCCCAAGGGTAGGAATATTCGATATCATAACAAGCAGAAGAATAATGAGCTAGTTCTTCTTCGCTATGTGGACGAGCTCTAAAATTTTCTGGAGTATTCGCAAATTTTTGCCACCATTCCATGCGTTTTTCGCACCAAAATGTTAGCCATTCATTTTCACTACCGGGCTCAATAAAATATTCAAGCTCCATTTGTTCAAATTCACAGGTACGAAAAATAAATTTCTCGGATTTAATTTCGTTCCGAAATGATTTTCCTATTTGAGCAATACCAAAAGGTACCTTAAGAGAGGTAGTCTGTTGTACGTTTTGAAATTGGACAAACATGGCCTGAGCTGTTTCAGGCCGTAGATAAACGGCTGACTGGCTAACTACCTGCTCAAGACAAGAACGGAGTTCCTCACGGGATAAATCTTTACCGTATACGGCATCAACAAGAGATTCAATGGAATCTACTGGGCCGAGTGATGTACGAAACATTAAATTAAATTGTCTTTCCGTTGATAGTCTTGGAGAACCACAAGTTGGGCAAATATAACCTCGAGCATCGACTAAAGCGGTTAATTTTTCTTTACCGCCCCCATTTACTCTGCGCTCAAAAGTAACCTCACTAGCAGGAGTAGCACGAGGCGCCTTATCAGCTCGAAAACGCTCTCTACAATCTAGACAATCGACTAAGGGATCAGAAAATCCCGCGAGATGGCCACTAGCCTGCCATACTTTTGGGTGCATTATAATCGATGCATCAATACCCACAATGTCAGAGCGTTTGTGTACCATGTCGCTCCACCACTCTTGAGCAATATTCCGCTTTAGTTCAACGCCCAAAGGACCGTAGTCGTATGCTGCTTTTAGCCCTCCGTAGATGTCACTACTTTGAAATATAAAGCCACGACGCTTACAGAGAGAAACTATCTTCTGTAACTTATCTTGATCATTCATTTTTAGTTGTCCGTTAGTTTTCTTCTATCGATTTAATGCGCTTTTCCATTTCCTCTTTTTCGTATCCCATTGAAAGAGCGCGACGATAGGCTTCCGTGGCCTGGTCTTTTTGTTTGGAGCTAGCATAGGCATCCCCGAGCATGCCGTATACCTCGCCCGAAGGTGTGAGTTGAAGTGAGCGCTTTGCAGCATTAATTGCCTTCTTTAGATCATTTTTTGCTAAATATAAGCTTGTAAGATTAGCAAAAACTTGTGCGTCATTCGGTTGCTCAACAGATGCCCGCTCAAGCATCTGTTGAGCACAAGTAAAATCCTTCTCTAGAAGGCAGACCGATGCAACTTTTTTTGATATTCCCTTAGCCTTAGGTTGAATCTTTAGTGCCGTTTCATAATTAGTTCTAGCTTTTAGTGAATCACGCTTTACAAAGTAAGCATCGCCTAGCTGAATGTAAAATTCAGGATCATTTTTTTTATAGCTATTAATCAGGTTAATTGCATTATCAGGCCTCTGATTTTGGATATACATTCCAGCTAAATTATGAACTGCGGTTAGATTACCTGGATCTATCCCAATAGCTCTACGAAATAGTTGCTCTGCAATTTCGTATTGTCCCTTTTTTACCGCGGTTACGCCTTGCTCGTTTAATTCTAAGGAACGAGCTTGAGTTTTTTGTTCTTCACTCACCGCATGGTTAATAAACAGTAAAGTGGCACTTAATGGCACTATAAAATTAAGGAACTTGACCAATAGTGACCGCCTAAAACATTTGAGATTTGCTGACATGGTTTGTTAACTATTTTTCTACTCTTTCTATTACAATCATATCAGATAAAATATGGTAAGTGGAAAGCTCATCGATAAAGAAAATGAGTCTTTTAATATTTAGCAGCTTTGTAATTAAAAGCTAATTACGCCAATTAAAAAAAAGTATTTGACCACAGCAGATTCGATAAACTAATTGTTCATTAGTCGCTGTAAGTTCAATCTTCCGCCAGACTCAGACCTTCCTATAAAACTAGAACCTAAGCTCGTACCATTTGCTATTAAAGCATTTTTAAGCTGCCTTGGGGTTAATGAGGGGTACTTTTGCAGAAACAATGCCAGTGATCCAGTTACGTGAGGAGCTGCCATAGATGTTCCAGTAGCCCAACCGTAGCCACCTCCAGGAATCGTGCTAAGTATGTCAGTACCGGGAGCAAATAATGTTACTGTTCTGCCATTACCCCAGTTAGAACTTTCATGAGGTGTAAGTTGTGAGGTATGGTTACCGACGGTTATAACATGGTCCCGAGTCTCAGCCAGGGATGCCGGCCAGAAAGTTGTTGAGTTTATATCAGTAGCGTTATTCCCTGCAGCTAATACAACAGTTATTCCTATTTGACCTGCATAATCGATAGTGTCAATAAGCGGTTGCGAATAAAAGAATTGACCAAACGAACAATTAATTAATCTGATTGGTTCGTTTCTAAAGACCTTTAAGGCGTAAAGATAATTAAACGCCGTAATTATGCTAGAGGCACTCCCAGAGCCAAATTCGTTTAAAGCTTTAGCGATAACTAACCGAACATTCGAAGCTACTCCGGCTATTCCTATCTGATTGTTACTACGAGCGGCAATAATTCCGGCTATGTGGGTTCCGTGATAGTTATCATCAGTAGGGTGTCCGGCAGGCCAAGGGCTCGGAGAGGAGGTGTTTATTCCAAAAATATCATCGACAATTCCATTTTTGTCGTCATCGATATCATTTCCAGCTACTTCTAAATTGTTTGTCCAAATAGCTCCGGCTAGATCTTCATGTCCCCAGTCGACTCCTGAATCAACGACACCAACTAATAAAGATTCTCTAACGACCGAATTAGCCCATCCCCCAACAGCCCGAATACCTCGGCTGCCAACTAAATTCCACTGTGATGGGAAAAAAACATCGTTAGGGGTAGACTGAGCTTGAGTCTCGTAATCCGGAGAGCAACTTGAGGCTACCCCTGCGCTAATTACATGATGACAAAAGTTATCGGAAACATCCGTCTCTGCAAAGTCAAGTTTTTCAATCTCTTCTGATGTTGGGCTGCGGCGAAAAAATTGTTTCGAATAGACCGTAATGTAGCGTTCACCAACCCCGCTAACTCCTAATGAGTTACCAACAAAAAAAGAGCCACCTTGAGGCCTGTCGTAACCAGATTGGGGGAGAGTGTCGATGAAGTTCGGATCTTTTAACTTAATAACATACTGGCCTGGCTTAGCCTTTGGGGGTGGGACATCACTAGATTGAGGATTAATTTGAAGAAAACCATTATGAAGAGGAGGGGCGTTGTCTGGAGGTAAGATACCGTCTAATCCCGACTCATCACCAACAAGCTCTTCAGCTAAATCTGTCTCTGTGGAGGGTTGGCCGTAAGCGTCTAAGGAGTAAGCTGGATTTAAGGAATAAACTGGGACTAATCCAAAGATTATTAAATTCAAAATTAACAATTTGGCCGTAATAGATTTGACATTAGGTTTTGTTTTGAATTTCGTAACTATGTTCGCCATGATAAACAAATAATATCTTACAATAACCTTTTTTATTGAGTTTTTAGCCTAAGAAAGTACCAAATTAATCAATAGAATGGTGTAATATTTGATGCAAGTAGGCAAGAAAATCTTTCTGTAATCCTTTACTGATCTCAGCTGATGTGCTTTATATCTTTATGTTTTTTATTAAGCCTCACATCAAAAAAGGTAAAATTTAAAGATTTAGGCTAAAAAAAAGCGTAATCCGGCACTAACTATTCCTAAAAGCCAAATATAAAGCGAAGTAAAAAATAGTCTTGTTCTAAGGTCTTGAGTTTTAGTTATTAGTGGCACAAAGAGAACAAATATATACAAAAATACAAATGGAAATGGTAAAAGCCGTAAAAGGCTCATGAGTCCACCGATTAACGGCGGTATAGTAAGTAGAACAGAAACGGCCTTAATTGATGTTAGCTGTGTACAACCTCCCGTAACCGCTGAAGCGACTAAGGCGGCATAAATAGCAGGCATGATAGGTAGCGAGCCGTGAAGTACAAAAACAGTTGCTATTGCTTTTAAGTATACCTCGAGAAAATAAAGGATTAAGCTAATTCTAGGGTGAGAGGTTATAACTGAGTAACGAGCTGCACTGATTCCGATTGCTCCAACGATGCTGGGGAATGTTAAAGTTGATAAAGCAAATTTATCTCTTGTTATGATAAAGCAACATAGCAGGATTACTCCTCCTATCACACTAACAAGAATTTTTGCTGTGGTTCGCTTTGTTGTAAAATTATTTGAGAGTAAAAATTCAAGAGTATGCCATACAGAGAAGCAAAGTAATAAAGTGATGTAACTAGTCCAATGGTTAATTATCGCAACCATTTGTGTAGGTGGAGATACAATCACGGGACCAAGAATAAAAGGTATTAGCCCAGTTGAATTCGTGAAAGCATTGACAATTTTGTTATACATAGAACTTTTATGATCAATGGTTGCTGATTAAAAGATTATCATGAAAACATCAGATGTGAGTTATCATAATTCATTATCACCAGATCCTGAGACTCGAAGGTCGGATGCTGTACGTTCAATGTTCTCTAACATCTCTTCTAGGTATGATTTAACTAATTCTGTGCTTTCTTTCGGTATTCATTGGTGGTGGAAGTACAGATTGTCTCGAAATGTTAGGGGCAATTCTATAGTTCTTGATTTGTGCACTGGCACTGGCGATCTTCTTCCACTACTTAAAAAACATAATAAGACAGTTATTGGTGGCGATTTTTGTGCGCCGATGCTCGAGCAGAGTATTAAACGTGGATTTAGCTCAGGAGTAACTCTTATCACTAGCGATGCAATGTCTCTACCATTCAAGAATGATGTCTTTAATGTTGTAACTGTCGCTTTTGGAGTGCGTAATTTTCAAGATCTACGTCTTGGCTTATCAGAGATCAAGAGGGTGCTTGCCCCAGGAGGTAAGCTTTTAGTTCTTGAGTTTGGGCAGCCGTATATACCTGTTTGGCGAAGTTTATATAAATTTTATCAAAGCTGGGTTATGCCTTACTTGGGCGGATTGCTCACTGGTAATAGAGCAGCATACCTCTATTTACCAGCTACGTCACGAACATTCCCGAGTGGGAAGGCTTTTTTAGATGAATTACATCAAATTGGTTTAAGACACTGTGAAGCTAAGCCCTTAAGCGGTGGGATAGCCTATATCTATAAGGCCAGTAAAGATTAGATTCTAAGAGTTACTATATTTTGGAAAATCTGCATACCCAGTTTCATCAAATGAATACCAAACAGACATGTCTGCTTCTTTGGCGACAGGATAATTAAACTTATAACGCTCTACTAGGTCTGGATTGCTAATAAAAGCCCGTCCAAAGGCAATTAAATCAGCTTCACCTTTAGATACAGCTTCCTCAGCGGATTGTAAGGTGTAACCACAGTTGCCTATTATTAACCCTGGCTTAGGAAAAACCGATCGTGCATCGTTCAAGGTTATTGGCTCTCCAAGTTGATGAAAGCCGAAAGCCAATCCATCGAGTACATGTAGGTAACCAATTTTGTACTCAGACAATTTTTGAGCGATATAAAAAAAGGTTTCTCGAAAATCAGACGAACCCATATCGTTAAAGACTCCGTTAGGTGAAAGTCGAACACCTATTCGGCTTGGTTCCCAAATTTCTATTAAGGCTTCCGTAATCTCACATAAAATTCGACACCTATTTTCTATGGAACCCCCGTAACGGTCGCTTCGTTGATTGGTTTTAGATTGTAAAAATTGATCTAATAAATAACCATTTGCACTATGTATCTCCACACCATCAAAGCCGGCTTCTTTAGCTCGTAAAGCCGCATTCTTAAAATCGGTTACCACTTGAGATACTTCACTGGAAGTCAATTCTCTCGGTGTTTCGTACGGCAGCTTACCTTGCGATGTATAAATACCGTCCCCTTTGATAGCATTTGAAGAAGCCGACACAGGAAGAGCTCCATCATGGAAGCTAGAGTGCGATGCCCTGCCACAATGCCATAGCTGAAGAAATATACATCCGTTCTCTTCGTGGATGGCGTTAGTTATGTTTTGCCAGGATTCTTGTTGTTTATCTGAAAAAATACCTGGAGTATTTTGCCAACCTATTCCCTGTTTTGATACAACTGTAGCCTCAGTTACAATTAATCCTGCTTGTGACCGCTGACGGTAGTAAGTAGCCATCAAGCTATTAGCAAGTCTTTCTTGTCCTGCGCGAGCACGAGTCATAGGAGCCATAGCGATACGATTCGCAAGAGTTAAATTGCCAAGTAATACTTTAGATAGAAGAGGCTTTTGATCAGTCATAATAAGAGACTCCCTAGATTATACTTATTTACCAAACGCTCTACGCAGTGGAATTATTTTTGATTCAGTCCTACTAGTATGTTGGTTTTTCAAGTTCACTTCTGATGAAGAATCTTTTGACATATGACTACTTGAATCTGAGTGGGATGAACTTTGATTTGGACGCTGAAGCCTTGATGCTTCCAGGACTTCCGTTACCTCATGATGAGCTGCCTGTCTAGCTTGTAACCGAGCTTTAATTGATATGAGCTCAGCGCTTAACATAGCGGCTCGGGTGAAGTCTCCATTTTCTGCTGCAAAAATTAATGCGCATTGTTTTGCTCCGAGTTCAGCTTCAGCTAAGCTATACTGAGCCTTAAGATCGTCTGCTAACTTAAAAAGGACACCAGTAAAATCTTTCGTCAATCTCCCATCTTGTTCTAGAAGAGTGGTTAAAGTTCTCACTAAAAAAGCATTTGTTTCCTGCCATTGAACCGCTTGTTGTTCGGCAAATTCTCCTAATTGGCTAGCTCCAACCCTACTTACTGAAGAATAAAGTCGTACTGCTTTTCTACTTCTTTGAAGAAGAGACAGGATTCGGATTCTTAGAGTAGGATTTTCAATCATAAGTAAATTACTACATAACAAGTGATATAAAACCAATAAGAAATAGAGCTTCAATAAAACGATCTCCGGCCAATAACGTTTTATTGAATCCCCCTCTATAGAACGACAAAACAGCCTACAAGATCAATTTCGCCGTGTATCATATTTGTAATATGTTTTAGTGGTGTGAAAAATTTTTCAATTTATGTTAATTTAATCTGCCATATTATTGTCTGAGTACGATGAAGGCTAAAAGTCTACTACAAATCTTAAGCGTTCTGACCATGGCATGTCTAGTTGCGACTGGTTGTTCGCCGAGCGACTCTCAGTGGGTATCAGTAGGCTCTGGTCTCGATATTCGTGTTCTAAATATGACTACTGATAATCCAATTACTTCAGTAGTAACACGACCAAGAGTTTCTTTGGTGCGGGCATCGTTGCAAGATGTTCGACTTGGTGTTGTGAGAGCTGAGGATGGTACTATGGCAGTTAGTGATGTAGCTACATTACGTCAAAAAACTCGAGCATTAGCCCTAGTTAATGCAAACTTTTTTGATGAACGCCACCAGCCTCTCGGATTAGTGATGAGCAATGGTGTTGTTAGAAATAAGTTGCATCGTGGTGGCAATCTCTTGACAGGACTCTTTGTGAATCGAGGTGGAAAATACTCTATAATTGGCAGAGAGGAATTTTCCTTACATGAAGTCATTGATGCTATACAAGCAGGGCCACGAATTATTATATCTGGTATCCCTGCTATTCTTTCCGGTCAATTATCTCGTTCTCGTCGGGCAGGTATATGTATCGATAAGCAGAGCCGGATTATTCTCTATGCTACGACTAGTTTGATGGGTGGAGTAACCCTCGCTGAGATACAAAATTTTTTATTGCAGCCTGATATAAATTGTCAAGATGCCCTAAACTTTGACGGTGGGGGTTCAGCACAGCTTTCAATTGATCCGGAGCTTATCAAAGCAACTATTTCTAGTGCCGTAATGCAAAATACTTTAGTTGATCCCAGACTTAATTTATTAACTGCATTTGAGGTTCAAGGTGATGATCAAGTACCAGTAGCAGTAGGAGTTTTTTCTAGATAAGTTGGGTGATAGTTGTTAACTATCAATGTGTAACAAAAAATTCATCAATAAAAGATATTTTTGTACATTGACACTTTCGACCTATTCCCCGTAGATGTCATATTACAGCTGAACCTGAGTCGTAGAGAATAAATAAAGTGCATGCAACAAAAGTTAGCATTTTTTAGAATGTTATAAGCATTCCTAAAAGTAAAACCGTAAGAGGTATGCGTTTTTTATCCGCGAAAATTTTCAATTTCTGGGATAACCAATACTATGAATGTTTTTGTACTAGAGCGTGAATTTACTGCCAAAGAAGTGCAACGAGTACTGAGGGTAATGGTAGGTAGCGATGAAAAGATAGGTTTAGCGCTTCTTAATTACTATGCACGCACCAATCTAGTTCCGTGTAGCGGTAAAATGGTTACTCGAGGCCGACGAAGATATTCTTACAGTGATGTAATTTTACTGTGTTGGTTGTTCCGAATGAAACGAGAGGGCTTGCCGGTAAATAGGTTTAGGCAGGGTATTGAGTATCTTCGAAATAATATCCCTTCATTAATGCAAAAACCGCAACATATGCTACTTTTGACTGATGGTAGTAGCTTGTTCATAAAGCATAAGGAAGAAGATAAGGGCGAAATAGCTGAGGTGATTACAGGATATAAATCTGGGCAATATGTTTGGGCTTATGCCATTGGTTCTCTTATAGAAGAATTACAACAAATTGTTGATGCCGAATTCCTTGAAAATACCTCAAATAATAGTTCTGCTAACAATTGTGTTCATCGAGCTGTGGCCTGAAAAAAATAGTCGGTTTTTTAATAAGTGAGAGCTAATTAATTGTTTAGTCAATTCCATTTTGACTATCATGATATATATTAGATATACTTTTCATCTTCGCAGTATTTTCTAGGAACAGGATGGCCAAATCAGCAACAGTTATACAACTATTTCAGCTTATCTGGGATCGTAAGGCTTGGTGGTTAGTACCGATGGTCGTCGTTTTTCTCTTTCTCGGTTTACTTTTAGTCTATACTACGGGAAGTGCTCTATCCCCCTTTATTTATGCTTTATTCTAAGTAATGGTTCGCATCAATGTTAACTATTGATCGCTTAAGTTCAGACGGTAGAAGCCATCCACCCGGTTTTGGTTTTTCGTCACCTCTGAATAAAAGTAAGTTTGACCTTTCGTAGTCAAATAGCGCATCGATAAAGTTTTTTGTAGCTCGGTCAGCATACTCCCTCACAAAGTAAGTGAGAGATCTGTTAGCGTGGGCAAGTGCCCGTCTTAAATCTCTATTAACTGGTTCCATATTATCGCCATTATCGCTAAAAATTGACCTAAAGCGTTCACACAACTCTTCTGCGGTGGTTTCATCGTGCCATTCAAGTTGTTCAATAACCCTGTGAGCTCTAGTTCTTTTTGATTCACGCAGAACAATAAAGCGAGCAATAAACGCAGTTCGGCGAGCCTTAGTTAATAGGATAGGCTCTTCTGAAATTTTTGCTATGTCAAAGATTAGTGGATCTATATTAAGTGACGTTTTATTTTTTCGTAACGTCTTTATCATTTTACCCCACTGTTACTTCATTACAATTGATTAGGAGGTAATCGACTTTGCAGGTGATTTTCTTGAGATAGCCAAAACACTATGAGTACAAAGAATGGAATTTGTGAGGAAAGTGCGACTGTTATGTCATAAAAAACAATTATATTAGTTATATACAGATAAGCTTTTTATTAAGGAAAAAAAGACTCATATTCTAAAGTATAAAATTTGCGGTAACTGATAACAGCTATTCTATGACTACTGATTCGTTAAATATATATTCATCGATTGACACCCACTTCAGAAATCGTCGTATTGCGCTAATAATTCAAAAAATTCAGCCTAGTAATGTACGCGGTATTCTTGTTGTAGCCGCGCGAGAGGCTACTGAAGCTTTAATTTCAGAGACTTTAAATTATGGAGGTGGTCATTTGCGAGTAGCTCTTTCCGCATCCCGAGTAGAGGCTTTGAATTTGCAAACTATTACTCGTTTAATAGATGATCAAAAAGGGTATTTCTTTGGTCAAGGAATTCGATCTATCCCGATTCAAAAGGGACTTTCAGGGGTTGAAGCACGAGAAGGAGTTACAACTGGAATTAGTGCCGCTGATCGTGCCACTACGGTTAGAGTGTTAGGGTCGTCTAATCCATCCCCACATTTGATTGTTCAACCCGGGCATATATTCCCCGTAGCCGCTCATCAAGGAGGGGTTTTGGCAAGAGCAGATGCTCCTGAAGCCGCTTTATCAATCGTTGAAAGTGTTTGGCAGCAGGATGCAGCTTTGTATGTGGAGGTACTAAATGAGAACGGCGAATATCCAACTGAAACTGAGCTGCATGCGTTTGCTAAACTTAAAAATTATCCTATTTATCGAATAGAAGATATTATTTATAGATCACTCATACTAGGAACTATTGTTGAGCGAATTGCGGAGGCAAACTTACCTACAAAACGAGCTGGAATTCTTCGCTCTATTATTTTTCGCTCTTCCTTTCATGAAGGTGAGCATATAGCTCTAGTTAAGGGTTTTTGGCGACCAGAAGAAGCTATCTTAGTGCGAGTACAATCAGAGCAAACATTTACTGATGTATTTGGTGGTGAAAGTCGTAGACAACTGGAGTTAGCTCTCGAGAGAATCGGGTTAGAAGGTAGAGGGGTAGTTGTCTATCTTAGAAGGCCAGAAGTGGGCTGGTTATCAAAACAAATATCAGGCCAAGATGAGGAGTTTGGCACCGGCAGTGCCCATGCAATGCGAGCATACGGAGTTGGAGCGGCAATTTTGCGCAATTTGGGAGTGTCTTCGATTCGGCTGCTAACTGCCCAAGCGCGTCCTCGGGATTCATTGATAACATATGGTATCAAAATACAATCTCAAATGTTACTTGCCACTGGAGAAGAAGTATGAAGAGAGTGACTTTTGCTGATGTAGTTGTTCAGGCACTCTCTTTTTCATCTGATCATCCAGCCTTTGATTTAATTATTGCTCTAATAAATTCATCATGGATGCAGCGACTACGAGAAATTCACCAAACTGCCAATACCCGCTTAGTTTATATGTTCTCTGAACATTCAAGATTTGGTCATTCTTTAGGAGTAGGCTATTTGGCAGATCTGACAATGCGAAATTTACTCTCTAAAAGTGATATTTCGCTGGCACGACAAGATGAGGTTAGATATTACTGGCCTATGGTAACCATAGCGGCGTTACTTCATGATATCGGGCATCTTGCTCCTGGATCTCACTTAGCTTTTAGGGCTTGGTTTCCAAACGAAGACGATTCTCACGAAATTTTATCTGAAAAAATTATCTTAGATAGCGCGGGAATAAAACATGAGGTGCCGAAATTAACTGACGAGATGATCGAAATAATTGTGAAAATTTTAAAGCATGATGATTTACTTCCTGCTTGGACTTGGGAGTGTATCAGTGGAGGAGGATGGAATGTAGATAGAGGTAATTGGTGTGTTGCTGACAGTGTTATGGCTGGAGTAGCTTATGGTAAGTATAATATTGAAGCAATTATTGAGTCCCTTACAATAGATGAGTTTGGACACTTAGCGCTTCGTGAAAATCGTCTTGATGCAATGATGCACTTTGCTGTTTCTCGTCATGCTATGTATCGACAACTATATCAACATCGAGTACTGCTCGCCGCAGATGCTCTTATGTGCGCTGTGGTGGACCGTGCTAAGTCGGTAGAGAGAGACTTACGTTGGTCTGACGAAACTATGGATAGTGTTCTCTCAGTATCATCTTCTTCTGAGCTATCTTTGGATATGATTTTTGCCATGCGCGAACCATGGTGGAGATATCATCTTTTTAGATGGCAAAGCTCCAAAGATATAGTGTTAGCGGACCTTGCTGAGCGCTTACTTAACAGACGATTATTAAAAACTGTTAGGCTACCATCAGAACCTAAACAGCGAGAGGATCTTTTAGAAACAGCTCAAAAAATCAGTACATCTCTAGGATATGATCCAAAGTATTACCTTCATATCGTAAAGACTCGTTCGGTAGCTGAGAGAGTATCTAAAGGAATGCTTCATGTAATACGAGACGATGGTAACACTGCACTTCTTTCAGAGTGCGATCCACTATTTTCTGCTTTAGCCGAATCTGTCGAGCGTGAATGGTTAGCTATGCCTGAAGATGTAAAATATAAGCTGACTAATGATTGACTGATGGTGCATAAACCAAAAAATATTTCATTTACTCGTTAAGGTGCTGTATAGAAAAGAGCACTCCACCAGCAAGAGGATAGTAGTCCAACAATATCAGCAACAAGTGCAATAAATAAAGTATACCTTATTCGAGTAATTCCTATTGATCCAAAGTAAACAGCAAGTACATAAAAGGTTGTTTCAGTGCTTCCTTGCATAACTGAGGCGACATAAGAGGCGTAGGAGTTGGGATCTTGGTAGATTAATGCGCTCATAACCGCAAAGGAACCGCTACCGCTTAATGGTCTTATCAAAGCAACTGGAAGAGTTTCTGCGGGTAATCCAACCAAAGAAGTAAATGGCGAAATTTCTTGAATTATAACATCTAATAATCCTGATGCTCGGAAAATACCAATAGCTACAAGTATTGTGACTAAAAATGGGATAATTCGTATAGCTACCTGAAACCCTTCTTTTGCTCCTTCGGTAATTTCCTCATATATATTTACTCCCCTATATAAACCAAAAGCGATAATTGATACGAGTAAAGTTGGTAAAAACCAGTCTTGACAAAATTCTCCTGAAAAAAATTGTAGTGGTTGAGGTGAAGATATCGTCCTCACAACAAATATAATTAGTAATATAGAAGGAAGAAGAAGCCCGATAAATTTTCCAAGTGAAGAACTCACTAATGAATGTTTATCGGAGGATAGTTCTGCAGTTTTTGTGACGCGATCAATTGAAGGAACCACTATAGAATCTTTACTGAAATGAGCAAATATTAACCCCAAGATAATCGCTACAGCTGTTGAACACGTAGTGGCAAGAAGTGACGGAATAAATATAGCTGTTGGATCGATTGCTCCAGCCGCAGCTCTAACACCTATAACGCCGAGTGGCAACAAGGTAACACTTGAAGTATTTATCGCAAGAAACATACACATGGAGTTCGTAGCTACTCCGGGTCTGTTAGATAATTTTGCCAGCTCACCCATTGCCTTGAGGCCAAACGGAGTAGCCGCATTGCCAAGCCCCAGCATATTTGCTGATATGTTCAACAGTATAGCGCCCATAGCAGGATGCCCAGCAGGAACATCAGGAAATAGTTTACGGGCGATTGGAGTTAATGCGTTTGCAAGCCATCGCATGAGACCCCCAACTTCTAAGACTCGCATAAGACCAAGAAAAAAAGCCATCACTCCGATTAGCTGAATAGCTAAGGTAGCGCCGTCTTTAGCAGAATCAAATGTAGCCTTATTAACAAATTTTAAAGTCCCAGCTTTAGCCCCATAAATAATAGCTGTAGCTACTAAAAATACGAAAACTCCGGTCATTACCTGTGGATTTCGGTTGTTCTGAGAATTACTCATGACGGCTCCCGCTACAAAAATACCAAATGGCTATTTTTTTGGATATGAAACTGAACTATTTGCCGCATTAACGCCGTTAATCATCAAAGTCTGTGATAGTACAGCATCAATATGCTCATGGTTGTTAACTTCACCAAAATAAGTAACAACTCCCTGGTCTACTGTAAAAGATAAACCCTGTATAGCACTGGGAGGAAATTCTGACAAAAGACTACTGACCTGATTGCGTATTACATTGTCAGGTACTTTTTTTATAGATATGAGGCTTCGAACTTCTACATTTTTTGCCACATTTTCCGCAACATCTAAGATCTCTTGCGCCGTCCCACCATTTTCTACCTCACCCGATAGCAGTATTTTACCTTCCGAGGACTCAATAAGTATGTTGTATTTTCCTGAGTCTGTCTCTTCCTTAATCTTATCACGAATATTGTGAAGTAAATTCTCGCTTACACTTAATTTATGATTTTTCGAGGTGATAGATAAAGCAGTGCGCTCAGAGTCTTTAATTTGATGATGAGCTGCTTCTAAAGGGTCAACTACTACATTGCTCTCAATTGATTTTACGCCCTGTATTTCAGAGAGAATATGAGTTAAATATTCTGCTTGACTGGTGGAGCTAACTAGCCCAGATACTACAACCTTACCATGTTCAGCTGATACCCTTAGTTTTTTACTGAAGGTAGCTTCACGTTCTATCCGCGCAGTAATGTCATCAACTAACTGCGTGTCTGCCTTGTGAGGTGGGAGAGAGCATCCTGAGCAAAAAAAAACCAATAACCATGGAATAGCTACAACTTGTCCGCAGAGGTTAAGCAAGAATTTTCTAACTGGCATTGTTTACCCTAACAAAGTAAAAGTTGAAAAACTCAATCTTTAGTTTATCGTTACTTACGCCAGGTGGGAATGGTTTTAAGAGGAAACAGTACTCAGATTATGGGTTAGCAGAACCATTTAACGAGCTTTAGGTCATTCGCTTTCGTTTCCTACTATTGCTCTGACTACGATTTTTGAGCTTAGGTGGTAGTCGGTAGCTTCCTTTTATCTTTGTAATATAAGGTTTATTTGCAGAAATTTCTTTGGATATTTCTGCTATTTTTATTTCCACGGTTAAGAAACACTCGATTGGATTTATAAGCTTCTCAAATAAGACAAGCTCTCCTCCGCCACCGATAGCGGAGTCAAAAAGCGTATAAAGTGGTGCATGTTTCGGGAAAGGAATGGGTTCATCTCTATCTATAACATTTATGACCAGCTGTGGTTCACTTACAACTGCTGAAATAGATGGGTCAGCGAGAGCCCAAGATTTAAGTTCTTTTGCGTAAGCTTGAGAAAAAGCCTCTATTAAGCCATTGTCGTCGCATATTAGATTAAGCGCATGGGCATTACTGCAAAAAATCATTGACCAGAGCAGCAAATTTAATGCTCTTAGTCCAATTAGAGGCGAAGAGCCAAACTTTTTTTGTCTTTTGTGTATCATGAAAGTATGTGTCTGCACAAAGATTTTACTTATTCTTCCTCTTTCTAGTCCTCAAGATTTAGGACTATGCTTCTTTCCGGATAAAATTTAAGAGAATCTTTTAGAAAGGTGATGGTAGTGCAAATAATTTTTAAGATATTGATTTACGATGAAACTTACCACCACATTTCGTAATGGAACATTTACCGCTTTGCTTATCACAGCCATAGGAGAATTGACGAATATTTTGCTTGGATTCTTTTTAGTAAAATGGATTGGGGCTGATGGACTTGGCAGAATTGAAGTGCTTAGGTCTGGCGTACTTGTTTTGGGCTCAATAGTTTGCCTTGGTCTCCCCAATGCCCTAATAAGGTTTCTGCCTTATTATGAAGCGAGGCAAGAGTGGGGATTAGCAAAAGGAGTAATTAAAGGTTTTTGGCGAGCTTCTTTTGTAGCTGGTTTTTTGGGAGGGATCTCCACTATCCCCTTAGCTGAGGCTGTAGATTTTTTTAGCGATACCTACTCCACTTCACGGCTTGATGTTATCGGTTTGGCATGTGGAACTCTCTTAATAGTAGTTCTGAGCCTGCAAGAGAGTCTCGCTAGAGTTCAACATGAAATGATTCTGGCGCTCAGTCCTCGTTATTTGTTCTGGGGTCTTTTAGTTATTTTGATATTTCTATTAATTCCACCATCTCTTAGGACATCAGAGGTAGGAGTGTTAATTCTCTTAGCGTCTCTTGCCGTAGTAACTTTCCTACAGGGAATAATTTTAAGATGTAAATGTCAAAAGGTAAGTTTTTCAAGTCCGATGATTGATCACGAATACCAATGGAGAAAATGGATAAAAGGCTCCCTCCCTCTGTTATTTGTATCTGCTTCATACAGAGTATTAAGACATATTGATATATTACTAATTGCAGCATTTTTAAATAAGGAGTGTGCTGGAGTATACGCAGTAGCAGTAGCAATGAATGCGTGGATATTATTTCCGCTAATAGCTGGCAATGCGATTGGGGGGCCATTATACGCAACTCTCATCGCAAAAAATGATGTTCATGAACTTGACCGACTAATGACGGGATACACTTTGTGGGTTTTTATACCGTCGCTGCTCATAGCTATCCTACTCGCCTTTAGTGCACCACTGATATTGTCTTTTTTTGGGACTTCTTTTTCTTCAGCTTACCTACCATTTCTTATTGTCGCCGCTGGAGAATTAATAAATGTTGGTACTGGAGCTGTTGGATGGATTTTACAGGTAAGTGGTAACGAACGGACGTGTGCAATCGGATTTGTTGGCGCAGCTTTACTCAATATTAGTCTTGCCGTGTTTCTTATACCTATTTTTGGTATGGAAGGCGCAGCAATAGCGACAGCGTTGGCGAATATAGCGCGTAACATTTTTATGTTGCGAATAGTAAGGAACGGATTATTATTAGACCCGTCATTGTTTGGCACAATAAGGCGATTAGTAAAAAAAGAACTTAACCCCTTATAGACATAGTTCATTTAGAATCTGAGGATAGCTTTATGAAAGTGCTTGAATATCTATCGATGTCGCAATGGTTTGCTGTTTTATTGGGTATTATACTTTTTATTTTTCTTCGGTATGGGTTGTTTTTTATAGTTCATCCAACTGAGAGAGCTGTCATTACTATTTTTGGACGAGTTAGGCGGAGTCATGTTCGACAATCATCCTCTGATAGTGTGACTTCTTCTCAACATGGGCGCTCAAGCCATGAAGCGATTCGTTATCCGAGTGTGGCGGTAATTAAGCCTGGCTTTTATTTTAAGTTTCCTTGGCAGAAAGTTCATACTGTGTCTGTAGCTACACAGACAGTCAGTATGGCTTGGGATCCTGAGGATCCTAAGGCAAATAAGCAAGGACAAACTCTTGAAGCAGTAACTAAAGATCAGCTAAACACTGGATTGACCGGTCAGATTCGATTTCGGGTATCTGAGGATAATCTTTATCCGTATTTGTTCGGTGTAAAAAATCCTTATGTTCATATTCTGGGATATTTTATATCGGTTTTACGCGAGCGAATCGCAAATTTTGAGGCACCTTTAAAGGACGGCGGGGAGCAAGCTAATCCTGAGTCAGGTATGTTTACGCAGTCAGTACTATCTACTCAAGGAGTATCCATCAACGATCTTCGTAAAAATTTAAGGGTACTTAACGAAAGAATGAATCAAGAATGTAGTGTAGCTGCTGAAAGATATGGAATCGTTTTTGAAGCATCTCTTATTACTGGAATTGATCCACCAACTGAGGTTGAATCTGCTTTAGCTGCTATTAACACAGCTCACAATCATGTTTCTTCGGATATAAGTCTTGCTCAGGCTTCAGCGGATCAAAAAATTGTTCAATCAAGGCAAGCAGTAGAAATTCAAGAATTAAAAGTTCAAGCAGAAGTACAACCCTTCCTAGCTGTAGCAGAAGAGCTTAAAATTCTCCATAAAAGCGGTTCCGGAGTTCTTGATGCTTATGTAGCAAATAGGAGATTAGATCTTATTGAAGCGGCTGAACATATCATTACTGAATGGAGTAACGCAAAATGATAGCAGCTTTTTGTGTATCCTTACTTACCTGCTTTTTTTTGGAGCCTTTATTAAGGTTTATTCTAAAGGGTTTGGGTGTTTTTACTATTGTTAACGAGCGACAATGTAAAGTTTATGAGTTGTTCGGTAAAGTCATCGGAGTATATCAAGAAGCCGGTTTATATTGTCTTTGGTTATCGCTTGGCCCTATAAAAGCTCTCTTAGTACAATTTTTTGGGAAGTGTCATGTTATCGATCTTAGAATTGATCAGGAGTACTTAAGGAGTCAGCCCGTCAATTCAGAAGAAGGGGCACCTATTGGAATAGGAATCTGGTATGAAATGTTGATAACTGACCCCGTTGCATATTTATACCGCAATACTAATCCGCGTGGTTCATTAGGTGCTAACGTAAGTAATGCAGTTGTAAGGTGTTTGAGTAATCTCCCCTTAGCATCCATGTTAGAAGATAGGCACGCAATGAGCCAAGCTGTGCGCTCTGAGGTATCTCCTCAATCACAAGAATGGGGTTACTCTCTTGGCTCTGTGTACATTCGAAAGGTACATTTCCGTGATATTGGTATGATAAAACAGATAGAGGCTAAAGTAGTAAATCGCTTGCGACAAGTCACTGCTGCAATAAAGCAAGCTGGTGCTAATCAAGTCAATTTAATAACCAGTGCTGCTGATAAAAAATCAGCTGTCGAGTTTGCAAAGGCACAAGCGCTACGACCAAAGGTAATCGGAGGAGCTCTGGCAGCTATCGGTAAAGAGCCCTCTGTTCTTGCCGCTCTGCTAGAAGTTTTAGAGATTCAAAAGTTAATTGATGGCAAGACATCGATTACTTTAGTACCACCAGGGCAAACTGTATTGAATGGAGTTTTAGCGGCTGGAGCACAAGTACAACGATATAAAACAGGTGATAACAAAGTTGAAAAAAATATTGAGAGGTATAGTTGATCTAACTTAAATCAAAAAAAATAAACTCACCTAACTGTACTAGTTTTTTCTTTCTCTTTTGAAGAGTAAGAAATTTTTTATACAGTAAGGTGAGTTCAATAAAAGGCTCGATTATCCTTTATTAAGATTCCTTTATCTGTTTAAGTCGATAATCCATTGTTTAATCTTTGCTATATCAGCAGCTGGTAATGCTGTCTGCATAAAGGGCATATTTGCAGGTGCGTAGCCTTCAGGATTACCCTTCAGTGCTCTATAAAGAGGTGACTGAGCGGGATTACCTCTTACTACAAGGCCGTTCGCTATTAACGATGCTTCGCTATCGTTCCATACCGGTGGAAGCCCTGCATGACAGTTGCGACATGACACGTTCAGTATTGCTTGAACCTGCTGGTAAGTTACCTTGGGCAACAGTGTCGGAGTTGCCGTAGGCATAGGTAAAGTTGGTGTTGGAGGAACCGGAGTTTTAGTTGCAGTTGCAGTTGGTCTAGGTGTGTTTGTCACTACTGGCATTGGCGTGTTAGTCGCTGTAGGCCGAGGAGTGCTAGTAGCTGTGGGTGCAGGTGTAGCTGTAGAAATAACCGTCGGCGTCGGTGTTAGCCTTGGAATTAGTGTTGGCGTTGGCGTTGGCGTTGGCGTTGGCGTTGGTGACGGTGACGGAACCGGGGTAGGTAGAGGAGGTTGCGGCGTCGGAGGCGTCGGAGTTGCTGGAACTCCGTCAACCCGAAACAACTCTGCTCCAGAAATATTTGCGTTGGAACCTGTTGCCTGAAGCTTTATCACTCCATTAATAATTTTGGTACGCATCGGACCAATTCGTTGCCATGAACCTGCATTTCCAGTAACCACGCCAGTTCGTTTGACCTCTTGGTTAAGCAACAGGTCAAAGGTAGTTGAGAAGTTATCTTCCATGATATGGACAAATACGTCGTAGGTGCCGTTTGGTAAGCCTGACCAGGTTACAGAAGTGCCCTGATAGCTCCAAACAAAGGATCTTAGCATAGATAGAACATTACCCGATACTTCAGGACTTGGTTTCACGGCCGCTGGGACAGTTAAAACTGTTCCGTTAGTTGTTACTGATTCATTAGTCAGTTTGTTTTCTCCTTCAGGAACCCATTGCTGCCCTTCAATTGTAATTGCACTCTTTCCTCCGAAATCATACCCTCGGTAGAAATTTGAAATTACTGGTCTGGTAGGGGTTACAGTAGGTGTCGGCACTGTTGGATCTATCAACCATGGGGGTATGACCACTGTTATAGCAAATTCGCTAAATGGCGCTATTGAACCGCCTTTGTTTGTTACTTTTATTAGGTAAGTTCCAGCCATTAACGACCCTGATTCGAGCCTTACTAAGCCTTCTGATGGATTAACCTCTGATACTGAGACTAAACCGTTGGGAGCAATGATGGTTACAGAAAGTTTGCCGTTGGTGAAAAATCTGCTCCTCCGACTAGTTTTGTGTCTGAAAGTATCGGTATCTAGAGCTAATCCTAACTGGTTAGGGAGAAAGGCTGAGCCTTTAGTTCCATTTTTGTTATCTATTGGGACTATTGATCCGTCTCCAGAAACTATTGAAATAGATGGTGGTTTTATTTTTTGTTTCTTATTTTTCTTGTAAATTTTACCAGAAAAATTTTCTTTGAAAGTTCCTGTTCTTCCGTCTGACAGAGTGACGTGCCCTGAGATTACACATTTACCTTCCTCTGGTCGGAAAGGTACTCCGCCATTGTCAGAGTTAAATTTTTTGGGCTTATCATTGCGAGAACCTTTACTCTTTTTACAGATAGTAGTCCCAATTACTTTTTTGATTGAAGACTCAGCTAAATAGTTGGCTGATCTTGGAACTACCAGACCGTTTATAGTCATTCCGGCGCGCTGTATGGAACTGTTGATGGAGTAGTTTGCTGGAATACGCTCTCCATCTAATACCTTGAATGTAAAAGACATTTGTTTGCCGTCTGTCGGATCTGCAAAAGATTGAGGAATTGCAAATACGCTAACGGCCCCTAAAATAAGGGAAAAATAATGGAGCACTTTCATAAACTTCTTACGCCTCATTCCCACATACGCCGCATGCGGCATATCAGGCCTAAAAGCCTCCAAAATACGCCGCTTTGAATGTCGTCGGATTTATTAAGATAAGCCTTAATAAATTGAAGCGCGGTGAAATTATTTTTTGTAGTATTTAAAAGTTTAGGAACTTATATCTACAGAACATGTCTCTTTTCTGGAATTTAGTCTGTAAAATTAGATTTGAGTAAAATTACACTGTGCTCGTTGGCGTAACCAGTGGTCTGCAATAGTTAAAGCTGACATAGCTTCCACGATTGGTACTGCTCTTGGCAAAACACAGGGATCATGTCGACCTTCGCCTTTTATTACAGCGGGTAATTTATTAACGTGGTCGATGGTATCTTGAGGTTTACTGATAGTAGCTACTGGTTTAAAAGCGACTCGAAAAATAATTGTTTCTCCAGATGATATGCCACCTAGAACACCGCCAGCATGATTTTTTGTTGTACGTACTCTTCCACAACTGTCTGTAATAAAGGGGTCATTATGAACGCTACCGCGTAGCGATACTCCGGCAAAACCACTACCGATATCAAAGCCCTTGACAGCGTTGATACTTAACATTGCTTTTCCTAACTCAGCATGAAGTTTATCGAATACAGGCTCACCAAAACCAGCGGGTACTCCGGAGATTCTTCCAACGATAATCCCTCCGATAGAGTCTCCTTCATCTCGAATAGATTCAATCAGGCTCACCATTTTTTTTGAAGCTTCAGGGTCGGGACATCGAACCAAGCTACGTTCAATTTTCTCAGTTGTAGCCTCATTAGGATTAAAATCAGTCACAATACTTCCAACCTGTTGAACATATGCGAGTGTTTCTATCCCTAATTGTTCACGGAGTAATTTTTTTGCTATCGCGCCAGCGGCAACGCGAGCTAGTGTTTCACGAGCTGATGCTCTGCCACTACCTCGCCAATCACGAAGCCCGTACTTTGCGTAATAAGTATAATCAGCATGAGAAGGACGGTAGAGATCTTTTAAATTATTGTAGTCACCCGGTCGAGCATCATTATTGTGTGCAATTAGAAGGATAGGGGTACCTGTGGTCATACCCTCAAATACTCCCGAAGCAAGTTTTATCGTATCTGCCTCTTTACGGGGAGTTGTAAGAGAGCTCTGGCCAGGCCTTCTTCTGTCAAGCTCAGGCTGAATATCATCTTCACTTAACTTAAGCCCTGGTGGACAACCATCAATGACTGCGCCTACAGCACCGCCGTGAGATTCGCCAAAAGTTGTTACTCGGAATAGGTGTCCAAAAGTATTGCCCGCCATAATAATCACTTATCCTCTTGTCATAGCCGTTTTAATAAGATCAAGAGCCCAAACCGATTCTTCAAAAGTAAGTTGACCAGGAGCAGATGATACAGCACCAGATGGCGGAGCGAAAAGAAACTCATTACCCCAAATTGACCCTGCGATACGAGTGATAACCCCGTGAGGACCCATTCCCAATACGGTGGTAGGGTAGCCTTTTTTGAGGATAATAGTGCGTAATAAAGTTAATAGTCTCAAAGCATCATCAGCAGAAGCGCAATAGCAAGCTATCTTTATCATTGCTGGATTCTCGGCAACTAAAGCATCTACGATATCTAATAGCACCTTATCCGAAGGAGTTTCATTATAGTTATGATACGACAATATAAGATTTTGAGATGGAGCTACCGACCGTACTGCTAGAAGATCATCAGCTTGAGAAAAAAGATCAAGATCAAGAAGAGTGTTAGATTGAGATAGAAGGGTTATTAACTCATTTCGTTTTTTACGAGAACTGTGTATTTTTGCTAACCCGGGGCGACGAAATAATACAATGCTTCTATTGTTTATCCGGTCTAAGAGAGGAGTAAGTCTGTCAACTGCACTGTCAACTGCACTGTCAGCGATAATATCCTGAATTAAGTCTAACCATAGCTCAAACCAAACGGAAGGATTGGTATCATATTTATCTAAAAAATGATGAGCCTCAGTAACCGAAGAAGCCATACAAGGAATGCATAATTTAGCGTGCATAGTGATTAATCTTTACCTTGATTATCTTAAACGAATACTTTAGCCATAGCATCAATTGGTGCCGGTTGATTTGTGTATAGGGTGAATTGCTTGCCTCCCTGAGCAAGAAGCATTTCAGTACCGAAGATAGTTACAGCACCTTTTAATCTAGCTCGCTTTAGCAAAAGAGTATTTTGTGGCGTGTACACTGTATCAAACACTACGTGATTAACGGTCAGCCAATCTTGTTCTATGAGGCACTGATTTAGATTGGGAACCATTCCAACCGAGGTACAATTAACTATTATTTTAGCTTGAGATACACAATGAGCTAGGTTATTAAACTCAGATGAAACTACATTCAAATTATTAATTTGATTAGCTAAATAATTAGCCTTGCTATCAGTTCTATTTACGATAGTCACTAAAGCCCCGAAATCAGAGAGAGCAATAGCCGCAGCACGAGCTGCTCCCCCGGCTCCCATTAATAAAACTCGCTCATTCTGAAGATTCATTTTAGCATTTAATGGGTCAACTATCCCGTAATAGTCAGTATTATACCCTGTGAGGTACCCATTATCATTGACGATTGTATTGACTGCACCTATCCGGCGAGCAAGAGGATCTACGGAGTCAAGATAGGGAATTACTGCTTCTTTATGGGGTAACGTTACACTTGCACCACGAATTGATAGAGCTCGAATACCTGAAACAGCACTTTCAAGATTTTCGGGCCGCACGTGACAAGGAGCAAATCTCCAAGTATCAGCTAAATTTAAAGCCTCATAGCCAAATTGATGCATTTTAGGTGATAGAGAGTGTTCTACAGGATCTCCAATTACAATACACAGATTTTGTTTGAAGCTCATAAAAAATCTACCGTAGATAAGCTGACTTAATAAATCAATTACTTCTCTTTATAATAGTTGTGGGTGTAATCATTGCAGAAATTATTTCTGCTACAGCGCTTGGAGACAAGTTTGTTGTATCGATAGCTACAGTACAGTATTTATTGTAAAGTGGCAGACGACGATTGTATAGCTCCAATGCTGCATCAGCATTCTTAAATAATGGTCTATTGGCGATGTCTGTGACTCTTTGACATATTGAGTTGAAAGAAGCGTAAAGATAAATAGAGTAAGTGCCTGGCGTTAAAAGTGCCTTCATGGTTTCGGGATATTCTACTACTCCCGCTCCAGGTGATAAAACTACTGATGAAAGAGTGTTAAATCGTTCTGCTACTTGTTTTTCTTGCTGTCGAAAGTATTCATTCCCACGTTCAGCAAAGAGTTGTGAAATGTTTTTATAGTCATGAGTACGAAGAATTTCTGAGTCAAGATCGATTACTTGTAGCTTCCTATACATACTACCCAGGAGGCTTGCTACAGTACTTTTTCCTGAGCCCATAAATCCGATAAGTACTACTCTCATTTATTAAGCTCCAGAGTAAGGAGAATCAAGATACTGAAATAGATCAAGTAACAAGTCTTCTTGTATAGTTTGATCGGACACCGCACTTCCTAGACCAGATAGAAGAGTCCAACGAACGGCACCAAAGTCATTTTTTTTATCTGCACGAATTTTCGTCAATAAGACCTCAGGCGCAACGGATGTGGCTAAAGGAGTTCGAATGGGAAGCCCTAAACTAAAAAGTATCGATTCAAGGGTACTTAGAACTGCAAGGTCACACTTCTTGGAGGCCACTGAAAGAAATGCTTCACCAACCATTCCAATGCTTACAGCTTCTCCGTGTAAAAGAGGGGTACTTGAGTAATCGCTTTCATGAGAGCATGCTTCAAAAGCATGACCGATTGTATGACCAAAGTTGAGAAGTTTTCGATATCCTAAAAGCTCTAATGGGTCGCGACTGACTATCTCGGCTTTAATCGCAATCGTTCTAGCCAAAAGAGACACAAGTTGGTTATCAAATTCTGGCGTTAACAACAAATTCTGCCGAAAAGGAAAAACTTCAAGAGCCTCCCTTACATCGTTAATATCTTGCGAAGATGTTATGAACGCGTGTTTAACAATTTCAGCACATCCGGCTTTAGCTTCTCGAGGCGGCAAAGTATAGAGGGTCTTTACATCAACAAACACGGCAACGGGGGAACTGAAACTCCCTATCAGATTTTTTACACCAGATAAATTTATTCCAG
This sequence comes from Bdellovibrionota bacterium, assembly GCA_044347345.1. Lineage (GTDB taxonomy): Bacteria > Bdellovibrionota_C > UBA2361 > UBA2361 > JBIKUX01 > JBIKUX01. Next base: position 12,793 of record JBIKUX010000021.1, on the reverse strand, counting down.
TTTTACCACCAACAGCGGCGTCAGCTTGACCTAAGATGGTAGTAGGGCAGTTTATGACATCTATGCCGCGCATAAATGTACTAGCTGCAAATCCTACTGTATCAGTTAAGGCTCCACCACCAACGGCGATTACTAAACTTTTTCGATCTAAAGCTAAGTTAGCAAAAAGCTCCCATAAGAATTTGATGGTCTCAATGTTTTTGTCGTCTTCCGTTATCTGTTTATAAATCAGATGAAACTCACGACTTATCTTTGCAGTAATCTCATCCACTACCTTTATGATAGGGTCTGCAACTATTACAACCTTACTGGCGTCAAGTACCTTAGGATAGGAGGCAAGACTCCAAAGACAACCCGAACCTATTTCAACAAAGTATGGATGTTCAGACTCGATTTTAACTTGGGTAGAAAAATGACTACTCATCTTAGTTTTTATCAGCAAAGATCAAAACAAGGCACAGTTGCTCCTTCAAGCTCTCTTATAAGTTTGAGTATCTGCGGAAATCGAAGAGCTTGAGGTCCATCACTCAATGCTTGTTCCGGCTTCGGATGAAATTCAATTATTACTCCATGAGCACCAACTGCTTTTGATGCTCGAGCTAACGACGGCACCAGATCTCGCTCTCCTGCCGCATGAGAAGGGTCTATAATAACTGGAAGATGACTCTCTCGTCGTAGCACAGGAACGGCAGCCACATCTAATGTTGAACGAGTCCAAGTTTCAAAGGTCCGTATCCCTCGCTCACATAAAATAACCTGCTGGTTACCTTGCGCTAGTATATACTCCGCGGCATTCAACAAGTCTTCCAAAGAGGAACTCATTCCGCGCTTGAGTAGCACTGGTCTAGTTGTTCTACCTACCGCCTTAAGAAGAGTAAAATTCTGCATATTCCTAGCGCCTATTTGCAACATGTCAGATAACTCTGCCACGGGCTCTACGTCTTCTGGAGCCATAACCTCAGTTATTATTGGCAGAGAGTAAGCTTCTCCGGCCTCAGCTAATAGCTTTACACCTTCCATACCTAATCCTTGGAAGCTGTAGGGGGAAGTACGAGGTTTAAAACATCCCCCTCGTAATATTAAGGCTCCAGACTCTTTGGCATGATGAGCACATTCAAAAATTTGATCCCTCGATTCAACAGAGCAGGGCCCAGCCATCGTTACAAATGATGAGCCTCCGATTCTAACCCCTTTAACTTCAATAATAGTATCTTCAGGTTTGTGTTCTCTACTGGCTAGCGTGTAACTCTTCTTTTTACCCTTAGTTGGGGAATCCGGAATCTTCTCTCCGCTTTTTGTTAATCCCGATGCTTCAGATTCTAAAAATGTGGACGTTAATGCTTGATTAGAGCTATCCGAATAAGACGCTGAAGATTTCAATGATTCAACATCATTTGACGATACCGCAGTTCGAGCTAGATCGTAAGAAGGGTAACTTCCAAGGACACGCAAAAAGCGAGTAGCGCGAGCTACTTCTTTTAAGGCCAGTGCAGTATCATCAACAGCTATATTTCCTTCAAAATCTAGGTAAAAGATCTCCTCCCACGGTTGGCCGGCAACTGGGCGGTTCTCTAATTTGGTCAAATTAATTCCGTGCCTTTTAAAAACTAACAATACATCAGCGAGTGCACCAGCATATTGAGGTGTCCCGATTATTAGAGATGTTTTGCAAGGTATTCGTGGGTCTACTGGCCTTGTCTCCTTGGCCACAACCAGATACCGAATAAAATTATCGTGATGATTGGCAATATCCCTAGCGACGGATTTTAACCCAAATCGTTCAGCAGATTCTCCACTAGCTATGGCACCTACGGAAGGATCATTTAATTCAGAGATACGCTCAGCGCACATAGCTGAATCACTTAGATGTTCTATTTTTACGTTTAACTTATGCAAAAATTGCCGGCAATCGCCGTAAGATAGATAGCTACAAAGAACGCTTCGAATAGAACTTAGGTCTGAATCTTGAGTAGCTAAAAGCTGATGATCAATTCGAAACTTTTCCTCACCAATAATTGCTAAGTCTGCTTGAACGAGTAGGTCAAAAACTTCATTTATTCCACCTGATAATGTATTTTCTATCGGAAGAATAGCACTGTCAGCCTCTCCGTCACGCACGGCTTGAACTACTGCCTCAAAAGTTGGGAAACCCCGAAATTCCGCGACTCTACCTTCTTCTCCAGCCGATAATTTTTCAAAGTGACGCTTTGCAGCTTGCTCACAGTATGAGCTCTGAATTCCATGATATGCTATTCTTTCTCGTTTTGAGGGTGTTGAGTAAAAACGTTGTAATTTGCGATGTTGAATCCGAATAGAATCATCAATTATTTCGTGAAATACGCGCGTGACTAGGTGAGAATCCAGCCCTTGAGCTCTACCCTGCCGTATTCTGTCTCGAAGTAGCTCCTCCTCTCGGTGTATATCCCGAACCGGACCGTTCTCTTTCTCTTTGTGCTCAATGACTTCCTTACTAAGCTGACGCCGCTTTGCTAGCAGGTTAAGGAGAGTTTCGTCTATAGAATTTATCTCTTCTCTAAGACCTTTTATCTCTAAGGTAGAGTAATTAGGAGAGCTTTTTTCGTGAGTCATAAAGTAAAAAATACTAAACGTTTTAAATTTTGAGTTATGCTACTAAATTCTTTAATAGTGTACCTTTTCTTTTTAATAGATGGAAATAGTGGCCTAATTCGTTCTTTACTATAAATTTTTATAATAGGAGGCCTCGGAATGGGTAAAGTTATCGTGTTTTTACTATTACCCTAGATGGCTTTTACTGTAATTTTTTAAGAAGTATTTTTTGGTTTAATTTAAGCAGTGTCTTTACATCCTAAAGTTCAAGAACTTATCTCTATCGTTGACCCAGTAAAGTATGCAGGAACACGAAATTTTTTAACAGGTTCAGTTACTAATTTGTCGCCCTATATTACTCATGGAGTAATCTCTACTTTTGAGACAGCCTTGGCAGTGGTGAGTCGGTTTGGCTATGACTCAACTCGAACTTTGGTGTATGAGCTGGCATGGCGAGATTATTTTCAGAGAGTCTGGGCAGATAAGGGTGATGGTATATTTAACGATTTATTAAATTCTCAACCTTCTGGGCAGCGTCGTGGGATTCCTGCTTCAGTTTATAATTTTCAAACTGGAATAGAAGTTATTGATGCGGCTGTGCAATCTCTATATCTAGATGGATATGTACACAATCATGCTCGTATGTGGATAGCGTCAATTGTGTGCTCCATAGGTCGGTGTAAATGGGAGGATGGAGCTCGGTGGTTTTTTTACCATCTTCTTGATGGTGATTTGGCCTCAAATACTTTGAACTGGCAGTGGATTGCCGGTACTTTTAGCAAAAAGCCTTATCTTGCCAATCAAGATAATTTAAACCATTTTTCTGGTACCAAACAGAAAGGTACTTTCCTTGATGTTTCTTATGAAGGCCTTCTTGGTATGAGTGTTCCGCCAGTGAGTATTCCGTCAGTGAGTATTCCGTCAGTGCTCGAAGATACGATTGAGCCTTTAATAGAGGTGTTTTTGCCTAAAATAGCTGAAGAAGTCCAGTATGTTTATGCTGGGCAGTCAACGCTCTTTTTATATCACATCTGGATGCTTGACCCTAATTGGCGAAAGGAGGAGGTTGGGGCTCGCGTCTTGGTTATTGAGCCATCATTTTTTCGCCGTTTTCCTATCTCTCAAAAGAGATGGAATTTTATCTTATCACTCACTGAGGCTATGTCTGGACTAACAATCTGGATTGGAGAAGTATCTGATCTGCCTAATCTTGAAAATTTTTCAGTTATTCATACCAGAGCACATCCGTCAGTGTCTCATTATCCCGGACTTCACGACCCTTATCCTTATCTTGTTTCTGCAGAGGTTGATGTTGTTCAAAAGTCCTTTAGTGCATTTTGGAAAAGGTATGAACCCTTGGTTAAAAATATATTAACCGAGAGAGTGTAAGCATGGTTGAGCAACCATTTGATACAGTTTTATCGTTTGAAGAGTGGAATAGCCGTGCTTTACAACATAAAGAGGTTGTAGGGAGCATAGTCAATGATTTTTTAGAAAGACGGTCTCGAGCTGATAAGCATCCCGTATATGATTTTCTTTTTACTTATTACCAATTTTCACCAGCGCAACTTTTAGCTTGGCATCCTCCTCTAAATACTGCTCTTGAAGTAGACGCTTCATCTAATTTTCAGGCTACTGCTTGTAGCTTTTACAAAACCATCAATAATGTTCGGTATCTTGATGTCTCGCGCATTACCTCTCGTATCTTTCGTCAAGCATGCTGGATAATTGAGCTATGTGAAAAAGTAGATAGTCGTTTACCTCGTTTTGGTTGTTATGGGCTGCACGAATGGGCGATGGTCTATAAATCTGACCAAGTGAGGCATTCCGTACCTTTACGCCTGTCACAAAAAGATATTGCAACTGTAGTAGAAGAAAATTCTCTTGTTTGTTCACATTATGATGCTTATCGGTTCTTTACTCCAGCAGCAGCTCCTAAGAATGCCGTTAAACTGTCCTCTTTCACGCGACTAGAGTATGAGCAAGCAGGTTGTTTGCATGTAAATATGGATCTGTACAAATGGGCTTATAAGTTAGCGCCTTGGATAGGAAGTGAGCTTATTAGAGAAGCATTTCTAATAGCTCTCCAAGCTCGTCAACTTGATATGAGAGCGAGTCCCTATGACTTAACTTCCTATGGTCTTACTCCTATTTGTATAGAGAACGATGAAGGAAAAATTGGTTATCAAAAATTACAAAAAAATCTCTCGCAGTCTGCTAGATCGATTCGTTTAAAGCTGTTGGCCTTTGCTAAAAAAATAAGCTCTTACTCATCCTTGCGATGACTGATTCTAGAGTTCCATTTTTAGCAGTTTTTACATGCATGGTATTTAGCTATTGTCCAAATTCTCCTTAAGTTGGTTCTTTTTCAGTCTAATTAAGAGCTGCTCCCTAATTAATATCTTTGGTGATAGTTAGTATTTGCTCATGAGGAGGTATTCCCCCCGTTAAATAAAGTCCCAGGAAGCACAAAAAATAATATGGTTTTTCTGGATTCGCCTTTACTTAAAAAATTTCTCTCTGCATTATTATTGCAACTAAATTGCAGCAATAATAATGCAGAGAATATTTTAATTTAGTGAAGTAATTATGCGTCTAGCGTCTGAGAAAAGTCCTAATAATCAAAACATTCAAGATCCGGATGCTTTCTATCAATATGCCTTTCCTTCATGCATAGTTTTGCCCCCCGTTATCAAGAAAGCTCCAACAACTGAGGATTTGGCTTTACGTTGTTTTGTGCAACGTAAAAATGAGGTACCAGATAATATTTCCTGGAGAGCTCCATTGGAGAAGACGAACGTCTTAGTTGCTGGTTTAGCGACTGTTAGCGGCGTAAGTATTAGAAACTACTTTATGCAAATGTATAATTCATTTACAAAAAGTCTGGCTAGTACTGTCAAATATTGCAGTGAGCAGGTAAAGGAAGAATGTAAGACCGGAAAATTAGTATTTAAACAAGTTTTATCTCACTTTCGTACAGCTAAGAATGAAGCAACATTTATTGTAAATCTTGGGGGCAGTGCGAATAATGGATCTCGTGTTTTTTTTCTAACTGTTACGCAGCCGAAGTGGGTGCGTGGGTTATTCACACTTCCTGGTTTGTTCAATGGGAGTATAATTGCTGCAGGAGCCGAAGCTTTTGAGTATTTTGGTGCAGCGATAGGCGCCATGCTGCAAAAAATGGCAACTCCACATTTTGGTCTTTCGGGATCTTTGGTGAGTTATTCCATCGGGAGCATTGTAGCAAGCACAATTAGCATGATAGGCCTTGGTATTTTTATAGGTCTATCTTCTGATAGCTGTGGATGTGCCGCTAGAGCCTGGGATAACGCAGCTGGGAAAAAAAGGGAAAGCCCTAGCAAAGATAGCTCTGGTAATAAACCTTATGCAGGAGTGTTTATGGGGCAATGGGGGCTTTCTTTCGGGCTTAAACAAATGAACAAAAGTACAAATAATAGCCAACCTAGAGGAACCGAATCAGGTAAAACTACTGAACAAAGAGTTGGTGTTCCTGAATCATTTGTTGGTAGATTAAGGTCATTAAAAGAGTCGTTACCCGGCCTTATGGCTCATTTAATTCTCCACAAATTAGCAGAATTTCCTGGTGTTGCACTAGGTGGGTTGGTTGCGGCTACTGTAGGTGGTAACGTAATAGTCGGCCTAACAATTGGTAACCTCTTGGCTAGTTTTATGTTCCATATTACTTATGAGGTCTATAGGCACCATCGCATTCACGTGATTAGGCGACAAAGGTTAGAGAGAAACTTATCGAAGCATTTTATTGGATCAGGTTCAATTCTTAATTTAGTACCTTCAACTACCTAGATACGGTTAAGAAGGGTAACCTTACCCTTCTTAAAATGGAGAGCGGATAGTGTAATATCGATAATATCTCGTGATATTAAACTAAGTTTCTGTCTTTTAGACCAAAAGTGCTTGCAAGCTTTTTAACAGCGTTGCTTTCAACCTATAACAGCTCTGCCCACTACCTTTTACACAATTTTTTTGTGTTACTCAGATAAAAAATTTTCGATTATACAACTTAGAGGTTTTGGGAGGCCGTATTCAGGTTGGTAATATGTAAACGTGGGTACTAGATAACCGACTAAGTGGTGCGGTAATTGTCATCGGTGTGTTTAGTTTAGTACGGTCACTTTTCTGTGAATGCCTACCAAATAGTCTAGAGCGCATCAGAATCGAACTAACAACACAGTAAGGTAGGATAATATACTTCCTTTTAGTGGTTAATTGGGCTGGAAGAGGATGCGGTTACCCAAGTTATCAATTCATTGTACGACATAGGGCGAATCCACGATTTGCGATTCATAACAAGATTGCTCCACGAAAGAGCGTTATCTGGTACTGAGTTGATCGGGGCAGAGTTAGGTCGTTTGCAGATGACTGCACAGCCGTGGTCAAACATTCCCGTTGCGCAGTCAAGATCCTCCCGTGACCTAATGCGAACCAAACTCTTCCAAACGTCGCCGTTCCAGGTTTCAGTGAGGCGTGGCACAAGAGATCTAACTTCAAACAGTGGATTGCAATCGTGAAGTACGATAAGTGCCTGTGGCGATGACCAGTGCAGTGCATGTTCAATATCTTTGTCTACTTGCCAAGACTCATGTAATCCGTCTATGAATATAAGATCAAAGATTTGAGCATTAAATTGGAAAAATTCATCACTAGTCATTCTTAAGGTTCCACCGGAAATAGGATCCACTCCAACTTTTTGTGGGCATGAGATAGCGTTAAAGCAGTCATTCCTACAGCAGCCTATCTCGAGATAGTTTTGCGCTGATACGATCTCGGCTAAATGATTGAGTAATGAATACCGAGTTGGTACAAGCCCCCGTTCAAGACGGTTTTGTTCGATTGCGGCAGCGATTTGACTCGGGATATTTTCGAGAGCGAGGAATTGTTCGTATATTAAGGTTGGGAGTCTGGGCTCATCAGCCATAATGTTCAGAAGGGAATGAATACCCTCTCGTCGGAGCGAAATCGCTTCGAGGACATTGTTGTCTATCTTGGGGTTTTTGGATTTCCAGCGGGTAATAAAGTTATCAAGAGCCAAGACCGCATTTTCGAGTATCCCTTTTCGCAAGGTGCTTTGTTCAGCAGTTACTGCGTAGCGTAGAGGTTCGCAAATAGCGAGCATCTCGCTAGTAAGAGCTAATTCTATAGAGTCGCTATTTATACCAGCTATAGGTTGAACCGTGCCTTGGATCTGTTCCATAACATCTATGAGATGCAGGTTGTGGCTCTAGAGTTCGTGTTTAAGGATTAGCTATGAAATGTATTATTTTTTGCTCGAAGTAAGAATTTTGAATATTGTTTCAAGGCCTAGTTGGTTTTTTCGAAAATTTCTCTGCCTTTCCAGTAAAAACAATGGCCGCGTAATGGCCAAGCAGTAAGAATTACGACTGTTTATCATTATAAGAGTTTAGTTAGCATATAGTCATCTTTTAGTGAGTTACTACTGTTACTCCGACATCTTTGGTCGGTACAGAGCCTCCAAAGGGTGGAACACCAGATGCCAACAAATGCGTCTAATCATGAAAATGGAAGCCTTTCTTCAAAGGCATCTGCAGTTTTTATAGTTTGGAGAATAAAAAAGTGGCATACACCTTGATAATTGAAGGTAATGAACCACTTTTTGAGCTTGAGTTTGACCGTCTCTACGCTCAAGCTCTTAACGGTGAGTGGAGTTATGTGCGCCAACGATGCTATGAGCTGTTAGCCACTCCATGCGAATTAGAGTGGCCGCATCTCTTACTTGGGTATATAGAATTAGAGGCACGGAGCTTCGCCGTAGCCTACGACCATTTTTGCGCCGGAAAGCGACTCCCTGAGCCTTTATACTCAGAATCGCTCGCTGGAGCAGGCAGGGCGCTTCTAGGCTTATCTCGAAGCGATGAGGCATTTAACCTTTTACAAGACGTAGTAGCCAAATTTCCTGAGAGCCATTTCGGATGGCATGCTCTTGGGGAGATTTTTGTGTCACGCGGTGAATATGATTCCGCGTGGGGCTGCGCGCAACAGGCTGTTTCCCTATGTCCAACACACAGCCTCTCTGTGTCGTTACTCGTTTCAGTCGGTACTACCCTTGGTCAGCATGCATATTTGGCAGCAGCTCTGGTAGAGATTCAGAAGGCTCAGCCTATCAATCTCGATGTAAGAGGAGTGCGTGCACTCTCACTTTTGCATGAGGGGCGACATGCGGAGGCAGTGGAAGAAATGTCAAGAGTGATATCATTTGCTCCCTTCGCTCAGGTATCTCCTTCAATTATTGAAATGATCCGTCAAAGAATTTCAGCGATAAATAAGGGAGAGGCATAACATAGTGGCTCGGATCGCAATAGTGACAGTTCCTTTTTTTCAGACTGTACGACACCGACTACTTGCTGAATTGACGATGAATTCAATCTGCTCAGCTCACCAGATTGATCGAATAGCGATAGTTAATTTTGTCCGTTCTGCTGAAGATAGCCAGTGGATAGGGCAGCAGTTTGACTTGGTTGAGTATAACGATGAAAATATCCTCGCGCGAGCTTGGAATAACGGAATTCGACAAGCTTTAGAGCGTAAAGCAGAGTATATAATCGTCTCGAATCTTGATATTCAATTTCATCCGTTATGTATCGATAATCTTATAGAGTGCGCCCATCAGGAACCTCAAGCATTAGTATGGTGCCCTGCATCGTGGACTGACCCACGTACTTTTTTATCAGCTCGCCTTAAACCTGCTGTACAAGATGGAGTTAGTTGGTCCTGCTTTATGATTGACCGGAGATTTTTCGAAGTCGTTGGAGAGTTTGATGAGGGCTTCATTCCAGCATATCTAGAGGATGCTGATATGGCATATCGCCTTCATCTAGCTGGTGCCCGTGGAATTACATGCCTTGCAGCTCTATACCTAAATTATGATAGAGGAACAATTAAAGGTATTATCGACTGCGATAGTTCCGATGTTTTGGCGTTTAAACAACTGCTTTTCGATCTGCGCTCCAAAATCACTGCAAATGATGAGCGATACGTAAGTAAGTGGGGAGGGCGTCCCGGACAAGAGCGATTTACCATTCCCTTTAAGCAATAATGCGATATAAACATTAGATTAGACTTAAGCTGAAATGATTTTTTGGTGATATACAGTCATACTTAAAATTTTTGTACCTATAGCTTTTGCTTCTATTTAGTACCGTGTGCCTACCGTTGTGGAAAAACCGTTTTCTACTGAAAAACTCGGAAAGAATCGATATAAGGCTCTAGCATTTATTAAACAGCGCCTCTCATCAATATAGAGTGAGTTGATGTTAACCTGTAATAATTCTAAGTGAACAGTTTTTAGAATGTAGCTTAAGCACTAAATGCTATATGGGGATACCTACCTATTTTCAGTTTTATTTTGTAGGGCTTTCTTTAATCTAGGAACTCTTTCTTGTTTTAAAGATTCTTCGATTATTAGCCGATGGCTCGGGTTTTCATTATTTAGAAAAGAGTAAGCTAGTGCTCGAGCTAATGGCTCCACATGTAATGATAGTTTTGTCAAATCTTCATCAGTGGGGGTGATTTTTTCGCGATTACTTGTCAGATACTTTGCGGCCTGTAATTGAAATGCGTCTATTTCTTCTGCACCTTGATATAGTGTTAATAATTTTAGAACCAAGGATGGCGAAGGAGTTTGTTTAAACCATTCGTTGAGAAGTGACTCTGAAAAATCTCCTGTACCGGTAATAGCAGCAAGGAGAGATATAAGCTCAGCTCGAGTTAATCCTGAAGCACGAGAATCGGCCAAAAAGGGAATAAGATTTGGTGATGCTCGTAGCTTATTTTCCTTTTTAAGGAGAAGCACAACTTGGTTTCTAATCGTATTGCGTGGAAACGTGAGTAAATCAACTAACTGTTCAAAACTTGTGATGTTTGGCGGAATTTGTCCTAGTACAATTTTTAATCGGTCTAGAGGTCTAACTTCTTTCCACTGAGCAAGAGTAGGCTGGGTGAACCACTCTAAGAGCAGTCTCCCTGGCCCATCACGACTTTCAAGAATTTTATATAAAACTTCACCGACAGACTTGTCTGTAAAAATCAAAGGGGTAAGCGCATCTAACTTGGCTAATGAAAGAGCGTCAGAATCATTAGTGTCAAAATAACTATCCCAAGTTACTGCGCTTATATCTCCTACTAAAAGATGACTAGCTGCCCGTACAGTAGAGTTCTCAATAGAATTGATGCCAATGTTTGCTAATTTCTCAAAGAGAGCCCCAATAGGTTGAGGGAGTGAGGAGAGATAGTTAGGCGAAAATCTGGCAAAGTGATCGCCATTTGAACTGATATCTGAAGTTGCAAGAAAAGCGAATAAAATCCCAGGATGCACTGAATCTGAAAGGTAAACAGAGCGATTGTTAGCTGTAAGTAGTGGGGCAAGAGCGACGGTCAACAGGAGACGTAAGTCATCGCTAGTTAGATTATTTCGCCAGCGACTGTCCCATCCAACTCGAATTATAGCACTGTTTATTAGTTTGGGCGCTGAGTTACTGATAGCCGAAGATGTGATGATATTTATAGCTTCTTGGTCTTCATGATTTATCGCTCTTTCTGCTACTTCTTGCATTAAAGGAACATCATTACTTTTCCAGTAAGCTTCTAATGGAATCTCTTTTGTTGTAGTAAAGTATCTCCAGCTAAAAATTAATAAGGTGATTGCAATAATCGCTCCCAAAAGGTACTGCTGAAGATTGGCGTGCTTGGCGTAGGACTTTAATTTTTCCTTATTAGAGTGTTCGGTGGAAGTAGTTTCTTCTACCTGAGATGATTTCGGAACTATCTTACCCTGAAGCAGTGTACCCTGAAGAGGTGTACCCTGAAGAAGTGTATTTGATGAACCACTAATAATTCTAACACTGCTTGTTGGAGTTCCTACAATTATTTTTTCTATCTCCAGTATTGAGGGGCGCTTTTCGGGAGATAAGTACAGTAATTGGTGAGCTAGTTTGTGCCATCTAACTCGCTCCTCATTAGGGACTAAGTGCATGACTGACGCAAGAAGCACTCCTATTCCGAATAAGTCGCTTGCTGGTTGTGGTAATTCACCATTTTTGCGTATCTCTGGAGCAAGGTCATCTAATTCATTAAAAGATGACGGTGAGTATGATGCAAGTAAGTGATCTACTAGTATAAAAGAGCCATTATACCGCACAATATTGCCAAAGGTGATATGACCATGAGCGGCTCCTATCCTTTGTAATTTGTTTAGTTCGGCCAAAACCGCTCGAAAAAATTCGCGAATAAGGGATAATGCGTTAGGTTCTTTTGCCAGAGTGGTTGGAGTTACTGTCTCTGCATAATACGGACGACGAACCCAAAGTTGAGAAATTGTATGAGCTGCTCCTTTCCTAGTTGGTCTTGTTAAAGGCAAAAGCCCCATAGATACTTGAGCGCCAGTAGCCTTTAATAGATCTAAGCTACGTCTGAGTTGTTCAATCTTTTCTGAATTTGTTCCTAAAAATGGATCAACCAACCGTATAATACTCAATTCATTAGCTCTGAGGACTAGAGGTCGTTTGTCCCAAGCCAAAGAACCTTCAAGCACACCAGATAAAATTCCTCCTACACCTGTTCCCCAAGTAATTCGTTCAAGTTCATTTTTTTCTTCTACTGTTAACTCTTCTGGGCCTCGTACTTTGCGAGTTCTTAATGAGAAAAAAGGTATACTAGCTGAATCCATTTCAACAGATGATGCAGGATAAACTAATTAAAGTGAAACAGGTTAATCTTTTTTTCTTTCAATTAAATCCCTACTGAATATTTCCATTTTTTTCTATGCTTCAAAATTAAGTTGAGTTATGGTTTTGACTATCAGGAACGTCTAATATCATGATGTCTTATACGCACAATTACCATCTATGCAAAATATCTCATCGCGTAATTGCTCACAGCCTAATAGTTCCTTACCGTCTAGTAGTTCCTTACCGTGCAGTGGTTTCACTTCAGCGTTATATCAATTTTCTTTTGAGGAAGAAAAAGTTCAAGTCTGGTTCGCCATGGAAAATAGCGAGCAAACTCTTTCTGATATAAATGGACCTCATCCATGTGAAGCGGTGATGATCAGCCCCCCTTCTTCGCTACGGTCTGAAGCATAGTCCGGTTGTTATCTTTTAACTCCTTTCTGAGCTGCGAAGCAAACACCGCTGGGGGTACCCCCAGCGAGCCGTGTGGTTTTTCGTGGTTA
>JBIKUX010000056.1:0-5290 GCA_044347345.1 Bdellovibrionota bacterium | reverse complement strand
AATACTGGGTTTAAGTACTGCAGGGAGAAGCTTTTCCCAGATTTCGTTGTCACCCTAGATGCCGATGGCCAGCATGACCATAAGGATATCCCGAAGTTCGTGGAGTATTCCGAGAACAAATCCCTCGATATCGTGTTTGGTAACCGTTTTCAAGAAGGCAAAAGCAATGTTCCACCGTTCAGGCATATGATACTGAAGCTTGCAATGATTTTTGAACGATGGGTGACCGGCTTGCGCCTTAATGATGCCCACAACGGTTTCAGGGTGATTAAAAAAAATGCACTAGCTGTTCTAACAATCACGCAAAACGGAATGGCTCATGCAACTGAAATCAAACAAGTTATAGCTAAGCATAGGCTCCAATATGATGAACTTCCAACTACGATAACTTACTCTGAGGATACTCTCACTAAGGGGCAGTCGAGTATGGGATCATTTAAGATTCTGAAAGATCTGCTAAAAAACCATCTTTTTGCAAGAGTTTCATGAACACTTTTGGTCTGCTCATCAGCGTGGCCGTTCTTGTCGTGTATTACATCGACAAGAGCTTCCTTCCGAGGTCTGCTAAAGTCGCGTCTAATTGGATGCTAGCATGTTACCTGGTGTTACTGTTGCTGATATGGTTTCCGCAGCCGTTCTTTACGGTATCCAAATTTCTGGGAATTGGGAGACCAGTAGACCTTTTCATTTATGTCTCGATACTTATTTTGGTGAGAGAATTTTTTATCTCAAGACACCGCCAGTTTTTATTAAATAGGCAGCTCACAGACCTAGCTAGAGAAATTGCCCTCAAGAATGTTTGTCACAATTAATAGCAAACCCTCTGTTTCTGCTGGAAGGGTCAATGGCTTGCCTTTGCTTTTTGTTTTTGGCCTCGTCTGTCAGCTTTTGGTGGCTGCAAACTTGCCTATCATCATAACGTGGGATTCTGCGCATTATTTGAGCTTATCGAGCATTCTCAGTAACTCAGGGTTATGGAAGAACTGGGATAATGTTCGTGGAGTCACCATGCCACTGCTTCTTCTCTTAACGCAGAAGGTTCCCTTCATCGGCGATTACGGGGGATACAAGTTATTCATCTTAGCTGCCAATGTAGTCTTCATAGCTCTAGCGCTGAAATTTTTATGCGGCAAAGACGGTTTTAACGTTAGAGCTGGCAAGTTTTATCTGCTCTTAATGTTATTCAATCCTTTCTTACTCGGCTACCAAAACACAATGCTTACCGAGTTTAGTGCGATTATTCTCTGGCTCATAGCCATCACAATGCTTTGCTCGGCCTTTTCCTCACAACAAATCTCGGTGCTCTGCTCGGTTCTCTTTGGCCTACTTCTTTCACTCATGTACCTATTAAAGCAGCAGTATATTATCTTCCCGGTAACTCTGCTGGTTCTTTTAGTGTTGTGTTTCCGCAATATCAGGCTAAAGCAGAGATTGGCATTTTTAATATTTTCGCTTATAGTTTTCGGGGTGGTAACTCATTCCTGGAATTTATTCCTCGACCAGCATCATGCTATAAAAGCCGAGAGGGCACTGAGTGGTGTTATTTTCTTTCAGCTAACTCGAGTAACTCCCCAAGCTACAGTTCTAACCTCGCAGTCGGGTAGTAGCTGCGTAGAGGAGGTAACATTACAACCACAAGCCGTACCGTATCGCTTTGATTGCACTACTGGATATGAGCTAGAACGAACCTTGCCGTTTATAGGGACGATGTATCTCGAGAACCTTTGGTTAATCTTATCGTCATATTTCAACAACCTTCTCGGAATAATGGCTTTTAGTGAGATTGGGGTATTTTCGTTTGAAGACTATTCGATAGCTATGAGAACCTACAATGTAGGTTATTCCTTAAGCAATATATTTCATTTAAGTGAGCAACTATGGCCTTACGCTCAGCCCTATCAGGTAAAAGAGGGAGCGAATGGATATATCGTTAAGCTATTTCTCGCATTAGCTCCGCTTTACAGATTGTTTAGGTTACTAGTTTTTGTGTCTGTTTTTATGGCGATGCTCGTCGGCCTCCGGCGTTTTAAGGCCTATTTGTCTCCAGCTAAGGAAGAACAGACTCTGATAGAAAAATTTAAGGTCTGCACTATGTTCAGTTTGGGGATGTATGTCCTAATTCATGGCTTAATAACTTTCCCAATCGATCGTTATGGATTTCCTGTGTTTATAGTCGCAGCTGTGTTGCTACCAACCTTTCCTTGGCAAAGGTCGAAGCCCAAACAAACACCTTTCAAAGCCGGTTAATTATCCCTTAACCCTCAGAGTTATGGTAGCTCCAACCAAAAGCCACAGAGCCTTGAATACTACCTCATG
Organism: Bdellovibrionota bacterium; assembly: GCA_044347345.1. Classification (GTDB taxonomy): domain Bacteria; phylum Bdellovibrionota_C; class UBA2361; order UBA2361; family JBIKUX01; genus JBIKUX01. Next base: position 2,974 of record JBIKUX010000056.1, on the reverse strand, counting down.
TCACATGCAACAACTCAATGGATCACTTAGCGATCTACGCGGTTATGGAAGGAAAAAATTAAGGAAAGAAAACTGACCTAAACTCTATCGACTTGGTCGGCTTCAGACTGGGCTGAGCCTCCGTCTGCTAGGAAAGGAATCAGAGTTTTTACACCACAGTGAACAGAGGACTTGGGCGTCATAAAGAAGTTGTTGGAAGAGAACCTGTCTGTTACACACAATATCAAGTAGCGCAGGAGGCCATACACTAGAAGTCAGTCTCCACCAGCAAAAAGAGAATCATTTAAAGAACGAAACGATGCGCCGGTATGTATAGCTTGGGCTAAAGCTCTGCCAGTAAAGTCTTGAAATCATGATTTAAAAACTAACCTCATTAGAGTATCCAGCCTTCGGTGAAAGACTATCTACCAGCGGATAAACATAGGCTTTCAGCCACCTAAGGAAGGCTCTAATGAGAGCAGGCAAGAGTAAAAGCAGTAGACGCTCCACTCTCTATTGCGGGATCCACAAATAGACCTTAAGGCCACTCCGAAGCCTACCATCGACCTTGTATACAAATGAAGCTAAGTGGCACCAGAGAGAGCACTGGCTATTTCGAACTCGATCCTATGCTCGGGAAGCAGAAAGGAGTAGTGGGTCGGAAGAAGGTAGGCTTTACGCTTAAATTAACTAAAATTAGCGCTCTACCTTCTTGTATCGAATAGTATTTAAGGGTACGGTTCCGTAGTCGGATTAAATATTTTTTTGAGAAGAAAGAGAGTTGCAATTGGTCGCAGCCCTCGGAATATCTCGCAGAATCAGCTATCAGGTTGGGCTGAGATTGACATGTCAGGCTAAGCCAGGCGTAAATAAATGAATAATTTTTACTATTTTTGGGTTTAACTGCTTGGTTAGGAGAATTAAAGTTGGAAATCAAGATTTTGCCGCTTCAAGCCATCACCTCCTCTAAGTATGCCCCTCCACCTGCGGCTTAGGTGACGCTATTAGCCAATTATGCGATAATGAAAAGGCTAGGGGTTTGCATTAAATTTTTATCATAAGGTCTTGAAGAGAGTTAGCTTATTCTAAATCATGGAACATATAGTAGAGAGAATTTCGAAGACTGGCTTGTTTGACTCCGACTTTTTTTTTGATCAGAGCCCGCCATTTGAAAGCGAGAACAGGGAGCCTCTAAGAGCTTTTCTCGAAGATCACAATTTATGGAGATACTCTCCTCACCCATTTTTTGATAGTTCGCTCTATCTAGATTCCTATCTTGATGTCGCGCAAGCGCATATAAACCCTTTGTATCATTATCTAAGCTGGGGAAGCTTAGAGGGGCGCATACCACATAGATTGTTCGACGAAAAATTTTATCGGGCTACATATCTTCGGGAAGAGGAGCTGCGTAGTGGTCTTGAGCATTACATTTTAGGGGGTGCCGAAGCGGGAAATCTCCCATATCAATTTTTTGATTACGATCTTTACCGCCGTGTAGTTCATTCTGAGATAGGAAATTTAGAGATCTTTAAAACTTTTGTTACTCGTTACTTCGATGATCCACAAGTAAAGTTCCGCACCGCCTTATCAAGGCAGATTCTAAGCCGAGCCAAAAGAAAACAAGTCATTGCCCAGTTTGATTACACCGGCTCGCACTTAGGGGACGACCGCGGTGGCCTGTGCGATGTCGTTATGCCTATGAAGGATGCAACTCAGTGGACAGCTAGGTCACTTTATGCTCTCCTTGCGAAATCACAGGAAGCTACGATTGGGAAGATTCTTATCGTTGATGATGGGAATAGCGAGGAAGCTAATCAATTGCTCGTAGATCTCTGTCAGCTAGACGGGCGGATCTCCGTTGTTCGAAATATTAATGCGGCTGGGTTCGCCTCCGCGTGTAATTTTGGAGCTGCCAACACGTCAGCTCCCTATATCCTCTTTCTTAACAGTGATTGTTTAATTAGCAACGGCGCGGTGGAAGCCCTGCTGCATGTCTTCGCACATGATCAGTCGATAGGGCTCGTTTGTCCTCTCTCAAATAATGCTGCGAATGTAACCATTCCTCTCCTTGCTGGTTGCTCCTATCAAGAGATGCATCGAAGGGTTTCTCAGTCACCTCTTCCGATAGAGAAACGGTATCCGGATGTTTGTACAACGGTTGGGCACTGCTTAATGGTGAGTAGAAAATGCTATGCGGCCGTAGGTGGAATGGATACAAGCTGGGGGCTAGGCTACGGAGAAGAGAGTGATTTTCATTTGCGTGCAGCCTCATTAGGATTTCGGGGGGTTCTAGCGACTGACGTCTATGTCTATCACTTCGGTGGCGGAACATTTCGTAGCGTAGCCGCAAGGGCTAATTTGCAACAGAAAAATCACAAAAGATTCATGGAGCTTTGGGGGGCTCCATTTGGGGCATATTTCTGGACGGTTGAGGTCTTCTCGCCAATGCCAGCTCTTGCGCAAAATATTGGCCAGTTGGCCCTAGAGCCCCAGTCTTGCGATATTCTTTTTGTCTTGCCGGGAATGACGCGGGGTGTAGGTGGAATCCAAGTCGTAGTTGACCTCTGCAATTTCCTCTTAGAACAAGGGCTTGATGCTCGAGTGGTCATTCTTGGGGCTCTCGATAGGGCGGCCTTAATGGATTATCCTGAACCTTTGTACTTCTCACCATTTCATGCGCCCAACGAGGAGAGTCTACTGAATGAACTTCAGATAGTGCCAAAGGTCGTTATTCCGACTTTGTTTGCAACTGTGCCTGCAGCCTACAAGTTAGCCAAAAAGTGGGGCTCTAAATTGGTTAACTTCGTACAAGGTTACGAATTTTATTTCGAAGACGGGCTTCATTATGAGCGTGTAAAAGATACGCTTTTTCTGGGGCACGCATCGATAACAACATCAACTTGGCTTACTGAGCGAATCCGCGATAAAGCGCCAGGAGCTGCGGTGGAGCAGAAAGAGCTCGGGGTGGATCCGTTCACTTTCTATCCTCAGAAGC
>JBIKUX010000055.1:0-5364 GCA_044347345.1 Bdellovibrionota bacterium | reverse complement strand
ACTGATAATTTACCGTTCCTATCACGGTCTAGCCATCCTTCTTCATCTTGTAACTTGGACGGATCTGTTCCATTCCGTCCAATAATCACAGTTGTTCTTGCAAGAATAGCTGGTTGACCTACCGACAAAGTAGCACGACTTGATATTTGAATATCTCCAACACAGGTTCCGTTTGTTGAACCTAAATCTTCAAGCCAAAACTCAGAGCCAAGGCACCCGATTCTAGCATGATGAGATGAAATTTCAGGTGCATCTAAGCGAAGATCATTATCCGAAGATCTACCAACTGATACTCGCAAATCCGGTTGAAAAGAGAACAAAAAGTCACCTATTGAGCCCGATACCTCTAAAAAAGGAAACTTTGGTGAAAGAGCACCCAGAGCGCGCTGAAGCAAATGAACTCCTGCCACATCTACTCCATCTTTTTTGCTGGGTAGAAGGTCACTATCGAGAGCAAACAAATGTATCTTAATTCGTCCTATTACAAACTTTATCTCATCCTGAAAAATTCTGTCAGGAGATTGAAGAAATAAGGGTACTTCCTCTAAAGAAGCTCGATGATTTATGGCTTGGCACCTAAATCCACGGCCTAAATCTCGAGATACTAAAATATCAAAAGGTAGGTTATTTGCATCATCTACAACTAAATGCGCTCCTTGATCAGCACCCAATACAAACACTGGTCGACGCACCAACACCAATTCGGTGGATGCTTCATTACCAATAAAAGAGAGCTGACTAATAAACATATAATAAGTAAGACTACCGTTCCCAAGTAAATGACGCAAAACAAGCGGCTAAAAGTCAAATTCAAAACTAGTTCTACAAATCATTTTTTAAGTAACAAAAACGAATTTTCCAATTCCGATCCAACAAAACAGTGTTATAAAACTACGTATAATAGCTTTTGTTATAACAATTGAATCGTTGAGGTTAAATTAAACGTCTTTTAATCGACGGTTCAAAATAAACATAACAATAAAAAAACAGGATATCTGTCATGAGCGGTAGAAGTATTCTAATCATTGACGACGATATGACACTTCTCGATCTTATTGAATATAGATTCGAAGAGAAAGGTTATGAGGTAACTCGCTGCACTGACGGTAACTCAGCAATCAAACAGTGTAAAATCCACCCTCCAGATGTTATTCTAATCGACTTGATGATGCCGAAAATGTCCGGGCAGGTTTGCATCACTACTTTAAGGAATACAGGAATACAAATCCCGATTGTTGCATTTACCGCCATCGATGACCCTCTTATTCACGAAGAAGCTTTAAGCGCAGGTTGTAATCTTGTGCTGACAAAACCATGTAAACTATCTATTCTTTTTGATAAAATAGAACAACTTCTCAGCAAATCTGAGTAAAAGCTCCAACTGATCTTATGCTAGTTAGCCATATTCCAAACGAACAAGGAACATACCTAGGATAGTTCAAAAAATACTCTTAAAGTTGATTGGTTAATTGAAATTATGGAAAATTAGCCTCCTAGGTGAAAAGTCTTCGTTTACAACCCTGCAGGGCTCGACTATCCTATATCCTTATAAAGATAATTGTTGTAATTTCAATTAAAAGTTTCAGTTCGTGTCACTCTTTTTTCAAGGAATTTATTTTCCTTACATCGCCTACCGCTATATTCCAAGCATGTTCACTATTCCGAGCATGGTTACTGTGAATATCGTTACTGTGAATACTGTCTCATTGATGACAACTTGTTCAAGGATGTGGACATCAGTGTTAGTGATTGCAGTTAAATTTAAAGATAAAGCTAACTACCTCATGAAGTTTGGAAAAACCTTGGTGGTTAGAAAGGATCTGGTGATAGCTGAAAAAGTGACTCCTAAACAATCTACTTTATCAGTCCTACTCTCCGAGGAATTTCGCAGATTTTTGCTATCCTGTACCGCGAACCATTTTCAAATAGCCGTACAGAGTGCTCTCATGGTACTGCATAAAAGCTGCCACATAGTTAATCGTGGTAAATATTTAAAGCTATGTACCGTTTGTACTTCTAAGGCTTTGGCTATAGCTGGCCTGCTCAGGAATATCAGTGCGAAATATTGTTCCTCGTTGAGCGATATCGGGACGCTCACACCTACAGGGGGAAACATAAATGGACCGAAAGATGCTTATCAACGCTCGTCATTCCGAGGAATTTCGAATTGCTATATCAGAGAATAATTTACTCACTGAACTAGAAACTGAAACTAGTGCAGGAGGTAAGCTAAAAGGTAATATTTATAAAGCGAAAATAGTTCGTATTGAACCAAGTCTACAAGCTGCCTTTATAGATATAGGAACAACAAGAAACGGATTTCTACAAATTAACGATGTTCATCCGGCATTCTTTCAAAGCTCTACCAATCGTAGCGAAGATTTAAAGGGAGAAAGACGTCGCACCTCTATACAAGATCTACTCTCTCCTGGCCAAGAAATTGTAGTACAGGTAGTCAAAGAGGAGCGTGAGTTAAAAGGAGCAACTTTAACAACTTATTTATCCCTTCCTGGACGGTATGTTGTACTGATGCCAGGTAGTGACCGTGGTGGCATATCACGTAAAATTAGTGATGTAGAGCAACGTCGTCGCCTAAAACATCTCACCAAAGAATTGGAGCTTCCTGTTGGGATGGGAATCATCATCAGAACAGCAGGCTTAGACCGCTCACTTAGTGAACTGTCTCGCGACCTTTCGCTTCAACTAAAACTGTGGGAATCTATCGTTACAATATCACAATCAGTTCGATGTCCAGCTCTATTGTATCAAGAAAGTAGCTTAGCAACACGAGTTATACGCGACTATTTTACCCCTGAAATCCGAGAAATTATAACCGATAATGAAAAAATCTTTCATGAAGTTAAGGAGTTTATCGGGCAAGTTATGCCCAGATATCGCTCGAGAGTTAAATTATACGATCATACTGACCCATTATTTTCTCACTACGGTATCGAAAACCAAGTAAGTGATACTTTAAGACGCGAAGTAAAACTCAAAGGAGGAGGTAGTATAGTAATTGATCCTCTGGAGGCTTTAGTTGCCATAGATGTTAATTCAAGCAGAGCAACAGCGGGAGAAAATATTGAAGAGACTGCTTTCCAAACTAATCTTGAGGCGGCCGAAGAAATAGGTCGTCAACTAAGATTACGAGATCTTGGAGGACTCATAGTCATCGATTTTATCGATATGGTAGATCGAAAAAATAAAGCCGCGATTGAGCGCAAGATTCGGGAGCTCGCGGAGCAAGATAAGGCACGCATTGAAGTTGGAAAGCTCTCCAAGTTTGGTCTTCTAGAAATGTCACGTCAAAGGCTTAGAGCCTCTCTGTCAAGTCAAACACACGCTAAATGTTCTTCTTGCAATGGTTCGGGATATATTCGTATTCCTGATTTAGTTGCTTTAGAAGCTTTACGTAAGATTCAATCTGCGGTGATTGTTGGTGGAGTAAAACTTGTAAAAGCGCGGTTAAATCCAAGTGCTGCACTTTTTCTTTTGAATAATAAGCGAAACGAAATCGTCTCATTAGAAAATATTCATGGATCTCGCATACTAATTTTACCCGATGGTCGCCTCAAAGGAGATGAATTTGAGTTTGAATTTGAAGGTGGTATTAAAAAAGAAGAAAATTTTAATACCTCATTAGTAGTTCGTAACCAAAATGAATCAAAACGTCAAAATGAAAAGAATTCTAATCAGAGAAAAGATTCTCCAAGACGTTCCTCATCACGCTTGCGACTAAAAAAAAGTGGAGAAGAAAAGTCTATATTGCAAGAAAAGGACGTAAAAATAAATAAAAATGACGAGCAACAAAATAATACTGACCTAATAAATAAGCGACAAAATATTGAATCTTCATAACAATAGTTAGATTGAAAATAACTTTATAATAATCAACTAGGATGGAAAGGATATCCTCCCTTCTTAACCCAATTGTACGAGTAGGTGCTTTGGCTACGGAATGTAGTGGTTGTTATATTTTTCTTCCATCACGTTTTCCAGAAGTAACCTTCGGAGAAGATCTTTCACTTGGCGCAAGTTGTTTTCCTAATTCTTATCAAACAGATTTAATTATTTCATCAAGTGGCATGATCAACTGGGTAAGCAAACATGAGACTCCATTTGAGGGAATATTAACAAAAGAGGATATCGGGTTTGAATTACATCAAACAGACGAAGTAGATGTACCCGCCGACACTGAACAAGCAGTTTTAGCCTTTCCTGTTATGCTTAGCCGTGATGGAGACGCTTATCACACTAGAGCGGGAGTATTACTAGCAAACCGTACTTGTAATTCTCCTCCGTTTGGAGAGCTTAATAAAGAGATTTTACTTGGAATTTCCAGACATGTTTCTACAGTTTTGTTACTCTGGCGAGATTCTCGTCGTAATGCTGACGCTTCCAAAAGATCATCTTGGGAGCTATTTTTAGCTCAAGTAAAAGAGTTACAGAATGCTCTTGGTAACGATGCCTTAGAGGTAGCGCGAATGAGCAAATCCAACTATAAGAAATTTGAAGACGAGTTAGGTATGTCTGAAGCAGTGATTCTCACTGAGCAGTTTGAGAGATTAGTTGCCCAATCTTTCCCACCCCAATTTCCGCTATTTAGACTTCCTGATGGTGACCTCCTAATTGTCTTTGATAAGATGATGAAAACTTTCCTTGAAAATAAACTTCAAGAAGTAAATCAATCTTACTGTATAAACCGATTGGAAGGTTCCCGACCTGACGGATATTTTTTTGCATCAATCAAAACACTAAGCGATACAGAATTATTTAATTATAGCGATAAAGGAGTACATCAGAATTCAACAAGCAAAATAATTTAGTTAGTGTCGCAAATGTATTTAAGTTACTCCTCCTTTATAAGTCCAGATTGTATATATTTATCTAGAGTATCCATGACGTAATTATAAAATTCCTGATATCCCTCGTCATTAGGGCTGTAAAGGTTTAGTTGATCATACAGCCTTAATACTTTACCAGTAGCCGCATCCAACACTTCTTTAGTAAACCAATTAATAAGAGCCACTCCAAATTCTTCTGGTGTATCTTTATTGCTAAAAATATCTGGTGATATGTGTTTGCCTTTGTCGTGCAACAAATCCCAGTAGAGTAACTGTAACCCTCCAATAACAACTTCTTTTCCTAAATATGGTTCAAGGGCTACTAAGTGATTAATTTCTTCTTGAAGTTGTCTAAGTGAGGCCAGTAAACGGTGAGGATCTAATATTTGGGTTTTGATCAGCCCCCCTTCTTCGCTACGGTCTGAAGCATAGTCCGGTTGTTATCTTTTAACTCCTTTCTGAGCTGCGAAGCAAACACCGCTGGGGGTACCCCCAGCGAGCCGTGTGGTTTTTCGTGGTT
>JBIKUX010000032.1:0-19349 GCA_044347345.1 Bdellovibrionota bacterium | reverse complement strand
TAACCGGCTCAGTGTCTAAACTTCCATCTACAGTAATATCTCGTTCACAAAAAATATCATTTAAGCCCCTGTCTCCTGAAATTCTTACAAAAATTGCTGAGGAACAAAGACTAGATCTATCTATACCATTACAAAAATTAGCTTTGTTAGCTAAAGGCTCTGCCGCAACTCTTAATCTTCTAGTTAATCATCCTGAAGTAATTGAAAAAAGCGAAAGTATAGTGCGCCATCTAATAAGACAAGAAATTGCTCAATTAATCCAAATTGCTCAAACACTCGGAAAAGACAAAGAATCACTGGCCGCACTTTTCTTAGCACTTAAAGCAGGACTTTGTAATGGTCTCAGGAAAGAAAAACGACTTGATAGATTACGAGGATATTCTTACTTCCTGACAGCACTCACCGGAGCTGAACGCCTAATAAAAGAGCGCAACTTAAATGCTCAATATATTTTAATAACTCTTTTTTCTCGCTGTGCTCCTCTATTGAAAGAGTCGACATTTCTTGAAGAATCTGCCGATGATACGCTTCTTATGTTTCAGCAATTTTAGACTCTTTAACAAGAGATGTTAAAGGTTTCACTTTGCCTTGCACTAAGAACTTTTATCGTATTACCCTAGGAAGATGTAACTAGCCCTCGTAGCTCAGTAGGATAGAGCACAAGTTTCCTAAACTTGGGGTCGCACGTTCGAGCCGTGCCGAGGGCGCCAATTAATAGTTGTATTAATTTTAATAGCTGTATTAATTGATAGAAGCTATCAGCACTCCAACAGAAGATACGATATCTGTTATTCCATCTTTATTAACATCAGCAAGAGACAGTCCAGCCCCACCCCCTGGCCCTACTAATACAGGAGGATTAAATGTACCATCTCCTCGACCAAGAGAAAGAAAAAAGTTGTTATTACCAAGAGTTAATATGTCAATATTGCTATCACCATTGAAATCTCTTGTGGCTATTTCTCTATAATATGATGACCCGCTAATCGTAAAATTATTGTAAACAGAAGGATTAGGTATCACTAAACCATCACCAAAGGATATGCCAGCAATTCCATTGACCGTCTGATCTAAAATGGATACGCGATCAAGATTACCATCTTTATTCAAATCCGAAAGAGTAGTCACGTAGCGATTACCACCTTCACCGATGTAATTACCAATCTGATAAGTCCTTGCTCCAGTTTTTATAAATTGCCTCGCTCCAGCATTATAATTTACATCTGTTAAAATTATATCTCTTTGCCCGTCGTTGTTGATATCTCCTACGGCCAAGTCATGAATATGATCACCCCATGTTAAGATGATTGAATTTAAAAATAATCCATTACCCTCTCCGTAAAATATCTGAGCGTTACCAGTGCGACCTCCCACCGCTATATCTAAGTGCCCATCCTTGTCGAAATCTTCTACAACAGGACGAGTCTGCTGATTTACAACTACCGCCAACTCAGGTATCGGTACAAGATTTTGAGGAAAAATTCCGGCACCTTGATTTAATGCTATATGTAATTGGCCATTTAGTTCACTCATAACAAGATCTGGAGCTCCGTCCTCATTAAAATCTCCTGAACCAATTAATCCATAACCAAAGCCAGAATGTTCAGCCGGGATACGAGCACCTTGCACGAAAGTGCCGTCCCCGTTCCCTAGCCATAATGTGCCTCGACTATGACCTGTTGTTACAGCATCAAGTTTACCGTCTTCATTAAAATCAGCAGTAGCTACCCCAATACCTGTGCCACCTCCTGCAAAAACAGCACTCGATGTAAATTGAACGGACTGAGTAACCACTGGAGTTGGAGTTAATGTTGGGATTGGCGGAAAAGTTGCCGTTGGTGTTGCAGTTGCAGTTGCAGTTGCAGTTGCAGTTGGAGTTGGAGTTGGGATTGGCGGAAAAGTTGCCGTTGGTGTTGCAGTTACAGTTGCAGTTGGCTCAGGCGTTGGTGTCAATGTCGGTGTTGCAGTAGGAGTTGGTGTTAGCGTTAGCGTTGACTCAGGCGTTGGTGTCAACGTCGCTGTTGCAGTAGGAGTTGGTGTTAGCGTTAGCGTTGACTCAGGCGTTGGAGTTAAACCAGTTCGCGATACAATTATCGCTCCTACTGAAGTTATAATATCAACTATTCCGTCATTATTTATATCGCCAAGTGCAAGGCCGTAATCAAGATGACTGGATGGGCCCACTGTAACCGGAGACTTAAATGTGCCGTCTCCATTATTGGTGGATAAAAATAAAGAGCCCGCATCATAAGGAGGAGGACGAGACGCAGCTAAAATATCAATATTTCCATCACCATTAAAATCATGCGCTAAAAGCTCTCTATTTGGCCCCCCCGGTACATTAGTCAAGTTAATAGATGACAATGGGCTTAGAATTATAGTTCCGTTTCCAAATGAAATCCCAGCAAGACCATTTGATTCCTGATCACGAATAGATACTCGGTCAAGATTTCCATCCTTATTAAAATCAGCTAAAGCTGATGCATATACATTGCCAGGTTCTGATATGGTTCCGGAGAACTCATAACTTCTAGCACCAACTTTTGTAAATATTGCCGCACCGCCACCCCACTCTATATCTGTGAGTATAATATCATTCTCTCCGTCACTGTTAATATCTCCCACAGCAGGGATGACAATATTACTGCCCCACGTTAAAAAGGTCGCACTTGTAAATGCTCCACCACCGTCGCCATATAAAATCTGCGCTCTACCATTTCCACCAGCTAAAATATCAAGATTGCCGTCTCCATCAAAATCATTTACTAACGGCTTGGTGTTACCTGGTAAGTAAATTGGTATAGTTACTGGTGCTTGAAAAGCTCCTCCTCCTTGGTTTAAGGCAATGTTTAATTCTCCCTGAATTGAACCAAAAACTAAATCAACTCTCCCGTCCTCATTAAAATCTCCCGATCCTAGATGGCTAAAATTAATACCATGCTTTGAGATAGTATCTCCTTGCGCAAAAGTTCCGTCCCCATTACCCCACCAAAGTCTTACAGGCCCGTTATTCGTTGTAGCAGCATCAAGATTCCCATCTCCATCAAAGTCACCCGTAGCTAACCCTACTCCTACACTTCCTCCTGTAAAAGTATAACTAGAAGAAAAATGCACTTGTGATACCAAAGAAGGTGTAGGAATAGAGGTTGGTGCAAGCGTAGGAGAAACTACTGCTGTTGGCGTAGGACTAGCTATAACTATTGGAGTCATAGTTGGAGTAAAAGTAACAGTTGGAATAATAGCTGCGGTTGCGGTTACAGTTACAGTTGCATTTATAGTTGCAGTTGACTCAAGTACCGGAGTAGCAGTAGGAATAACTATAGCCGTAGGTATAAAAGAAGGTATTTGAATCGGTGTAAAAGTAGGAGTGGAATTGACAGTTGGAGTAAAAAAAGCTGTCGCCGTAGGAGATAAAGTCGCCGTGGTAGATAAAGTCGGCGTGGCCGTAGGAGATGGCACACTAACTGTAACAGCTAAAGGTGTTTGTGTTTGTTGCGACATAGAGTTTGTTTGCCATGAGCCGTCTGGAGCTACTATAGTTAATTTGCCAGATGCCACAATTTTAATATTGCTTCCATCTTTTGTTACCGAAAGTCCAGAGGGCTTGTTACCTGCTCTCCAGGGAACTAATACCGTATTAAATGTGCCATTAGACTTCACTCGTAAAATATGTTGTCTTTCTTCTTTATTTGGCGTTAAACCATTTCCCCAAGCCGTTACACCCCAATTACCTATAGCTACATCGTGAGGCTCATCTCCTATTACAAATACTGAGAAATCAACCCCATGTCGTCCTGTGAACCCAAATTCGTTTGCTCCAGCAGAGAAGCTTATCGGTAAAGATGACGAAGGAAGATGCGATGCAGGTGGTGACTCTTCCCGCTGAGCTTTAGGATGGGTATGTTGCGGTGGTGTAATCATGCCACCAGAGGTCATTACTGAACCTTGTGCCATTAAGTTAAAACTTGCTACCTTCGGCACTCTAGATTGCTCACCACTAAATCGATCTTGAATTACAATTACAGGCAAATCTTCAGCTAATCTCACAACAGTCGCTGTCCGAGTCCAATCAAGCTTAGAATTGGCTCTCTTCATTTTTGCTCGCACAAAGGCGCCACCAGAATTTGATGAAAAGTCTTCCTGATTCGACTGAGACCAAATATAACTTCCTTGATTAAGCGCTGAACCATTTTGAGCCCATGAGTGACCGATAGCATCTTCAGGCACAACAGTAGAGTGCTGATAAGCGCCTGGAACGTGCGGCTCATAAAGAGATGCCCAATCTGTTGATAAAGGAACTCCAAGACCATATAGAGATATAGAACCTACATCTCCCTCATGTCGGTGGTCACGGTAATGATTTCCGGCTAAAAGAAACAATGCTGTTTCATTAGCTGTATTCCAACCATGTCGTAATATTCCCATACTTCCAGCAAAGAAAGCATCACCAAGGGGCACTTCAACACTGCTCAGAGTGTCATCTATCATCATTAAACTAGAACCAAAAAAGGCAGAGTGCTCTTTGCCTCCGACTCTCCATGCAGCCATTAATCGGCGCGAAAGTGATGGATTCGCATTTGAAAACCCAGTCCCGAGTAGTCCATAAAGTGCCGAACCCTCAATTCCAGCATCACCAAAAGTTAATATCGTGCGCTTTCTATCTCTACGAGGGTCGCTTGGTGCCTGAATATTTAATAGATACTCCGCAAATTTGTTAAGCTTCGGCCAGTTAGCAAAAGGTGATCTTCCAAGCTGCTCTAACTGTAAAATAATATTCAATGTTGGTGTAAACGAAGCTGACATATAGTGACTACTACCAATATGAGCCCCACTCTCATCAACTTGCTGCTCTAAGCTAGCTCTCACTTTTTGTTCAACTTGGTTTACCCTTTGGGACATGGTGGGGTTTCTTGCCAAAAATAACGCGTAAAACTGGCGATAACCAGAATGTTGCAACGCCATATTTTCATTACCCAAGTTTACTCCGATACTCTCAATACCAATTGGAGAGTGATCCTCATCCCACATTACTTCACCAAATAAAACCGCTGCAGCTTTTAGACTAGCCCGCTCTAAATCTGTTAGACGAGAATCCGCAAGTAGCTGATCAAGCCATACACCATTTCGCTGAGCGATTAGGCCACCCATCCAATAATGATGCTTTAAATCCATTACCCCCTGACCATTTATGAGAGTATCCATCATCTCCTTAGCGTCTTTCACCACGGACTGAACTGATTGCGCTAATTTTTCGCGTCCTGACTCACGCCATGAATCAAGTATAGGACGGGTCCATGAATCTTTCTGAACAAGAAAGTTATAGTAATCATTGTCTTCCCTTACTCTTTTACGAAGAGCTTCCATAGCTGACCTACTCATGAATGCAGCACCGTAGCCTTGAGATGGATCAGGAAAGTCAAATACCCATCTATTTATTTTACTTAAATTCAATCCTCCGTGAATGTTCATCTGTCTGTTAATAGGCTGCACCTCTTCAGGAGCTTTGAGTTGCTCACGGTTTGTTAGATAAAGACCCCACTGAAAACGACTGCGCGGAAAAATACGCGCATCATGCCCCCTTCGGTAACTCTCAACAGCAAAACCGAATACTTTTTTTGATAAGTTTCTCGGATCCGCTGCTTGAGTAAATACAGACACTCCGCTGTTGTGCGCTCCCAAGGCGCGTGAAGCCCGACCGGCAAATAACCCTACAAGATTTGCTGAAGAATTTGCCTTTGAATCAAAAGCCTGCCAGTACCAACCTGCGTCGTAAATCCAAGGATTCCAAACAGCCATAAATGGTCGTACATCTGGCTGTTCAGGATACTTAAGATCAACCAAAGCATCTAAACCAGCACGTTCATGCCAAGGACGATATTTTCTCCCATCAGGCTCTCGACCTCTCTCTACTGAACTACTCAAATTAGCCCTGTACCGAGCCTGGTCTGGATTTAAACCTTCGTGCATATTTAATGCCCAAATCATATCAAGGTCAGTATCCTCCTCAAATACAAAGGATGGCTGACCTGCTTCAGCCTTAACGGTAAATGAGTAATATCCCAACCCAGCATTTGAAATAATTGTTGAGCCATAATCATATACTGGCTTTTCAAATTTATATGAAACTTGCGCTACTAGTCGTAATGGACCCTTTTCTATAAACCGGACACTCGCTTCTAATAACTTATTAGCACGAGCTACAAGCATATTAGAGCCACTTGCTGTCCATATTCCATTCGCTAGACGCACTCCTTGAATCGGTGCTAGAGCGAATAATGATTCGTTTGGTGCAATATGAGGTAGATTTCTCAAAGCCTTCGACGGCGAATTGGCTGACGTATACCCTACCGCTTTTCCAGGAGTCGCAAAGTTGGGCAATCTTAGTGCAGTCAATCCAGAAGCTATTTCAATGTGATCAGCTGTTTCAGAGATAGATAACGGAGAACTTGCCATCACAGATGGATTTCTACCTACCATTAGTTGCCACTTTTTTTCTTCACCAGAGGCAAGGTTAGTGCGAATGGCAAGCTTTTTACCCTCTTCAATTACCTGAAATGGTATCTCTACTCCACCAGGTGAAGTTAATAAAGCTGCTCTGTATTGGCCACTCACAAAAGCGGCTGCAAGTGATTTTTGAGCAATGGATGATAAATCAAGTTCCACTATTTGATCTGAGTGGGATACAGCAAAACGCTCCTTAAGTTTGAATTCTTGTAATAATCCACTAGTGATAATATCTCCGTTATTTGGCGTGCTTGTCAGTGATGGAGTAAGCGTAAATCCCGGTACTGGGGCAAAGCTAGGTGATACAACCACTGAAGGTGTTGGAGTAGTTATGGATACTAGTGTTGGAGTTATTTGAGGGACAGCTATCGGAGTAGTTTGAGTTATAGGCTTAGGAGTCTGAGTTATTTGTGGAGTTGTTACTCTATCAATTTTAAATAACTCAGCACCTGCTAAGTTAACATGCTCATTTTTTCCTTCTAGAACAATTAAACCGTTTGTTACTTCAATTCTAACCGGACCAATTCTTTGCCAGAATCCAGCTGAACCAGAAGCGATGTTACGTTTTGCAATTTTGTTGTTTAAAAAAAGATCAAAGGTAGCCGGTTCATTATCTTCTACTGTATAAACAAATATCTCATATATACCATTTGGTAATCCGGTCACTGTAACTTTTACACCTTCTTCTTTCCACAAGAAATTTTTAAGCATGGAAAAGAGTGGTCCGCTCACAAACGGATCTAGGTTTACTGAAGGAGTAAGATATTTTGTTATACCATTTGTAGAAATTGACGAATCACTTTTTACAGAAGCATCACCTACACCTTCCCAGACTTTTCCGTCTATAGTAATAGATTGCCTACTCCCAAAATCAAAAGCTTTATAGAATGACGAACTCCCACTTGTTGGCAACGGTCTAGGAGTAATCGTGCGATTCAATAATGGGGGACCAATCAAAGATGGAGGTAGTGTAACCACAAACGCTACTTCCCCTAATTGAGAAGCACTACTACCTTTAACTGTGACCTTAATTAAGTAAGTACCGGCAGAAAGTATATTTAACCCTAGCTTCACTAATCCTTGAGTTGAATCAGCTTCAGTTATACTTACAATTCCTCGTGGCGATATGACAGTTACAGTTAACTTCTTACCTCTGAGGAGTCTACTCTTTCCCCTGCTCTTGGTGTCGAAAAATTGCGCATCTACAGCCATAGAGACTTCGTTAGCTGGATACTGCTTTTGGCTGTTAATAGTTTGTATTGAGCTTAATGGAAGAACCGAACCACTTTCGGTTACAAGTGAAATAGCTAGCTTACCTCTTTTATCAAGCTGTCCTGGTCGCTTTTTTTTCTTTAAAGAAACACTAGTAAAGCTGCTTTCTGTGATAGCCTCTCTGCGTCCGTCGGAAAGAGTTACTTCACCGGTCAACGTGCATGAGCCTGCGTCTGGACGAAGAACAAAACTAGAACTAGTAGAGCGGAAAGAGCGCGATCGTTGAATCTTACCTATTTTACTTTTGCATTTAATTAGACCACTTGCTCCAGTAACTAATGAATTACCTAAATATTCAGACGAATTAGGAACTAACAACACGCTAATCGGGGTTTTAGCGCGTAATACCGAACCATTGAGAACATACTTTGATGAAACCCTGATTCCATCTAAGATCTTTACCGTAAACAGGGGTAATTTTTCTCCTGTCAGGGCTTCTGAAGTCTGATGACCGCCACTAGTAAGTAAAATAAAAGAAATCAGACCAGCAAAGAAAAATCGAAACAAATTCATATACTACTAAGCCCCATTCCTTAGTTTATACTTCTTTTTCGTAAGGTAACTTGAGGGCAAATTACACAACACTTGCAACTAAGTCGGGATGATGATTAATTCCCTTAACAATTTTCGTAGCAATTTCCTTGTCTAAACTCGTCAAATTTCTGAAAAAAAGGTTAGAGAGGTGGGTAATAATTAGCGATAAAGACCCAAAGCTTTAATAGCCTCGGCTACTAATTTAGGAATATACCCATTAATTACTTTACCATTCTTTATAAGGGTGCGTAATTCCGAACTTGAGATGGTACAAACAAAGGGCTGAGGCACTGAGTGTAAGTTAAAGCCTTTTACTTCTGAGTCTACATCGGATGAGAGTGAAGGATAATCACCCCGTGTAATAGTAAGAAAAGGTACACTTAATCTTAAGTAATCAGGATCCAGCCAATTTGGCAATTGCATTACAAGATCACTACCTATGACAAAAAAGAAATTTTTATTAGTATATTGCTTTCTTAAAAATCTCAATAAATTAGCAGTGCCTACACCAGGCACTTTGCCTTGAATCTCAGCTTCACATACTCTTAATCTTCCCGCTGGAATTCCTGATTCAAAAAGAAGAGCGTATACAAGAGTCAGTCTATCAAGCGTACTAGAATAGTAGCTCTTATCGGGACGGATACCACTCGGAACTAACCATACTTCTTCTACGAGATCTGAATTAAGTAGCGCTGAAATGACCATTAGATGGCCAATATGAGGTGGATCAAAAGAACCGCCAAATAACGCTACTCGAACATTAGCTTTATTCATATACTCTCAATCTGCGCTATTTCCTCCTCATAGGCTGCAGAAAGTATAGGGAAACGACACCACGATCTTGGATCTACATTATAATCATCTAAATGAAAACAAGGGGCTAAACGCTCACGCTTCCATTGGTTAGTAGCCCACTTACGATAAATAAGAGAGATGTTTTTAATTAAATTTTCTCGATTTTCTATCAAAAAATCATCTTTTAAGACTGCATAAGTCTCTGTGGGGCTTTTACCCTCATACACAAGACATTTCTCAATACGATTTAGGAGATCGTACGACATAAGATCTCCTTCATCAGTTTGATTATATTGTGCAGGACGAAGCTCTGCTGTTGGTGCTTGCTGTGCTATCTTAGCAAGAGAGGATAGATTAACGCCCCAATTATTATTGGCTGAAAGCCATGTTGCCCAACCTCTAATAAATGTTTTACTAAGACCTCCAATTACATTTAATCCTCCACTCGTATCACCATCCATAGTAGCATATCCTACAGTAGCCTCACTCCTATTACCCGTAGTAAGCAATAATGATTTATTCAAGTTACTTAGTAACCATGATCCAGGTGATCTAGCTCTAGACTGAATGTTTTGCTTTAACAAATCATGAGATTCCCAAGAGGGTTTTATGCCGGTTACTCCAAATAACAGGTTTTCATATTCATCTATTATCGGATCAAGGCACCACTTATAAAAGGTAACTCCTACATCTTGCGCAAATAGCCTAGCGAAATTTTCTGTAGGTTGTGAGCTCTGCCTTGTACTCTGATAAACGGCAACAATGCGATTACGAATTGTTGTAGCTAAATCTACGTCAGAAAGAAAATTTTTACTCGCTTCTGAATGCAAATACAATCTTGCAAGTGTTAGCACAGCACACGCAACAGTAATAGAAGAATCAACTCCTCCACTTAAACTAACTACGACTCCCTGTGTAAGAGATTTACGCAAATAATCATTTAAGCCAAGAGTGACGGCTCTAGTTACTTCCGAGTAAGTCACAGATATATCGCTACCCTTATCCCATTCTTCTTTTGGATTAGTTTGTACAGTTCTACCAAGACCTTTAGGAGAAGTAGCAGATAGGGTAATTAGTTGCTCATCTTGAATATCAAAAGTAATACCTGCTTTCTGCATTCTGCTTCGACGAAGATTATCTACGTCTACAAAAGCAGACGTAAGCGACCACTCGCCTAGATACAATCTATCACTCTCAACAAGAACATCCCCATTAGCAATAATGGTTCCGTCTCCATCAAATATTATTCTCCCAGTTTCGTTACCGAGTAGATTTGCAGCAAGCACCGCTACCCCAGCCGAGCGACTTATATCCTTCATATAAACAAGTCGAGTAGGGTGCTTGCCTATTGAAAAATGGCTAGCATTTAGATGACATACTAAATCTACTCCTCGAGACGGAAAACCGCCAGAAGGGCGATTTGCCATCCAACTATCCTCGCAGATTTCAACACCTATGCGCACACCACCCCAATCTAAAACTAGATCTCCTAACGGTATGCCTCGATATTCTAATATTTTTCTTTTAGGCCAAGGGGTAAACCATCTCGTCTCATAATGAATACCATCATTAGCAAGAAACTGCTTTGGTACTATTGCTACAATTTTTCCTTGATGAAGAAAGGCTGCGCAATTTATAACTTTTCCTGAGAAAAAAACAGGTACACCTAAGCAAACAAGAGTATCTGAAACTTCCTTTGAAATTAAATGAAGCTCTTCCCAAGCTCGCTTTAAAAAAAACGGAGCAAGAAAAAGATCTTCAGCTCCGTACCCAGTAACCGCTAATTCAGGCAAACATAAGATATCAACATTAACATCTTGAGCAGCCTTAATAACACGAAGAATACGTTCTCTATTACCAGTCCAATCAAGAACAATTTGATTCACAGAGCCTACAGCAGTATGAATAATTCGCACAGCTAATACCTAATCACGTGAACGTTGATTACGAATTGCGAGTACTCGCGAGATATCCTCAAAAGACGTGTCCATCTGCGCACATAGCACCATAAGATGGAATATAAGGTCAGCACTCTCCTCAATAAATCGCTCTTTATCATTCCGCAAAGCTTCTATAACTACCTCAACTGCCTCTTCTCCTACTTTTTGAGCTATTTTAGGAGTACCCTTTCTAAAAAGAGATGCGGTGTAAGACTGCTCCTCTAAATGAGCGGTACTTTGCCTGCCAGCTATTACGGCGCGAAGCTCTCTTAAAAAGAGAAGAGGATCTTGATCATTAGATTGATCAAAGCAAGTATCAGTTCCAGTATGACAAACTGCTCCTACAGGATTCGCTAAAATCAAAAGAGCGTCATTGTCACAGTCAAAAAGTATTGTATTTAATTTTAAGTAATTCCCGGAAGTTTCACCTTTTGTCCATATCCTATCTTTTGATCGACTAAAAAATGTAACTTGTTTTGAATCAAAGGTACGTAAAATTGCCTCATGATTCATGTATCCAAGCATCAACACTCGTTGAGTCGTAAAATCCTGTACAATAGCGGGAATAAGACCCTTATCATCAAAAGTTAAAGTAGCAATCTTGTCAGGGGTTAAAATTCTCATGACTATTTAAACTACCCCTAATTGCTAATCGAACGTGTTTGTAGAGAGCTGTTATATATATTTCTTACCGGAATATTATGATTCGATAAAGCTTCCTTAACAGCCGTAATTGAAAGCTCTCCAAAGTGAAATACACTCGCCGCAAGTGCAGCATCAGCCTCACCCTTAAGAAATACTTCTACAAAATCACTAACACTACCGGCTCCTCCAGATGCTATTACTGGAACAGGAACTAACTGAGAGATATTTCGTACAAGATCTATTGCAAATCCATTCTTAGAACCGTCGTGATCCATTGAAGTTAATAAGATCTCCCCTGCTCCTCTTCCTACCGCTTCTTGGATCCACTCATTAGCCTCAAAAGGAGTTTCTTCTCTTCCGCCTTTCACAAAAACCTTCCAAGTTCCGCCTATACACTTAACATCTACAGCAATAACGATACACTGACTGCCAAACGCACTCACCAATTGATTGATTAACTCAGGATGTTTTACGGCCGCTGAATTAACTGAAACTTTATCGGCACCAGCTCGGATGAGTGCTCGAACATCTTCCACTGACGATATACCTCCACCTACAGTAAACGGTATATCAAGCTCTTCAGCAATTCGAGATACAAGTGGCACAAGTGCCTTTCTAGCTTCTACGGTCGCGGTAATATCAAGAAAAACTAGCTCATCAGCACCATCTTTACTGTATCTAGTTGCCAACTCAACTGGATCACCAGCATCACGAATACTCTCAAAATAAACGCCTTTAACGGTGCGCCCATCACGAATGTCTAAACAGGGTATAATACGTTTAGTAAGCATGAATCTAAGATACTCGTATTTTTTGATGCCAATCTCCCAAACTCTTTAAAGTAAAATATCCTTCGTAAAGAGCTTTGCCAATTACTGCGCCATAAGCTCCAATATCAGCCAAAGAGTCTAGTTCACTCAATGCACTAACTCCACCACTAGCTATTAGCTTTACTTCAGGGAACCGCTCTCTGAGCGATTTATACAAATCCAAGGAAGAACCTTGTAACATTCCGTCTCGTTCAATATCAGTGCAGATAACGTAATATATCCCTTTATTGTGATACTCATCGATTAAATCATTAAGAGTAATCTCAGTAAGCTCCTTCCAACCAGATACCGCCACTAATCCTTGACGAGCATCAGCACCCAAGATAAATCGGTGGGCTCCGTGCTCTCCAATCCAATGCTCAAAAAGCGCTGACTCCTTTACAGCTAAACTCCCAATTACTATCTGCGCGGCACCACACTCCATGGCAATACGAAGAGAGTCATCACTTTTAACTCCACCACCAAAATCCACTACGAGAGAAGTTTCATTGGTAATCTTTTCAAGCACACGATAATTTACTACTACACCGGTCTTAGCACCATCTAGATCAACAACATGAAGTCGAGGTAGCCCTTCTCCTTCCACTTCGCGGGCAAACTCAACGGGATCGAAATTATAAATCTTAGATTTTGTATAATCTCCCTTAGTAAGGCGTACGCACTTACCTTCAATAAGGTCAATAGCTGGTATTGGAATAAACATAGTGAAAACACCTCACTCGAGTCTTAAAAAATTATTAAGAATCTGGGCTCCAACTTCTCCACTTTTTTCTGGATGAAATTGCACAGCAAAACGATTACCGGATTGTATACTTGCAGAAAACGACTCTCCGTAGATAGTTTCTGCTGTAGTATGAGCCCCAACTGAAACATAGTAACTATGAACAAAATAACAGTGAGATCCCTCAGGTATACCCTCAAAAAGAGGACCAGTTAATTTATACACTTCATTCCAACCAATGTGAGGAATCTTACGCATTTGCCGAAATCGACGGACTTGCTCAGAAAAACAATTTAAACATTCAGTATCATTTTCCTCTGAAGCTTTACACAAAAGCTGCATCCCTAAACATATGCCTAAAATGGGCTGAGTAAGGCTAACAATTACCGAACTAAGACCTGAGGAATGAAGATATTGCATAGTAGTGCTAGCTTCTCCCACTCCTGGAAAAATTACTCTATCAGCTCTTCTGATTGTCGCGGGATCAGCTGATACTTCTGGAAAAATTCCTAGACGATTTAGAGCACATATTACAGACCTGTAATTACCAGCATTATATTCTACAAGAACAACCTTCATAGCATACCTTTTGTACTCGGGACTCCTTGTTGATCGGTTTTACGTATTGCTTCTCCAAGTACTCTTCCAAAAGCTTTAAAAACGGTTTCAATTTTATGATGATCATTCTCCCCCTCTACTCTGATATGAAGCGAACATCTAAGAGCTTCACAAAGAGACCAGAAAAAATGACGCACCATCTCGGTAGGGAAACCACCTACACTATCCCGATAAAAACTACCGTTCCACTCAAGATGAGCCCGGCCAGAAAGGTCAAGCGCAATGTGAGTAAGAGACTCATCTAACGGCACCAAAAAAGCATACCGTGCTATGCCATGCTTTGCCCCTAGAGCCTGCCGCAAAGCAGTACCAAGTGCTATACCGACGTCCTCAATTAAGTGATGCTCATCAACGTTAAGATCACCCTCAGCCCTTACATGTATTCTTATACCACTATGTCTGGCTATCTGATTTAGCATGTGGTCAAAAAAACCGATACCGGTCTCAATTACAGCCTTACCGTCAACATCAAGCAAAACTTCGATAGCAATCGTAGTTTCTCCTGTTTGACGAACAACGCTACCACGTCGGTGTTGCACGCCATTTATTTGCAATTTTGAGCACTCTTCATATCTAATACTCACCGCTAAAGCATGAGCATCAAGCCCTTCTGCTTGCGCCAAAGTTTCAACTACTGGTCCAATATTTAATAAACCAACCTCAGTGGCCTCCTGAACAGTTATACCTTTTAAAAAAGACGAAACTGATACACCGCTCCAAGAACGAGCCCAACCAGCGGTCGGAAGTATATGATTGGTTCCAGAAGCGTAATCACCAAGTGATTCTGGTGTATAATTACCGAGAAAAACTGAACCCGCTGCGTGAACTTGTTCCATTAATTCGGCGGGATTTTCCGTCGCTATAATTAAATGTTCTGGAGCATAGCAATTAGAAAATTCAACGGCCTCTGCTAATGAATTAACCAAAATAGCTCTGCTATGTGCAAGTGATATCTCTGCGGTTGATTTTCTCGAAAGATTTGCAAGCTGCCGCGCTAACTCTCCTTGGACAGCTGCAATAAGGGTTTCTTGTGTTGTCACCAAAACTACTTGACTATCACCACCGTGCTCCGCCTGCGATAATAAGTCAGCAGCAATAAAGCTTGGGTTAGCATTACTATCCGCTATAATTAAAAGTTCTGACGGGCCAGCGGGAATGTCTATGCCAACACAATCAAGACTCACTCGCTGTTTAGCTACCGTTACATACTGATTTCCAGGACCAAAAATTTTATCAACTTTAGGAATTGTTTCTGTTCCATAAGCCATGGCACCGATAGCTTGAGCACCACCAACAGCATAAATCTCACTAATGCCCGTTAAATGTGCGGCATACAAGATAGCTGGATGTACTCCAGTTGTATCATCATCAACTTGTACCTTTTGACGTTGCTTTTGTGGAGGAGAGCAAAGTATACGTTTGGGAACTTTGGCTAATCTTGCAGGAATTGCCATCATTAGGACTGAAGAAAAAAGAGGAGCAGATCCACCCGGAACATAAAAACCTACCTTTTGAATAGGCCGCAAAACTCGCCGGCAGAATATTCCTGGAATAGTCTCAACAGAAATTTTTCCTTGGCAATCATCACTCATTTGAGCGGCATGAAAGGCTTCTATTGTGCCTACAGCAGTACGGATAGCTTTTTTTAAATCATCAGGAAGGCTTTCTTCAGCACACAAGATCTCCTGATCAGATACTCTAAGCGAAAATGGGGCTATTCCATCAAAACGCAAGGTATAGTCTCTTAGAGCATCATCGCCCCGTGCTCTTACATCACTTAAAATAGGATCAACTACTTGAATTAAAGAATCGTAAGCAACTTGAGGTCTATTTATTAAAGACGACCATTCATCTCGAGAGGGGAAACGATTTATAATTAGCATACAAATGCCCAGCGGTTAATTTAGTTAGGTCATCCTACCATCTTTTCAATTGGGACTACTAAAATCCCCTGAGCACCAGCCTCTTTGAGACTCTCAATAATTTCCCAAAAATGAGACTCCGCAACAACAGAATGAACAGCACACCATCCCTCTTCAGCAAGAGGTATAACAGTAGGGCTCTTCATTCCGGGTAAAAGAGCCTTTATTTGTTCTAGTGAGCTTACAGGTGCATTAAGAACTATATACTTATGCTCACGAGCTTTCAGTACAGAGCCAATTCTAAACACAAGGCGACGCAATAAGGCACTTTTCTCCATCATTATTAGTGCCGGAGGAGACGCTCCTTCATATTCAGCACTCATTAAGTCGAGTGAGGTTCGCCCGATGAGAAGCGCTTCTGAATAAAAGATAGTCTCTACTTCAACTAATCCGTTACTGATTAACGTACTGCCTGAACTAACAAGATCGCATATTGCCTCAGCAAGCCCCAAAGATGGTGCAATTTCTACAGAACCGCTAATCTCGTGAATGGTAGCCTCAATACCATTAGAAGTTAAAAATTCGGAAAGTAATCGAGGATACGAAGTAGCTATGCGCGCACCCGCTAATGACGAAGTTCCGGAATATGCAAACCCCTTAGGCACAGCTATAGCAAGCCTACATTGTGAAAAACCTAAGCGCTGTAAGGTAGCATATTGACCACCTTTTTCAGCAATAAGATTGGCTCCAACAATGCCGACATCAACAATACCGTCGTTAACTAAAGCTGGAATGTCATCATCTCTAACAAACAAAACCTCGAGAGGAAAGTTTGATGCACGGACGCGCAGCTTCCCAGACCTACTGCCAGATAAGTTGAGTGCTATGCCACATTCTGCAAGCAACTGAAGAGAGTCTTCACTAAGCCTACCTGCCTTTTGAACTGCGAGAGTGAGCCATTCAGTACGTTCGTTCACAAAAATTAAGAATTTAAGATTCAATTTAGTATACAGTGATGGTGCAAGGTTGCGACCTCATATACTCTTTGTCAAATACTATTGCGACAGAAAGAGGCTCTCAAAAGTCTCTATGAAAGAGTTAATGCAAGTCTCTATGAAACACTCCAACAATTTGCAATTTTTGGGAAGCCTGACAGTACGCGCACTTGTTATCAGTACAATTGCGGTAATTATTTTTCTATCTTGGCTTTATCGCTCGGCCTATTATGCCTCATATATACCGATAGAATCCATCATTGGAGCTCCTTTACCTCAAGGCATTAGGGAAGCGCAAGCTTACCACGGCTCAAAAGGAAGTGCCTATGTTCAACTTTTTTTTCCGGAAGAAGAAGCTAAATTATCTCTGTTAATTGCTCCACACGAGTTAAATAACGATTCAAAGCTATACGTTGAGCCAGAGAAAATGTTTGCGGCAGTGCGTCTTTTTAAAACAACAAAATCAGTTACCTCTGGATTTAACCAAACAGTTCTTACTTTCTTAGCAGCTCAGGGGGATACTCGTAGAGGGCGTGATGTATCTTTTTTTGTTCTTCCTAATTTAGCTAAATTTCAAGGAGTTGGAGCAACCTTTACCGGCAGAAATGAAGATAAGCATATGATTGGTACTCTTCGCTTATTGAGTACAACCTTACTTCAGAAAGAAAAATTTCCTCAAGGAGCAGATATCGGTTTTGCCTTTTTTACTCAAAAAAAATCATTATCGCAGCAAAAAGCAGAGGAACTACTCAAACGTCTGGTGATTTTTAATTAAATTTACCTAAAAAATAATAGGTTACGCCCATTATTTTTTAACTCGACTAGTTCTTGCTAGGATAGCTGTTCATCTTCACTTAAGTAAGTTTTTAGAAAAGCTTGGGATGCCATATCGAGAAAAGCTGCAAGCTCTTCCGATGACATCTCATCTTCGCTATCTGGCCCACGTCTCGACCTTTTAACCTTTCCGGGTAACACGTATTCAATCCATGCAAAAGTTAATCTTTCATTGTTTTGCAGTTCAAGAAAATAAGTATCATTTTCTTTTAGAGATTCTGACACCTTAAAACGTCCTGTTTTACCAAAATGCCAGGCAAGGGGGATACCACACTGGCGAATACCCTCATTAATTCTTTCTATAAAGCCATCAGGCCAAACATTAAATTGCTTATTAGCTCCTTGTATCTCACTGATTGGAGTAAGCTCATCTATAAAGATGATATCAGTATGATTACCCGTTTTGTCTGTTAAAGGATTAATATCAATTTGCTCTGTGTCAGGGTCCATTGTCTCTAAGTTAAACCTTTGTTCATGCTCGTTTTGCCCCGAACTTGCCATTATAAATCCTCACAAAGTAACAGCTACGAGCGACCTAACTTATAAGCAAATCTTTTATTTTAAATTTCGTTGACCCTACCAATTTTAGTACTGAAATTTGGCATACCGTATAAATAAGACCAACTCCTATAAGGAGAAGGAGTCGGCCAAAGTTTTTTTCAACTTAACTGACAATTTGAGAAAAATATCACTCAAAAAATGCTATCTCCGCTATAGCCTGCTGTTTTTGATTACAATTTAGAGTTTCATCAACTATTTTTTCCTGAATCAAACTTATTTGCTCAGAAGAAAAGTCGCCAGTTTCTGTTGCTACTACATAGGTCCAAGAATCTAAAATAGCTTGGCATGATCCTTTAATATCCTCACTGTTTGGTATTTTGGGAGCATATGAAATATCAGAAGAAACCGTTACCTCTCCGGAGCTAATTGCTGAACCAGTTTCAAAATAAAAGTCTTGATATTTGCCGTCAGAAAAAGTTACTCGGGCTAAAGTGATTGGTACTTCTGGATTAACTCTAGCTGTAAACTCGCTCTCTCTACTACTTATATTTTGACTGTTTACATTTACTATGCCATCTACGCCAGCTATTTGCAGTTGAGTCGGATTATTATCTAGAAAAGTAGCACTTGCTAACTTAATTGTAATTTCTTGGCTTCTACCACCTGTACCATAAGTGCCTCCCCCACATCCAAAAATCATTAAGGATGCGATATAACAGATTAAACCAAAAAAAATAGTATCCAGTCTGCGAGTTGTAAAATAATTGGGTAACATAATCTAATCTAGCGAGATCTATTTATTTTTGCGTTACTAGTAGTAGTAGTAGTATACATCGATAAGATCTAAATCTTTTCATTTATTTCCGAATTGATTATAGACCTCATCTTTTTATATTTAAGGCAAACCAGCCATATTTATTACTTACTTAAAACTGGGGCGATTAGGGTTGGGTTTAGTAGGTCGACCTGGCTTACATGGTTTTGGTCTAAAACCTGGAGTTATTTTCTTTTTCTTCGACTGTACTTTCTTGGCAACCGCCGATTTTGCTTGTGCCACTTTATTAGCCATACTCTCAATAGGTCGTAAAGCAACGGAGGCACCCTCAGAGCTAACAGAACCAATATTATAAAGTGTACTTATCTCATCAGGTTGATAAAATTCAGCTACGCTTTGAGCTCTCCAAAATCGTTCACTGCATGCACTACCATCAGATAACATATCACCTATTACCGCTAGAGAGTGAATTGGAAGAATCTTATTCCCAGTATTCTTAATCCAATCTTCAAATTTTGCTAAG
>JBIKUX010000054.1:0-5566 GCA_044347345.1 Bdellovibrionota bacterium | reverse complement strand
TGGAAAATTGCACATCGCGCAGTGCAAAATCAAGCAGCGACCCCGCGGCAATCACTGGGAGGTTTGGCATTAGTTCGTGGAAGTAGCGCAGTAATGCCAATGCTGGCGGGTACGCCTGAATCTCATCAATAAAAAGGAGTGAGTCTTTAGATCGGCCTACTCCTTTTAGAGTCGCAAGTTCAGGGAATAATCGCTTTGGCTCAAGATTAAATAGTGCATGTAGGTCGTGCTCGAAATCCAAGTTAATTTCGATAAGTTCGCGCCCAGCTTGTCTGGCTAGTTCCCGCACCGCATGGGTTTTACCGACCTGCCTCGCACCTCTTAGTACCAAGGGCTTGCGACTAGGAGAGTCAAGCCAGCGGAGCAGATAAGCGTCTATATCTCGTTTCATTACAGGTAATTGCTATTATAGGATTGGAAAATAGCATTACTGACGGCGAAATACCATTGGAAAATAGCATCGTGAATAATCAGTAACTACAATCCTAGCTATTTCAGAGCTTTAGCGGCTATATCAGCGCAGCCTCAAGCATTCACGCCCCTGCTCCACCTCGGATAGCTCCTCCTCCATTCCCTCCTACATTCCTCAGGGAGTTCGGGCAATTAGAGAGAAAATGTTGCCGAGGATCATATAACGCGTCTCTTTTGTCAGTCCGTCTGGTGTAATGATATGCAAATAGGAGCAAAGAAGAAAGCGCGAAGACTCCTCTGGCGTAGCCTCATTCATCACACCCCCGAAGGTAACCTACTCACTAGGCTCATCTGTAGTAGTAGCTACTACCACTGCACTTCTCACTCTGCACTCGACTCTGCACTCTGCCCTTCTCACTCTGCCCTTCTCACTCGGCTCCGCCCCGCTTGTGCGCGCTACGTAGTAGCCAAAGTAACGGGCAGTTGCCTCCCATCGATTCTATCGGCGATGTGCACCGGATAGCCTAGCGAGAAAGTCGAGTGGCACGCGCCCTTCTACAATAACGCTCCAGTAGCACTGCGTAAGTAGATTCTCGCTAGATCAATCATCATTAGACTTTTGAGTGGGAGAAACCCACAGATAATGCAATTGTAGTAAATGCCACACGTATTATAGATAAAAGTATAGATAAAACTTAGTCCCTCTCGTCCGGCATCAACTCGGGTGAGAGGATAAACGTTAAACCTTATTTTTCTTTACACTTCATAACGCAAAAAGACGATATATTTTCTCTTAATCGATTGAGACTGAGCAAAAGACAAACTCTTCATCATTTAGTACAGGTTTCATAGCTGCAATCAAATCAGATAGATTAATTTCACCTGACATACTTGACTGTAAAAAAAATCAGATAGTTCTATTAATTTGGTGCAGTAAATAATAAAAAACAAATATTCTTTGCCATTTTTGCCCAAAGACGAGCTAACTATAATGTCAAAT
Organism: Bdellovibrionota bacterium; assembly: GCA_044347345.1. Lineage (GTDB taxonomy): Bacteria > Bdellovibrionota_C > UBA2361 > UBA2361 > JBIKUX01 > JBIKUX01. The sequence continues at coordinate 4,155 of JBIKUX010000054.1, read as the reverse complement.
GAAAATTCAAACAGCCTTAAAATAGCAGACCAAAACGAAATATCTAGAAAAGAACAAGGCATATATTACGGATTAACATCTCGTCATTACGATCCTGCATACGCTACTACTGATACTCATCTTAAAGATATTCCGTTTTATGTTGATATCGCAAAATCAATTAACGGCTCCGTACTTGAAGTTGCTTGTGGCACTGGTCGCATTTTACTTCCCACTGCCAGAGCGGGGGTAAGAATAGATGGATTAGATTTGTCTCCTGACCTTCTAAATATATTAAAAAATAAACTCAACTCTGAAACTAAAGAGCTTCAAAAAAATAGAGTATCGCTTTATGAAGGTGATATGCGAAACTTTGCATTAGGTAAAATTTATGATCTAATCACCGTTCCATTTAGATCATTGCAACATCTATTTACCATTGACGATCAACTTGCTGCGTTTAGGTGCTTTAGTGCTCATCTTAGATTAGGTGGAAAGCTGGTATTCAATGTGTTCTACCCAAACTTCCAACTTCTTGATGAAGTTAGCGTTGAGAAAGTAGATTTTGAATGGATTGACCCTCAAGATACTTCTATCACTGTTCGTCGGTCGTTTATTCGCAAGTCAGTTGACAAGCTCAACCAGTTCTTTGAAGGCGAGTTTATATTTCGTTCATATCGTGGTGAAAAACTTATCAACGAAGAGCGTTCAGCATTAAATTTAAGCTTTTACACTTATCCTCAAGTGCTCCTGCTTTTGAAGTCAGCCGGTTTTAAAGTCAACGAAGAGTATGGTTCATTTGACAGAGAACCGATTTCGATTTGCAAAGAGATGATTTTTATTGCTGAGAAGGTGTGAACAATTTTTTGATTTAAACTATCAAAGGAATTCCACTGTTCTTCATACTCGCCCATGATTTGACCCTGACATTTCATTTAAATTTACGAAGGATTTCTTTAAGATCGCGAGAGAGATAGCGCATATGGCCTTCTAATATATCTGGAGTTTTTTAATTTAGTAGTTAGTCACTACTACTTCGTGTATCTTGCCCCTTTTCTTAGCGTTACTATTAATTGCCCGGGTTGCATAGACGAGTTCGGTATTAAAATCAGCGAAAAGGTCTAGTATCAACGGCGCCGATGAGTTTGAGAGCATAAATCGAACCCCCTTAGCATCAAGCTTTAGGCATAACTTTTTAAGAGCATAATGCATCTCGATATCAAACCCATGCCTGGTGTAACTGGTGAAGTTGGATGTCGCACTTAGTGGAGCATAGGGAGGGTCAAAGTAAACGAAATCACGGGAGCTAATTTTCTCATATATAGAGCCAAAGTCAGCTACCTCTACGGTTGAACCCTGAAGAACAAAGTGGCAAGCGAGCAGATTATCTACATCCAAAATAGTTGGATCAGTATAGCGACCAAAGGGGACGTTGAATTGACCTTGGGAATTTAAACGGTAGAGGCCGTTATAACAGCTTTTATTAAGATAAATGAGTCGACTTGCCCGCTGGACATCACTCCAGCCCTCGTATTCACTTGTTCTATCGATATTGCGCATCTGATAGTAATAAGTCTTGTCATAAACATGCCGCTTTAATTCCTCAATTAGCTCCCTTACTTTATCCCGAACCACGATGTAGAGATTTATGAGGTCAGGATTAATGTCTGTTAGTATTGCTTTACTGGGTTGTAGATGAAAAAAGAGCGCCCCACCGCCAATAAAGGGCTCGTAGTAGCGAGCGAAATCTTTTGGTACTCGCTTGGCTAGCTCTGGTAAGAGCTGAGTCTTGCCCCCGACCCACTTAATAAATGGGCGAGGTGATACTGGAATAATTGAGAGTTTTTTTTTGTTGCTTCCACCATTATTGGTCACTATACCTTTTGCCCTCAATAATTTTTTGGATCAATCATTACATTAGAAAGAGAAGAAAAGAAAAATTACATGGAAGTGGGGGGCTATCCTTCCCCCTAAGTCCCCTTCCCCCTATGTCCCTGAGACTTTGACCCCTTTGACCCTTCCCCCTATGTCCCTGAGACTTTGACCTTCAAGATTTTTAAGGTTAGACCTCATCCCGTAAACACCCATACTGGTGCTGCCTGCCTGCCTCTGGTGCGCCCCAAGCTGGAGCGGCAGCGAGACCCGATTTCGCGCCGCCGAGAGGAAGCCCGGCAGCGGCATTTTTCAGCGCCATCGTCCGCGCAAGCATTCGGATCTCATCAAGAGTTACAAGAGGGGCTATCCGGGTTCCACCCTTGCCCATTGGAGGAATTTCGTGGGCAGGGTCTCCGACGGCATTAAAGACGACTACGAAACCATGCGTATTAGTGCTTCGATCGAACACCGAAAGCTCCATCTCGGGTGATAAGACGGCGAATGCTTGTTCAAGCTTGGCGCAGGCTGCAATGAAGGAGGCGGTCGTATTCAAAAAAGGCTACCCGTCGAGAAAATTGGAGTGCCCGCAGGATAGCTATAGAGCCAGGAACGGCACAAGAAGATTTTTTTGGGCACTGCCACCGCCGATAATTCTCACAGGAGGGATCTCGCGAGAACCCCGTGCCTCAACGACTCATCGAAACGTAAGAATTGATTACGACGAGGTTCGCCATCAGCTACCGAGAGGAGGATCGAGCCGATCGTCTTTGATCGAGGAAGAGGAATTTCTGCTCTAGTCGTATTAGTTGGCGCTCGACCTGTTCTTTCTGGTCGGAAGTGAGCTTTTCGAGAGAGGTATTGGGAGCGATTTTCAAAAAGGATGATTCAACCGAAATTGACCCTGTGCTCAAGCGCACGCCCCAACTGAGTTGCAACGAGCGAGCCGCTCAGGGCGAATCGATCCATCCCCACGCCCTCACCGTGACGAAAACCGAGCCGCCGATCATTTTGCGCCGTGCATTCGCAATTCCCGTCCCTCAACTCAATGGTATAGAAGACATTCTCAGAGCCAAATATTCCCAGTCTGGTATTTGTGGTAACATGGAGGTATTTGTGAAAAAGCAGAGGTAATAGCTCAGTTAAGCCATTCCCCCTACTGAACAGTTAAAAACAAAACGTTTTGTACAACCTTACAACCTATTTCAGTGGTACTCTTGCTAACGAGAACATATGACACAAGGAGCAGCTATGATTTCAGACTCTTCCCCAGAATTTGTCTTTCGCAGTGAAGGGGAATGTAGCATATGCGAGGCGCGGACTCACTTCTCGGCAAAAGACCCATGGTTTCGCGACAATCTATTTTGCGAAATTTGTCACTCTCTTCCCCGAGAGAGAGCACTTATGCATGTAATCCAAAAGTTCTTTCCGAATTGGAGAGATTACAGCGTACATGAGTCGTCCCCTGTTCCCCGTGGCGCTAGCTTAAAGCTTATGCGTAACGTTAATAACTACGTCGCGACACAGTACTTTCCTAATTTCGAGTTTGGCGTTATGCATCCTTCTGGTAGTCGAAATGAGAATCTGGAGGATTAAACGTTTTCGGATGACCTCTTCGACATGGTTATCACTCAGGATGTGTTCGAGCATCTATTTGATCCCGGGCAAGCTAGTCGGGAAATTGCTCGTACCTTAAAGCCCAGTGGAGCGCATGTCTTCACCGTACCCGTAGTGAATAAGGAACGACCCTCCCGGAGAAGAGCCTCTCTGACAGAGAATGGCCAGATCAAGTTCCTAGCTGAGCCACAAATACCATGGCAATCCGGTGGATGACACCGGCTCTTTGGTCACAATCGACTGGGGCTACGATATCGCAAATTACATTTTTAAGCAGAGTGGCCTAATAACAACCATTGTGTATATCGATGACATTTCTCGTGGAATTAGAGCCGAATATATTGAAGTTATAATCAGCAGAAAGTCCCGTCTTGGCGATGGCTTACTACAACATGAATAACAGGACAACCATAGTGTTCACATAACTCCCAGACCCATCCGTCAATATGTTGACGAGGATCAGCAGCTACCCATAGCTGCACTCCGTGTTGAGCCTCGTAGCTCTCAATCAGCTTACGAAACACAGCTTTGCCGTATTCGCCGCCACCGTGAAAACCGGGCTGACAAAAAAACAGATCAATCAAAATATTCCTTTTGCCCTCTTCAATTAATTCTAGGGACTTTTCGGGTGTAGTCACAAATAGTCTACCACGCCTTACAGTAGCGCTCCTCGTACCCGCTTCAAGT
>JBIKUX010000053.1:0-5637 GCA_044347345.1 Bdellovibrionota bacterium | reverse complement strand
GCTCGGAAAATCTTAGAAGAAAACATTGATACTTTGCATCGTTTAGCGAAGTATTTGCTCGATAAAGAAACTCTTGATGGATCAGAAATTGATAGAATTATTAGAGGTGAAGAGCTAGATTACACAGTTAACGCTCAATCATCATCTAAGTCTAAGGATGCTAAAATTGCCGACCACACTGAAGCTGTTGATAATCCTGGAGTAGTGACGAGTAGCGAGCCAGCCAGTAGTACGGAATCTGAGCAAGATTAATTTTTGAGTTTTCAATCTTTTATATTAAACGAGGTACTACTTTATGGAAGGGGCTCAAAGCATCGATTACACGGTGCTAGTAACCCTTTTAGATATAATATGTGTATCATTTCTCGTTTATCGAGGTTTGTTGATTGTGCGAGGCACTCGGGCAGCTCCAATGCTGGCTGGACTATCGGCCTTAGTGCTGTTGTATTTTGTTGCAACCAAGTTTGAATTTTTGACTCTCGCTTGGGTATTAGGCAATTTCTTGAGCTCAATAGTTGTTGTAGTCGTGGTTCTTTTTCAAGATGAAATTAGAAAGACACTCACTAAAGTAGGTTTACAGCCACTTTTTCATCGGTCTTCTAAACCACTCGTAGAGAAGACAGTTGAGGAGATAACCTTTGCCTGTTCTAGACTCGCTAAAACAAGAACGGGAGCCTTGCTTGTAATTCAACGTGATGTTGGACTATCAGATTTTGTTGAGGAGGCAGTTTTGCTTGATGCGATTACTAGTCGTAAATTGCTGATAAGTATTTTTTGCAAAGATTCTCCACTACACGATGGTGCCGTTTTGGTTGAAGGTGATCGAATCCGTGCGGCTGGATGTGTTCTTCCGTTATCTTTTAATCCTGACCTTGACCCTAATCTTGGTACTCGTCATCGCGCCGCTTTGGGAATATCGGAACATAGTGATGCTTTGGTTATTGTAGTGTCGGAGGAAAATGGCACAATTTCTGTGGCTAAGGAAGGGAGACTTATTCGAAATTTAGACCCTTCGATGTTACGTGATATGCTGATTCGCTTCATTGAGAGTGGTGACGATGATGGAAAAGATAGCGAGGAATCTTTGTCATGATGCATCATCTTGGGCTCAAGGTTTTTGCTGTGCTTATAGGATTGCTCTTATGGCTCATTGTAACTACTGATATACGTATAGCGACTATCTCTGTGCCGATAGAAGTGCAAAATCTGCCTAGTGATAGCATTTTATTATCAGACTTTACCCAACAAGCTACAGTAAAGGTGTCAGGGCCTAGGTTTTTAGTTTCAGAAGTAGTAGCAACTCCACCGGTTTTTTTATTACAAATGCCCAGTGACGTTAGTGAACAGTTTACTGTAGCTCTCAGAGGGGATGAGCTTTCACTACCATCGGCGGTACGAGTTCTTGCAATTGAGCCAGGAGAAATAACCGTTCAATTTGATAAACGAGTAACTCGTAGAATACCAGTGCAAGTACCGAGGATCGGGACGCTTCCTAAAGATTATCAGATTATTTCTACAGAAATTACACCAACTAAAGTGGACATAACTGGTCCAGAGCGAGAGGTATCTCGCTTGGAAGAAGTTGAAACTTTTCCGGTTGATTTACGAAGAGTAGAGGGGGATACAAGTCGTGAAATTGAGCTACGCAAACCTGGAGTAAAAACATCAGTTAATCCTGGGAAGGTGCGGTGGGCGATTAGTGTTCGACCTGTTGAAGAGGTAAGGAGTATCAGAAGTGTGCCTATTACGATTAAGGGAGATTTTGAGTTGGGAGAAGTATCCATCCGTCCTTCGACCGTAACACTGCAAGTGCGTGGTCGACCAACTGTACTAGATTCGTTGCTTAGCAAAGGAATTACGGCGTCAGTAGTTATTGAAGATAGTGCAGCTTTAAAGGAAGGTTACGAGCTTCCGGTTAATGTTGATATTTCAAGCGGAGTTGAATTGCGCCGAGTTACTCCAAGAGTAGTTTCTGTTCAACTCAAAGGATCTGGGTTAGTAGGAAGAAAATAGTAGTAGTATTAGTATGGCTGATGAAAGGAAATATTTTGGTACCGATGGAATGAGAGGGGTGGCTGGTAAACCGCCACTTGACGCTCATACTTTAGTTATGATGGGCAAAGCCATTGCTAAACTTTTCGTAGAACGAGGTGGTCGTCATCGTATTTTGATCGGCAAGGATACCCGGCTTTCTGGGTATATGATTGAAACAGCTTTAGCCTCAGGGATTACAATGATGGGAGCAGATGTGCTTTTATCAGGACCGATACCCACCCCGGGCGTAGCGTATCTTACCCGCAGTATGCGAGTAGATGCAGGTATAATGATCTCAGCATCACATAACCCATTTGAAGATAATGGTATAAAAATATTTGGTTCTGATGGGTTCAAACTACCCGATGAAATGGACTTGCAAATAGAGAGATTACTTGAATCAACCTCTCTCCAAAGTGAAGGAGCTTTACCCAACAAGATTGGTAAGGCCGCAAGGATTGACGATTCAGCAGGTCGGTATACAGTATTTCTTAAAAGCTCGGTGCCTCGTCAGTTAGTTTTTGAAGGCTTAAAAGTAGGGATTGATGCGGCAAATGGAGCAGGATATATAGTTGCTCCGCAAACATTTACGGAGCTTGGAGCAGATGTTGTTCTTAGGGGTAATAGTCCGAATGGCAAAAACATTAATGCCGGGTTTGGTAGTCTTTATCCAGAAGTGGTTGCAAAACTTGTCATTGAACAAAACCTTGATGTTGGCATTTCATTAGATGGTGATGCTGATCGGGCAATACTTGTTGATGAAAAGGGACAGGTTTTGGATGGTGATATGGTACTTGCTTTATGTGCCGTTGACTTGCAGGAAAGGGGACTACTTAAAAACAATAGAGTAGTTGCTACGGTCATGTCCAATTTAGGTTTAGAGCAATATCTAAATAAATTTGGTATCAATGTTAGTCGCAGTAATGTAGGTGACAGGTATGTTCTTGAAGATATGCTTCGGCTCGGATGTGAATTAGGGGGAGAGCAATCAGGGCATACAATATTTGCTTCAACAGCTACTACTGGTGACGGAATCCTTACTGCTCTAATGGTTACATCAGTAATGTTGCGAAAACAAAAGCCTCTTTCAATGCTATTAGAGGGGTATGTTCGGTTCCCACAAAAACTAATTAACATTACTGTAAGCAATAAACCTCCTCTTGAATCGATAGCACCACTGCAAAAACTTTTAGTTGAAAAAGCAAAAATTCTTTGTGGTCACGGGAGGGTGCTTGTTCGTTATTCAGGAACTGAGAGCCGTGTGCGAGTGATGGTGGAATGTGATAACGAGGATGATTGTCGCAACCATGCGAATGATATCGCTGAAGTGCTTGAGCATGAATTAGGATGAAGTCTTTTACTACTTTGTCAAAATTATCTTCACAGTTTTTCCTGGGCTGTACGCCGTTATGTAAACCAAGTGAAATAAAAGATTGGGAAGAAGATTACTTTCAAGCCCATAGTCGTTCATCTTCGTTACAAGAAGGGGCGGTTAATCTTATGCATCAGGTGGGAAAACTGATGGCTGAAAGAATCTTGCTTGAGCGGTCTCCTCCTTTTCGAGCAGCTGTTGTTCTTGTTGGTCCAGGCAGAAATGGTGGCGATGGATTTGTAGTAGCCAGACATCTTTGTCAAGCTGGTGTATCGGTTACCGTGATTGAGGCAAAACGTTTGGAAGAAGATAGTGGAGATGTTGATAGGTTATCCATCGATCCGGTTAGAGAACAAATAGCACGAGAATTCGAGAATCAAAAAGGTTGTAGCTGGATCGTTGTTCAAGACGAGCTATCAGAGGAAGTAGCTAAAAGAGTGTTTACTTCGGCTGAGGTTTGTATTGATGCTCTTCTTGGAGTTGGGCAAAATTTGAATAATTCCTTACGAGGGTCGATTGCTAATTTATGTCGTGCAAGTAATGAGTATTGTGATTCCAAGAGTTGTTTTAGGGTGTCTTTAGACGTTCCTACAGGAGTAGACGCAAATAGCGGAGCCGTTCATGTAGATGCTTTTCGGCCATCACTAACCCTTACTGTTGGTATGTTTAAGCGAGGATTTTTTCAGGCTCCAGCTATAAATGTGATGGGAAAATTAGAGATAATTCCGGTTCCAATTTTTACACGTAGTGCAATAGCTAATGCTACTACGCTACTTGTAAATAATAATATAAGGTCTATATATCCGTTTCCTCCTGCTAACTCTCATAAAGGAATGTTAGGCTCCGTTTTAGTTATTGGTGCAGTATCCCAGTACCTTGGCGCCTCTATTTTGGCATGTCATGCGGCTATTAGCTCTGGAGCTGGGCGAGTTATAATTCTGGTAGATAATGAGACTAGAATTAGACTAGCAGGCCTTTGGCCTGAAGTAATTGTTCAAGAAAGTTCTAATTGTCCCTTATCAGTTCCTGAAGATTTGCTTAATCCTAAAACTAGTCTTGTTGTTGGCCCTGGTTTAGGAGTTGGTCGAATGAGTGCTGATGATATAGTTGAGCTGATAAAAAAAGCTCATAAAAATGACTCTGCTATAGTTATTGATGCAGACGCTCTTACTATTTTATCACAGGGAAACTTTTTATCACCGATGCTACCTCTCAATGGGCGTGTAGTAGCGACACCACATCCAGGTGAGGCTGCAAGATTGTTAAAAGTATCTGTTGAAGAGATTAATAGGGATAGATACGGTGCGGCTCGTAGGTTATCGGAGTTACTCGGATGCGTGGTTATACTCAAGGGGCAGGGAACAATTATTGATGATGGTTTGGTGGCTATGGTTTGTACTGCTGGGACGTCTGCTTTATCAACATCAGGTACTGGAGACGTACTGGCCGGGATTGTCGCAGCACTAATGGCACGAGGTCTCTCTTCATTAGAGGCATCAGTGCTAGGAGTAAATTTACATGGTAGCGCCGGCTTACTTGCTTCTGGTGGAAGAGCTTGCATTAGAGCTAGTGAAGTAATTGAAACTTTGCCGCGACTTGTTTTTGGAGGATGAAAATAATTGTGAGTCAGGATGAAGGTTATGTTGCTTGGGAGGGAGAACTTAATACTCTTGAGGATTTAAGAGTAGTGGCTAATCTTGCGGCAACAATTGTAAAGGCATCAGATAAGATAATTTTATGTGGACCTCTCGGAGCTGGTAAAACGACTTTCGTTCGCTATTTTGTTGAAGCTCTTGGTGGCGATCCCAGAATGGTTACTTCTCCTACATTTATGCTTGAGCATCGTTATCCTATTCCCGGGCAAGGTATGATTTCTCATTGGGATCTTTATCGTCTTGCTGACCCGCCACAAGATTGGGGTCCTGAAGATGGGGTATTTGTTAGTTGTATCGAGTGGGGAGATAAATTTCTATCTGTACTCTCAGAGGGTATTCTTGTTCTTTATTGGAAGATTACCGTATCTTTAGCAAATAATACCCTGATGCGGTCTTTACGAATGATTCATCGTAGAGGTATTTCATGATTCGTATAGCCATAGCTATGTTAGTAGGTGAAAAAGGTCGTTACTTAGGAATGATCCTTGGTATAGCTTTTTCTGCTTTTGTGATAACTCAACAAGGCTCTATCTTTTGTGGGCTTATGTCCAGAACTTTTGGATTTCTTACTGATAC
>JBIKUX010000052.1:0-5731 GCA_044347345.1 Bdellovibrionota bacterium | reverse complement strand
TCTGACGAGCTATTTCGTATTCGAGAGCTTTTTCAACGAATCTAAACGAATTTATATTTTTTATTTCCGCCCGGGTACCCAACTCTGTGCAGCCTAAGGGTCGTAGAGAAATGTTAGCATCGCACCTAAGACTTCCTTCTTCCATATTGCCATCACTTATGCCAAGGAAGCGAACTATTTGTCTTAAAGCTTTTAGGAAGGCTCCAGCCTCTTCAGGACTCCGCAAGTCTGGCTTACTAACAACTTCAAGAAGTGGCACTCCAGCTCGATTAAGATCGATTAAAGACGCACCAAGTTTAGCTTCGTGAATGTTTTTTCCGGCATCTTCCTCGAGGTGAATACGCTCAAGCCCGATGGTGCGCTTTTGACCTCCTATATCAATAATTACGTTCCCCCATTCACAAAGTGGTTCATCAAACTGAGATATTTGATACCCTTTAGGTAGGTCAGGATAAAAATAATGTTTTCTTGCAAACCGATTAAAGTTTCTAATTTTGCAGTTTGTGGCGAGCCCAAGCATGATGCCAAATTCAATTGCAAGGCGATTTGCGACTGGTAAGCTCCCCGGTAACCCTAACGTAACCGGATCAATGTTAACGTTTGGCTCTCCACCAAAAGATGCAGAAGATGCACTAAACATCTTAGATGCTGTCGAAAGTTGGATATGGGTTTCGAGGCCTATGACTACTTCGAATTCCATGATGATTTTTCCGGCTTTGATAAATTATTTCTGTTATTATTGTCGATGGATAAACTTAGGAGTGCGCTTAAAAGAAGAAAGAGTCTTCTCAAGTCTAAAGGATAGATTAAGTAGAAGCTCTTCTTGAAAATGGGGAGCAACAAATTGTACTCCAATTGGTAAGCCTGAGCTTGCAAAGCCTCCAGGAACACTAATCGCTGGCAAGCCAGCTAAATTTACCGGAATGGTAAATATGTCGCTTAAATACATTTTAAGAGGATCGCTAGTTTTTTCACCAAGTTTAAAGGCCGGAGAGGATGTTACAGGTGTTACTATTACATCACATTCTGATTTAAATGCTGTGGTGAAATCATTAGTTATTAGCGTTCTTACCTGTTGCGCCTTGCGATAAAAAGCATCGTAGTAGCCCGAAGATAGTACGTAGGTACCTATCATAATTCTTCGCTTAACTTCGTATCCGAACCCTTGAGTACGAGTATTAAGGTAAGTGCTCTTTAAGGAGTTTACTTCTTGCGAGGCTCTAAAACCGTATCTAACTCCATCGTATCTAGAAAGGTTTGAAGAGGCTTCAGCTGGAGCAATAATATAATATACAGCTACAGCGGCTTTGGTGTGAGGTAGAGAGACCTCAACAATTTTACTTCCTTGTTTTTCTAACTCTCGAACCACGTTCATGACTACTTGCTCTACCTCTTTATCTACTCCTTCCAGGAAGTATTCTTTTGGTAGACCTATCCTAAGACCAGCAAAATCAAAATTAGAGTCAGATGACATTTGCGATAGCTGAGGCAGCGGTCTGCGTGATGAAGTAGCATCGAATGTATCGCCTCCTCCAATAATAGATAGAAGAAGTGCTATGTCCTCTGTAGATTGAGCTATAATCCCTACCTGGTCTAAGGATGAAGCATAAGCAACTACGCCGTAGCGACTAACTCTGCCATAAGTAGGTTTTAGTCCTAAAACACCACAAAAAGATGCTGGTTGTCTTACAGAGCCACCAGTGTCAGTTCCTAGTGCTGCAGGTGCAATACCAGCTGCTACGGCGGCAGCTGAACCACCACTACTTCCTCCGGGAACACATTCTAAGTTCCAAGGATTTTTTACTGGTCCAAAGTATGAGTTTTCATTTGATGAACCCATCGCAAATTCATCTAGATTTGTTTTTCCTAAAATAATTCCGTTCGCTTCTTTGATTCTAGCTACTACGGTAGCATCGTAGGGCGGTACGAAATGTTCGAGAATTTTACTCCCTGCGGTTGTAGTTATACCTTTTGTAAGGATGTTATCCTTTATTGCAATTGGGGCTCCTCCGAGAGCTCCACGTTGATCAAATGGTATTGAGTCAAGGCGAGCTGCTTCAGCAATAACTAAATCCTCAGAAACTGCAAGATAAGCATTAAGTGTGACCGCTTCTTTGATAGCTTTCAGATATTCTGAAGCTATTTCAACACAAGAAAAGCGTTTTTTTCTGAGTCCGTCTATCACTTCGCTTAATGAAAGTGACGAGTCTCCTTGTAATGACGACATGGATTTGTCCCTTGAAGCTAGTCAATTATAAGTGGCACTTTAAAAAAGGCTCCTTTTCGCTCAGGAGCAAGTGAAAGAGCTTCTTCTCGCGTAAGTGATGTATTCACAATATCTTCTCGTAACACATTGTTGTCTTGGTGAACATGACTCATGGGATTTATATTTTGAGTGTTGTACTGACTAAGTGATTCAAAGTAAGAAAAGATCTCTTCTAGCTGAAGTCCAAGAGTAGACGAAATGTTTTCCGGGATGACTAGCGAGCAAAGATTAGCTAAGCGTTGAATGTCGACATGTTTATTAACAGTTTTGGCTTTACTTTCCTCAGTCATTTACTTAGTCCGCTATTTATCTAACTGGTTATTATACTACGGTTTTATCAATTCTGTTCTTGCTACTATCCTCAAAGGGTATGCGCTGATACCTTTTTTAAGAAATTAATTATAATGCTGTTTTAGCAATAGTAATGTTTGTAATGTTATAGCTGTCACAGCAATAAACCAAATCGGCCAAAGGTTCTAATTAATGTTTTAGACCATGGATAGACTACTTGTACAGCACATCATGCATCTTATCTGTACCGAAGGTATACCGCCTCGATACTAAAAATAAAAGTAATCGTGCCGCCACCTATTTTAGATTCAATTTTTCAGACTCAAGATAGTCTGCATCGCTTTGACTACGACTTAGTAGTTATAGGCTGTGGTCCTGCTGGGCAAAGAGCAGCTGTTCAGGCTTCAAAATTACGGAAAAAAACAGCGATAGTTGATGCTCGAGATGTAGTAGGAGGGGTTTGTGTAAATAGCGGCACTATACCTAGCAAATCTTTTAAGGAAGCCGTTTTGTATCTTTCTGGTTATCGTCAAAGGAGCATCTACGGCGCAGGATATCGAGTTAAGTCAGAAATTAATATGCAAGATCTGACTTTCCGTATCAATCATGTGATGCAAACGGAAATTGACGTTATAAAACATCAATTAGCGCGCAATAGGATTGATATACTAACCGGTTTTGCTCACTTTCTCGACGACCATACCATAGAGATACGGTCATCTGAGGTAACTCAGGTTAAAACAGCAGAAAAATTTCTTATTGCTACTGGTGCTCGGCCTTATCGTCCTGATGGCATAGATTTTAACGGCCGGACTATTTTTGACAGTGACGATATTCTGAAAATGCGTGAGATACCTCGACAGCTTTGCGTAGTTGGAGGAGGAGTGATAGGAACAGAGTATGCCTCCATGTTCTCAGCTCTTGGAGTGCATGTCACAGTCGTTGATGCTAGAAAAAAATTACTCGGTTTTATTGATGACGAAATTACTGAGTGTCTTCAATACCAGATGCGGAGTATGGGCGTTACGCTTAGGCTTGGTGAAATAGTTGAGAATTGTAAGACTCGCGAGGACGGCCAAGTAGTGACCACTCTTAAAAGTGGTAAGCGGATAATATCAGATGTTACTTTATATTCTGCTGGACGTGGCAGTGCTACTAAGGGAATGGGGCTTGAAAGGCTTGGTGTTGAGCTCGGTGAGAGAGGGAAAATAATTGTTAACGAGCATTATCAGACATCTATTCAGAGCATATATGCGGCTGGTGATGTAATTGGTTTTCCTGCTCTTGCTTCAACTTCTGGTGAACAAGGGCGTCGTGCGGCCGCTCATGCATTCCAATTAGATGACTCTGCTCAAGATTATCCTTTACCCTTTGGTATCTACTCTATCCCTGAAATCTCGTATGTAGGTGCAAATGAAGAGGAGTTAACGGAAAAAGAGATACCTTATGAGACAGGTATAGCCAGATATAGAGAAATTGCCCGTGGTCAATTACTTGGAGACCAAAATGGAATGCTTAAAGTTTTGTTCCACCGTGATACCCAAGAAGTTCTGGGCGTACATATCATAGGAGAATATGCTACTGAATTAGTTCATATTGGACAGGCTGTGATGGCTCTTAATGGGGGTTTATCTTATTTAAAAGGTACGGTCTTTAATTATCCTACGCTTGCAGAATGCTATAAAGTGGCGGCGCTTGATGGATTCAACAAGCTTAGACGGTCATAATCCGCTGACCATATCAGCAGTAAATCTTTTTCGTGTTTTAGCACATACGATCAGGACGCCTCTATCTGTTGTAATAAATGACCTTTATTATTTTTCATCTCTGCTTCCAGCCAATGAAACCGAACGGACACAAAAACGGGCTTTCGACGTTGATGAATCATTAAAGATGATAGAATGCTTGATTTTTGGTTCATCAGAACAATTTGTTGAGCTCTCAAAAAAAGTTTTTCTTTGTGAAAGAGGATGGGAACGTTTAACTCCAGCCAATTCTTTAAATACTATGATTTGGAGAGTGATTCATTCAAAAAGCGTTCAGAATCGTGACGTGATTGACTCGTTAGATTGGGAAAAGCTGATTCCGATGGGATTATTAGATGATAATTTACCAACAGCTTTATGGAGATTCTATGCTTTAAGCTCAGGTAGTTTAAGTATTAGTGTTACTTCTAACTCTATATCTATCGAGTATAAATCATGACTCCTCCCGTGCTTCTTATTGTAGAGGATGATATTGATGCGGCGGAGAGCTTAGCACGTAATTTATCACTTCATCGCAGAGATAAATGGAGAGTAGTCACTGCAAATACCGAATCAGCCGCGCAGATTATAATAAAGAGAGATGACCCTCCTATAGTTATTTTGGATCTTTGTATTGATACGAGTAGAGGCGTTGAAAGTGGTTTCTCACTTATCACATGGTGTGTTAGTAAAGCTCCAACTACTCGAGTAGTAGTTTTGACCGGCCATGGATCAGCTCAAAATGGAGTGAGAGCTATGGAATTAGGAGCGGCGGCTTTTATAGAAAAGCCCGCTAATTTACCGCATCTTTTAGCTATTGTTACAGAAGCATTCGAACAGTCGCAGGTTAGGCGTAAACTTAACCAAGTATCAATTCCTTTTGAGGCTGAACTCTTAAAGTCTTTTGTTGGAAGTAGTAATGCCGCGCTGAAAGTTAGAGAGCAGATCGCATTTGCCGGTTTTTCCCCCCAATCGGTGCTTATTTTAGGCGAAACTGGGACAGGAAAAGGCTTGTGCGCTCGTCTAATTCATAGACTTGGTGCTCGAGGAAAGGGACCATTCGTACGTTTTCAACCAACATTTACAGCGGCTGACTTAGTTGCTAGTGAGCTTTTTGGTCATATCAAGGGCGCATTTACAGGCGCGCTCCAACAACGAGATGGCCTTCTGAGAGAGGCTGCAAACGGCACTTTTTTTCTCGATGAGGTAGATGCTTTGTTACATCCGATGCAGGTGCTTCTCCTTGGCGCCTTGCAAGATAAAAAGTTTCGCCCTGTTGGAGCTAATAAAGAGGTCGAAAGTAACTTTCGACTAATATGTGCTTCCAATCAGGATGAATCTGTATTGTCGCAAGGATCTACTTTGAGGCGAGATTTCTATCATCGTATTGCCGGACTAATAATTCGCCTACCAGCCTTAAGAGAGCGAT
>JBIKUX010000020.1:0-50224 GCA_044347345.1 Bdellovibrionota bacterium | reverse complement strand
GCAGATGAAGATGGCTAAACAGGTAGCGCAGAAGTTATTAGCGACAGGGATGAATATCAGTAGTGTAGCCGATATCATGAACCTTAGTATTAAAGAGATTGAAAGCCTTATGACCAAGGAAGAATAGTGTAAACCTTAATCTGATATGTAGTGAGTCAAATGTGCTCCAAGATAGCTATAATAAGTTAAAAAAAGCAGTAGCTACTACGGGGTTTTTTGTGATTTTTATAATAGCAATTTAATTATGCTGTTTTGGGATAAGGTTTGAAAAAGGTAAGGATAAAATATTAGCGTTAAAACTTGAAAAATATCAAAGAGACATGGCTCGGACAGCAAAGATATTATTAGTGAGTCAATCGACACATTTACCGAGCGTTTTGAATGTTACGCATCATATACTAAACCGCTATATAGCTAATTTCGTAAAAAATTAATCTCTTAGAAGTTCATCTATTTGATCACTTTTATTGGTACCAGCTTTTATTACTGAGTCACTCCAAAACGGTTTGAGAGGTTGATACAATTCTAGAAAAGCTTGTTTTATGTTGGCAGGAGTATCATTTTCAATAAGTAAATTGATGAAGTCTTTTAATTTTACCAGAATATCTCTGGTATGCGGATTAGTTCCTGCGATGTCGGCATATAGTTCCGCATCTTGTGACAGCATCCTAGAGGTAAATGCGGCAAGAGCAGTAAAAGGAGGGGTAGCGCATAAAAGAGTATTTTCTATTGAGCTAGGAGAAAAATCAGCGGTAATCCGCCCAAATAAAAGTAGATGAAGGTGAGTTGTAACTTGTACTACGCTCATCATTTGATCGTGTTCATCAAGATTAAGATCAATCAGTAATGCACCTTGAGAGGTTAGTAAACTTCGTAGATATGATGAACGCTGTCCAGTTAGAGAGACTTGACTCCAAACTATACTTCTTCCACTTAAGGTCAAAGCTCTTGGCCCAAATAAAGGATGAAGAGAAACTTTTTCACAAGGTAGACCCTGTAATGCTGAAGCTACGGGAGCTTTTACCGATGAGATATCTCCAACTAATTGATCAGGGCTGACATACTTGCTTACTTCTTCCAGCACAGAGGGAGTAACACTCAGTGGAGTCGTTACAAGGATAATATCTGAATTTTGAACTAAGCCCGGGAGTGTTACTCCGTTATTCAGGACAGGGTCGTAACAAAATAATTTTGTACCAGCCTTTTGAAGAGCCTCGCTTAACCAAAATCCCATTTTTCCAGCCGCACCGATGATGCCAATAGTAGATTCTTGCATAAGCTCTGGTGTATAGTCTTAAAATATAGTTAAGAGCCAACGTTGCCTTTATTTATGCGGGGGTGGTGAAATGGCAGACACGCCAGACTTAGGATCTGGTGCCGAAAGGCTTGGGGGTTCAAGTCCCCCCTCCCGCAGTCTTTAATATCACAGTCTTTAATATCGCAGTGTTTAATATTACAGTGTTAAAATAGTTACCTAATTTTATATTGTTATCTTTTAACACATCCTAGCCCGCCAGGTAGCCTCATATCTTGGCAACCGCGCTTCCTTTCTTCTCTACTACATTTTTGTTCACTTGGACTAAATCCGCGTGGGCATCTCTCCTCAGGTCGTGCTGGAGGAGCTGGTGGTGGTGCTAACGATGGTTGAACTCTTTGTCGGTCACGCTCAATTCTTAATCTCTCGTCGTCAAGTCGTCGTCTCTCATCTTCAATTTTATCTTGTTCCTCTTGAATTCGGTCCCATTCTTGGCGCTGTCTGTACCTGTCTCTGTCTCTATAATAATTTTCAGATGGTTGATATCGTCTATTTTGGTAGTAATCATCTCTGTCGTAGCCGTAGTTGCCGTAGCCCCCATCATTTAGCGGTGCACATGAGGCTATGAGTATGGTACACAATGGAAGAATGCATAAATTGACCCTAGTATAAAGTTTCATCGTAAGTCTCGTTTTCGTAAGTTGCTGTATCGTTAATGGCCTAAAAAGATACTACATCAAAATTATAAAAATATATCTTTTGCACATAAAGCTCTAAATGTTCGATTACCGGAAGAGGAAAAAGTGGAGACTGAGGTCATTTTTTCCTCCTATGTCAATAAATCCAAAAGTCTATAGGCAACTTCCTGACGCCAATAACAAATCTGCTAACATGATTTGAGAATTAAAATAAAAAGATTAAGTAATATTTGATATTTAGCAAGAAAGGTTGCTTTAGCTATATTTTTGCCTTTTGGCTCGAATCTTGATCTCCCAACCTTTTAAATTCGGAAATCACTTAACGTCGTAATTAAAGTGGTGTTGCAAAAACGGTCTTGGTGGGAACGAGGTACGGGGTAAAGATGGAAAAGAAGAGTGACCTTGAATTGATTGCCGCCTTCCAAAATGGGGACACCCATGCTTTTGAGGAGATAGTGTCAAGGTATAGCGCAAAGGCTTACAGCTTAGCGAGTCGCCTTACCAGGAATGGTGAAGATGCAGAAGAAGTGCTTCAGGATGTATTTGTGACTGTTTTTAGAAAAATTGATCGCTTTGAGGGAAAGTCGTCTTTTTCAAGCTGGCTTTACCGTGTGACGGTTAACTCAAGCTTGATGAAATTACGAAAAAAGCGACAAGATCAAAGTGTGTCTATTGAAGATGAGGCGGTGCAAGTTTCTAATACTCCCTCTACAACTCCGGCTTATCATATTGAAGGTGAGTCGGGTACAACCCGTTTACAAGTATCTCAGGCTCTTGAAAGAGCCATAACCAGTCTGCCAGATGAATATCGCCCAGTCTTTGTTTTAAGAGATATTGACGGTTTGAGTAGCAAAGAAGTTGGAGAAATACTTGAGCTTTCAATTCCGGCGGTAAAGTCCAGACTTCATCGGTCTAGATTAATGTTAAGAAAATCTTTAGCTCGCTTTTATGCAGAATATCGTGACCTCAATGAACCTACAGATACAAATTTAGAGGGACACAGAGAATTAGGAGATTTAAATGATTTGATTGCTTCAAATATGTAATGAAGTCTCTTATCCTAATTCGCCATCTAGTTGAAAAAATCGTTGTTTAATCTGGTTAATGTATAACCCGTGCTGAATTATTTAATAACCTTCACGCTAACTTTGGGTGCGGTGGTTGCTAAAATACGATGAACAATTCAGAGAGTAGTAATTTAGTAGCTGATGAATTATCTGGCTTTTCGGGTGCACTTCAAGAACGCTGGTCAGCTTTCCTAGAGATTAGGTCATGGACTCGTAAGTATTTACGTGATGCCCTTAGTGCATTGGGTGCGGTGAGTATTCGTAAGATATCATGTAAAGGGCATCTTCCAGACTTAACTATCGAGTCGAACAACAATATTAAGAACAATGTTAAGAACCATGTTAAGGGAGTCTATTCAAGGGAGCGATTTAAATTTGCGGGTCTCAAGAGTCAGTTACTTTGTGGCTCAGTGTTTAATGACCAAGCAAAGTTTAATGACCAAGCAAAGTTTAATGACCAAGCAAAAGATTCGGTAGACACTTCCCTTGCCTCTACAATTTTTGAAGTTACTTCAATAAACTTTGATAAGTTACCATGCAAGCTTTTTCCCAAAGACCTTGCTACATCTTCACAGCATGAGTCTGCAACTTTAGAGAGTATAATTGATATATCTTGGTTAAAGTTAGTTTCTTCATTTGAAACAGTAATTACATCGACAATTTCTGCCGCTATTAAGCAGTGTGAGGCACAACTAACGCTTCTTTCCTCATCCATTAACCGCCTTAATCGATTGATCAGTGAGGGATTTGCCGTAGTATCAGAGGAAGACGCAATTAAAATTCTTCAAGCACGGCGTCAGTCAGTAGCCATTTCAAGTAAATTAAGCGCTAATTTAGCAGAGTTGAGTTACGGAGATCTCAAAGAGGTTGTTTCTCATTTTGGAAATACTCCCACTCTTCTCGTGTATGACCGCTTGGAAGAAAGAGGAGCCAGTAAAATATCCAGGAGAGTTATTACAGCCGTGCTTTTGCTCCCAAAAATAGGCCCTGTTGGAACAATCGGTGTGTTAATCAATGATACTTCTGACATTGTTGGGGGTATATCTCTTTCTTTTGATCATTTTCTCGGTATCCTAATGCAATCGAAGTTATTTTAAACGAGTTTCGGATAGTGATGTCCTTAGGATATTGCCTGAGTATAGCTACAAAAATCGAATGCATACGAAATCTAAAATTTTTATCCATCTTTTTTTATTTAGTATCTTGGTAGTGGCCTGCCAAAGAGTTCCAGTTGAGTCACGAGTAGTGCCTAGTCAGTCTGAATGGGTTGAGAGAGGAGGCTCCATTGTCCGCGGGCTTGCTGCCTGTGGGTTTTGCCACGGAGAAGCTGATAGGCGACCAGATGCTGTGCTTATTGGTGGGCAAAAGTTGTCAGATAGATACGGAGAGGTAATAGCTCCTAATTTAACTCCTCATCGTCATGGATTAAAAGATTGGAAGGATGAGGATATAATTCGTGTTTTACGAGGTGGCCTTGCTCCTAATAATCGTGAAGTGTCTGATGAGATGCATGAGGGATATCAATGGATGAGTGACTCTGATCTTTTTGCAGTGGCTTCTTATTTACGCAGTTTACCACCTTTACCCGGTAAGAGCGAAAGAAGAGAAATAGGGTTTATAGCAAGAAATACTGTAGGTTTTCTCGATGTAAATCGAGAGAATTTAGGAGGTGTGCCAGAAATTCCTCGGAGATTCAATATCGCTCGTGGTAAGTATCTTGTTGATCATGTAGCTAGATGTAGCTCATGCCACAATTCTCCTGGTTCTGAGTATTCAGGTGTAGGTTACTTATCAGGCGGTAGAGTCTTTAAGTACGGCTCAAAAGAGCAGCGAATTGCTCCGTCTCTTGAGGTATCTAGTGTTACAGGCTTAAGATCTTGGGATAAGGCGGCATTAGTTCGGTTTCTTCGTAGTGGGGAAACAGTTGATGGAAGATATATTGACAATAAATTTTGCCCTGTTGCTTTTTATAAAAATGCAGAAGAGCAAGATTTACTTGATATAGCTAGCTTTTTGCTGAAAGGGTCAACTGAATTAGATGAAAACGCCGAATCGAGTGATAATTATAAAGAATAATAATATTTCTGAGCGTTAGAAAAAAGTAGAAGATGGTATATATATGTTTGTGTGCATGCGCGTGGGGTTTTTTGGCGAGGTAAACATTGACTACTGAGTCTAATGCAGGGCTTCTTCTTGCATTTGAAACTAGTTGTGATGAAACTGCGGTAGCCATTTTAGATTGGCAAAGAGTGTCATCTAAAGGGGGTTTAGATAATGAATTTCCGCCTATCCGTCTTTTATCATCAGTTGTAGCTTCGCAAACTGATCTTCATGCAGAGTATGGGGGAGTCGTTCCCGAGCTTGCATCACGTGAGCATCTTCGTCTTTTACCGATAATTTTAAAAAGAGCACTTGATGAAGCTCAAGTAAAACTTAACGAAGTGACCGTTATAGCTGTAACTCAAGGCCCCGGGCTTTTGGGCTGTTTACTAACTGGGATAAGTTTTGCCAAAGGGGTGGCTCTGCGTCAAGAAGTTCCACTTCTTGGTGTTAATCATCTTGAGGGGCATTTAGTTGCGCCATATTTATCGCCTGGTGTTGTTAAGCCTGTATTCCCTCACTTGGCGTTACTGGTATCTGGAGGTCACACGGCTCTTTATCGTGTGGAAGATTTTGGCGAATATCATTTGCTTGGTCAAACCATTGACGATGCAGCAGGTGAGGCCTTTGATAAGCTAGCTAATCTTCTAGGTTTAACATATCCCGGAGGAGCACAGTTAGCGAAACTAGCTGATGCAGTATCGGATAGTGAAAATAGTGCTAGGTTTAGTTTACCTATTCCAATGCAAGGTAAAGATGGATTCAGTTTTTCAGGCTTAAAGACTGCTAGTGCTATTCTTATTGAACGCCTTAAAAATTCAGATTCGGAAGAAAAAGGAGAGGGAGAGCGTCTGACTCACGCCACTAAATGTGCTTTGGCTCATGCGATTCAAGAAGCTATAGTGCTCAGTTTAGTTTCAAAGGTATCAAAAGCGGTACAAGAAAGTGGTATTAGAAGAGTTGTGGTAACAGGTGGCGTAGCCGCTAATAATAGACTTAGGATGGCTCTATCATCTATGGTGCCAGGAGGAGTCTCTGTTATAGTGCCAGAATATCGCTTCTGTACAGATAATGCAGCAATGATTGGTCTTGCGGCTTGCTTACGATTATGTCGAGTAAGCGGAGGAAGTGTTTTCGTGAAGGGGGCATCGGTCAGTCATCATCATGATTTGGATTATAAGATAGGAGCAAAGAGTCGATGGCCTCTCGAGTCCGTAAAGCACCCCATAGGGTAAGTGCCGTTAGTAAAGATAATGCTATCTTTAAAGGTAAGAAAGAAGTTGAGCATCAGCTAAAAATTTTAAACGTTCGCCCCAATCGCGTGCGAGGACAAAATTTTCTTTTAGATAAAACCTTTTTGAGTAAAATTTTTGGATGTGTTGGAGATGTAACTGGGCGCCATGTAGTAGAAATTGGCGCAGGTCTAGGAGCACTCACTGAGTATTTTAGCTCTGTAGAGTCTCTAACTTTAATTGAGATTGAGCCTAAATTCGTTGAGCAGCTTCGAGTTAAGTATCCATCAGCACGTGTATTAGAGGCTGATGTTACGACGGTTAATTTTTCTGAGATTGCCTCTTATCCAGAACCTAGGATTCCAAACTGTAAAGGATTTTGTCCTTTGGTCGTAATTGGCAATCTACCGTATTCGCAAACTACGGATATTTTATTTCATATTTTGACGCATCGTTTTGTAATTGAGCGAGCTGTCTTTTTATTGCAAAAAGAAGTAGCGGAACGTCTTGCTTCTTCCCCTAATGGCAGAGTATACGGAGTACCATCAGTGATGGTACAGGCTGTAGCTAAGGTTACTTTAGGTCCAATTATATCTGGTGATGCCTTTTTCCCATCTGCTGAAGTTAAGTCTAGAGTTGTCATTCTTGAATTTGAAAATGCCGATTCCTTGGGAGGTTATTGTTATAATAAATTCTCCAAAGTAGTTCATGCTGCTTTTTGTAAACGCAGAAAAATGATTCATAATAGTTTAAGGGCGTCAGGTCTTTATACAGCAGAGCAAGTTGAAGCAGCTTTGCTTGCTTCTAACATTTTACGCGACCGAAGAGCTGAGACTCTCTCAGTTAAAGATTATTTAGCCCTTGCTACTGAACTAGAAAAAACAAATTAGAGCTGAAAGAATCGGATTTACCATCAACCCAGACCTTTAGCTTAAAGCTCTTTACAAGCCGTTTTTTTGTTTAGTAAGCCGTTCTGCTAGTGCTTTAATGGTGGTTGTGTTCCCTGTTTATCGTGGTGTATTTACAGCAAAATAATGCTTAATATTAATAAGGATGCGACTATTATCAAGCCAATTAAGAGAATCGTACCTCTAGTAACTGATAACTCACGGTTTAATATAATGGGCGTTGTTGTTACTGATCAAGAGTTCTTCTGTATAAAGTAAAATTTGTTCACGGACGTTATTGGGTAGACTATTAAATTTATTAAACAAGCCTATATATTGGTCATCGTTTTTATAGTTGTCTAATACAGCGCGAAATTTTTTAAAGTAGTCACTTAAATTTGGCAACGCTTGAGCAGCCGTTTTTATATCTACTTGTTTAAGACTAGCCCATAAAATTTTTAACTTGTGCTTTTAACTCCGAGCTTTGTTTGTTGTTAAGTCCCGATTGTTGAATTTTACGGTATTGTTCTGTAATAAAAACTTGTATTTATTCCCGTTGGTATCATACAAAATAAATTGTCTATTAGGATATTTTTCGATAACAAATACAGTTGGCCATTGTTTATTTACGGTATAAAGATGCAGTTGAAGTTTTTGCAGGTGTTTTGTAGTTAACTCCAAATCTGTTTCAGCAAGTGTAGTAAACTTGGATGGATTAGGCGTAGTTGTAGTCATGAAGAAAGGGTTATTTTATTTAAGGATTCTTTAAATAAATAAGGAGTAAAAAATTGTTATAAAATATGTTGCCCCCGTGATATTATCAAGTAATTAGTAATGTGCTCTAAGTCTAGAATTTTTAGTAAATTTAGATAGTTAGCTTTCATTTTTTTGTTATCTGTTGCTAGCTACTTTGCCAGATATTTTCTAAATAAATTGTATTTTTAAGGGTTTGGCTAGCTTGAGAAAAAAGAGTAACAGATAAATAAATTTTGTTGTCAGCAATTTTCGATTAAGAAATACTGCTTATTATTTCTTGAATCACTAACTTAGTAGAGGGGAGAGTGGTTAAGTTGTTTTTACCCTTAAGAGTGCTGAGTGATTGAATGAGTGAGAGAATTTGAGTGAGAGAATTATTGAGCGCCGATAAACAGCACAGTCTCATTTGGCACAGTCTCATTTGGCACAGTCTCATTTGCATCCAAATTAATGACGAAATCTCTTGGACGATTATTCTTGGGGAGATTGTACAGGCAATCAATAAATACATCCACCCGCACTACCTTGACGCAGCTGAGACTTCGGGTTGCGTTTTAGTGCATCGTGTTCATTTAGATCATGGTAGCTTGCATTAACTAAGTAGATCCGCTGCTTTAACAGATCTATCAACGGATGCTCAAGTAAGCAGCTGGTAGGGTTGTCTATGAAACAATCCTTTACACGCGGAAAAAAGCCCGTGCGGTTTGCTTTCTCCCGAAAGAAGATTTCCCCACTGTCCGACGATAGCTTGCCGACAACCATAGCATCCGCTACTTAACGTGTTCCTTTACTTCTTCAAACGAGAGATATCTGCTACTACACTCTTCCATATTGAACATCACGGGTCTTGGCGGTTCTGAGATTGCAATAATACTCTCCTACCCCCACATTCAGGGACTTTTGCGATGCTCTATTCAATAGTATCAATTCTTTCTTCTTGCCGAGTATGGGACACCTAAGGCTAGGTGTATTGCATTCGCTCACTTTGTTGGCGGTTATGCTAGGATCTCCTTTGCGCAACGAATAGTTTCCTCTGTATAGATAGAAGGGTGATTAAGTATAAGCTGAGCTGTGAGTTTTTCCCTTTGTTGTTTAGCTTTCGTAAGTAAGCTGCCATTTCTAACTCGATAATAAAAAAGGATTTCGGGGATGTGAATGCCTTGCATGCCAAGCTCAGCACAAGAAATCCAAAAATCCCAATCTTCAAACCCAGGGCAATTATCTGTAAATCCCCCTACGTCATCCCAGACAGAACGCCTCATCAGCGAGCAAATTGGTAGCCTATTCTGAATAGCAATAGCCTCGAGAGTTAATGGTCCGGTGCGAGAGATATCATTTGATTTTTCAAAACTCTGATAATTTGGAAAAGCAATTTTTGCCGTAGGTTCTTTCTCTAGTGCAGCTACAGTTTTTTCAACAAAAGTAGGAGCAATCATATCATCAGCATCAAGAAATAGTAGGTAGTCTCCTCGTGCTAATTGTACACCCGCAGCCCGAGAAAGTGCTGGTTGCCCAAAATGTTCAGTAGTTAAACATTGTATTCTGCGATCTGGATAATCACGTGCAAGAGATTCCGCTATTGAGAGAGTGCAATCGGGACTAGATGGATTTACAATTATAACTTCGATATTAAGATAAGTCTGGTAAGCAATGCTTGTTATGCAATTTGATAGATATTGGCCTAGCTTGTAACAAGGCACGATAATTGAGACAAGAGGTTTTTCATCGTCAATACTAGTTGATTTAGCCTTATTTTTCTTAATCGAAGTTATGAAAGATAGAAGGGTTAAACCTGGGCGCCCTTCATGGCGACTTTTAAAATAGCGGTGACATCTCTCTCCTAAAAGCTTCCAACGATTACGGTCGCTCCAAGCTCGTTCCATGGCTTTACTAAATAGAGAAGGGAAAGGAGCTTCTGCTACATATCCTAATTCTTCATCACGAATCCATTCTCCATTGCCGCCAATTGCAGTCACTACAGCGCTTCGAGCGCAGGCCATCGCTTCGAGTAATACTAGTGGGGTGCCCTCGATGCGAGAGGGTAAAAGGAGCAAATGATGCTGATCCCAGATGGCTTTAATATCCTGTACGTAACCTTTAAAAGTTACTTTATTCTGTAGTTGATAAAACTGAACAAGTTCTTTCAGATAATGCTCGTCTGGCCCTAATCCAAAAAAGTTTAAATGCCAGTTTCGCTCTCGCCACACCGGGTCGGATAACACTTCAAGAAGAACATCTTGGCCTTTACAAGCGATGTCAAGACGTGCAACGGATGCAAATTGTATTGTCGTTTCGTTTGTAAGTTCGGGGAATGCAAGAGAGGTAGGGGCAGGTAAATTAATAGGATTGTTAATTATTTGAGCATTATTAATACTTGAAACAAGTTGTTTTTCAGCGATTTGTTTATTTTGTTTGGATACAAAAAATACTGAATTTGCTCCGAGTAAGTAGGCTTTAATAATTGGCCTTAATGTATCACTAGGTTTATATTGCTCGGTATTTGCCTGAATGATAACCACATATGGGAGTAATTGAGTAAGGAGGAGTTTCGCCAGTAAAAGATGCCCATGAATTATGTCTAACATGCCACCGTGGCTGATTACGACTAAGTCAGGCCTCCAGTCAATCAGTGGTTGGTACGGATAAAATTCTGGCAGTATATCTTCGACATTGATTTCAGAAGTGCGGTTTAAGCAGTTCCAAAAAAAACATGTCGCACCCGCATTAATTAGCTCATCAATTGCTGAGGGTCTAGGTTGAATATCTGGCGTAAGAGTAAATACCTCGTGTTTAGCTTGTAAAGCAGCTTGAGCAGTTTCATGCCAGAGAAGCTCGCTACCCCCCCAAGTTACCGCTGCCATTGTTGATATAAAGGAGATACGCATTGGTATTGACCACTTTGTATAAGGAGACTGATATTTCTATTTTAAGGTACCATCTTGAAATAGAATTACCTTATACGACGCAATTTATTTACCTTTGGTAGCGGTATTATATAAAAACAGTAATAAATGATTAATAATATAAAATAACTACTGAGATAGTATTGCTTTGATTTCGGCGATATTTGCAGTGGCTGTTCCTACTTTTTGCACTACTACTGCTCCCGCCGCATTTGCCAGTAGAAGAAGTTCATCAAAAGGTAATTGCAGGCTTATGCCGAGAGCTAGTGCTGCACGAACAGTATCACCAGCTCCAACTGTATCGCATATAGGCACCGTAAATCCGCCGATATGGTGAAATTCACCTTTATGGATACCACAGATTCCAGCTCCTCCCAGAGTAACACCAATAGAGGATGTTCCTGTTCGTTCTATTAATTGTTGAGTATGTTTATGGAGATCTGGTCCAATGGAAAACAGAGGAATCAGAGCTTTAGCCTCAATAAGATTAGGAACCACAAAACATCCTTTTCGATAGAGGTCAATCTGAGAAGGCTTAGTATCAACTATAAGGGGAATACACCATTTGTCAGTTAAATCTTTAATAAGAGTGATTAATTTTGGAGTTAATGTCCCTTTGTTGTAGTCACTTATAATGACAACATCAACATCTCTAATTAAGTCGGGGATGTCACGAGATACACGAGTACAGACAATGTCATCAATAGGCTCGCAAGATTCTTGGTCAATACGAAAAAAGTACTCATTATCTAGGTACAATCTGCGTTTAACCGTAGATGGCCGTAATGAATCAACTGTTAAATGAGCACTAATCCCCTGAGCTTCGCATTCATAAGTAAAAGCTTTCTCATAACCATCTCGGCCAACTACTCCAACAAGTGAAGTTGCTGCCCCTAAAGCTCTAAGGTTTGCGGCAACATTGGCAGCTCCCCCTAGTGTAACTTTGCGATGAGTAGCCTGGTAAGCTCGTTTACCAGGCATTTCGGAAGGAATCTCTTTGCTTTTCTCTGTTTCGCAAAAAGTATATTCATCAATCATGCAGTCACCAACAACGAGAGCTCTCCAATTAACCAATCTTTTTAGGGAGTGCTCTAATTTTTGACTTAACGAATGTTTGATAACCATAGTTTTTGACCTAGTAACTTGATAAGTCTAAATAGCGGTTTAATTTAAAAAAGCAGATGCTCAAGACCGTATACTAGACTGTTACGCGCCACCACTTTTTCACATGCTAAACATACTCCTGGCATAAATGAGTCACGAGAGAATGAATCATGCAATATCGTGAGACTTTCTCCTAATCCCCCAAAAATAACCGCTTGATGAGCAATCCGCCCGGGTAGTCTAATTGAGTGTACCGCAACTTCATTGACCGTTGCTCCTCTGGCACCAGCAATTAACTCCACCCCTTTGGTAGAAACATGACTTACTTTTTTGTCACTCTTAAGCCGCCCGTTAGCTATCAATTCAGTGGTTCTTAGTGCTGTACCTGAGGGAGACTCCTCTTTTTTGTCGTGATGTAATTCTACAATCTCAACATCTGGAAGAAACTGAGCAGCTTCTTCAGCAAATCTCATCATGAGCACTGCTCCTAGTGAAAAGTTTGGAGCTATTACCCCTCCGATTTTACGCATTGCCGCGAGTTCGGCTAACTCTGCAACCTGCGCCTCTTGAAATCCGCTCGTGCCAACTACAGGACATGCTCCTGAGTTAATGATTGTTCGGGCATTGTTCATTCCTGCGCTTGCAACAGTAAAGTCAACAACTACTTGAGCTGCTTTATCTTTGATACATTGCTCAAGATTATCCCCCAAATCAGTACCTGCTACTAAAGTCAGATGCGGGTGGTTGTCTACGGCAACCATTGCTTGAGAGCCCATTTTCCCGCGACATCCGTTGACAAGTACTCGAATCATAACACTTTTTAAAAAGTTTCAGGTTAATTTAGGCTTCTTAGGGCTTAAGCATATCAGGAACGAGGTCGATTACAAAGTTAGATAGGTGAGGGAGTAGATACGTAGATTAAGCCTAAACATAAAAGAGTTCTGTGAGTATCCCACCAACAAAAAATAAACAACAAGAAGATTCTCAAGATAAATCAGCTTCAAGCCTCATAGTTGAATTAACCACTACAATTGGGAAGAAAGAAGATACAAACTCGTTGCTGATGAGTGCTCTTGAAGCGTACTCTCATCGCTCATTACAGGAGTTTGTAGCTAATCTTTCTTTGGCAGAAAGGGACAAGCTTAAAAGTCTTGCATTTCCAGCTCGCATTCCGATTGTATCAAATTTGGTTGATTTTGTTCGCCCGAGTAGAGCCCTAAGGGCTAGCTTTTCTACACTTCTTGCGGCAGAACTATTGGCCGAAGATGATAATTAAAGTAGTACTAATACCGAATTAACTCATGATACGCCTTAAGACGTACGGTAAAATTCCACCGTGCTCAAAATAACTTACTTCAATATCGGTATCTAGTCTGGCAATCAGATTAATTGTTTGTACCATCCCATCCACTCGACGTATTTCTAAAGGTACTAAGCTTCTTGGTTTAAGCGTGTTTAGACCTGTAAGGCTGAATTCTTCACTTCCATCTAGATTAAGAGAGTTTACAGTCACGCCGCTTGGTAATTGGCATGGTAGTACTCCCATTCCAATTAAGTTACTACGATGTATTCGCTCAAAGCTTTCAGCGATTACTGACCTCACTCCAAGAAGACTTGTGCCTTTAGCCGCCCAATCTCGAGAACTCCCAGTACCATATTCTTGTCCTGCAAAAATTACGAGAGGAACTCCATTTTGCTGATAAAGTTGAGCAGCATCGTAAATGCTAAGTTCTTCACCAGTTGGTTGGTATCTTGTTATTCCTCCTTCACGACCATCCACAAGAAGGTTCTTAATGCGAACATTTGCAAAAGTGCCCCGAATCATAACTTCGTGGTTACCTCGGCGAGCACCGTAACTGTTAAAATCAATCTCATTTACTCCTTGAGATATCAGATACTGACCAGCAGGTGATTTTGTCCCTATAGCACCAGCAGGACTGATGTGGTCTGTTGTTACGGAATCTCCGAACACTCCGAGAGCTCTGGCTGCCAAAATATCGGATATGGGAGCTGGTGACTGAGTAAAGTCATGAAAGTATGGTGGCTCCTGAATGTAAGTAGATTTAGTATCCCAACTGAAGGTTGTAGATGGTTCAACCGGAATTTTATTCCATTCTTTACTCTGTGAACGAGTGTCAGCATACATGGCTTGGTATATCGCTGGGTCGTTAGCGGTGGTAACTAAGTCAGAAATTTCAGATAATGTTGGCCATAGATCTGTTAGGTAAACATCTTTACCGTCTCTATCGGTAGCAATAGCCTCGCTGCTAAGGTCTTTGCTAATTGTTCCAGCAATAGCATATGCTACAACAAGAGGAGGGCTCATCAAAAAATTAGCTTTAACTTGTTGATGAACTCTAGCTTCAAAATTGCGGTTACCTGAGAGCACGCTAGCAACTACTAGTTGATTCTTCTGAATGGCTTCTTCAATATCAGGATGAAGTGGCCCCGAATTGCCGATACAGGTAGTACATCCATAGCCCACAGTTTGAAAACCAAGCTCATCGAGATACTGGCTAAGCCCAGTTTTTTCCAGATATTCCGATACTACTCGTGACCCTGGTGCGAGTGACATTTTAACGGTAGGTTTTACTACTATGCCTCGTTCAATCGCTTTTTTTGCCACTAACCCCGCTGCAATCATAACGCTTGGATTAGAAGTATTTGTGCAAGAGGTAATGGCTGCAATAACCACGTCACCGTGGTTAAGAGTACTTGCTGAAAGTGGCTCAATTTGTGGCATTTCTGGATAAATTATCGTGGGCTTTGTTCTTATTGGCAGTGATACGGCAGCGGTAGTTTCTATATCACTTGTAATCCCAAATCCGCCCTCTTTAGCGGGAGATTTTAAGAGAGATGTAAATGTTTTTTTAACTAAACTAAGTTCAATACGATCTTGGGGTCTTTTAGGGCCAGCTACACTTGGTTCAATAGTAGAAAGGTCGAGCTCAACTATTTGTGAATAGTTACATTCTCCAATTTTTGGAATTCCAAATAATAGTTGCTCAGTATAGTATGCCCGAAACTTATCCACTTGTTCCTTGGTTCGGCCAGTAGCTAAAAGGTAAGAACAGGTTTGTTCGTCTATTGGAAAAAATCCCATTGTCGCGCCGTATTCAGGAGCCATGTTGCTTATAGTGGCTCGGTCTGGAACGGGTAGTGATGATGCACCTACACCAAAAAATTCAACAAACTTTCCGACTACTTTTGTTGCTCGAAGTAGCTCCGTAATGCGCAGTACTAAATCGGTGGCAGTGGCTCCCTCACTCAATTTGCCGGATAAATGTACGCCTACTACATCAGGGGTAAGAAAGTATACTGGCTGACCGAGCATGGCGGCCTCTGCCTCAATACCGCCGACACCCCATCCAACAACACCCAGACCATTGATCATTGTGGTGTGAGAGTCAGTACCAACTAGTGTATCCGGATAGAGCAAGTTATTTTTTTCGATAATTCCTGGCGCGAGAAATTCAAGATTTACCTGATGGCATATACCAATTCCAGGAGGGACTACTCGGAAGCTATCAAAAGCCTCGGTGCACCATTTAAGAAAGGTATATCTTTCTTGGTTGCGCCTAAACTCAAGTGCAAGATTAAGATCATAGGCGTCTTTTCGACTTGAGTAATCTACTTGTACGGAGTGGTCAATTACTAAATCAACTGGAACGAGAGGTTCAATTTTTTTAGCGCTACCACCACGAAGGTTTATAGCGCTGCGCATCGCAGCAAGATCGACTCCCAGCGGGACTCCTGTGAAATCTTGGAGTAACACTCTAGCTACGGTAAAAGGGATTTCTCGTGTACGTGGCTCATTTGGCGCCCAGAATGCTAAGTGCCGAATATCTTCTTCAGTAACTACTTGACCATCCCAATTACGGAGCAGTGATTCAAGTACGATTCGTATGCATACTGGCAGTGTTTGAAGTGATTGCCCCAATGACTCACTCAGTTTTGGTAGCGAATAAAAATTATACCTACTGGTAGAGCTGTTTTTAGCGCTAAAGGCTAAAGAGGTAAGGAAAGGTTGATTATGATTATGATTATGACGTTGGTAGTTATTCGGTTGATTCATAACTGAGCTGCATATCTTACAATTTATACCATATACCATACCAGGACGTGCGCTTCTTGAAAGAGTAGAATTACTAAATTACCGGAACGACTATTCGTATTTTAAAAAATCTCCTGCTTAAATAGATACGGTAAGCCCTCATCTAGTGAAAAGAGAGAAGCGCAGTGATTTATCAGATAAGTATCTTTGAGGTGATAGAATCGTGATTAATTTATCCTTATTTTTTACTCGAACAAAAAATAGATAAAAGCTTATTGAATAAATTTTAAGAACTATAAACTCACAAAAAATTTTTTTCAGTTTTATTTCTGATAATTTTATGGCTAATCATCCGATAACCAAAAATCCTGATGGGAGTGAACTAACTAATAGGGGTGGACCAACTAATAGGGATGAACCAAGAAGTGACCCTTTTTCTACTATAATATCTCAAACCTTAGAGCAAACTGTTGACTCACATCTAAATAGTTTATCTCCTAAGCCACCGTCACAGCCACCTGATGATCCTCAATCTCTATCTCAAAGAAATCCTACAGGCCAAAGAGAATGGTTAATTGGGGCAAGTATACTCGCTCGAAAAATGCTTAAGGTTCCCCAAAGTCTCTAACAAATAGCTCTTGACGAAGGTACACAAATCGCGGAGCAAGGGGGGGTAATTTTTCAGCAGAGTTAAATGTTGCATCATAATCCCAGACGCGGTTAGGAGGCTCGTAGACACCACTAGCACCCCAAAGCCCACTTGATTTACTTGGTTTACTTAGGCTTACAAATGAACCTCGGTACGTAAACGTTATACCCCCGCTCCAGTCTTCTAAGAAACGGGGATAATTTTCAAGACCTCCGTTGTAAAGGTTTAGGTTTTGTCCACCAGTTCCTTCGATATTTCCTGTGGTATCTGTTCCAGATAGTACGGCACTATTAACAGTAGTGTGAGAAGCATTACGATTAGTAAGAGCTACACTAGATGCGTAATCATTTGTAGGCCAAGCATTAGAAAGTACTTGAAAGGTATCGGAGAGAAATGCGGCTGGAATACGTAAGTGGTCTCCTGCTGGAGGCGAATTATATTCACCACGAACGTAGGCTGCTTGGTCTGTTACCACAGTTACGCCTTTTACTGGCGGAGCGCCTGCTAGCGATGATGCTAGAGTTTCACCATTTCTTACTCTTACTCCGTAGTAGCTATTGGCTAAGTTACTGCGCGGTCCCATTACCGTAAAGTAAAGAACTAATCCTCCGTGTGTTGCATCATTAACCGAACTGCCATTTAGAAGCAGAGGGGTTGACGCTAAAGAGGTTGAATGGATGCAATTTAGTAAGGTTTGCATGTCAACTTCAAGCATTCTAATGAGAGAGTTTTCACGTCTGTTAAATAAAGAATTCGAAGAAGCAACTGCTTTACCACCTCCGAGCATAGAGGTTGCCGATGTGCAGCCATGTAGAGCGGAGGTGCGAATAGCGTCGGTTGAACCATCGACGTTTCTTACTTCAATTCCTGACGAGTGATAAGTAGTACTAACATTACCAGTTGAGGTGAGTTGTAAGACGATTCGGATATCAGCGTTTTTCCAGTACATTTGCGTTGAAGATGGTTGAAGAGATTCTGGTGCGGGTACAACTAAGACTGGAACATTCATCTCCACTTCCCCGTTGTACGAGGTTAGCATCTTAGGTGTGACGGTAATTCTTGTAGAACAATTTGGTACAAGGGCGATACCTGTGAGAGGGTTAAATAAATTTATATTTTTTGAGTTACAAAGATTTTCATTTTTTCTACCACGAAAGATCGTTTTGGTAGTTGTTATTTTGCCCCGTATATCCAAGCGATTGTTGGCATTGAGGTAAAGGTCGCCGTTTGTGTGTACGGGACCATTTAGAATCATTTGTGGGCCGGGATTAATTTCTAAATCTTTATTGTAGAATGCGGCAAATTGAAACATTGGCACTACACGAGAGCGAAAGGTGAGTTCTAGTCGAGCTTCGACAAGGTTATTTCTATTTACAGCTTCACTAATTGCTGTGAATCGTGATTCTTCAGCTGACAGTCCGCCGTATCTTTCGCTTAGAGGAATTTTTATATTGTACGGATTACCTGGCTCTTGCCGTATGTAAGTACGCACAGTTCTGTCGTTTAAGGTGTATGATATGCACCTAAGGTCACCACTTCCTAGATTATTACCAGTGCAGGGCTGGTTAGGTGTAGGAGAAACTCCAGATGGTACTGTATATCCAAGAAAGATTTGTCTGATTGCAGAAGCTCGAAGATTGAGTCCAGCTTCGGCGGCAAAGAACCCTAAGGTGCTTCGAGCACTTCCGCCAGTTGCTTGTAACTCTAATCGTGACATTTGGGTATGAGATGCCAGAAACATTAGCATTACCCCCATAAACATCATGACTGTGATCATTGCAAACCCTTGCTTGTGGTTTTTATGGGCATTGTTTCTAAGGATTAGCATGGTAAGGTTTTTAGTTTGATAAAATATTGCGCGGATAAAACGAGCTACTGATCCGTTTTTTAATCATATTTGCGCCGGTTTTTTCTTCTCCTTCGATGGTTACTTCAATGTTTTTTATATCTGTCCATAATCTGCTTCCAGATGCTGGAAGTTCCGTAGCTGTGGTGCCATCGGTGAAATTAATTAGTACCTGAAAATTGGTTAGGGAGCTGATAATCCGGCTAGGGGATGACCAATTTGTATTGCGGATAAATTCTAACGAGCCATCCACCAGTCTGTATCGATGCTCCTCAAGAAGATATAAAGAGGAACTTATATATGGATAATTACGACTCCATACCCCTGAAGAGCGACCAATAAAAAATATGTCAGCGGTTGACCCCTCGGTATGATAAGGAAAAAATTCTCCGTGTTTTGCCACTAAATCGTATATGTAAGCTTGAGTTGCTCCACCTTGTGTAATCCTAAAATTACGCCAAGCATTTAAGTTGGTAACTTGTCCCGGATCAGAGAATACACAAGCTGAAGAGGTAATTCCTGTATCAACTGTACCGTCACCGGTAGCGAAAATTACTTGAGAGTTTGATTGACCTGAATTTAGATTAGTACAAACAGTTAAAACTTCGCTTAAAAGATTCCGTCTGAGTATAAGTTGATCTGGCTCGTTTCCTACTCCGTTTATGAGCTCTACTGCAGGAAGATTGGCCGGAAGTTGCTCGCCAGCTAATCTAATTTCAATACCTACTAGATCGATAGCTGAACGTAAATTTTGTGTTAGTTTTGTAGTTTTAAATTCTCTATTAAGAATCTTTTTACCAGTTATAGCAGAAGAAAATGTGGCTCCGAGTATGATAATCCCGAGAGCTGATGAAGCTAGAAGCTCGATTAGCGTGTAGCCACGATTGTAACGATAATGACCAGAATTAGGGGTAATACACTCTGTTTTAAGCAGCATGCTTTTACCTTAATTGAGTCATCACAGTCTCAGTGTTAAAGCGATTACGACCAGCATAGGAGACAGCTACCTTGATATGTCTTGTATCTGTGGTCGGGCAAAAACTTGGGTTGCTACAAAAAGTAAGTGTGACATTAAAAGAGTCTCGGACTCCTGAGATAAAAATAGATTGATTCTGTTGGCTTCCGGGGGAGCTTGGGAGCGAAGATATTATTTGACCTCTCATCTCATCAAGCACAACTGAAGCTGCTTGTATTGCACCAGACCGTATCTCGTTATCTTTGTTTGTTTGCATTGAGTGAATGGACAGAGTGGTTAGCGAAAGAGCCAGTGTGCCGAGTAGGGTCATTGCAACTGTTAGCTCGATCATCGTATAGCCAGAGAGAGATTGTAAATTTGTACCTCTCATTCTTTGATCTCTACGCCTCCGCCAAGAAAAACCTCTACTTGTATTTGTTGAGAGTTTTCTTGGCCTATTAATATAGTCACATTATCTGAAGCAAATCCTCTTGAGGAGAAGCATAGTCCTGACCACTGACTGAGACTATTTATGTCGTGTAGCGTCTGCCCATTTACTTTGATAGCAGAAGTTGTTGCTTTGCCTTTGTAGGTTAAATGGCTATTTGGGCTATTTGACCAATTAGAGCTAGGGTAGGGCGTACTACAAGAATTAGCGAATAATGCTTGCCAATTCTTGGAGTCTAACGGAATTACTCTAACCGCTCGGGTTGAGGATAACGCCTCTGCACGCATTACTTTGAGGTAACTCGCCAATTCAAAGCCAGCAGTTTGGCTACTACTTTGAATTGATTGAAGATTAGTTGCACTAACTCCGAGCATTATGGCAATCATACTTAGCACTGTAGTTAGCTCAAGTAGGCTCACTCCAGCAGATTTTGCCAGATTAGATTTTACCCCCTTTTTATAGGATATTTGTTGGATTAGGGCTTTGGCCATTGTAGTTAAGCTACAAAAATATATTTAATAAAAACCCTTCGGAAGAATCCGAAAAAAACTTATCTTTTCCTAAGTTTTTTTCTTGGAAGAGCGTCTAGAAAGACGAATTGATCAAGTTAAATGGGCTAGAAGCTATGTTCTTAACATTAGTGAGACTGAATGCTAGTTTTTTAGTTTGGCTGCCTACATCAATCGAGATTTTGCTTGCTTTAGCCCTACCTGATATTGAACGGTTAGGTAACTTGTAAGGCTCTCCGGCTATAATTCTCACTCGCCCAAACGGTAGTGGAAGAAACATTCGATCCCAAGAGTTAAATGTTAAAGACCTGTTTGCTGCAGCTCCTATAGGAACAATCGGATAGCCCGAATGTGCAGCTAAGTGAAGAATCCCCGGTGCAACAGAGCCGTAGGGACCTCTTGGACCATCAACGGTAATAACAACGTTTTTTTCTGCATTTATAGCTTTAATTAATCCGCGATAAGCCGTTATTGCTCCGCGAGATGTTGAACCTTCGACTGTTTCTAGTCCTAGAAACTCTGCTACTGCCGCAGCAAGTCTTCCGTCTTTGTGCTGACTAGAAGGCACTACTAGAGGCCTGTTGTTTAACTGTAAGATTTGTTTTCTTAACGGAGTGAGAACTAATTGGTCTCCGTGATAAATTGCGAAAATAAGAGGAGATTTAGGTAGAGTATCAAAACCGATTAGCTCTACTCTATAAGTGCGGCTTAGTGCTTTTAAAAACGTTGCTATAAAAATACCAACAACACGCTGAGTAAGCCCCACAGATTTTTTTTGGCCTTTTATAGAAGTGTGATTGAACCAGTTATACCAAATAGATTTAGATCGATTAGATCGGTCAGAATGATTAGTCGTGTAGTTTGATGTAGTAGTTGATGTAGCCATGGTTTTTTACCAAGCGATATACTTTATCATAACGATAGCTAGTAGCACGAGAAAAAAAAGCTATTATAAGAGGCGTATCTCTGAGTCATCAAGATAATTATGTTACTGGTATTTTTAAGACAAACAATTTAATGCTTTACTAATGAAAAATAACGATAGTGTCGCTTCCTCTAAATCCGCCGAATTAGAATCGATAGATAAAAAACTAGCCAAAGATGCAATTCAGAAGGATTCGGTAACCGTTCAGGATATTTGTGCGTTTTCCCCATTTGCTGCACAAGCATTTAATCGACTAGGCTTCTCTATTTTAACTCCCGTTCAGCAAGCATCGCTGCCATTATCTTTACAAGGGCATAACTTACTTGTTCAGGCTCGTACGGGGAGCGGTAAAACTTTAAGTTATGCCTTACCGCTAATGGCTCATGTAGCTGCGGCCTCATTTCAGTCACAAACTGTTGGAATCATTGTGGCACCCACGCGAGAGCTAGCTCAACAGATAGCTGAGGTTTTAACGATAATTCAGGATATGTTTTCTCCGGTTATTGCTATTGGTGGTGCCGGTATTGATAAGCAGATAAAGGCAATTGCTCTTGATGCTCGTGTGGTTGTAGGAACTCCGGGTCGAATTATCGATCTTATGAAAAGAGGTCAAATTACTCTCAGATCTGCTCGTTTTTTTGTGCTCGATGAAGCTGATGAGATGTTATCCATGGGGTTTTTTGACGAGGTTGAGCGAATCCTTCGTGAAATACCCAATGGGAGTCAGGGTATTTTTACGAGTGCTACACTTTCTGATCGAGTAACAATGTTAGCTGGTAAGTATCTGAATAGATATGAAAAAGTCATTGTATCTGACTTTGATGAAGGAGAAAATTCACGCGGGAAAATTGAGCACTTTTATTTTAAGGTAGCTGATATGTTACTTGCAAAAATTGATGCTACCGAAAAGGTTATTGCAAAATTTACGCCGAGATCCTCGATAATTTTCTGTAATACCAAATCAGATACTGATTTTGTTGAAGTTGTTTTGCGTAAGAGAGGGGTAAACCTGGTTAAAATAAATTCTGATCTACCGCAATCAAAGCGTGATTCAGTTTTACGGCAATTTAGAGATGAGGCTATAGATGTAATGGTAGCAACAGACGTAGCAGCTCGAGGGCTTGATATTGACCATGTAGATCTAGTTATTCATTACTCTTTACCTGAAACTATTGAATCTTATACTCATCGCTCTGGGCGAACCGGACGAGCTGGAAGAGATGGTATATCTGTCAGCTTGGTAGGGCCGGCAGAGTTGCTTACCTTATTTCAGATGAGAAAATCTGGGCTAGTTTCACTGGAAGAACTCAACTTAGATGCGTAACTTTAGGTGTAGTAGAGCTGGTGGATGATGAGTATTTCGGTGAGATTATTAAAATTTTAACTTAGCATCTTTTTAGCTTGAAGATATTGTAAAGGGGTTCCAATGTCCTGCCAGATTTCATGGAGATGAAAACATCCGATAGTTGCCCCCTGATTTAAAGCCTCATCGATAAGCTGTGGCATGGTGAAAAATGTGTGAGGCGAAATAAGTGGTAACAATGAAGGTTCTAAAACGTAAATTCCTGCACTTACTGGTACTGAGTATGATGGTTTTTCGATGATTTCTCTTATTTTTCCATTTTGTTTAAGTGAGATTACACCAAAGGGTATCTCAACTTGATGGGAGAAAGAGCAGATGGTGGCGGTGTTTTGTTCAGTCAAATGGTAATCCAGTAAATTATTAAAATTAGCTTTAGTGATAACATCGCCATTTATTACTATGATGCTGTCATTGCCGTCATAGTCTAGTAAACTGAGTGGTCCGGCAGTGCCGAGTTCTTTTTCCTCTCTTATATAAGTTATGTTACAGCCCCACTTACTACCATCACCGAAATAGTTTTCTATTACTTTTGCCAAATAATTCACTGAAAAATATATGTGCTCAAATCCATGAGCGATAATAGACGAAAGAATATGCTCTAAAACCGGCTGGTCTCCAACTTTAAGCATGGGTTTCGGTGTATTTTCGGTTAGAGGTAACAGTCTCTTTCCTTTACCACCAGCAAGTATAACTACGGGATTACTTTTGCATTTGAGTGCATTTTGATGACGCTGCTTCCTTAGAGCAATATTAACTAAGCAATTTGATTGATTGACCACTGGTATTTGTTCAATACCGTTTTTGTCCATAATTGATTCTATTTGTGGCAAAGTTAAAGATTCGTCAACAACGATGAATCTCGTGTTCATTATCCTATCTGCTGTAGTACTAATTGATTCGCCTCTAAGGAAAGCTCGTCGACAATCTCCATCAGTTATAGTGCCGACAATAGCGCCTTGTTCAGATGTAACTATACAAATTCCGAGTCCAGATGATTGAAGCCGTATGAGTACTTCTTCTGCAGAGGCAGTTGGTAAAACGCAAATTTTTAGTATTAGCTCTTGATTAAGATACTGCATTTTATGAATTTCCCTTGATGCTAAAGATGGTGAAATTTTAAAAAGCGGTTCAAATTTAATTGAGCGTATAACAGAACACAGTGGAGCTAGTCTGCAAACTTACTGATAAAAGTATAGTATTCGGCCTCACCTCCAGCAAAAATAGTCCAAACATCTCCTCCTTTTCCGTTAATATCTCCTCCGGCATTAAGGCCTCCTTTAGTGTTAAGAGTGATAGTCCCAAGAGAAAGATAGTCTACAGCTCGCACTAAGGTGATTGATATCTCAGGAGATACCGGTAAATAAATGACAGAAGACACTTGACCGTACTTAACTTTGGTAACCGGTACCCCATTAGCTAGTGCAATAATCTCATTAGCTCGAGAGATACCGTGCACGAATCGAATAGAAACTTTTTGAGTATCGTTACCATTGTTAGGGGTGGTTTTATATGTGGTAGTAGGTAGTGGTGGTACTAAAAGAACCGTATCAAAAGTTTTGTTTGGGTGTCCAGCTATGAGTATGCTCGATTTCTGATCTTCTGTTGTAGTTATTTGAAATTCAGATATGGGTAGTCTATTACCACCTCCTGCACCATGAGCAGCTAAGGCGATAGTAGCTGTCCCTTTTGGTAGATAGAAGGTATTTGCTTGATTAAACCTTGTTGTGCCGATGGGAGTAAGCCCTTTTTCTTCTGTCTTTAATAAAACATCAATAGGGCTACCATCAATCGCCGCGTGCACAATACGAATACCCTGCTTGATAGCCAAATTATCAGAGTCACTATTTTTATCACTATCAGAAGAAGAAGACTGCCCACCGCCGCCACAAGCGGAAATAGAGATACTGATAGACATCAAAAATAGTAGCGTTGTAATAGTGCGACTAATCATGGTGTATTTTTAGTTAAAGTGGGTGCTTAATTAAGTGTCTTTGTTAACTGAGATTGACTCAAGAGTGAAATGGTAGAATGTAGAACCATTTTGTCCTCGGGAATCCCTAGCATGTTAGCGAGCACAGACGATTCTTCCGGATCAAAAACATCTAATCCGTAAAGTGCACCTGCAATCATTTGAGAAATTAAATCATAACCCCGAATATTAGGATGTAATCCCTCTGGTAAGTTAAATAGGGTGCAAGAAGCGCCATCATTGCCACACGCTAAATCCCATCCACGCTCTAGGTCAACAAGTGGAACTTGATTAATAGAAGCGATATTTCTTGTAGCTGATGAGTAAGCGGAGGTAAAAAAAGCTGATCCAGAGCGATTACAGCACGGTTTTGGAAGAGTAATAAGTAAAGCTGTTTTTCCAGAGGCGCGGAGATAATTTACAGCCCTTTGCATGTATCTCTCATATTGTTCAATTGAAACTTGGAAAATAGCGTCATTAGCTCCTTCAAAAATGCCAACTATATCCGGATTATTTTTGTTTACCTCTTTTGGTAATCGGTATATTCCACCGGTAGTAAAAACCTCACCGGGCACTCCACCGTTGATTGCTGATATACCGACCCAATTAGTTAACCGAGCTATATATCCTTTGGAACCATCGGTAAAAGGTACTTGACTAACAGGTTCACCCGGAGCAGTTCCGTCTCCTACACCAAAAGTGATGCTATCACCAAAACCAAGATATCTAACTTCACCATCGTCGTTTTTATCGGACAGGAGGAGAGAGCTTCTAAACTTCGATTCTGCATTAATCTTTGTAGCTGTGAAGAAAATTAAAGCAGAAAAAACTAACTTTGTGGTAGTTAAAAAAAATAATGGCATGGTCTTCCCAAAGTACAAAAAATTAATCACCTCTGGCTCTTGGTAACTCAATTTTGCGGATTCTGATAGCATTTGGGGTAACTTCAACTAGCTCATCGTCAGCTATAAACTCTATGGCTTGTTCAAGGGTGATTGGAGTAATTGGTGTAAGCGTAACATTTTCATCTCTTCCAGCAGCCCTAATGTTGGTGAGTTTTTTTGTTTTGCAAGGATTTACCAACAGGTCATTATCTCTGTTGTGTTCTCCAATTACCATGCCTGGATAGACAGGTTCCCCCGGTTTGACAAACATGCGACCACGAGGTTCTAAATTAAATAAAGCGTAGGCTACTGCGTCACCAAATCGGTCAGCAACAAGAGATCCATTTACTCTTGATATTACTTCACCTCGAAACTCTTCGTATCCCTCTACGTATGCATGTAGGATGCCTGTACCACGCGTGTCGGTAAGGAATTCATTACGATAACCTATCAGTCCTCGTGATGGCACCGAGAATTCCAATTTACTGCGGCCTGTTCCGCCGTGAACAAGGTTAACAAGGCGACCTTTTCTGCGAGATAGTTTTTCTGTGACTACCCCAACATACTGCTCGTCTGTATCAATAGTTACATGCTCAATAGGTTCGAAGGTAGTACCGTTTTCTTGTCTCATTATTACCTGAGGTCGGCCAAGCTGTACTTCATAACCTTCTCGTCGCATAGTTTCGACAAGGATAGCCATTTGAAACTCGCCTCGCCCCTTCACAACAAAGCTACTGCCTGAAGCATCTCCTTCAAGTACCAGAGAAACGTTACGAAGAGTCTCACGGTAAAGTCGCTCATATATACGTTGAGGTTGTACAAACTTGCCGTCTCTCCCAGAAAAAGGCGAGTCATTGGCAGAAAAACGCATAGCAATAGTAGGTTCATCGATTGTAACTCTGGGAAGAGGAATGGTTGTGCCCGCAGCAGCGATGGTATCACCAATAGTTACGGCCTCAGCCCCCCCTACAATAACTATCTCGCCGTTAGGTGCTTCGTTTATATCTATCATCGACAAACCTTCGTAAACTTGAAGTTTAGCCGATTTAATAGGCGCAATACTGCCATTCATACCTAAACATACAAGACGGTCGGAGCTTTTTGCACTACCTGTCAAAACTTTACCAACTGCAAGTCGTCCCAGATAGTTAGAGTAACCAAGATCAAGTACTACCATGCGAAAAGAATCAGGTTCTTCAATTGAAACTAGAGGAGCCGGAGGGGGTATATGGTCAACAATAAGGGAAAAAAGAGGACTTAAATCAGTGCCTCTCTGCTCTAGCGAGCGAGATGCGATGCCATCTCGTCCAATGGCATATATAACTGGAAATTCAAGTTGATCTTCATTTGCACCGAGGTCGATAAATAGATCGTATACAGCGTCTAACACTTCCTTAGGACGAGAATCTTTACGATCGATTTTGTTTACAACGACTATAAGCGGCAAAGAACGCGCAAGCGCCTTGCCTAGCACAAATCTTGTTTGTGGAAGAGGTCCTTCGGCTGAATCAACCAGAAGCACGGCTCCGTCTACCATCATTAGTGCTCGTTCAACTTCGCCACCAAAATCAGCGTGGCCTGGAGTATCTAAGATATTTATCTTTGTGCCTTCCCATTTTACTGAGCAGTTTTTAGCAGCGATGGTGATACCACGCTCTTTTTCGAGCTCAAGATTGTCCATCATGCGCTCTTCTCCGGCGGAAGAAGCGGAGAGAGTTCCCGATTGCCTGAAAAGCTGATCTACAAGGGTAGTCTTACCATGATCTACATGTGCGATAATGGCTATATTACGAATGTTAGCGGTGGTGGTCATAAAGTCTCAGATTTTGATTAAAAGCAATGTCAGTTTTACTAAAAAGTAAACCTTATGGTTTATTTTCGGGAAAGGCATACTTCCTTTGTTAAAAGAGAGTAGCATATTTTTTTTTATGAGTATTCGAGCTACTGATAGTAATTTGAATTTTGTTGAAATAAATTAATGATGGTTAGTTGCCAACAGAATAATTTCTTGCAACTTAGAAGGATATTGTTAAGGTCGAAAAAAAAGTGTAGTTGCGGTTAGGTGCAGTCTGATATGCAAGGACAGGTTCTATGATAGAATATGTAGTTCCAATTAGCGGTGTTTGTGGCTTAGTTTACGCTTATAATACCTACCGAACTGTTACCCAGAAGCCGGAAGGTAACGACCGTATTCGCGGTATTACCCGGCAGATAAGAGAAGGAGCTCTGGCCTTTTTAACCAAGGAGTCTCAGTATTTACTAGTATTTACTGCGGTAGTTTTTCTTTTAGTATGGTTAGGGCTTGGCTTTGCCACGGCGGCCTTTTATGTATTCGGTTCCTTGTCTTCTCTGGGCACAAGTTTCATTGGAATGCACGCCGCTACAGCCGCTAACGGGAGAACCGCATTTGCTGCTTCAGAAAAACGAGCAAAAGATGCCTTACTTATTGCCTTTGATGGAGGCTCCGTCATGGGGTTTGCTGTGGCAAGCATTGGTCTACTGGGTCTAGGCGTTGCACTGTTTAGTTTTGGTCTAGAACATATTGAGTCCCCCCTAGTTGGCTTTGGAGTTGGTGCAACAACAGTTGCTCTTTTTGCAAGGGTAGGCGGGGGAATTTATACTAAGGCCGCTGATGTTGGTGCTGACTTAGTTGGAAAGGTAGAGGCAGGCATTCCTGAAGATGACCCACGTAATCCCGGTGTTATAGCTGACAATGTTGGTGACAATGTCGGGGATGTTGCTGGAATGGGGGCAG
The DNA here is from genome assembly GCA_044347345.1 of Bdellovibrionota bacterium. Classification (GTDB taxonomy): domain Bacteria; phylum Bdellovibrionota_C; class UBA2361; order UBA2361; family JBIKUX01; genus JBIKUX01. The sequence goes on along the minus strand of JBIKUX010000020.1, from coordinate 21,865 downwards.
ATATTTTTGAATCATATGTAAATTCTTTGGTCGGGTGTGCCGTAATTGGTGCTACCATGGCGCCTGCTCTGCTTGGAGTCGTTACCAGTTATCAAGAGGGATCTCCAGCATCTGAGGTAGCAACATATCGCTTCGGACTAATGATCACTCCCTTTATTCTTGCAATTTTGGGGCTTATTGGCTCATTTATAGGTGTGCGTTTTATGCGGATTCAGCCAGACGCAGAGCCAAAGCTCCTGTTACGTAATGCTACACTGATGTCAACCGGTGTATTTCTATTACTAGCATTTGTATATTTTATCTTTGCGAAGGCCTTTGGTTTATCTTTTTCTCAATGGTTTGCTGTTCTTTTTGGTGCAATATGTGGCGTCTCTATTGGGCTTATTGCTGAATTTTACACAGCATCCAAGCCAGTTTTTGATATCATTAAAGCCTCAAAAACTGGCCCTGCTACTAACATAATAGCTGGGTTAGCTGTTGGCTTTAAGAGTGTTATTGCTCCTCTTTGGGTTATTAGCGTATGTGTCCTAGTAGCTTACTTCTTTGCTGGGGTATACGGCATCGCGCTGGCTGCTGTGGGTATGCTAGCAACAACATGCATAGTTATGACTATCGATGCGTATGGTCCAATAGCTGATAACGCAGGTGGTATATCAGAGATGGCAGAGCTTGGTGAGGAAGCTCGCGGAATTACTGACAGGTTAGATGCCGCTGGAAACACCACGGCTGCGATTGGTAAAGGCTTTGCCGTTTGTTCAGCTACGCTCACAGCGTTATCGCTATTCAATGCTTTTAGTGAAACGGTGATACGTAATGCTGGAGCTGCATTGGATTTAAGAGTAACTAATCCTTTCTTAACTGTTGGCGTGCTTATCGGAGCTTCGCTTGCAGGTGTTGTTGCCTCAATTACCATGAATGCTGTAGGTCGAGCCGCAACTAAAATGGTTGAAGAGATAAGGCGGCAATTTAGAGATATACCAGGACTCCTTGAAGGCCGTGCAGATGCAAAGCCTGAAGTAGGAAAGTGTGTTTCTATTTCTACAGAGGCTGCTCTTACCGAAATGCTTGCTCCTGGGTTGATTTCGATAGCGGTTCCAGTTTTGGTGGGGTTTATTTTAGGGGCAGATGCCCTAGCTGGATTATTACTTGGAACAACTGTTGTTTCAGTTGTTCTAGCCTTGTTTATGGCAAACGCGGGTGGAGCTTGGGATAATGCAAAGAAATTCATTGAACAAGGTTTGGTAGACGGTGAACGTAAGGGGTCTGAATTACACAAAGCGGCGGTTGTGGGTGATACTGTTGGCGATCCATTTAAAGATACTTCGGGGCCATCGCTAAATATTTTAATAAAACTTGTATCAATGGTAGCACTACTTATTGCTCCACTTCTTGGGTAAATACCTAAGTGAGAGTCGGTCTTGTATATCCTCATCAACTGTTTTCACCTCACCCCGCTCTGGTTGAGGTGAAAACGGTTATATTAGTTGAGGATCCGCTTTTTTTTAAGCAGTACCCTTTTCATAAAGCCAAATTGACTTTTCACCGAGCTTCTATGAAGGCTTGGGCTAGCGAATGTAGTGTTCCGGTTAAATACGTTGATGCTGAGGCTTTATCAGACAGTGGTGATATCGCTAATGTAATTAAAGCGATAGGAGGAATAACTACGGTTTGTGTTTGCTCTCTTGATGATGATTGGCTTGAACAAAAAATATATCAAGCTATAGAAAGAGAAAAAGTAACTATTCAGATCGTACCTTCGCCAAATTTTCTTACGAGCAGAGAAGATGGAGATATTTTATTAGGTTCAAAAAAGAAGCTCTTTTTTACTCAGTTTTACATAGCTCAAAGAAAACGTTTGGGTATCCTTCTAGATCACAAAGGTGATCCCTATGGAGGTAAATGGAGTTTTGATACTGAAAATAGAAAACGCTTGCCTAAAGGGCATCAAATAGAACGCGGAAAGCCGAAAGTTTACGATCGAGAGGGTAAAGTAAGCCGCATAATGGAGGCTGCAAAAGATTATGTTAACAGATATTTTCCTGATAATCCCGGCTCTGTAGAGGCTTGCATCTATCCGATTACTCCCTCTGAAGCTAGGAAGTGGCTGGATGAATTTATCACTTATCGTCTCGATTTATTTGGTATTTATGAGGATGCGATTAGTCGCGCTGATGGTATCTTATATCACAGTGTTCTTACTCCCATGCTCAATGTGGGGTTAATAAATCCAGATGAGCTCATCAAGGCTGTTTTAGCCAGGCAAGATACTGCTCCACTTAATTCTTTAGAGGGATTTATTCGCCAAGTAATAGGTTGGCGTGAATATATGCGACTTGTGTATCTTCGACAGGGTCGATACCAAAGAAGTAAGAACTTTTGGAAATTTTCTCGGTCACTAACTCCATCATTGTGGAATGGCACTACTGGAATTTTACCTTTTGATCATACAGTAAAACGACTTCATGAAACTTCTTACTTGCACCATATCGAAAGGCTAATGATTGTCGGTAATTTTCTTCTTTTGTGTGAAATTCATCCCGATCAAGTTTATGAGTGGTTTATGAGCTTGTTCATTGATGCTTACGATTGGGTAATGGTTCCTAACGTATACGGCATGAGTCAGTATGCTGATGGCGGTACTATGACAACTAAACCTTATATTAGTGGCTCTAACTACATCCGTAAGATGTCAGATTTCATTGATGGCCCGTGGGCTAATGTTTGGGATGCCTTGTATTGGCGTTTTATCATTACTCATCGTGAAGTTTTTGCCAGTAATCCGCGTATGGCCATAATGGTCAAGCAGATTGATCGTATGGATAAGCAAAAAATAAATGCGCTTTTGAAGCGAGCTGAAAGTTTTTTTGATAACAATTACTGTTTTGTTGGCTAAGTGTGCAGTTAGTTAAACATATAAGGACTAAGCACTATTAAAAAGTATAGTTGTTCAGCAAAAAATAAGTGAACACACCATCGTGGAAAAGGTGCAGTGAACAAACGTCCGTAAAATACTGGAAGCAGAAGGATAAAAGACACACTAAACCAAGCTATGTAATTTTGTATAGGCGGATATGGGGTCATCCAGTACCAATACTCAAGCACTTCAGCCGCGGGCTCTAGTATAAGGTCGTAACACACAATAAAGAGACTAGCGATACCCGCTCCGAGCCAAGCTAGTTGTGTCCTAAAATAAAGAATACTAGCCCCGAGGAGTATTATTTTTAGCCATGCACATCCCATAACTATAGGAACATCAAAAATCTTTGGACCTAGTCCACTGCCGTAGTAGTACATTCCAAATGGAAAGGTTGTTGCTGTACCTAATACCTCTATACCAAAACCAATAAGCCAAACGCTTACCGCCCAAATTAGATACCAGCCAATTGATGCAGCGCGCTGTAGACCAAGCAGAAACAGAATAAAAGAGGTAAACATGAGCAATAAGGGAGCAATAATTTGCTCCGCTTCTTGATGTTTTCCGCTAAGATTAGCAAAGCCTGAAATAATGAAAAATCCCCAAACTACTAAGATAATGATGGTTTCTGTTTTACGTAATACGATCATATTGCCTCGTTGAAACAGATCTATCTCGCCAAATTAATTTATTCTTGGAAGTACGGTACCAAGAAATGATTCCTAGCACCAAAACAGTAGTCGCCGATAGAGGCCAAGCAAAAATCGCTGTTAGTAAAGAATGTCGAAATAGTGCGGCGTGAGCTAATCTGAGAAACCATCCTAGAATTAGAGGAATTATCCAAATGGAGTAAAAAGGGGCGAGTACAAAAGGTATAATAAATAGAAGAGAAAATATTGATAGTATAAAAATATATGGTAGCGTCGCCCTCCCAAATCCTACGAACAAATGTTTAGCAAACCCATCAATAACTTCCTGAGTCGAACGGTACATCCGGGCTGTAGCTATCTGAGTGCCGTTAGCTAGTAAAGTTGCCACCCCAACTTTTTTTGCATGGCGAGCTAGTGCCATATCTTCCAAAATTTCAGATTTTACCGTTAGGTGTCCGCCTATCTGTTCGTAAGCTTTGCGAGTAAAAGCAAAAAACTGACCGGTAGCTGCTGTAAGAGCTGGATGTTGTAATTTGTTCGCGGTAGTTATAGGTACAAGAGTGTAAACCAGAAAGTCCATCATTGGAACAGCAATTGTTTCAGCAAAGCATCCACATAATTGAGATGGAAAAGCAGTTACAACGCCAACCTGCTCTTTTTTAAAAGTTTTAACTAACCAATCAACTCCACTTGCAGCTAAAGATACATCAGCATCAATAAATAATAGGATATCACCTTGAGCAATTTTACTGAGCTCATGGCAAGCATGAGGTTTACCTAACCAATCAGTGGGGAGAGGGGGCGCTGAAATAAATTGAAAGGGAAATTTTTTGGCTAGCTCACAAAGCAGTTCTAATGTTCCATCTGTAGAAGAATCATCTGCGACAACCACTTCAAAATTTGGATAATTTGAGTTAAACGCAGCTTCAATACACTGCTCTATATTGCGAATTTCATTTCGAGCCGGTATGCAAATCGACACTAGCGGTAAAGTTGAAGTGTAAGGTAAGTTTGCTACAAAATTTTTAGAAGGTAGGAAATCGAGGGTTAATCCGCCGAAAGCCCCTCTAACAGTGGCTCTAGGCGCAGTACAAGCGTTTGTTACTAGTACTACAAACATAATCAAAATAGAGAGGGTGACAAAAAAACACAGAAGACTCATCTTTGCTTACTCTCTTTTTGCCAACTTTTTGGCTAATTAAATTCATTTATTCACAAAAATTTATTAATCACTAAAAAAGTTTGTTTGTTAATTGGCTGATTGAGTTAAATGAAGAGCATCTATAATTAATTTGTGTTTAAAGCCACTTAAGGTGTTCCATTGAGTATCCCTCTTTAGGATATACTTCCCCGTGCTTTTTCTGAGCTCCATCATACCTTTTTGTAATAACTGCGGATCAGAACGATAATCGTCGAAGAATATTTTATGTCCAAAAGCAGCGTATATTAGTGGTAGCTTAAGAGGACCAGCTTCGTACTTAATATAGAGCGGATATATCCAAGTGCGCCTTCTTGGTCGAAGCATTGCTAGGCTTTGTTTAAAGTTGTATGACTCATCAATGTCTGGAAAAATATTGCCTTGAGGAAAAAAAGATAGGCACAGTAACTCCTCTTTATTTAAAGTTTCAGTCAAGAAATGCAAAGTTTGGGTGAGGGCTGTTGAGTCAAGAGAGTCAACTGGAATAGCACCAACTTTTAACATATTTGGATGTCTTTTTATGTCGGGTTCAAGCAGTAACGGGCGGAGCTTACGACTAAAAACGCGTTGATTAAGAAAATATGTTAGGGGAACGTCCCACCAAGAAGAATGGCTTGATGCTATAATAATATTTTCGGATGAGTGAGGACTATCTGGAATCTCAAAGAGATAAACACCGAAAAAGTAAGTACGAAGCGCACGATTAAGAGACCAGCGCAGAGAAAGATGCGACAAATAACGGTTGGATGATAACGTGTGCTCCATGTCTAATTGAGAAAAAATTTATTTATATTACCAGATTTATTTACCTCAAGGGATGATACCGAGCTATCAGTGAAGCCGCATGCTTTCCTGAAAGAAGTACTAAAGGAATACCTCCTCCTGGATGAACACTGCCTCCTGCAAAATATAACCCATGAACTTCACGGGCACGATTGGCTTGACGCTGAAAAGCAGCGTGTCGAGAATTTGAAGAAATGCCGTAAATACTTCCCCGATTTGAATAGGTAAGACGAAAAAGATCCTCAGGGGTTATGGTGTCTTCACAAGATATAAAGTGTTCAATATCTCTAATTCCGTGACAAGCTAAAATTTTAAAAACAGTATCGCGAGTAGCTGCTATTTTTTCTGAGCTCCATGAAAATTTGTCTGATAAATAAGGCATGTTAATTAAAACAAACCAGTTTTCATGTCCTATTGGAGCGTGAGAGGGGTCGTTCTTTACTGATAAGCTCACATAAATTGTTGGTTCAATGGGTATAGTTTGTTCCTCAAAAATCGCTTTAAATTCGTCTAGGTAATTACTCGAAAAGAAAATGTTGTGGTGTGCGAGCTGAGGATGTTGTCTGGATACGCCCCATAAAAATACCAAACCGGAGCAAGATGGTTCTTGAGCTAAAACCGAACTTTTTTTATCTGCAAAGCCATCAAGCAATTTAGTAAAAGTCCAAACCACATCTGCATTGCTGACCACTATATTAGATTGATGATAATCCCCGTTTACAATTATACCGGTAATGGCACCTTTATCATGTTTTATTGCATTTACTTCGGCATTATTAACAATAGTCACTCCAAGCTCTAGAGCTAATTCACTCAATGATTTAGCTATTTCATACATACCTCCCTGAACATAGAAACTACCGAGTGAGTATTCAACGTGTGGAATTATATTTAAGGTAGCTGGAGCTTTATACGGATCGGATCCACTGTAAGTAGCGTAGCGACAAAATAGTTGCTGTACCTGAGGCGAAGAAAAATAGCTACAAATTGCTTGTTGGACGGTTCTAAATGGATCCAATTGATACAAAAAAGGGAGATGCCGTAAACCACCCCAATCAAGAAAAGAGGTTGGATCGTGAATACTTCGGTACATAAATGTTGGGGCGGCTCGCTTAAATATTTTGGCGCTATATTTCAGAAAATCTGGAAGTTTTTGAGCATCGATAGGTGATATTTTTGCTATCTCCGACTGTAGCCTCGCTAAATTATGGCTAGTTTCAATGGTTTCTCCACTAGCAAATGAGTAACGACAAATAGGTTCCAATTTTGTTAGAGATAGATGATTAGATAGAGTTTTATTTGCTACTGAAAAAAGCTCCTCTAATACTGTAGGCATGGTGAGTAAGCTTGGACCAGTACCGAAAGAGTAGCCATTTTTGGTGATTAATCGCATTTTACCACCAAGATGTTCCTCTTTTTCAAAAATAGTTACTTGGTAGCCAGCGCTTGCTAAATAAATTGCGGAGCTTATTCCTCCTAATCCTCCACCTATAATACTGACAGACTTGCTAGAATTGCATTTGCTATGGTGACTGAGCCTTCCGTTAAATCTTTTTTTCATTAGTTATCTTTTAGCAAAACTCCTGTCTCGTTAAATATATGGGATGCATTTACCAAAAACACCTCAGAAAAAGCACCTTTTGGAGCATTTGTAATAGCGAGGTTACAAGATTTTAGGTCAGCTACGGCTAATTTGTGTCGAGCAAAGAAGAAAGGAAGATGGAAACTTAATCCTCCTCTTAAAAATCGTACCTCCACATTGTTGGGATCATTTAGGAGAATCTGATCAAATTGAGCTAATCCAGCATCTATTGCTTCTTTTTTTGAAAGCGGCCAAAAAGCTTTCCTTCCATCTAGGATACGGAATCCAGCTAAGTAGCCAAGAATTGTATTGTCTTTTGGATAGCTCAGTAAAAATTGTTCAGCTTTTTCCCTGCCTTGAGAAATGCTTTCGTCATCACCACTGTTGTTCGCTGCCTTAAAAAATAAGGTTCGAATAATATCTAAGTCTTTTTCCTTAAGTTGCTGGTGGAATGCTTGAATGTTAAGCGATGGGCGAGCATCTTCCGTTAATGCTTGGTGACAAGGTATAAAGTTTAAGTAACCAACGAAAAAAAAGATTTGATATTTACTTAATTGAATCATGGATGAGTGTGGCAAAATATTTCAATGCATTTAGGGTGAGTTTTTCTTCCCTGAAAAAAGACCCCACATTATTATGTGACTTTTCGAGGGCTTGACCTTTTTAGAAAACACAATTAGTGGATTTTTAGCAATCTGATTAGCAGTCCACTTATACATAGCCGTAGCTGTAGCTACGGCGCGAATGGAACTAGTTGGCAAATAAAAGAAGCCCTCTATCGATTCTTCATGCCATGCTAAGTATTGGCTAATTTGCCGTCTAATAAAAATACCAAATTCCTCTGGATGTTTATTCGCTGATGTTTTACTTAATGTCGTGAGGCCACATTCTGTTATTTCTTCTTGTGGTAGATAGATTCGCCCAAGTTGAAGATCTTCATCGATGTCTCTTATAAAATTTATATATTGCATGGATCTTCCAAGTAGCTGAGCGTAAGGTAATGCGATGTCTGGAACTTGAAACAGACGACTCATCATGAGTCCTATTACTTCTGCTGAGCCGTACATGTACTTAATGGTATCGGAGAGGCTATGATATCTGGTTACTGTTAAGTCTTGCTCCATTGCATCAAGAAAACTTTCAATCCAAGCGAGTTCAAAACCTTTGTTTTTAGCTAATAGAACAAAATCATCTATGGTCGGGTTGCCTGTGAGTATGCCATTCCAAGCACTTGTAAAATTTCCTCTAAATAAATGAAACCCCTCTGCATCTTGAGGTGATGAATCTACAAAATTATCAGCGACTCTTACAAATCGGTATAGTATCGCAACCAAGTCTCGAATATGGCGTGGGAAAAATATGCTACTGTAAAAGTATGTCTTACTGCCTGCGCGAAAGACATCGTATCTGTTTGCTGGAGAGCTAGATATTAAGCTATTGATCATATCTGGGGCTATCAGTACTTGTTAAATTAACAGCGGTCAAGATTACACTTGGCGGGGTGATCCGAAAATATATTGTATTGGTAGCAACCAAGCACCTCTTTCAACACCAATAGTCCAATCATATTCTGGAATCCTACTAGTTAATTTTTTAAGCGAGTTGTTTGAGTGGGAGTTCATGCAGGAAATTAAACCATCAAGAGTTACAAAAAGCGGTACTACTGGTAAACAGTAAGTAAGTATAAAACGGCTTATTCTGCGCTCTTTGTATCGCCAAAGTAGAAGAGGGGTTAAGAAAAAAACTAATACAGGGGTAATTGCTATCATCAAAAAAGATATTGGGTGTTTACTGGTGACCTCAAAAGATGCTAATGGCATACGATCTTTCAAAGCTATGTTACGAAAAAGTCGGTAAACCTGTGGTGCCGAAAAATGATGAAGAGCTGTAAACATAGTTCGTGTCCCAAATGGTATGTTAAAAGAAATGTCGGAGGTTAACATACTGGAGGGTTGATATCTCAAGATATCGACTGGTTGTGGAAGATAACTTACTGAGCTTTGCAGCGCAGTTTTATTTGCTAAGATATCATTTTTTTCTGAAATAATGGATTTAAATGGTGATTCACGTTTTGCTCGAAAGTATCGGGCGGATTTTTTTTGGGGGGGATCTTTAGTATGGGTTAAATAGTTAATTGAGTTAGAAGGAGGAAATTTATCAGATAAAAACACTTGCCTAACCCTAGAGTTAGTTTGTGCTGTAAAAGCTAATATTGGGCCTCCTGAACCTGAGCACAGATCAATGATTTGTGTCTGCTTGTTAACAGCCAGAAAATTATCTAGCTTTTTAAATATCGGATGATATGGTTTCCAAATTTCAAGTGCGGCTCGAATATAGTCGGTCATAAAAGTCCGAATAATAGCTGGAAACCACCACTGATCTTCAAATTCTTTTAACCTGCAATTTCTCATGATTTATAAAGTTAGCACATTAAAGGCAACGGCAGAATCTGGTTTAACCAAGAAAGATATTTTTTATCTAATTACATGGTATCTGTTATGTACTGTACCTTGGCTTGGGCTTACTGATTTTCATACTAGAGGTGAAGGAAGAGAGGCACTTGTTGCTCTCTCCATGTGGCAAACAGGAGACTTGATTCTTCCGGAGGGATATGGTGGAGACATACCGTCTAAGCCACCATTTTTGCACTGGTGTATAGTATTGTTTAGCAGTTTAGTGGGAGCGGTGACTGAACTTACTGTGCGTCTTCCTTCCATAACAGCATCAGCTTTGTTTCTTGGTGGCTACGGACTTTTCCTTTTGCGTTTTAGACCGCCACTACAGGCATTAGCAGCGATTTTAGCTTTAGCTATGTCTCCTGAATGGGCTCGTCATGCTGTGGCTGCTCGTGTGGACATGATTCATTCTACGGCTTTGTCTGCTGGTTTACTGCTCGCTTTTCTTCATGGAGAAAATATACTTAGAGTCGGATGGACTTGGAGTATTCCGGCCCTATTCAGTATTGCAGTCTTAAGTAAAGGACCCGTGGGAGTAGTCCTGCCAGCGCTCGTTCTTTTATTTTGGTGGGCTATAGAGAGACGCTCCATGCTTAGCCTTATTAAAAAGTTTGTCTGGTACTTTGGCCCAGCAATAGCTATTCCGGCTCTGTGGTATCTTGCCGCTTATTGGCAAGGTTCTGACCAATTTTTGGCTAAAGTTATTGCTGAAAATTTTGGACGTTTTAATGGCTCAATGGATGGAGATCCTCACTCTCATTCAGTCCTTTATCTTTTAGGAACACTTATAGCTGGAGCTTTGCCTATTTTTCTTCTTCCATGCTGGAATTTTTCTTTATCTGATTTTTTTTCGTTTAATTTAAGAAAGATTTTTAATTGGAACGAGTGTCGAAACGCGTGGAATTCGATTTGTTTTACCGCGCAACCACTTTTGCGTTTTTCCTTAATTACAGTATGTATCGTGACTCTTTTTTATTCGATTCCACAGAGCAAGCGACCAGTTTATCTTCTAAGCTCATATCCGTTTTGGGCTATTTTATTGGCAGCAACTCTTCCTGCAAGCTCACACAATGTAAATAAAGCACGAGATATTATTAACTGTCTTTGCTGGTTTAGTAGGAGAGTTTATCCAGTATTACTTGGTATACCATTACTTGTCTCCTTATGTTTTCTTATTCCGTGGGGAGTTATGAGAGAATTTGCCTACGGAGCGTTGGTATACCGAGGGTATCCTCATATTGTTGGTTTAGTAGTTGTTAGTACATTGCTGGTGATTGTGGGGCTATTTATTAAAAGAGCCGACTTTAACGCTGAATCTCCGAGGTTAGTGGTAAAAGTTTTTGTTGGATTATTGGGAGGTATCTTTTTAGAAGCACTCGTCATACTTTGGCCGGGTGTAGGTTATTTGGCCTCGGAAAAAAGAATTGCACAAGTTGTGCAAGCTATAATTACACCCGATGTGACTATTAAATCTTTTATGCATGAATTTTATGGGGTAAGTTTTTATCTTAAGCGTCGTATTGACCGACTTGAAGAGCAGAAAGTAACTCAAGATAAGTCGAAAAAAAGCGTTATTTTGCTCAGAAATCGTAATGAGCAAGATTTTAATCAGTGGATTGGAGCTCAGTCTAAGATTAGAATCAGTCTCTTACCCCTTCCATTAAGCCTAGAGGGGCAATCAAAGTATAGTTATCAAGCAGATGTTGACAAAACTAACAAGCAAATAAGTTTGCTTGAGGGCAAAGTACTGCTATATCAGGTAGATTATGATTTGTAGAATATGAATTTGCCTCATGAGGAGAGAGTATGGGATGTGCCGAGCCAAAAGATAAGCAGGCTAATTTTGCAGATAAAAATGATCTAAGTAGTATAGCCAAGGTCAACAAAGAAAATATTTTAGGCGAGCGCCAAGGAGACGTAACAACCATGCCAACAGGAGAAGAGCTTAATGAGGCAACTAGCGGAGAAATAGTATCAGCGGGATACTCTCTAACTCTTCGGTTGCGTATTCAGAACCGTCCAGGTGGATTTGCTTCAGTAGTAAATTTTTTGGCTGAGCAGGGAGCTTCGTTGGCTGAAGTCACATTACTTTCGTCGAGTTTTGAGCATACCGTCCGCGATGTTACTCTTCTTTGTCGCTCCGAGAAGCATCGTGACATTATTTTGCGCTCTTTATCTACTTTAGCTTTAGTCAAGTTATTAGGTTGGCAGGATGATACTTTTGCTATTCACGCTGGAGGTAAGCTTTTTGTTCAGCCAAGAGAAAAGTTGGCAACTCGTGACGATTTAGCTAGGGCTTATACACCAGGTGTCGCTCGAATTTGTAGAGCAATCGCCGATGAACCGGATCGTGTTTTTACTCATACCATTAAACGTAATGCTGTAGCAGTAATATCTGATGGTAGTGCCGTATTAGGATTAGGCAATATTGGTCCATCGGCCGCCCTGCCAGTAATGGAGGGAAAAGCGGTCTTGTTTAAACAATTTGCTGGAGTCGATGCATATCCAATATGCTTGACCACTCAAGATGTAGACGAAATTGTCGACACAGTTGTCCGAATTAGTCCGGGGTTTGGTGGGATTAACCTTGAAGATATTTCAGCTCCTCGCTGTTTTGAAATTGAAAACAGATTATCTAAATTGTTAGACATTCCCGTGTTCCACGATGATCAGCATGGTACGGCGGTTGTAGTGTTAGCAGGTTTATACAATGCCCTCAAAATAGTAGGAAAAAAACTTGAAGAGCTTAAAGTAGTATTATCTGGTTTTGGTGCTGGAGGAGTAGCAATCACGCGCATCTTACTTGAGGTTGGCGTTAAAAATATAATCCCATGTGATAGTCTAGGTGTTGTATATCGTGGGCGAACCAAGGGAATGAACGCAGTAAAAGAAGAAGTTATTCAAAATACTAATCCTGATAATATTAAGGGAGCATTAAGCGACGCTTTAAGAGGAGCGGATGTATTTATTGGTGTTTCTCAACCGGGCACCGTTACAGCAGAAGACGTGCGCTCTATGAATAGAGATCCGGTAGTTTTTGCATTGGCTAATCCTATACCTGAGATTTTACCCAGTGCGATTAGGGGTATTGCTCGCATAATTGCGACGGGTCGCTCAGATTATGCTAATCAGATTAATAATGTTCTATGTTTCCCTGGGATATTTCGTGGAGCGTTGGATTGTTTCGCTCGGGATATTACTCCGGCAATGAAGCACGCTGCCGCTAAAGCGATAGCTGATTCAGTATTACCAGCTGATTTACACGAAGAATATATTATACCAGATAGCCTAGATGTTGCAGTTACAGAGCGAGTAGCCGCTGCGGTTCAGAAAGCTGCACGTAATGATGGAGTAGCTAGAGTTGAGCGTTTTCCGATAAGTAGTTTGGCTGGCCGACATAATCCGCTTGAGTGGCAACAGAGCTAATTAATTAGAGTAAGAATTAGTTAAGCAGAGTGTGTGTATATGTTGTCGGATTTAATTCTAGGGAGTCTTTTTGGAGTTGTTGAGGGATTAACAGAATTTCTTCCGATTTCTAGTACTGGTCACTTAATCATTACTGGGCAGATTTTTAACTTTGTGGGGGAAAGGGCAGAAACTTTTCAGATCTTTATCCAGCTTGGTGCAATTTTAGCGGCACTAGTGTTGTATAGACGCAGATTTTATGCTCTTTGCCCAAGTTTTGTAAGCAAAGAGCATACGAAGTTAACGGGTTTTGGTGGGTTCAGAGGATGCTTTATTCTTCTATTGGCCTGCTTGCCCGTATTTATACTCGGATTTTTTTTGCGAGAATTTATCAGGAATAATTTATTCTCGGTGTATACAGTAGCTTGGGCTCTGCTTGTAGGTGGGGCGATAATGATAGTTTTAGAATTCAAGGAAGAGCGCCGGAGATTGATGCGTGTTGATAATGCAAGTATTTCTTCTGAGCGAGTAATTTCCCTTGATGACATCACTATAGGGCATGCCCTTAAAATCGGACTATTTCAATGTTTAGCTTTGTGGCCAGGAATGTCTCGTTCGGCATCTACTATTATAGGGGGATTGTTGTCAGGGGTAGATCGCAAAGTTGCTGCAGAATTTTCTTTTATCGTTGCGGTGCCTGTAATGATAATTGCAGTTGGTTATGACCTGCTTAAAAGCTTATCATTTCTTTCGGTAAAAGACATTCCACTTTTTTGTTCAGGGTTTATTGTATCTTTTTTTGTTGCGATCATAGCTATTCAAACTTTTATAAAAATTCTAAAATTCTGGACTCTAGCCCCGTTTGGATGGTATAGAATAATGCTTGGAATATTTTTGTTGGTTAATTAGAGTAGTAAGGCTTTTTGCAATAGACTTATGTTAGCTGCTGATCAATATAGTGGTGAGGCTCTTTCTATTCTCATAAAGGATTACCTTCGTACAATCGTAAACCATACTTTTACGATTGAGGATCTAATCGACTATTTGAACCATTATAATCAAGAGCAAGGTTTTGCCAGTGTATTAGAGCGAAACGATTTAATAGTATTGTCTCACAATGTATTAAGTGGTTTTGTTCGCCAAGGCTTAATTGAATTAGTAGGAGTTGGCCCAAATACAACTGTTACCTATAGAAAAAACTCCTCTTAGGTAAGGGGAACTAAGTAGTACTATAAAACTAAACATGCGAGTCTACATCTTGCCTAGATCATCCTGTACATAGATTATCCTGCATGTTGAACAGAGGATGTTTGGTCAATAACGGTAAGTGGAAGTAAAGCAAGTTCATCACGAATTTTTTTGATTATATTTTCAGTATCTAATCCTTCTTCTGAATATTGTTCTTGTTGACTTGCATGACTTATAAAATGGTCACTTATACCAAACCGTAGAAGCGGGCGACTTGGCATGACACGGAGGTCATTGATAGATTCTAATACAGCACTTCCAAAGCCACCAATGAGTGCATTATCTTCAAATGTGCATACTAGTTTATGCTTGGGAACTAGAGTTGCTAGTAATGCAGTGTCAAGTGGTTTAGCAAAGCGCATATTTACCACAGTACTTGTGATGTCGTAACGGCTTTCTAACTCTGAAGCGGCTTCCTCAACTGATTTTAAGGTAGTTCCGTAATTTAGCAGTAGGCAGGTATCTCCTTGTTTAAGAACTTCACCCTTTCCAACTGAAATTAACTTTAGTGAATCACTTAGGGCTACGCCTGTTCCAATTCCACGAGGGTAACGAATAACAACAGGTTGACGAAGTGATAGTGCTGTAAAAAGTAGATGTCTCAGCTCTTCTTCGTTAGATGGTGCCATAAGGACTAAATCAGGGATGCACCTTAAAAAGGAGATATCAAACTGACCTTGATGGGTTTCTCCATCATTACCAACCAAACCTGCTCGGTCTAGCGCAAACACTACAGGAAGGTTTTGAATACAGACATCATGAATTAATTGATCGAATCCACGTTGTAGAAAAGTTGAATAAATAGCACATACTGGTAGATAACCCTCACAAGCCAAGCCAGCGGCGAAGGTAATGGCATGTTGTTCACAAATTCCTACATCAAAAAAGTTTTCTGGAACTTCCTTACGCAGTAACTCAAGACCAGTACCTTCTGCCATGGCTGCAGTAATACCAATTACCTTTGGATCATGTTTGCAGATAGTAACCATTGTATCGGCAAATACTTGTGTATACGTAGGGGGAGTAGGTTGTTTAACTACAGCTACTTTTGAAAGGTTTCCAGGAGAAGTTACGACGATAGATTCTTCTAAATCTTGTTTTTTGTTTTCTTGTTCTTTTAACTCAGGGGTGAAAGGTTTAACAGCATGCCAGCTTATAGGGTCATCTTCAGCCGATATATAGCCTTTACCTTTAGTGGTGCGAGCATGCACTACTACCGGAACATCTTGAGTTCGGGCGCGATTAAACGCCACCAGAAGGTCATCAATATTATTGCCATCTATCGGTCCGATATATCTGAATCCAAAGGATTCAAATAACATGGCAGGAGTGGCAAAGAAAGTTTGAGCGGCTTCTTCGGCTCTGTCTACAGCCTTATATAGAAGTGGAGGGACATAACCCTTACGATATAGAGATTTAAAGCTGTGACGAGCTCGATTCGATAACGAGGATGTGACTGCTCTCGAAAAGAGCCAACTTACAGCACCTACGTTGGGCGATATTGACATATCATTGTCGTTTAGAACAACGATGAATCTCTTTAGTCCTAGGTCTCCTGCATGGTTAAGAGCTTCAAAAGCCATACCAGAGGTGAGAGAGCCGTCTCCAATGATTGCTATTACATATCTTTCAGGACTAGTACGGTCGAGAGCTACACGTATGCCAACGCCAGCAGATATGCTTGTACCAGCATGACCAGCACCAAATGCATCAAAGTTACTCTCATCTCGGCGCAAGAAACCAGAAAGGCCGCCCCTCTGTCTTATCGAGCCCATCTGGTCACGCCGACCAGTTAACATTTTATGGATGTAACATTGATGGCCGGTATCCCAAATTAATTTATCATAGGGAGTTTGAAACAGGTGATGAAGTGCTACTGTAATTTCAGTGGCTCCTAAGCTTGAAGCGAAGTGCCCTCCGGAACGAGATACAGAATTTATGAGCTCAGTTCTTACAAGTGAGCACACATCTTTTAGTTCGGAGGGAGTTAAGCCTCTTAGTCCTTCAGGGAGTTCTAATGAAGAGAGAGATAAAGAAGAAGTTGGTACAACCACAGGGCGCCTGATAACAAGATTTAACAAGGTCTTAGTAGGTAATCCCAGTGATTGTACCGTTTATTGCCGGAGAAAAGCAAAACTAGTTAGCAACTTTTATAAAAAACTTTTCTCGATAATTTTTTATCGCGTTTATTTTACCGGGTTGTGGCTGAAAAGTGAGTACGACGATTTCTAGCCCAAGCTTCTTCACTATGGCTAGGATCGAGGGGGATATTCTCTCCGTAGCTTATCGTGTCGAGGCGGTTAGGTGCTATTCCTAGTGACACTAAGTAATCTCGCACAGCCCTCGCTCGAGCTTGACCGAGCTGAAGATTATATTCTTCAGTACCTCGCTCGTCACAATGACCTTCTAATGAAACATGAAGATTATCACGGTCTTTTAAAATAGTGGCATTTGCTTCAATATCCTGCCGAGCTTCAGATGAGAGGGAGCTTGAATCGTAATCAAAAAATACATCACGAAATAATCCCTCGCCCTCAGCAGAAGGAATTGAACCGTCACCAAATCTACCTTCCCTTTTTGCATCAAGATCTCCTTCCAGTAGACCATCACCACTTCCAGATTTAGAACCGCTCTTTGATGAGCAGGCGGCTAGCACTAAGCTGAGAGTTACTAAAACGCTTATAACTCTAACCAAACGGTAAAGTGACCGGGGTGATCTGTAATTAATAATAGGTGAATGATTGCGAGAAGAATCAGTTTGTTTCATACATACCTTTAAGTTGTCCTGTTATGCTATTGTGCTTGGTTATTGGCACGTTCGTTTAAGGAAATTTGACGAACTATCTACGCCGAATTACCCGGTAGTCTACAAGGATGATCTTAAGTCGCACAAGATAGGAGCTAGGGTGGATAAGGAAAAAGTAAGTAAATTTTTTGCTTCACACAAAAAAAATTTTTTTGACGAGTGGTACGAGTTTCTCCGTTTCCGATCTGTTAGTACTGATCCTAATTACCGCACCGAATGTATCGACTGTGCTCAGTGGTTAGGTGAGAAGCTTTCGTCCAAGGGTTTCAAGGCCAGAGTTCAACAAACTACTACTTTACCTCTTGTAGTAGGGACACTTTCAGGAGATTCAAATCTGCCCCACATTCTTGTTTATGGCCACTATGATGTGCAGCCTCCAGACCCGCTGGATGAGTGGATTTCACCACCCTTTGAGCCAACACAGCGAGAGGATCGTTTGTATGCTCGCGGTGCAGTAGATAACAAAGGCCAGTTGTGGATGACCTTGAGCGCACTAGAAGCGTGCTATGCTCTAGGTTCTTTGCGCAATCCAGTTACGGTGCTTATTGAAGGTGAAGAAGAATGTGGTAGTACTGGTTTAGCAGAAATTTTACGTAACAACTCCCTCGGTATCACGGCTGATGTGCTTTTGGTGTGTGACCTTTCTGCGCCAGAGCCAAAAATACCTTGTATTGTATTAGGTTTTAGGGGTGTTTTTTCATTAGAACTAACAGTAAGCGGGGCTAAAAGTGATCTTCACTCAGGGCTACATGGCGGTCTGGCGCCAAATCCACTGGTAGGCTTGGCAAAAATAATTGCCGGTTGTTTTTCGGACAAAGGGGGGGATGTATTAGTGCCCGGTTTTTATGATGATATTTCGCCTTTGTCAGAATTAGAAGAGAGTTTTTTAACAGAAATGAAATTTTCCTCCTCTGCTTATGAAGAGGAAATCGGAGTGCCTCCAATATGGGGAGAGAAGGGAGTGCCTCCTCTAGTTAGATGTGGCTTACGTCCTACTCTTGAAATTACAGGTATGCATGGTGGATATACGGGGAAAGGCCAAAAAGCGATAATACCTAAGATGGCCACAGCTAAAATTTTAGGTCGGTCAGCTAGAGGACAATCGCCAGCAAAAATGCTCGAACTAGTAGAAAAATACTTGCTAAGTTTTATTTCATCAGGATTAAACGCTTCGGTCTCTAATCGCTTGATTGCAGGTAGTGCAGTTACTATTGATCCTAGTGAGAAGCCTTTAGTAATCGCTAAACAAGTTGCTTGTGACTTGTTAAACCGGCCTCCGAATTATGAATGGAGTGGTGGGAGTATTCCAATAATTGGAGATTTAAGTTTTGCTACAGGGGCAATGCCGCTACTGCTAGGATTTAGTTTAGCTAAAGACGGGATGCATTCTCCGAATGAATCGTTCTCATTTTCCCAATTTGAAGCGGGATTTGAATATATTACGCATCTGCTTGTAAAATTTGGAGAGTATGATCGTATATCTCTCCTTTGAAAAATTAGTGGAAAATGTTATTCCACGACGATTCTAATTTTATGTCATTAAAGTAGTCAAAATGGTTTGTAAAAATAAAAAAATATTTTGGTTTCCAAAAATCTCAGCAGTAAAACTTTTCTTAGTTACAGCTTTAGCGATTTTGCCATCCACTACTTTGCTTGTTCCTGCAAAGTCTAATGCTCAGGTGTCTGATTATCAGAGTCGGGCTCGCTTTAGCGGTGAGTGGACTGTAGAGCAGATACTTAGCGAACTTAAACCAATGCAAAAGTTAGGCCGAAAGCCTAAGTACTGTCAGGGTGCTTTTTTTGCTCCTTGTGTTTGTCCTAACGATGTAAATCGATCAATACAATACCGTCCGGCTGTTACTGAGTGTGATGGTAACGCCGCTGTGATTCTTTCCGGAAGATATTTGAACTCTTTTAGTGCTGTTGTGCGAGACGGAGAGAATCGAGACCGCTGGCCTAGAGAGGGTATGAACGGTTGCTCTGCTTTTGAGCGAGACGTGCTGGCTTTAAACAAGTGTAGTGCCTTTAAAGCTCAAAAAGTTTTAAATGTAGCAAGTGGTAGCAGGAAGGCCAAAGTCCATTGCTTGGGTGCCTCAGGGTACTCCTCTTTGTTTCGGGGAGTAACCAGAATTACGGTTAAGCTCGCTGATTCTCCCAATTCATCAAATGACCCGCTTGCCAGGCTTTGCTTGAGACATCCCACTAGAGCTCTAAACTAATACACCGGTGGCAAATATTTAGCTTAAACGGCGAACCAATTTAGGTCTTCGGTATCTAGAAGTTCGCCACCTTTGATTCGACCGAGAAGGATGGCAGTTGTTGCTAGGAGACCCGCAGTTACGCAGCCACCGGAATGTAAAACAGATATTGATCTAAAGGAGTCTTTGATGGGGTATCCCGTTCGTGGGTCAAGGATATGTGAATAACGAATTCCTTCTTCATCAATGAAATACCTTTCATAATCACCGCTAGTAGCGATACTACCGCAGCTAAGATTAATAACTTGCTTAAGCCCATGTAAACTACTTCGATCATAAGGACTTTTTATGCCAATTTGCCACGGTAGCCCGTCTAAGCGAGGTCCTGTAACTGCAACATCACCTCCCAAGTTGACAAGAGCGTGATTAAAGCCAAGTGCTGTAAGTGTATGACACGCTACATCAACTGCATACTCTTTCACTAGACCACCAAAATCTAGTTCCATCCCTTTTTGCGGCAAATATATGGAATTTTCATCCCATTTAACTTTTTTCCAACCGATTAAGGCTAGAAGACTTTCGATTTCTTCTTTAGGTGGAATCTTTGCCTTGGAGAAATCCCATACTCTTCTAAGTACTCCGGATGTGGGATCAAATGCTCCATTACTTATTTCAAATGTTGCATCAATTAACTTGAGTATATTGAATATTTCATGATCTACCGGAACAGCTTTTTTCTCAGCTAAGAGATTGAGTGTGCTTAGCCAACTTGTATCAAGGTATCGTGAAAATTTAAGCTCAAGTGAATAGATTTTTTTAATAGCTGTGTCACATGCAATCTTAGCTTCCTTCAGGGTGGTAGATTCAATTATAATCTCACCACTTCCTCCCATAACAGGAAATGAAGCAATTAATCTATCACCATCTGGTAATAAGACCGATGCCATAAATATGACCACTTAAAGGGGGTATTGAAGCTGATCCAGGCGTTCCAAGTGAGAGGTTTGATCTTTGGTGAAAATATTCATAAAGAGCTGTAAGGTCGAGCGACTTACTTAACTTGTAAACAAATTTTAAGCCCCCACTGACGCCACCAAAGCCTCCCATACGCTGGTCAGCCGAGAAAAAACCGGAAGTATCTGGTGGAAAGAGAGGATTATAAAAAAATGCTTCTGTTTGCGTGACATATCTAGCTAGCGGACGAATAATCCAGGTACTACCCAACTCTTGATACCAAGCGAGCTCAATCATTTGATTGCGGATATCCCATGAATCGTAATAGGTTCGAAAATCAACATGAAGAGAGCCATTATAATCTGAAAAAAAATGATTGTATCTTGCCAAGGCCGCATACATATCTCGGCTTGCTGGTCTTTTGTCATTACTTTTGTATTGGTCTGTTAGATACCCATCAGAGGTGGAATAGGAGAGATTAAACTGAATAATTGAAGATTTTGATAAAACTTGCGTCACTCCAACTAAACCACCCCAAGTTTGTCTATTTTCGTCTAGAAGAGGATTATTTGTTGATGTTATCTCATCGTAGCCATGACTAAATCCAAATTGCAAAGAAGAATTTTTATCAGCTGACCAAACTGTAGATGCTAATGAGCCACCATAGGCTGTAAAGTCATCCTCACTGGAGGTTTCAAGTCCTACGGATAAGTCAAATCCCTCAAAACCCTTTGTTAACATTAAATTACCAGCCCACCGATTATCCTCAATGCCAAGGCCAGAAGCGCCAGATAGCGTATCGTGATACATAGGTGAGGCACCTGACATAGAATCGTAAACTACACTTCCTCGTGTGCTCCATGATTCACTCAGTGGCAGTTGAAAATATGATACTGGTGCAAAAACTTGCATTCTATCTTGGCTGCCACGTTGCCAGTCTTCATAAAAAAAAGTAGAAAATTCGATCATTGGCTCGACTGGTGATTGTTGTGCTGACACCTCTTTGGCTATCATCGCACTTTGAAGGCCGATAACTGCTTCCGTTAATAATCGAATTTTAGAACCATTCCGCATACTGCCCTTATTTTGAAATCCCTTTGACTAGTTGCATCCACATCCCCCTATTGCTACACCGTATCCTCCACTAGCTCCCTCTCGTGATTGATATACGTGACGCCTAAATTGAGCTTCAGCTGGATAAGGTTCAAAAGACATTGTTTGGCGGGCTAAGTTGCCTTTTTGCCAAGGCTTAACGTCAGTACATGAAGGAAGACTTGTGATCATAAATATTGCTAAAAGTATGCACCGAAAGCGATTCATTACAGTTCTCCTGCTCTTATTCTTTGTGAAGGGATTTTAATAGATCTGTTACTACGACTTTCTCTTTGTCAGTAAAGCCATCTATACGGGCAATGATTTTACCGGCTGGATCAATAACAAAAGAGGTGGGCATGGTTTTGACTTTATACTTTTCAGGAGTAGTTCCGTTTGAGTCTCTAAGAACGTTTAATGATTGAATTTTAAGCTCAGATAGTAATTTTTGGGCAGAATCCCAATCTTCGTCGAGGTTTATAGTAATTACTTTTAATGGAATATTAGTGATTTCTTTGGTGAGAGAAGTTATCCAAGGCAGAGATTCTCTACACGGTACACACCAAGATGCCCAAAAAT
>JBIKUX010000031.1:0-20423 GCA_044347345.1 Bdellovibrionota bacterium | reverse complement strand
TGCTCCTTCTTTTGTGTAAAGAATCCCACTAGTTTTGAATCCGAGTGACATTAAAAGCTGAATCCGGTTTGAGTCTGATTCATTAGCAGCTCCGTAAATTACGGGTGATAAATTGATAGTACTCAGATAATTGATTAATTCAGTGAATACTTCAGCTCTAAAATCAGAATCTTCTGGAACAAAAAGCTCAGATAAAAAGCCGTATCCAAACAACCTATAATCAAATATGGCATAACCTTTAATCTCTTCTTTGATAATAGCCAAATAGCAAGTACCATTTGCGATAGCATCTTGAACCTGTTGTCGTCGGCTAGTATTAGTAATTATTCTTGGGTCAATTTCCTCGATAAAGGGTAAAATATTCCCCTGACCTTGGCTCACAGTGATCATGGTCTTCTTCAGAATTGCATTAAGTGTTCACTATAGCGAATGAATCATTGCCACGGTAGAGGAAGTGTTGTACGGTTTGAAACATTTATTTAATATATGCTGTAAGATAATTTAAAGCGTTCGTGTTTTAATTGATAGGGTAGTGTTACCTATCCTGTTGAATAGTTGGTTGTGATGTTCCCTCTATAATAGAGATGTAAAAGGGTAAAAATGGCTAAGAAACCATCATCAGGCGAGAACAAAGCTGCTCGTGAAAAAGCTCTCCTCGAGTTAAAAGAAATTTTGTTGGCTGAACGCCAAAAAATAGTCCAACAACTTGAGTCGCTTGAAAAAAATTCACAACAAGACGTGCAAGAATTGTCAGGTGATTCAGTCGACTATGCTTCAATCGAGATATCCCAGAATGCCATATCTAAGCTAGGAACTCGCCAGCAAAAGCTTCTCGATAAAATTCTCCATGCTCTCAGTAAATTTGATGATGGAACGTACGGGGTATGTGAGCTTACTGGGGAAGATATCCCTGTAGAGAGACTTAGGGCTCGTCCAGTTGCCCAGTATACTGTAGAAGCGAAAGAGGAACTTGAGCGGCGTGAAAAATTGTATGCCACTAAAGGCGATTCTTCCTCAGAAGAAGAATCATGGGATATCGACCAAGATGAGTGATATTGAGCAGGATGAGTAATTTTAGACTGTATAAGATTAATATTAGGAAACCAAAATTAAATTTTTAATCTGAGTTCAACTTTGGTTAGTTGTTAAATTATGGTCAGGGTACTTTTTTAATAAATTGAATCTCAGTAATCGACCAGTCAAATTTGTTAGTTACGCCGAGTTGTTCAATTTTCAAACATTGGACTACGGTTGGCTGTAAAAATACATAGGTAGTATCGGATTGAGATCCAAAGAAAGGAATACTGTTCTTAGTTAAGTACGCTGGACCAAGCCAGTCGCAAGATTTATATAAAATTGTCGTTGGATTATCGCACTCTGTGATTTGAATGCTTCTGGCAAAGTCAGTAGTAAAGGATCCAGTATTAAGTCTTATTCCACTAAGTAAAGTAGGCTCAACTAAGGTTAATTTTAGCCACTCTTTGCCAAGTTGTTTTCCTTCTCCGTAAGTCCATCGTGAATTAAGGTTTCCATCCTGCAAAGCAGATATTTTATCATTACCTCCTCCTGAGATAATTTGAGATATCGGTGGGGTAATTTCTTTTAAACTTGATGTACGGGCTAATTCAGATTTACCTGTACAGTCGATAAGTCTTCGTACTACTGCGTAGCCAGGGCTTACTATTTTATAGGCCGCATCATCTTTCTTAAAAGCTTTCTCACTGCCTATTCGGTGTAAGAGTGGAGAAGGTGATAAAGCTAATAAAAGTGTCGTTACTGTGTTTGCCCAGAGCATTGATGTAGTGGTAAGGGGAGTTATGAGCGGAGAAAGGAAGACAATAATTGCTACGCCAAAACACAGTGGAGATAAAGAATAAAAGAATAAGTGAGGTATAATTCTACGAATAGTGGCAAGCGGAGCAATCTCTCCCAAATTACTTGGTAAAAATAAGTCAGCGGTGACAAGTGTTAGGAGAAGACTGGTAAACGTTAGATAAATAAACGTAACGCTGGAGAATTTTGGTAAAAATGGGCGAATTTTTGAAAAGTAATTTACAGTGCTCGGTAGTGTTACAAGTATTCGAGCATTAACAATCATCAGACTAAGTATTATCCAAAACCTAAATCTTTCTTTTATAGTCTCGTTATCTAGGTAAGGAATAGGAGAGCCTTTGCCAAGTAAAGGCCGAACCATTCCAGAAACTCCGTCGTCTGGTACTACTTTGGCTTGATTAGGAAACTGTAAATCAGTCGGATAAGGTACAGCTAAAAGAGCTGTACAATGTATCAATAAACCTATGGAGAAGTAACGTTGGTTCAATGAGTTATTATTATTTGTACTTACTTTTTCTTTGATTTTGTCGCTAATATGAGTGGCACTAGTTGTGTGATTTATATTATTTGTAAATCTGGATTCTTCGCAAAAAGAGATTAAACTTCTAGTACGTATGATCTCTGTTACGACTGCAAGTAGATAGCTTGCTAAAGATAGACCTAATCCAAGTGCGCAGTTAACGGTACTAGAGGCTACGCATATGAGAAGTTTGTAAGGCTTATCTCGGAAGACGCTCATTATCCAGGGAAATGTAGCCAATGCTGGCAGAACGGCTGTATCAAGACCAAAAAAAAGTAATAAAATACTCCCTATAAATGTACCTCGTAGTACACCAGAAATATATGAATTTGTTAACCAACACCACCCTGTAAGCCAAACAACAGCCCAGCTGATTGGGTTTTCGAAAAGAGCTGTTAATCCAATACCGCCCCAACGAATAAAAAACATATTTGTCGTAAAATTTACCACTTCACGAAAGATATCGTCAGATAGGGACTGATAAGAGTCTACTTCAATGCCTAGAATCACAAATTTCTCTTACTTTTTGCTGAATTATAAAGAATTACCAAGGACTTTCATGAAACGGTTAAATGGCGCGACCGAACGAAGAATAGTTTCTTTTCCTTTCGTGCAATTTTTATAGCGTATCATCGTGCCACCAGTGCCAGAATGTATAATCACTGGTAAAATTTGACATCCTTCTAGCATAAGAAATGGAAAATAGGAAAATTTTAAAATGCCATCTGTGCTGTCAATGCGAATTCGTACTGAACTTGTGTTTTGTTCAAGAACAACGCCTTGCCCTTCCAGAAAATAGTTTGAGGTAAAAGAAGTTCGTTTAAATGCTGTAAACCAACGTCCCTTATAGATTGGCAAAAAGTCATCAGGATTATCTTTTAATAATGATTTCCACTTCCTTTCGTGTGCAATCACAACACCTACATTCATTTTATTCAAATAATCTTTTAATCCTTTAATGCCCTCTAATTGAAAGGAGTCCGGTATTACATCATTATATCGCCACATATTATGCGCCCAACTATGGGCAATTAACGGTGTACCAGATAGGAGAGTAAGAGGAGCCAAATGTCCGCCAGATAATTCATGAAGTACAAAGCCAGTAAATAAGCCTCTTCCCTGTTGTGCTCCACTAGCAATGGCAGATGCAAGATTTTCTACTTCTTTATCTAGTGTTGTTGATTGCTCAAGAGATCTATTTCTGCTAATCGCGCTTAATACAAATGGTGTGGAAAAGAAGAAGCCTCCTAAAATGATAGTAATAATAAAAATGGTAAGATTCGTTTTCTTAAATTGTAGAGTTTTTTGTAAAGCTTTTAATCTCCAAATTTTATCAATTAAATGTCCAGCTGGTACTGTTCCAAGTAATGCAAGAAATAGTAAGAGACGATCTAGCTCAAGCTGAGGTTTAAGTAATGGGCCTAATATCCCCACGCTTAGAAGCCAAAGGGGTAGGATAAAAAAAATACAAAAATTTTTACGATTAGTAAGAAGAAAACCTAATGTTCCGCAAACAGCGAGAATTGGATTAATGGCGTTGCCATTTTGAGTAATGATACGTTTTATTTTCTGCTTAATCGAAGCAACAGTAACAGGAGATGTGCGAGTTTGGTGTTCTGCATGTATTTCCGCACTTCCGCGCTGAGTAGCTTGGGATATAAAAGAAAATATGGGGGAAGAGGTAATAAATAGTAATACCCAAGGTACAGTTATAGCTGTAGTTAAACATACAATACTTAAGTGCACTCGAGATTGGTACCATTGAGGAATTTTAAGGGCACACCAAGCTAGTAAAGGTAGTAATGCTAAACCTGTTGGTGACCACATGAGGGCAATAGACGTTACCAGGGAACAGATAATAGCCTCAGGCCAAGATATAGTAAGTCGTTTATCCGCAAATCTAAGCAGAAATGTGGCGCATAGCGGAAACAAGGAGCATGAAAGAAGAAATCCCAGTGTTCCGTAGGCTAAATACCATTTAGGCCAGAGAAATGAAGGAGACAGTGCTAATAATGCTGATACTAGGGCGCTTCTTTGTGAGTAACCCAAAAGTTTAGCACTCCAGAAAGTAGAGAGAGGTGCTATTATAAATGGAATGCTACTGACAATAGGTGTGTAGATTAGATTAAGAGGTATCAGATAAAAAAGTGGAGCAAATAACAAAAATACTCCAAGACTTCCGGTAGCAAAAAAATCTCGGGCATCAATACCACCGTTCCAGAGTGGATAAAAAAACGGAACGGATGGAAATTGCTCTATTAAGAGGCTAAGGCGTAAATAAAAAGTTGCATGGTCGTCTGTAAATATAGGTTTACCTTTTGTTTGTAAAAGTAGCTGTATAAAAGCTAGTAATGCCGTACCTATTGTCCAAAAACGGATCTGGTATAAGCTCGGCGAGCCTCTTGTTAGAGCCCAGCTGAGTATCATACCTAGGATTATTTCTCCTCGAATAGTCGGTCCTGGAAATAGAACGTATTTTCGAGTTAAAAAATCGCCAATAAAAAAAATTATTAGTAGTGCGGCGAGTGGCACTGTCCAACTCTTTTTTAATAGCCGTTTTTGTTTAATTAAAGTTTTTTGTCGATTTTCAATCAGAAAATAATTTGTGATTCCTAATCCTAATAAAACAATCGCAAAACAGATAATATGATATCTGGGTATAGTGTGGCTTAAGGGATCTTCCGGTGCATCCCAAAAGGAAATACCTCCAGCTATGAGCGCGTAAAAAAAACACACTCCACATCCCCAGATAAAAAAAGATAGTAAGTTTATTTTTGTCTGATTAAAGCGGTTAAAAATTGGAATCATCGACATAAGGTAATCATGTTCAGATAATAAACTAGAATCAATAATTCAAAATTTTTATATAGAAATTATGGTATAAATTTTGTCTGACTCTTAGCTAAAAAAAGTAAGTAAATGATAAGGTTCAGCGATTGTTTTTAACAAAATTTTTATTTAGATAATTAAGTGACTAGCCGACCCTTCCAAAGTCATCGGTAAAAATTAAGTAATAAGGTGAATCTCATATTTGTTAGCAATAGGCTGAATGGCTGCTTATATTTATAAAAATTCCAACGGTGGAATTGTCACTCATCTAATTTCTATTCTTGGATTTATCATATTACTAGCAGTCATTTTAGTTACTTCATTCTTAATATTACAACGAAAATCCTTTCATAAAGTAGCTGAGCAAGCTGTCAAGGAAAGTCGTTTGGCACTCGCAGCTTCCTTAACTGAGTTATCACTACAACAGACTCTACCACATTTTGTCGTTCTAAAGGATTCAGATAAACCATTCGATTCTGTTACCTCTAGATTACTACCAGGATTTAGATTGCCACCAAAGGTGGAGCTCACCTTCAGTAATAATCCAAATTGTAATTACGCCGGGTGTACTATCCATTCCATAATGGCAAACTCTTGTGAAGGTAAAAGGGTCATTTTATGGGAACGGTATGGCGACGGCTCAGAATTATATATAAGTGACTTACCGTCTTCAGGATGCTGATTTTGCCTTTTAAATTGTAAAGGCGCTGTGTTAGTTCGTATCGGTACAGTTTCCGCTATTTTGGTTACTGCTATTCTGGTTGCTGCTGTGTTTGCCAGTCAGACTCCTTACCCCCCCATTCTCAGCTATGAGCACTTCAGTGGCAAGTCCAGAAAAAATTCCATGCTCGACTACGCCTATAATACTTTTTATCTCTGCTTCTAGGCTTACAGGAACTTCTGGGAACGATGCATCAATAATAAAGTTTCCGTTTTCAGTTATTATTGGTCCATGCTTACTTTCTTTCCCCTGTCGTAAATTGAGAGAGGTAGCCCCTATTTTATATAACTGATTTGTTACATAAGGAAGTGAAGAAGGAATAATTTCAATCGGGATAGCGCACCGAGCCCCGAGTTTATCTACTAATTTTGTTGAGTCTATAAGAACAATAAAAGTTAAACTCGATGCTGCAATAATTTTTTCTTGCAGTAATGCTCCTCCCCTTCCTTTAATGAGTCGCAAGTCTGGGTCTACTTCGTCTGCACCGTCAAAGTATAATGAAAGAGGTAAAGAAAATGCTAATGGCGAAGCTACCAGAAGTCCCATATCAAAACATCTCTGCGCTGTAGCGATTGACGTAGGTACAACTGTTACTCGAAGTCCTTCTTCCTTGACTCTTTTGCCAAGTGCTATTATTGCTAAATCAACTGTGCTGCCAGTGCCTACACCGATACAGGCTCCGTCAGCTATACGTGCTGCTAAATATTCTCCAACGAGTGCTTTATTTGTTTCTGATAAAGTCATAGACACAATAAATTTGTTTTAGGCGATTATCTTTTGTTGTTTAAGTATTTTAATTATTCTTTCTTGAAAAACTTTCCATCTTAGAGTTTTCTCGCAAAAATCAGCTACATTTAAGGGAGAAAATTTCTCCCTATTGTCAACATCTGTTACAGCAGTTAGCACGACTATCGGTAAATATAACATATTTTTGCGCTGCCTCAGTTCTGTAACTAATTCATATCCATCCATTACTGGCATCATAATATCTGTAATAAGGAGATCCGGAGTTTGTTTTTCCAAATACTCAAGAGCTTGATGTCCGTTGTTGGCGAGGTCAACTTGGGCGCCGATAGCTTTAAATCGCATTTTATAAATTGATGCTTGATCCTGATCATCCTCAGCTAAAAGAATTGTTACAGGCTCGTTATTATTTAACCGTTTCATGAAAATTTTCTCTCGCGAGTTAGTGCCACCGATTTTACAAGCATTGGTAGCAATCTACTAAGAGTAGCTTGGTCAACTTACCCTTCTGACCCTATAGTATCTAGTTAAAAGATAATTCGGGAGTCCTTTATGAATAAAAACATTGTTATTGGAGTAATTACAAAAAGTATTGTCGGTTTTATTTATTGCTGATTGTATTTTGTTATGACGTATCCGTGGTCTTCAGCTCGCAGATTACTATTGTTAGGTATATTGATTGGTATATCTCTTGGTTTTTATTTTAGTCTGCAGGGTTATTTAGCTCACATAATTTTACAATCTATAAAAGATGAGGTTTCCAGATCTTGCGCGGGGGAATGTTTAATTACTGCCGAGGAATTTCGTATTCACCTTTTGCGAATGAATGGAGTTGCTCGAAGAATAGTTTTGTCGCAAAAAGGACGACCTGAGACTCACGTGGGCTTACTTAGAGCCAAGTTCGCCGTTAGTCAAATTTACCCTCCGATTGTTGATCTCTCAGAGGTAACTCTTGAAGATGCCAAGAGTAAAGCTTTTGCACCAACAAGTGCTATTTTTAAATTTATTGATCACTTAACAAGTGATTCACCTCCCGATACACCAAAACCCTTTGTTAAAGTTCGTTTAAATAAACTTCGTCTTTTACCAGCATTTTTGGAGCATGATTTTGGATCGGTGATTGCCCGAGTAGTTAATGCTACAGTAG
Organism: Bdellovibrionota bacterium; assembly: GCA_044347345.1. Taxonomy (GTDB): domain Bacteria; phylum Bdellovibrionota_C; class UBA2361; order UBA2361; family JBIKUX01; genus JBIKUX01. The sequence goes on along the minus strand of JBIKUX010000031.1, from coordinate 12,629 downwards.
AAGTTGATAGAGAAAATACTGGTCTTTTTTCAATTATTCCATCAGCTGAAAACGTTAGTCTTTATCTAAAAGAATCAAATAGAACCGTAAGTTTAGGAAAATTAAGCACCGAATTTAAGACAGGTAAACCATTGGTAGAGGTGCCGAATTTATTACTATCTGGAGAATCACAATTTAGCGCACACTACTCGGGGGGAGTAGATATAGAAAGAAAAAATTCGCTAAGCGGCTTACTTCGAGCTGGATTATCGATGAGCTTTCTTAATCTTGAGCCGCTCCTTAAAGGCAATATGGGAGCTTCTTTAAGAGTTGCAGGAACGCTTGATGAAATTAAATTAATTGGGGATGCTTTTACTGGCTCTTCAGGGCTTACTGTACAGTTGGCCGAAAATTCTACGCTTCAATGTAGGGAGTTAGGAGCGAAAGTAAATGCCGTAATCGTTGAGAGTGATTATAAAATAAGTTTATCTGATTTTTTTTCATCAGATCCGCTTGTTAAAGTTCGGTCTGAATCTAATGTTACTATTGAGCCTAATCGTTTTTCTGGTGAAATAAAATTAGACGCCACATATTTTTCCTTTGGTAATTTTTCAGTTGAATCACCAAGTATTTCACTAAGCTTTCAGTCTGAAGGGATAACTTTTTTTGTTAATTCTCCATTGCTTAGTGCATTTAATCAACGGATTGGGCCAGCAAAAATCAAAGGTAATTTTAATTTTCGCTCAGATATTCTTACTCTCAATATAAACGCTTTTAATGATTTAAAAAGTGAAACATTACAAAGTGGGATGCAATTAGCATTTGGAGAAAAGCGGTTGCTTGTGGAGGGGAATATCAAGTTGCTTGATTGGGCATATGGCTCATTATCCTCTCTCGCTAGTTTATCGGGGCAGGCAAAGTTTAGTGGCGATATTCTTACTCAGACGTTTTATGTCTCAGGAAGTGGAATAATGACATCCATTACGCCTGATATTGGATTAGAGAAGATTCCCTTCTCTGTGACCACGAAAAATGATGTTTTGTCAGTATCGCTCGAGGATAAGTTAGAGTCTGTACGAGCTTTAGTTTTTATCCCTCTCAGGGGGGCGGCAAACTCAAGAAACCCTATCAGCATTGACATATCTTTGACTAATTTTGCGCCAGTAGGATCTAAGTTTACTAACTCCTGTATTAAGATTAATGGCCGACTAAAGTATACGTTCATGCCCGTTATGCCTATGCGCGGTAACGGTAATTTATCCCCTTTTTCCGGATTTTTTGGGTGTCGTCATCCTTTATCTGTTGTTAGTCGCGAATCCACGCCAATAACTAACGGTACTTTTGTGTTTGCACCTACTGAGCTTGCATCTCTTGGAGCTATTACTCGAATAGGAGGAAAATATGAACTTAACAAGGGGCTCGATGTTGGTATGCATGGGCAGCTCAAATTTGAGGCTTTTGCTCCATTTTTCCCCTCTGCTGATGAGGTGCGTGGGTCAATGCAACTAAATGCCCACGTTACTGGTTCTTTTAAGAATCCCAGGCTTACTGGGCAAGCACAAATTGCAAATGGAGGAGTTATTTTTGCCGATTCTGGAATTGATGTCACAAATTTATCAGGGTCGCTAAAGCTAGAAGGTGATGTTATTTCAGCCTCGGCTCTTTCGGGTGAGTTTAATGGTGGATTAATTTCAGTAGATGGAGAGATACATCTCAGTGATTTTACCAGCTCTTATGCACGAGTAAAGTTACAAGATGCTTTCTTTACACCCTCACCGGAAACATCTGTAACCTTTGACGCAAATCTTCTGTTTTCTCAGCTATCTGATAGTAAGCCTGTTATACAGGGGGAGGTGGAAGTAGCTTCAGCTGAATTTGCAAAAACCATCACTCTTCGGACTATTCTTCAAGACATTTTGAAATTTTTACTTGATAGTCGTCCTAAACAGTCAATGACTGAAGTGGCAAAGCGGAGTGTGGGAGCATCAGCCCCGCCACTTGCCCTTGATGTAGCTATTAAGGCTCCCAAGAATGTTTCAATACTAACTAATTGGGCACAAATTGAGCTTAGTGGAGCACTTCGTGTTTTGGGGACATTAGCAGAGCCGCGATTTTCAGGTCGTATAGAAACGATAGGTGGATGGTTTGGTCTTCGTAATCGTCGGTTCGATATTACCTCAGCGACACTGACCTTTGAGCCAGGAAAGACCATTCCGACGATAGATCTCTTAAGTGAAGCTACTCTTCGTAGCTGGCAAGGAGAGACTGTACTTGTATTTTTGGAGGTGGATGGCTCCGTATCTGCACCCCAGATTAGCTTTTCTTCTGATCGTGGATATTCCGAGCAAGAGTTACTATTGATGTTGGCTTCAGGAGGTGGAGGAGTAAGTGAAGGGCCTGTTAGTTTGGGTTTAGGGTTAGAATATCTGGATGTATCGATTGGAAGAAAAGATACGACTTTTTTTCTCGAAAATGTCGTATATAATCTGACTCGCATTGATTCTATTCTTTTAGAACCAACCTTTAATCCTGCCACTGGCTCACTTGATCCGGCAGTCTTTGCAGAAAAGCGACTCACAGATTCGGTGGTGTTATCTGCTTCACGAGTATTTAGCGATACATTCGCGCAAAGTGATTTTTTACTGCGCTGGAGGATTTTTTCTCATACAAGTCTTGACGGAGGTTTTAGGACTTTAATAGGACAGGTAGAGCCTGGCGTAGAAAGTAATCTTCGATTTTCAATTATTGATGCAAATGAGCCTCAGGTAGTTATAGAGGCAAGGGGAAATTGGAGTATAACTCAAGCGGAAATTGAAAAAGAACTCAGAATTAATGCGAGTACACGAATATTTGTAAATGAGCTTCCGCTTAGAGAGCGTTCTCTTGTTCAGTATTATCGTAGGCGAGGGTATTTTGATGCTGAGATAAAAGCTTCCTGCAAAAAGGAGAGAGATTCTCGTTGTCTTAAATTAAGATTTACGATTAATGAAGGGAGTCAGTATAAGATAGGGCAGATTATTATACCTTCAAGTCTACCAATAGGCATTGTTCAAAAAGAGATAGATAAATTCTTGCCAATTGATGAATATGCCACTGAAGGTAGGCGTGAGAGACTGGAGCGTCGTTTACTTCGATTATTGAGATTAAAAGGGTATTTTGGTGCCCGAGTAAAGGCAGCTTATCGCGATAAATCACAGCTTGATGATAACGGCAAAGCCATTATTGAAGTGTCCTTTGAAGAGGGTATGCCCTTATCTTTTAAGATAGAGGGTAATAATGAATTTTCGGATGAAATACTTCTTGAACCGCTTTATCGCACAGACAGGCTTCAACCCTATGGTTCTAATGTTGTTCGTTTGTTGAAAGAAAGTATCCTTGAAAAATATCGACTTGAGGGGTTTCAGGAGGCTTCTGTAGAGACTCACGAGGTGTCGCAGGACGAGATATTGGATACAGGCATGCCCGAAAATCAGTCAGATTTTGGAGCATATAAAAGAACTTTTGTAATTAAGGTAAATGAAGGAGTTAAGAGAAGCACCAATTTAGTTAAGATATATGGAATTGAAGCTATAGGAAAAAAACGCCTACTAAGTCATCTTAAAAAGTTGCATGGGATATCTGATCTCAATCCTTATCTTAACCCTACCGTAGTCACAGATGAGCTTAAAGTTTCCTTTACTTCATTACTTCTTGGCACTTTATCCGACTTGGGATATGGAGATGCTAATGTATCTGTTGCTACAAATATAGATAATAAAGCTCGGTTTGTGGTTATTTACGAAGTTAAATTAGGTGAGATTACCGCTACCAAAAATTTAAAGATGGATGGAATGCCATTTTTAGGATCTTTAATACCTTTTCCAGAACCTCCTTATTCTGTGCCTCGGATTAATCGTTTTATTGAGCGAGTTGCAAATATACTCAAGGAAAGGGGATTTTTTACTTCATCAGTATCACTTATTTTTGATATGGGGGTAGGCGGGCATAATGATGCTACTGTTTTGGTTCATCCAGGAAAGAGAGCGACCATTAACAAACTTGAAATCAAGGGCAATAAGTTAGTTAAAAATGACGTGATATTAAAAACCTTGGATATTCATCCAGGTTCCCCTTGGAGTGCTGATGATATTCGACAAGGTGTTCGGCGATTATATCGATTGGGATTATTTAGTCGGATTCGTACTTCTTCCTTAGATGGAGCACTTGATAATGATTCAGAGACTCTTGTGCTTGATGTAGAAGAGCGACCGTTACAGTCGCTTGTAGTGGGTGCTGGAGCTAATTCAGAACTTGGAGCACATTTTTTTACAGAAGCTTCGGATCGCTCCTTTTTTTCAGATGGTAAACTATTATCTCTGAAAGTTGATTTATATTATGAGCCACGACTTGAAGAAATAAGTCGTGGAACATCAAGTTTAATTTTCTCAGTACCACAGGCTTTTCAGACTGATTATACTTGGGTTAATGATTTTGGATTTCAGCGTCTTGTTGCATTCAACCAAGAGTACGATTTAGCCCGTTTGTCTGCACTTTCGTATTTTAATTCTGATCAAGAGAAAAATATCTCGTTTTTTCTTGGTCATTCAGTTTTCTTTGATGAGCTTACAAATGTTTCTTCGGATGCAGTTCTCTCACCGTTAGATATTAATTCAGTTACAATTAGTGCGTTAATAGGTAGGGTTATTATTGATTATAGGGATAATCCCTTAGATCCTCGAGAAGGAGTAGCATTTACAAGTGAAATTAAAATTGCCTCTGAGATGCTTGGTTCTGAGGCAAACTTTGGCACTTTTGATTCACGACTTTCCGCTGTATTGCCCGGGAGTGCAGTATTTGAGCGATTTTCATTAGGCTTTACAAGTCGGTTTGGAATATCTAACACTTGGGCTGATACTCAAGCTGTACCAATTACGCAACGTTTTTATCTTGGTGGAAGAAGAACAGTGAGAGGATTCCGTGAAAATTCTCTTGGGCCGCGTGGTGTCATGGGTGCTGTAATAGGAGGCGATATGACACAGTACAATTCCGCTGAGCTTCGCTATCTTGTGGATAATAGATTTTCAACTCATCTATTTCTTGATAGTGGTAACGTATTCCTTCGTAAATTAGATGCAGAGATAGATCACCAACGAGTAAGCGCAGGTTGGGGCCTTCAATATCTTTCTCCTATTGGTCCTGTAGGTTTAGATTTAGGGTTTCCTCTCGACCAAAAAGAGGGCGAGCCTTCAGTGAGGCTACATTTTTCGATAGGCTCTCGGTTTTAATGTTATCGGTTTAACTAGTACTAAAAAACCTGACAAAATAATATTTTGTATACCCTATGAAGTAGTATTAGAAATACTAGCTAGAGCTACTCCTCCTTCTGAAACAGTGACCATTCTCACTCGTTCTTCTGCTTGGTGTAGAAGAGCACGAAGTCTATTTGCTACAGCAACACCTTTTTCATAAGAGGTAACGGCTACCTCAAGAGGAAGTTGTCCTGATTCGACCTTTTGAACAAGCTGCTCCAAAAGAGCGAGTCCTTGTTCAAAAGTGATACTGATGAGCAATTCTTGTAGGTCGCCCTCTGATAAACCAAGTAAATAATCGACTGAAAGTGTTTTTTTAGAGTCCATAATATTTTTTTAGTTTTAAATGTAACAGTTACTACTATTTTATTTATATTGATTTGTTTATCAGTAATTTTTTGGGCACTGTGGGTTGGGTAAAATATTACTTACTGTTGCTGTGATTTGTCCGTTTGAGAGTTTGGCTTCAATTTCTTCTCCATTATCTAGTGAGTTTACATCGCTAACTACCTTACCCTTTTTGAGGATAAGAGCGTACCCTCTCTCTATAACTCGATGAGGAGATATTGCCGAGAGAGTTTGTTCAAAATAACTTATTGTCTCGTGATGCTTGGACATAGTGCGATCTAGACCTTGTTTTAAGCGAATAGAGCTGTGAATTAGCCGCTCATTATAAAGTTTGAGTTTCATTGGAATAGATGAGTATTTGAGTTTACTATTAAGATTATTAAGTATCTCGCGATTTTGTAGTGATATATTCAAAAATTGGGTGTTTAAATTACCTTCATAAAAGTTAATTTTGTCTAAAAGTGATAAGAGAATGGTTGAGGGTTTGAGACTATTAATACGGCTGATCCCAACTTTAAAATGAGCACGAAGAAGAGAGAAGTATCCTTTAATTGCTACCTCTGCCCGTAGAGAAATTTCATCAAGAGATTGTTCAGCTGAGCTTAGATTACGTTCAATACTAAAAAGTCTTTTAGTGAGAGAGTTTAGAGTTAAGCTAAGTTCTTTTGCATCTGGTACGACTACTTCAGCTGCTGCAGTTGGAGTAGGTGCGCGGTAATCAGCTACAAGATCACTTAAGGTAACGTCAACTTCATGCCCTACACCTGAAACAACTGGTACTCTTGAGGCAAATATTGCACGCACTACCACTTCTTCATTAAAAGCCCAAAGGTCTTGCAAAGAGCCTCCGCCACGAGCCACGATTATTACTTCTATAGCCTCTATTTGAGATAGTAATTTGATAGAACTAGCAATTTCTTGAGCTGCTCCCTCACCTTGGACTCGCGCTCCTGCAAGATAAACTTTAATAGAAGGCATTCGTTCTTCAAGTTTTGCGATAATATCTTGAAGCGCTGCTCCTGTTGCTGAGGTTACTACGCCAATTACTTTAGGAAAGAAAGGGAGAGGACGTTTTCGCTCAGTGGTAAAAAGTCCTTCTGAGGCAAGTAGATTTTTTAGTATTTCAAATTTTTGTTTAAGTAATCCATCTCCAGCTGGAATAATTTCGTACACCAACATTTGAAGACGTCCATTTACTAAATAAACGTTAGGCTTTCCGCGACAAATTACGGCAATTCCTTCTTCAAGCTTAAAGGTGAGCGTATTAACAACGTTCTTCCATAGAACAGCTGGGAGCTGATTACCTCGCTCTGAATTTGGGTCTTTGATTGAAAAATATAGATGCCCTGAATTAGCTCGTGTAATCTGGCTTACTTCTCCTTGAAATGAAACCATGCCTACTTTCTGTTCAAGCGTGTTGTTTAAGAGTGTAGTAAGCTCAGAGACAGAGAGTGGCGGCTGAGCTGCATCTAACATGGGAGTTACTTTGTGAAGAGAAGTGAAAGAAGAGGTTTTATTCATTGAGTGTCACCATGATTAGCGGTTGCCGTTCTCAGTATAACCAAAGTGTGGTTGCTCTGCTTGTGGCTTCTTATGCACTTGATATTATCTTATTAAAATTTATCGGTTTTATAGTTCCCTCTGATAGTTTAGCTCCTTTCATTTTAATAGCTACTCTCATTAGTGTGATGTGTGCTTTCAGAGAGATGTGGATAAGTTTTATTAACCATAAATTCTTGCCGCAAATTGATGTGGATAGGCATCGAGCTAAATTTATCTTGAAGTGTACAATCGTTCTAATGGGATTAATTTCTGTGTTAGAGCTTACAATTAGACTTTATAAGTTTCCCCTGCTTTTAGTAGTGAGTTTTTGTTTATTATTTTTTGGGTACAAAAAAGTTTTAAGTCAAGAAATAGATAAGCTACTAGAATCTACTTCTGTATCTTTAAAAACTCCAAGCTTAGATTATATAAACTTTATACTCATCCTTGGGTTGGTATCTGCTCGCCTAGTCGCTTGGGGAAGTATTGAAGTATGTGGAGTAAAGAAAATTATTTGGTATGTGGCTAGTTTATCGTTGCTGATAGCTCAATTAGTCCAGAGAGATCTAATAACCCAGAGATCTAATGAATTTCATATGATTGAGAGTAATCGCAAAATAACGTATCTTTACCAAAGTGGAAAAGGTAAGGCTTAGCAGGATTTACAATGGCTGAAGAGATACGGATGCCCCAATTAAGCGATACGATGAACGACGGTAAAATCGTTGAGTGGCGAGTTTCCGAAGGAGATACGGTTCGGAGAGGGGATATTCTCGCTGAGGTCGAGACAGATAAGGCAAACTTAGAGATTGAGGCTTTTTACTCTGGTGTTTTATTAAAAATTATCACTGCCGCCGGTAACGTAGCCCGAGTGGGTGATGTAATTGCAGTAATTGGAGAACCGAACGAGCAGCCAAAATCTTCTTTAGGATCTTCTTTAGGGTCATCTTCGTCTGATCAAGCTCAATCAACACAATTTTTGACTGCTGTTAATAAACCTAATAGTGGTTCTCCTGACCATAATGGTAAAGACAGCCCGTTAAATGGATATACTAACTCAGATACAGTTAAGAATTCTTCTGAAGAATTAACTGAGCGGGTCAAGGTGTCTCCATTAGCCAGAAGGCTTGCGGAAGAGCAAAATATAGATCTCACCAAGGTAGTAGGGACTGGTCCGCAGGGTCGGATAGTTAAGCGTGATTTAAAGAGTCCTACTCAACCTTTTGATGGAGATAAGGTTGGCACGACGGTTAGGGAAAGTAGTAGTAGCAGTAGATTAGAAGAAGGTCTTAATATATCAGAGGCAGGAATGTTAGCCGCCTCTCTAAGAAGCAGTAACGCTGCTACTATTAGTGATGTATCTCGTGGCAATAGGGTTATCGAAAATCCAACAAGTGAGGTAAAGCAAGTAGTTGCTCAGTCTACGGTACCATTTGATTCAGGTATATCTGACTCAGGTATGAAAAAAGCTCAGGGCGGTCGTTTTGTTGAGCTTTCTAAAATGCGGGCAACTATTGCTAGACGCATGCAAGAGAGCGTTCAGCAATCACCACACTTTTATCTCACCACTACGGTGCGTATGGATGAGGCTGAGAAACTCAGGATTTTATTAAAAGAGCAAGAGAGATTTAAGGGACTAAGCGTTAATCATTTAGTTATTAAAGCTACAGCGTCCTCTCTAAAAGAGGTACCTGATGTAAATAGCTCGATGAAAGAAGATAAGTTATTTGTTCCAGATCAGATAAATATCGGCATTATCACTGCTATCGAAGGTGGTTTACTTATCCCCGTATTACACAACGTTAATGAACTGCCTTTAGCAGATATTGTTTATGAATCACGAGCTTTGGTAGATAGGGCTCGCTCAGGTCGGCCCAGTGGTGCTGACCTATCTGGCGGGACTTTTAGTATTTCTAACATGGGCATGTTTGATGTTGAGAGCTTCACAGCCATAATTAATCCAGGGCAGGGAGGTATTTTAGCTGTTAGTTCAATTAAGGAAGAACCAGTAGTGGATAATGGCACTATCAAAATAGGTAAGCTTCTTCGATTAACGCTTTCCGTTGATCATAGAATTATTGATGGCGTGACTGCGGGGACTTTTATGAAGACTTTGAAAAGATATCTTGAGAATCCGGCATTACTTCTCATATCGTAAAACATCGATTGAGATTGAGAATTTAATCTATGGACAACTCTACTACACCAACTAATCAAACAGTAAATGGGACAGAACGGGCTGGGAGTAATTCTTCAAAACCCAGTTGGCTAAAGGTTAAGGCACCTGGCTCCCCAACTTATCTCGAAACAAAAGATATTGTAAAAAATTTAAGTCTCCACACAGTTTGTGAAGAGGCGAGGTGTCCTAATATTGGAGAATGCTGGTCGCATCATACAGCTACCTTCATGATAATGGGAGATTTGTGTACTCGCAAATGTCATTTTTGTGCTGTAAAGAAGGGTGATAACGATACCTTACAGCCTCTTGATCCTTTTGAACCAGAGAGGGTAGGTATCGCAGTTAAGGAGCTCAAGTTAACTCATGCAGTAATTACATCTGTAGATAGAGATGATTACACTGATAATGGGGCTAGGCACTTTGTTAAAACAGTTGAAGCTATCAAACATCATGCTCCAAAGTGTCGGATAGAATTACTAATACCGGATTTGCAAGGTTCGAGAAAAGATCTCGAAACAATTATGGCAAGTGGCATAGATGTACTAAATCATAATATAGAAACTGTTCCTCGCTTATATCGTAAGGTGAGACCAGGTGCTGGTTACATTCGTTCTCTCTCCATCCTAAGATGGGCTAAGGAGGCAGATAAATCATGCCTCACAAAGTCTGGTATCATGGTAGGCTTAGGCGAATCCGTAGAAGAAGTTTTATCTCTTATGGATGATTTGAGAGATGCATTTGTAGATATAATGACTATTGGCCAATATTTGCGTCCATCTGAGCGTCAGGCTCCCGTGCGACGTTATGTTACTCCAGATGAATTTAAATTCTTAGAGAAAGAAGGTCTTGCACGAGGATTTCGGTATGTAGAGTCTGGACCTCTAGTGCGAAGTAGTTATCACGCTTGGAAGCATACTGTAGACTCCCCTACAGCTTAAAAAATTCATTGCGAAAAACTCCTCAAAAAAATCATACTACTTGTATGTTTTCTTCATAGTTGGTAGTGCGACGCAATAAAATACGATACAAAACGACTCGTTGCAGCCAGCTAGGGAGAATGATGCGAGAGCAGTAAAGCTAGCGCTAAGCAGTGAGAGATTTTTTCAGAGATTGCTCTCCAATTTCGTTTTCTTGGGAAGAAGAATTTTCAGGTAGTTCTTCAGTTACTTTGCTACTAGCAGATAAATCATCTAGTTCAGGTTTAACTGATTCACTCATATCGTTGGCTTCATTTGAGCTTTCATTTGAGGGAGGATCTTGTTTTAGTTCGACTTGCTCAATAGATGTATTGTCGCTATTTATACTCTCCTTATCCTCAATCGGATGTACTCTTATGAGATGAATACGATTACCCTCTACCTCTTGAACGGTGATTCTAACCTTTTTTTGTTTTGATAAAACAGATAAATTCTCAGTGCTGTTTAGCTCTTCTTCTTCATTTGCCCCAACGTTATTTGGGTGAATGTGAATACCATTTATTTCTAGAACTAAGCCATTACGGTTGATTAGTATGGAATCACCTGAGATAGCCACACGACCTAGCGCCGCGAATATAAAACCAGCGATGGTATCATAATCGCCCTCGGCGATACTAAGAGATAATTTTTCATTAAAATCTGAGACTAATACTCCGCCGTCTACTAGAGAGTCTCCGTCAGCTTCCACGACTATGTCTAGCTCGAGTCGGTCCGATTCATCAAAAATTTCACCGACTATCTCTTCAATTATATCCTCAAGAGTTACTACTCCGTCTATACCGCCGTGCTCATCGAGTACGACAGCCATGTGTACATTCTGTGACCGTAGCTCCGTAAGAAGATCGTCAATGGGCTTGGTTCCTGGCACAAAAAAAGCTTTTCGCATTATACGCTTTACTTCAAAGTTTTCTTGAGCTGATAAAATACCGCGTTGCTGAAGTACGCCAATGATATCCCGAGCCAGAAGAAGACCCTTTACGTCATCAGTGCCAGTACCGATTACAGGAAATCTAGAAAAACCAGAGCTGGATACAATAGTTACTACTTGTTGAAAAGAGGCATTGATTGGAACTGTAATGAGGTCAGTGCGAGGAGTCATTACCTCTCTGGCTACAGTTTCAGAAAAAGTAAAGATACCCTTAAGCATCTCTTCTTCATTTTTATCGAGCATCCCGTACTGTGAACTGTGAGCCACCAACATTGCTAATTCGTGAGAACTTAGCACCCTTTCACTTTCAGCAACTGTGCGAAGTCCAAAAATAGAAAGAAATAAATTTGCGGCTCCATTAAGGATGAAGATAAGGGGTCGGCAAATTTTAGTCAGAAATACCATCAAAGGCGCTAGTGCTCTGAGTGTTGCCTCGGGATACCGTATAGCTAAGGATTTTGCGGCTAACTCACCGATCACAACATGTAAAAAAGTCACTACACATAACGCTAGAGTAGTGGCTGCGCCGTGTGAGAATATTAAGGCCCAGGCTAATTCATCAGAATGACCAAAAAAATTGAACAGATTTAAAAACATCTGAGCAAATATGGCCTCACCGTACCAACCTAAAATTAAGCTAACTACGGTTATACCCAGCTGAATAGCTGAAAGGCTTGAGTCTAAATCGTCTATGAGTTTTAAGGATGACCGAGTGCCAAATCGGCCAGATTCTTCAGGCGCTTTTAATTTTGTTGGCCTACTGCGAACCATCGCAAATTCGGCTGCAACGAAGTAAAAGTTAGCTAATACTAAAAATAATACTACAGCGATGCCTGCAGCGATTGACCAAGTCATTGACTTTGTACCCTCTTCACTTTAGTGCACCGACATTAACGGGCTTGCATAAACTAGCCTGCTTATACCATTCGGTAGTTTAAGGCACCTAAAGTACTTGGCTTTTTGCAAATATAAACTAGGGGGGTCACTGTCCACTAAAAATTTTGTCCACTAATAATTCTCAAGTTACCAAACATAATGATCAAAATTTTATCACACTCTGTCAAGCCTTCTCTAAGGTAAACTCAAATGCATGCACTTTTATTTATAATTGACCTTTTGTAAATAGTTAGTTGAGGAGTGGTTAACCGCTCTTACTATTTTTTGATTCGTCGACAGCTCTCAAAAATAAGTAAAGCATATAGCTTAATTACTAAGAAAATGTTTTTTAGCTGGTAAGTTGTTAAAACTATTGTTAGGGTCTCTTATCATTTACCGTTAAGTTTGTTTTTCATTTCTTCAATCTCTGTTTGAATTAATCCACGTAGTGCGTTCGCTACTTGTAGTCCTCCGATATTAGCAACAGTGTCAAGTAGTCTAAGACTGATTTC
>JBIKUX010000051.1:0-6005 GCA_044347345.1 Bdellovibrionota bacterium | reverse complement strand
CTTATCATTTACCGTTAAGTTTGTTTTTCATTTCTTCAATCTCTGTTTGAATTAATCCACGTAGTGCGTTCGCTACTTGTAGTCCTCCGATATTAGCAACAGTGTCAAGTAGTCTAAGACTGATTTCCAATAATAATGAGGTTGTTACCGCAGTAACAGCGACTGCATTTATTGCGTCTTTTGATACTGCCTTTAAGGATGAAAAAGCTCTGTTGTAATCTGGTCTTGTTCCATTAAATGACGACAAATAAATTGACAACGTCGTACAGCCTTGCTGAGCTAACTGTAACTCTGGCGAGTCAGAGTACTTCCCGGCAATCTCAGAGGCTACAGCAGCCCAAAAAGCCGCCCGAAATTCCCAACAACCTTCTGAGTTTCCGTTAGCTAGATAGTTTGCCACTGTTTCAGTCAGAGGGCGATGAAAAGCCTCATGGTACCGCTGCGATAGGGCAATATTGTTATTGGGATCGTGATTTTGTTGGAGCATAAGGGTTAGGGGATTAAAAAGACCTCTTTATATGAATGATTATTTTATAACCGTATTTTATTTAGTAAGCAAGTTAACCGGCATATATTTGGCAAATTTCTAGCGCTGATAAAAATAGGTGATGTTCCCAGCAAGCATCTTTAGTTTGCACAGTGAGTGTGTGTTTAATACCAGATGGAGACTCTAGGGTTACTAATACTGTTTGACAATTTGGGTCGCGTGAGCTGGTCTCTATTATAACAGAATCAAGTGTATTTTGACTTATTGGCAGTAGATACTGGTCTATCAGATTTATGGCGGCACGCACCTTGCTTTCTGGATCTTCTAAGAAGGATGTGTTTTTTATGGCAGGGGTGGTAAACCTTTTTTTTATAGCTGATGCTGTATGAGAGCGCGTAGTAAAAAAGGGAAGGTAATTGAGCAAATAAAGTTCGTCCATGATAACCCTCTACAGTTTAATTAAACGATAAATTCTGCCTAAAAGTAGGCACTAAACCCCACGATTAGAACCCAACTGATAGTAATTGTACGATTAATAGCATTAATAGTAGCAGTAATAGCGTTCTTTCCTTGTAAATTTGAGTGTTTGTTGCGAGAGCCCATGCTACGAGATTTATGCATTATTTGCGAAATATTAATTAAGCTGTTGTTCAATTTTTCCTTTAAATCTATTAATTGTTTAATTAATAGATTTTTCTTTTGCGGTTTTGTGAATGATTATCAATGATGAAGATCTTGCTGCTTATGCTGAGCGTATAATTGTTAATGGAGTGGCCGCACAAGCAGGAGATGTGATTCGAATCGCAGCAGAGGTTTGTCATAGAGAATTTAGTTTTAAGTTGGCAGAAAAGGCTTACCAACGTGGAGCTAAGGCTGTTTTACTGGAGCTTGATGAGCCTAGATTAACTAGGCTGCATATTAATCACTCATCAGATGAAGGGCTTACTTATGTACCGAAATATGTACGAGCCAAATTTGATGAAATAGTTGAAGATCGCATCGCTAACATTAGAATTTTGGGTCCTGAATATCCGACTCTCTTGGAGGATGTTGATGCTATTAGGCGCAATAAGCGGCGTTATGCACTTTATATGGCTCAGAAGAGATTTTATGATGATGGGGTGGGTAAATCCTTAGCTCCTTGGTGCGTTGTTGCAGCTCCAACAATGGCATGGAGTGCGCGTGTTTATCCAGAGCTCGAAGCAGAGGCATCGTACGCAAAGCTTTGGGAAGATATCTTTCATTTTTCAAGAATTAGAGAATCATGGGAGCATCACGACTTAATGCTACATAAACGAGCATCGCGTTTAAACAGTGCCAATATCAGAGAACTTCACTTTATTGGGTCTGACACGGATTTAAAAGTATACCTTTCAAGTGAAGCGATATTTAAAGGCGGTTCTGAACAGGCTGCAGATGGAAGATTATATAGTCCTAATATCCCGACAGAGGAGGTATTTACCACTCCAGATTGTCGGCTTACTTCGGGAAGAGTTAAAGTGACTCGGCCATTTTTTGTGAATGGATCTTTGATAAAAGATTTAAGATTAATCTTTTGCAATGGGAAGATTGTAGAATTTTCGTGTTCATCAGGTTACGAGACTTTTAAGCACTATTTGGAGAGTGACGAGGGCGCTTGTTTTTTAGGGGAAGTAGCTTTGGTAGGAACTGATTCGCCAATTTATCAGACCTCTCGGGTATTTGAAGAAATCCTCCTAGATGAAAATGCAGCTTGTCATGTTGCGATTGGTTCGGCCTACAAATTCTGTATTAAAGGTGGCAACACCCTTGATAAAAGTGAGCTTATTCGTCTTGGAGTAAATGAGAGCTCTGTTCATACTGACATGATGATATCCGATGATTCTGTGTCTGTGATAGCTAAGACAAGTGACGGTACCTTGATACCACTAATACAAAATGGAGTCTGGGAAAAGGATTGGCACTGACTCTGATTCTACATTAATCCCCGCCGACCATTTATAATTCATTACTAATTAATGGGTTAACTGGCACTGGTTAATAAATTGGCACTTGGTTAATTGACATTGGTGTTAATTAACACTGCCTATTCAAAAGGGACGAGGGAGACATTTGGCTTAGTTTTAAGCAATACTGTTAGTAGTATTGCTTTGAGGAACAAAAATGACTCCAATTACTCACTCTGAAACTTTATGGTTTCTCATACAAGTTGGGATTCTCCTTTTTGCAGCTCGCTTTCTCGGAGAAGTTTGCCGACGATTTGGTCAGCCTGCTGTGCTCGGAGAGATTGGAGCAGGACTACTTCTTGGGCCGTCAGCGCTTGGCATTATTGTACCAGAAGCTACAGCAGCTCTTCTTCCTCACGGTTCTGGTCAGCTTCACGCGTTTGAAACTTTCACATTACTTGGAGTAATGTTTCTTCTTTTGATTACTGGGCTAGAAATTGATTTTGGCTTAGTTTATCGATATGCAAAAACAGCCACAGCTACGGCTCTGGGTGGATTGATTATACCGCTGATAGCTGGATTTTCTTTTGCGCGTGTGATTCCAGAGTCTCTACACGGCCCTAAAGGTGCTCCGTTAGTTTTTTCTCTCTTTTTAGCCACGGCAATGGCTATTTCAGCGATCCCCGTCTTAGCTAAAGTCTTGTTAGATCTTAGTCTTTTTAGGCGAAAAATCGGCCAGACGATTCTAGCAGCAGCGATGATCGACGATGCAACAGGCTGGGTGTTACTATCTATAGTTATTGGGCTGGCAGCGGGTGACTCGATAACGGTATCAGGTGTAGCTACTTCTGTTTTGAGTGTGGTGGGATTTATTGGGTTTATGCTTACCATTGGTAAGCGAGTGCTTGAGTTTTTTATTGATCGGGTAGGTCACCAATCTGGTAGAGAGGGAAAGCAACTTTCGTTAATTGTAGTAGCGATGTTTATTGCTTCAGCTGCCTCTCATGCTTTGCATCTTGAAGCGCTACTTGGAGCGTTTACCGTAGGAATGGCATTGAGTCTTTGCTCACAAGTTTCGCCATCTGTTATTCATTCACTCGAAGCTATTGCCCTGAGAATTTTTGCACCAGTTTTTTTTGCTGCCGCGGGTCTTAAAGTATCTGTTACTTCCCTTTTGGTTCCCGGAGTATGGGAGTATGCGCTACTGCTTCTTCTTGTTGCCATACTGTGCAAGGGAGTAGGAGTGTTTTTGGGAGCTAGATTTGGTGCTAGAGCTCATCTCTGGGAGGCAGTTTTTTATGCCTCAGGTCTCAATGCTCGTGGTTCAATGGAGATAGTCGTTGCTTCTATAGGTCTTTCTCTTGGTGTTTTATCAGCGGAACTATTTTCAGCTATTGTTATGGTAGCAGTGATAACCTCCGTTATGGCTCCTCCGGCAATGCGTTATGCATTGCGCCGTATTCCCGTTGATCCAGAGGAAGAAGCTCGACTTGAACGAGAGTTACGTGATCAATCGGGCCTTATTGGTTCTATGCAGAAAGTATTATTACCGGTTAGAGCAAGGGTTGATAACGCTGTGGGATCTACGCATGCGATGCAAGCACTTTTATTAACACAGCTTGCACAAAAACGTTCAATATCACTCACGCTTTTTTCAGTAGCACAGCCTGGTGAAGAATCTGTAGTAGCTGAATATCTTGACCACCTTTTGCCAACTTTTTCGGCGATAAAGCGGCTCAACAGAAAAGTAGTTACTTCAACTAGAGCTGGAGATGAGATTCTCGATGAAATTCGTCGTGGTGGTTATGATTTAGTAGTGATGGGTACACCCGAAGCAGCGCAAGAATCACCAGTGACGGTCTTTAGTCCTTTAATAGATTATGTGTTGCGACTTGCGCCATGTGCGACAATTCTTATTCAGGGTCATGAGGATGTAAATTTAAACGATGAATTATCAAGAGTTTTGGTTCCTACAAATGGTTCAGTTGCGTCACGTCGAGCGGCTGAGATTGGCTTTTCTCTTCTAGGTGAGATGTCTGATGAGGTAGTGATCCTTAAAGTAGTGGAAGAGGAGCCGAATGGAGACGAGCGTCTTGTTCGTCGACAAGTTTCTTTTGGGAGAGCTGTAGTGGAGGATCTTGCTGGACTTGCATCTTCATTTGGCGTTCAAGCGTCTGGTAGCGTCGTAGTTGGTTCCAGCCCCGAGGAAGTGATTCTTTCGCGTGCTGCAAATGATGGAATAGGTCTTATTATTCTTGGAACTGATGTTAGAGTTGGTGAGCATCGCCTCTATCTCGGAGCTCGAGTCGAGCGCATCCTCCAACGCTCTCCCTGCCCCGTAATGATCGTCAACGGTTAATTTGGTACAACGTAGAAGTGAAGATACAACGTAGAAGTGAAGAGTGAAGTAAACTAGGTATTTATAAGTTTGGTTATTTTTTTTATTGAGAAAAAAGTTTTTTAGCAATTTTTAATAGGAGGTTTCGATTATCTGTGTGTTATGCCAAGACAACGCAGAGTAATATTTGAACAGAGACTATATGAGATTATCCCTCGAGCTAGGGAAGGGTTACCGTTACCTCCGACCGAAACGACTAATCAGCTTATTCTTGGCATATTGGCCAGAGTTCAACGAGACGACAAGGTGACACTGTGTAATTTTGTTGATATGAACAACCATACCCATCAACTAGTGATTCCCTCAGATCCTGAGAAGTTGAGTAGATTTTACATGGAGTATCAGAAGAAAGTTACAGATACTGTGCGCAAATTAACGAAATTAAATCGGTTACAACTTTGGGAGAAAGGACCGAGTGTTCCTCTGATAGCTGAGCTTGAAGATGCTATCAATCAAATGGTGTATATATTTCTTAATCCAGCTAAAGCTGGTTTAGTAAGTAGTATTGACGAGTATCCTGGTCTATCTACATGGCAGTATTTCAAGACATGCGAAGCCTCTGTTGATGCTGAAGTGAGTATAGAAGCTTATTGGACTCCGGTATCGAATCTTGAGTCGCTAAAGAATAATAACAAACTTTCTCCGATTAATGACCGAGCTATGGCGCAAAGACTAAGGTCAAATAAAAAAACTCAGAAGTATAATTTAGTAATTAAGCCATTAGCATGGCTAAGATGCTACGGAATTACTGAACCTAAGCAAATAGAGTCTATAAGGCAGCGAATTATTGAAGCTGTATATGAAGGCGAAGCTGAATTAAATAAAGAGCGAATTGCTAAAAAACTTCCAGTTATGGGAGCGGAACGACTTAAACGACAAGGATATTTGAGGTCACACACTCCGAAGAAGAAAGGAAGAAGGATTTTTGTTATCTGCGGTAATAATAAATTACGCCCCTCAATTATAGCGTTATTTAAAGAGATATCTCATCAATGTTACGAGTGTTATCAATTGCTGAAAGCTGGAAAACCTCACAACTGGCCTCCGGGAACTTTTGTCCCATGGCTGCCACCAAAGACTTGTCAATTAGCTTGCTTTTAATAAAAAAACTGTAGTAAGAGATTTTAAAACTATGGGATAGGTGTACTTATTTATAAGATAAGACATTAAATAGTGACTAAAAAGAGCTTAAAAA